>CAZQRA010000001.1:0-100695 GCA_964595575.1 uncultured Gaiellales bacterium
CCTGGGCGTGGATCTCGGGGGAGTCGTCCTCTCCCACCGCAGCCTGGATGCCGCCCTGAGCCTTGGCCGAGTTACAGGACTGGAGCGAGCCCTTGGTGACGAGGCCGACCCGGGCCCCAGCCTTTGCGGCGGAGACGGCAGCCGCCAGGCCGGAGGCGCCGCTTCCCACCACGAGCACGTCGAACGAGGCTCGGTCGGGCATGACGCGGCGATTGTACCAGGAATCTGCTAATGACTCGAATAATCGTCTTTTATCTTTACTTGCAGCTAGCATGGCCTCGTGGACTGGGCGATGTTCCACGCCGTGAACAGCCTCCTCCGCGGCCACGACGCCGCCCAGGACGCAGTCGAGATCGTGAACGCCTGGACGATCGTGGGCTTGGGCTCGGCCCTCGGCCTTGTCTGGCTGGCCTCGAGGCCTCGGCAGGTAACGCGGACCAAGCTGGCCGTAGCCTCGGCGACCCTGTCCGCCCTCCTGGGGCTGCTCGTCGCCGCCATCCTCGGCCGCCTGTGGTACCACCCCCGCCCCTTCGTCGACCACCCCCGGGACACCGTGCTCCTCGTCCGCCATGCCCCGGATAACTCCTTCCCCAGCGACCACGCCACGGTCGCCTTTGCCATCGCCGTGGCCGTCTTTCTCTTCCACCGCCGGCTGGGCCTCGTCTTTCTCGCCGGGGCGACCTCGGTGGCAGCGGCGCGGGTGCTCGTGGGGGTCCACTACCCCGTCGACGTCCTGGCCGGAGCGCTTGCGGGGGCAAGCTCCGCGGGGGTGGTGGCAACCGCGGGTCGGCCCTGGGCCACATGGCTGGCGAACGCAGCAGGCCGCGTCACCGATCCCGTGGTCGAGGCTGCCTGGAGGAAGGTCGCCAGGGCTCGGCGGCCTCCTCGCCCCTAGCTGGAGAGGAGGGCGGCTCCCCGAGGCCAGGCGGGGATTACGGCCCCAGCCGCTCCCGGGCGAAGCCGAGGAAGGCCTCGGCCGCTCGGCTGGTCGCCCGTCCCTTGGCGCGAGCGATCCAGATCTGGCGCTCGAGATCGAGGCCCTCGACCCGAGCCTCCGCCAGGGTGCCCGCGGCCAGATCCCGCTCCACCGCCCGCCGGGAGATGAAGGTGACACCGTAGCCGGCCTGGACGGCGCTCCGCACCGACTCCTGGAGCCCGAGCTGAAGCCCCGCCCCCAGCTCGGCAAGCTTGCGCCCGATGCCGCGAAGCTCGTCCTCGAGCATCTGGCGAACGCCTGCGCCCGGTTGCATGAGCACGAGAGGCCCCCGGCGCAGGTCGTCGAGGGCGACCGTGCGACCGGCGAAGGGGTGGTCGGGCGGACACACGAGGATGACCTCGTCCCGGAAGAAGGGCTCGAAGACGACCGAGCGGTGCCGCCTGGCCGCCCCCACGATCCCAAGCTCGAGCCGTCGCTCGGCCACCAGGTCGACCACGGTCTGGGTGGGGAAGACCGACAGCGCCACCTCCACCGCCTGATGGCGTCGCTGGAAGGCGCAGAGAAGGAGGGGTACCGCCACCGCCGCGGGGCCGGTGGAGGCCCCGATCTCCAGCCGGCCCCGAAGCTCGGCTGTCTCCTCCCGGGCAAGCTGCGCCAGGAGCTCCTCCTCGAGGGCGAGGAGCCGCTGGGCCCCTTGGTAGAGCCGAAGCCCTGCCTCGGTGGGCTCGACCCGGCGACCGGAGCGATCGAGAAGCGCGGTGCCCAGCCTGCGCTCGAGGGCCCGCACCTGCTGGCTCACGGCCGGCTGGGTCACGCCCAGGGCGGCGGCCGCCTGGGAGAAGCTCCGCCGCTCCACGACCGCGCAGAAGGCTGCTAGCTGCTTCGTATCCACTATAAGCTCACCTTATCCAAGCTCACTTCATTCGGCAGCGCCGCCATGAGCACCGCGGCGAGGGAGCAGCCTCTGCTCCTGGGAGCGCTTGTAGAGTGGCCCGCGGCCGTGCGCGTCTGGATCGACCTCACCAACTCGCCCCACGTGCTCGTCTTCCGACCCCTAATCCGCCTGCTTCGCGAGCAGGGCCATGAGGTGGCGATCACAGCCCGAGAGTACGCCCAGACGGTCGACCTCCTGCGGCTGCACGGGATCGAGGCCACGGTGATCGGACGCCACGGGGGTCGCTCGGCCGTCGCCAAAGCACGGGCGATGGCGACCCGCCTGCCCGCCCTGCGCCGGTTCGCCCGCGCCTGCCGCCCCGACGTCGCCCTCGCCCACGGCTCCTACGACCTCACGCTGGCGGCCCGCAGCCTCCGCATTCCCTGCACCACCTCCTTCGACTACGAGTTCGCCTGGCTGCAGCACCAGCTCGGCTGCCGAGCAGCTACCCGGGTGCTCGTGCCGGAGGCCATTCCCTGGGAGCGGCTTCGCCGCTACGGCCTCGCTCCCCCCAAGCTCGTGCGCTACCCCGGCCTCAAGGAGGAGTACTACCTGGCCGACTTCCGTCCCGACCCGGCCGTCCTCGACCAGCTGGGCCTCGATCGCGACCGCGTAGTCGTGGTCTTGCGGCCGCCCCCCGACGTCTCCCTCTACCACCGGGGCGGGAATCCCCTCTTCCTGCGCCTGCTCCACGTGCTCGGCCGGCGGCCGGATGTCCACGCCGTCGTCCTTCCCCGCACCGAGGAGCAGCGGGCCTTCGTGCGCTCGCTCCGCCTCCCCTCGTTCGTCGTCCCCGATCGGGCGGTCGATGGCCACAGCCTGATCGCCTTTGCCGACCTCGTCGTCTCGTCGGGAGGGACGATGAACCGAGAGGCGGCGGCCCTGGGGGTCCCGGTCTACACCACCTTCCGCGGTCGCATGGGAGCGGTCGACGAGGCCCTCGTGCGCCAGGGAAGGCTCCGCATCCTCGCCCATCCCGAGGGTCTCGAGTTGCGCAAGCGCCCGCCCCGTGCGGCTGCCGTCGTCCGCCGAGACCCAGGCGAGCTCCTGCGCCTGTTCCTCTCAGCCCTCGACTGACAGCCGGGCGACCTCCGCCTCCGCCGGCGAGGCCAGACGCGGGGCCCGCACGATGGCGGCCAGCTTGGCCACCAGCTCCAGCGTCTCCCCCGCCTCGGCCAAGCGCTCGAGCTCGGCCAGCTCGCGCTCGAGCCAGCGTCCGTCCACCGCCGGACGGGTAACGAGGAGGATCTTGGGGTGGTCGGTAGCCGTCACCGTCTCCTCCTCCGACCACAGCTCCTCGTGCAGCTTCTCCCCAGGCCGAGCGCCCACGAACTCGATGGCGATATCCCGGCCCGGCTCCTTGCCCGAGAGCAGGATCATGTTGCGGGCGAGATCGACGATCCGCACCGGCTCGCCCATGTCGAGGACGAAGATCTCTCCCCGTCCTCCCAGAGCCCCCGCCTGGACGACGAGCGACACCGCCTCGGGGATGGTCATGAAGTAGCGGGTCATGTCGGGATGCGTCACGGTCACCGGCCCGCCTCGCTCGATCTGGCGCCGGAAGATGGGGATGACGCTGCCCGACGAGCCGAGCACGTTGCCGAACCGCACGGCCACGAAGCGCGTGGCCACGTCCGGGCGGCGCCCGTACACCTCCACGATCCACTCGCACAGCGCCTTGGACTGGCCCATGATCGTCTTCGGCTTGACCGCCTTGTCGGTGGAGACGAGCACGAACCGCTCCACCTCGTACTCCACCGCCACCTCGGCCATGACCTTGGTGACGAGGGTGTTGTTGCGCACCGACTCGATGGGGTTGGCCTCCATCAGGGGCACGTGCTTGTAGGCAGCGGCGTGGAAGACCACGCCGGGCCGGTAGCGCTCGAGCACCCTCCGCATCTTGGCCCTGTCGCCGGCATCGGCCAGCACCGGCACGCAGGGGGCGAAGCCGCGCTCCGCGGTCAGCTCGCGCTCGATCTCGAACAGGGGCGTCTCCGCCTGGTCGACGAGGATCAGGCGGCGGCAACCGATGCGAGCGACCTGCCGGCAGAGCTCGGAGCCGATCGATCCCCCCGCGCCGGTCACGAGCACCGTGGCATCGGCGAGGTAGGAGGCGGCGGCGCGGAGATCGACCTCCACCTGCTCCCGGCCGAGCACGTCCTCCACCTGCACAGGTCGAATCTGGGCAGCCAGGTTGACGTCGCCGGAGATGAGCTCGTACAGCCCGGGGAGCGTCTTCACCGGGATCCCCTGGCGGCGCGTCACCTCCACGATGCGCTGGCGTACCTGGCCCGAGGCCGAGGGGATGGCGATGAGGACCTCGTCCGGCTGCTGCTCCCGGAGGATGGTGGGAAGGTCGGCGGTCGTGCCCAGGACGCGCACCCCGTGAAGGCGGAGGTTTCGCTTGCGGGGGTCGTCGTCGACGATGCCGATCGGGGTGTAGCCGAGGGCCGGCTGGCGCAGCATCTCCTTGACGATCAGCTGACCCGCATCGCCTCCGCCCACCACGATCACCTCCTTTCCTCGAGCCACGATGCCCCGCGGGCTAGGCCGCTCGAGGAGGGTGCGGGCGAGGAGGCGGACGCCGGCCACGAACGCGAGCAGGAGGATCCAGTCCATGATCGCCACCGACCGCGGTAGCCGGACTTGAGCGACCGGGGAGGCGAAGTACACGACCAGGCTGGAGACGACGCAGGCGGCGGTGACACCCCGAGCCGCCACCCACATGTCCCGCGTGGACACGTACCGCCACCAGCGGTTGTAGAAGCCGAAGAGGGCGAAGGTCGGAAGCTGCACGGCCAGCACGATGGGAAGCCCCCGCCACATGAGCGTCTCGTAGTAGGGGGGGATCCGGGGGTCGAAGCGCAGGCGGTAAGCGAGGTACCACGCGACCGCGATCAGGGCGGCGTCGGTACCGACCTGGAGGAGGCGGTGCGCCCACACGGAGAGGCCGGCGATCCTCACGCCACCCCCACCGAGGCGGCCTCGCGGACGACCGACACCACCCGCTCTTGAACCTCGGGCGCGATGCCGGCCCACAGGGGAAGAGCGAGGTTCTCCCGAGACGCCCGCTCTGTCTCCGGCAACGACCCCGGCTCGTACCCGAGGTAGCGGAAGGCGGGCTGGAGATGGAGAGGCGTCGTGTAGTACGAGGCGTGCCCGATTCCCGCCTGAGCCAGCGCCCTCGCCAGCCGCTCACGCTCCCGCGAGCGCACGACGTACATGTGGTACACGTGGCCCGGCTCGTCCGTAGGGAGGGAGCAGACCGCGCCCAGGCCCAGCTCGGCGTAGCGAAGAGCCGCCTCCCGCCTGAGCGCAGTCCAGCGGTCGAGCTGGGGCAGAAACAGCCGTAGGACGGCGGCCTGCAGCTCGTCCAAGCGCGAGTTCATGCCGATGAGCTCGAAGGTCACCTTGTCGCGAGAGCCGTGGAAGCGGAGCATCCGCACCCGCTCGGCCACCTCCTCGTCACGGGTGGCTACAAGGCCGCCGTCGCCGAGGCAGAAGAGGTTCTTGGTGGGAAAGAAGCTGAACGTGGAGACGACGCCGGCCCTGGCCACGGCGGGGGAGCCGAAGGCCTGGGCAGCGTCCTCGATGAGCGGCAGGCCCAGCTCCGCCAGGGCCTCCAAGGGAGCCGGCCTGCCGAACAGGTGCACGGCGATGATCGCCCGCGTGCGACGGGTGATACGGGCGGCGGCGGCGGCGGGGTCGAGGTTGAGCGTGGTCGGGTCGATGTCGCAGAACACGGGGGTAGCCCCGGCACGGGCTACTGCCTCGGCCGTCGCGTAGAAGGTGAAAGCGGGGCAGACGACCTCGTCGCCCCGGCCGATGCCGAGGGCCTCGAGGGCGAGGACGAGGGCGTCTGTGCCGTTGCCCACCGCCACCGCCGAGGGCACGCCCAGGTAGGAGGCCGCCTCGCGCTCGAAGGCCTGCACGTTGGGGCCGAGGATGAACACCCCCGCCTCCACCACCTCCGCCAGTCGCCGCTTCAGCTCGGCCTCGAGCGGCGCGTACTGGGCCCGGACGTCAACGAGAGGGATGCTCGGCACGCCCAGCGAGTCTACTGGACCGACGACGGAGCACGAGCAGCACGACCAGGAGGAAGGCGAGGGCGACCACCCCGTACTCGACGTAGCGGAAGGCGTGATCGAGCCGCTCGTACCCTGTGCCCAGGCCGTAGCCGGCGCCGGCGAAGGCGAAGCACCAGGCGCCCGAGCCGACCAAGGTGAGCAGGTTGTAGACGAGGAAGCGGGAGCGAAAGACGCCGGCGGGGATGGAGATGAAGGAGCGGGCGACCGGGGTAAGTCGGCCCACGAGGACGGCCCAGTCTCCGAACCGGTCGAACCAGCGCTCCGCTCTGGCCAGGCGCTCAGGAGGGAGGTGGAGCCAGCGGCCGTGGCGCTCGAGCAGCGGCCGTCCGCCGTAGAGGCCGATGGCCCAGCCCAGAGCGGATCCCAGCTGGTAGCCGACCGTGCCGGCGAGGGCCATCGCTACCAAACCCAGCAAGGGATCGGCTATGGGCTCGCCGAAGACGACCACCTCTTGGCCGGCAAAGGCCCCGGCGGCAAGCGCCCCCGCGTACACCATGACGAGCTCGCTGGCGGCAGGGAACACAGCGTCCACGAGCATGAGGAGGAACACGGCGTAGACCCCGTTGTCGCCGACGAAGGAGGTGATGGCGGAGGTGAGGGAGGAGGTGAGGGAGGCGACCAGCACGGAGGCGGGAGGAGTCTAGCGGCGGGCCCCGCTGCCGGCGGCTCGCCGCACCGTGAACGGCGCGGCCAGGGAGACAGAGCCGAGCTCGTTCACGGCCACTACCCGGGCGACGTACTGGCCCGGGTAGACGAGGGCTCCGCTCGCGGCCACCCCGTCCCAGGCTACCGTCACCGTCCCCGGCTGGAGCTGGGCCTCCCCCAGCGCCCGCACCAGGGCCCCCGAGCGGGTCTCGATGCGCATGCGGACGAGGGAGGGACGGGCAAGTTCGAAGGTGGCGACCGCCCGCGGCCTCCGCCTGGGGACGACCAGAGCCGGCCTGACCGGCCTAGCAAAGCCGAGCGAGAGGTTGAGGCTAAAGGATCGCTCCGCCGAGGAAGCCCGACCCAGGTCGTCGACGGCGCTCACCGTCCAGGTCCACCTCCCCTCGAGCTCCGGCGTTCCGTCCTCGCGCCTGCCCGGCCACTGAAGGGGGTAGACGCCGGGCTCGACCGACCCGGAGATGCTCATTCGAGCCACGCCGTCCGGGCCCACCAGGGAGGCGGTGACCGTGGAGGGTCGAACCACCTTGTAGGCCAACGACTGGGCCTCTGCTACTCCGTCTCCGTTGGGAGAGAGCACCGGCTCCGCCGGAGGAGGGGCCTGGACGCCCTCGTAGGCGACGAGCAGGGCGTCGGCGATCGGCCGCTCGCCGCTGGGATCGGCCGGCCGGTTGAGCAGGCGTCCCTCGAAGGCCATCGCCGTCGAGCTGCCTCCATCGAGAGCGGCAGCGGTGATCGCGCCGAGGCGTACCATGGCCAGGGCCAGGTCGAAGGTGGTGAGGCCGCTCGAGTAGCCGAGCGAGCGGCCGTCCGCAGCCACAAGCAGGATGCGGCCGTCCGCCGTCTGGCCGACGGCCGCGCGAGGCTGGCGCAGAGCGAGATCCCGTACCGGGAATGCCTCCCCCGCGTCCAGGACCGCCCGCCCGTCGCGGACGAGGAGAGGGCCGCCCCCGAGGGCCTCCGTCACCCCGCTCCAATCGGGCTGGAGAAGGAGCCGGACCCTCACCTCCTGCCCCACCGGCGCCTCCGCCTGCACTCGGGCGGCGGCCGTCCCCCGGCCGACCAGCACTGCGCCGTCGGGCGGGATTGGGGTCCCGCCCCCGCCTGCCAGCTGGACCACGGGTCCAGCCAGTTCCAGGCCCGGCCGGGCGGGAGGGAAGGGTCGCAGCACCGCCTCCACCGAGCCCGGCGTCGGCGGGGTGGCAGGGCCCCACGCCGGGGTGTACAAGGCCACCCCGCTAGCGGAGAGACGGTCGTTGAGGAGGGCGAAGGGACGGCGCGGGCCCCTTCCCTGCCACGTCGCCCGCAAAGCCACCCGCTCCACCCGAAGCTGGCCCGAGGAGTCGATGCCGATGCTCGACCTGGTCGGGATGGGCTGGTGGTCGAGGGCGCCCCCGCGCATGAGGATGCCGCTCGGGCGACCGTCGGCGGGGGCGAACCGGTCTCCGTTCACCCCCGCCGTGGTGGCCACGGGGCTCAGCCTCTGCTGCATCTCGGTCAGGCGCTCAAGGCCCGTGATCGCCTCGTTGGAGAGCACGGGCCGCAGCGACCACAGGCCTCCCGGCCTCGGAGCTACGAGCACGTGCAGGACGACCGGACCGGCGGCGGTGAACTCGACCTGCCGCTCGTAGGTGACGCCCGGCATGAGGAGCTGCGGCTGCGACCACCCCTGACCAGGATCGAGGAGGGCGGCGGCGATCGCGACCACGCTGGCTATGACCGCTGGGCGACGCACGACGGCGGCTCCAGGGTAGCCGAAGCTCCTGCCGGGGGCGGAGGCAGAAGCGACGAGCGTCGCTCGGAGCGGCTCCAGGGCACGACCCGCGCCGAGCCCGCGCAGGGCGCCGATGTCGGCACGGCCGGAAGGCCGGCCACCGCCGCCTACGCCCAGACCTTGACCTCGCGGTAGAGCGTGTCCCGCTGCACCGGGATTTTGCCCAGCGACCGGATCAGGTGCACGAGCTCCTCGGTGGACGTACGGTGGGTGGTGCCGGCGGCAGAGACGACGTTCTCCTCGATCATCACCGATCCCATGTCGTCGGCTCCGAACTGCAGGGCCACTTGCCCGATCTTGAGCCCCTGCGTCACCCACGAGGACTGGATGTGGGGGATGTTGTCGAGGTAGATGCGGGACACGGCCTGGGTGAGCAGGTAGTCGAAGGCGGTGGGCATGCGCTCGCGGGGCACGCGACCGGCCAGGCGGTTCCCGTCCGACTGGAAGGTCCAGGAGATGAAGGCCCGGAACCCCCCGGTCTCGTCCTGGAGGTCGCGAATCTTGCGCATGTGCTCGACCCGCTCCTCCACGGTCTCCACGTGCCCGTACATCATGGTGGCGGTGGTGGAGATCCCCAGGAGGTGGGCCTGGCGCATGATCTCCAGCCACTCCGCCGCAGTCGTCTTCTTGGGCGAGATGAGGTCGCGCACACGGTCGACCAGGATCTCGGCCCCGCCGCCGGGGATGGAGTCGAGGCCGGCGTCGCGCAGGCGGGAGAGGGTCTCCCAGATGGTCAGCTTGGAGCGGCGGGCCACGTGCTGGATCTCGGAGGGGGAGAGCGCGTGGAGGTGGATGGGGTAGCGGGCTTTGATCGAGGAGAAGAGATCCTCGAAGTAGGAGATGTCGAGGTCGGGGTGGTGCCCTCCCTGGAGGAGGAGGCCGGTGCCTCCCAGGGCCAGCGTCTCCTCGATCTTCTTGAAGATCACCGGCTTGGGGAGCAGGTACCCCTCCCGGTTATCCCCGGGACGCCGGTAGAAGGCGCAGAAGTCGCAGTCGGTGTAGCAGACGTTCGTGTAGTTGACGTTGCGGTCGACGATGAAGGTGACCCGGTCGGGATCTGTCTTGCGGCCCCTGATCTCGTTCGCTACTTGCCCCACGGCCACGAGGTCGCGGGAGCGAAGGAGGACGACCGCCTCCTCGTCGCTGATGCGCTCTCCGGCCCGAGCCTTCTCCAGGATGGCGGCGCAGGAGAGGTCGCGCTCCGCCCGCGTAGCAAGGCTGCTCATACCACCGCCTCCGCGGTGACGAAGCGGAGCTCGGGAACCACCTCCAGCTCGCCCGCCTCCCGCGCCATCTCCAGGAAGGTGTAGAGCCCGGCCCGCTCGCGAGGGCCGAACCGATAGCGCAGCTTCTCGAAGTACCGAGCCAAGAAGCCGGGAGGATAGCCGTAGCGTCGAGAGGCCTCGTAGGCGAGCTGCTCGGGCTGGGCGCGAGCTCGGCGCACCGACTCCACCAGGGCCTCCTCCAGGGCGAGGACCCCCGCCGCCACCGGCTCCCGTGCCGCCCACACCGCGAACACCATGGGAAGGCCGGTGCGCTCCTGCCACAGACGGCCCAGGTCGTGGTGGGGGGTGGGGTCCTCGAAGGCGCTGCGGAGCGCGGCGTCGCCGATCAGGAGCACCGCGTCCGCTTCCTCTCCCAGCGGCACGTGCTCTGCCTCCGGCAAGAGGACGCGGACGAGCACCACCGAGGTCGCGCTCTCCGGAGTCACCGCCACCCTGCGCACGCGCTCCAAGGGCGTCTTGGAGACGAGCTGGATGGAGTCCACCGCCCCCTCCGAGCCGACGCAGAGACGGGGAAGCAGCCGCAGGCGATCGGCGTGGCGGGCGTACTCGATGGACGAGATGGGGGCGACGTCGATCTCGCCTGCGAGGAGCAGGCGGTTGAGCTCCGTGGGCACCCCCACCACCTCCTCCACCTCCGCCTCCAAGCGGAAGAACACCGGCGCCATGTTCACGTAGGCGATGCGACCGAGGCGCAGGGTCACGGATCCCACCGTCTGAGCTCGTTGTAGAGCGTGTCCCGCTGCACCGGGATCCTGCCCGCCTCCCTGATGAACCGGACCAGCTCCTCCACCTTCTGCTCCTGCTCCGTGCGGGCCCCGGCGGCGTGGAAGATCTCCTCCCGCACCACCGTCCCCTGCACGTCGTCGGCTCCGAAGTGGAGGGCGACCTGCGCCAACGGCATGCCCATCATGATCCAGTAGGCCTTGATGTGGGGGATGTTGTCCAGCATGAGTCGGGAGACGGCGATCATCTTGAGGTCGTCGGCCCCGGTCGTGTGACGCCAGCCCCGTCGCTCGAAGACGGTGTTCTCGGGGTGGAAGGCAAGCGGGATGAAGGCCAGGAAGCCGCCCGTCTCCTCCTGGAGGGCCCGCAGCCGAAGCAGGTGGTCGATGCGCTCCTCGTAGGTCTCGACGTGGCCGTAGAGGATGGTGCAATGGGTGGGAATACCGAGGCCGTGGGCGGTGCGGTGGACGTCCAGCCACACCTCCGCCGGCTCCTTTCCGGGAGCGACGAGCCGCCGCACCCTGTCCGCGAACACCTCGGCCCCGCCCCCCGGCAGAGAGCCGAGGCCCGCCTCCTTGAGCCGTACGAGCACCTCCTCGTGCGAGAGGCCGGAGAGGTTGGCCATGTGGTGGATCTCGCTGGCGGTGAAGAGCTTGAGGTGCACGTCGGGCAAGGCCTCGTGCAAGGCCCGCACGATGTCGAGGTAGTAGTCGAGGTCCACGTGGGGGCTCTCCCCTCCTACCATGTGGATCTCGGTGAAGCCGGTCGCCTCCCGCTGGCGGAGCGCCTGCTCGACCAGCTCCTCGGGGGTGAAGGTGTAGGCGCCCGGCTGCTTGGCCGTCACCGCGAAGGCGCAGAACTTGCACTTGACCCGACAGACGTTGGTCTGGTTGAGGTAGAGGTTCTGGACGAAGAAGACCCGGTCGTCCCCGCCCCGCAGGCGGCGGGCCAGGTCGGCCAGCTCGCCCAGGGCGAGGAGATCGTCCGACTCGAGCAGGGCGACGCCGTCCTCGAGGTCGAGGCGCTCGCCCGCCTCCACCTTCTCCCGCACCAGGCGCAGGCTGTCGAGGGCGACGGCCATCAGGAGTCCCTGTCCACGACCAGGTAGGTGAGGGCCTCCAGCTCCTCCCGGTGGTACTGCCCGTCCAGGCAGGCTCTGGCCCGCTCGGCGTAGTCGAGGGCGATCTCCCGCGACCGCTCCAGGGCGCCGGTGGCCGCCACCCGCACCAAGGCCCCCTCGATGGGGCCGCCGGCCAGCGCCCGGTACACGACCTCGTCCTCCTGGGCGGCCAGGAGCAGGGGGAGCGTGGGCGTACCCTCCCGGAGGTCGACGCCGGCGATCTTGCCCGTCTCCAGCCCCTCCCCGGAGCAGTCGAGGATGTCGTCGGTGATCTGGAAGGCGATCCCCAGCGCCAGCCCGAACTCTCCCAGGGCCGGATCGCTGCCGCCAGAGCCGAGGAGACAGGCGGCTTCGAACAGCTTGCCGGTCTTGAGGGCACAGCGCTCGAGGTAGCTCTCGACAGTGGTCTTGGGATCCCGCGTCTGACGACGCTGGAGCGCCTCGCCGCGGGCGAGGCAGAGGGCAGCCTCGGCGAGCAGGCTGACGGCCGCGGCGTTCCCCGTGGAGGCGAGCTCGCCAAAGGCGCGGCTGAACAGGTAGTCCCCGGCCGCCCGCGCGGCCTGAGGCCCGTAGGCGGTCCAGGCAGCAGCCCGACCCCGACGAAACTGGGCCCGGTCGATGAGGTCGTCGTGCACGAGCGTGGCCATGTGGATCAGCTCCACCGCCACCCCCGCCGCCAGCGGGGGAGGGGTATCGGGGGGAGAGGAGAGGAACACGAGCATCGGGCGGAGCCGCTTGCCCCCAGCGGCGAGGGCGTCCGCGCCCACCGCCGCCACCACGCCGGGGTAGCTCGCCACCGCCTCCTGCAGGCGAGCCTCGAGGGCGTCCAGGTAGCGCTCGAGCCCGGGGACGTCGCGGATGGCGGCGAGAGCGATCATCGAGCCACCCCAGTATGGAGGGAGACGAGCCCGCCCGCGAGCGGTCGCCAGCGGGTCTCGGAGAAGCCGGCGCCGGCCACCAGCTCGGCTAGGCCCTCGGCGTCGGGGAAGCGGCGCACGCTCGCCGGGAGGTAGGCGTAGGCCCCGCCCCCGGAAGCCAGCCGGCCGAGGGGAGGGACGAGCAGCTCCAGCCACAGTCGAAAGAGCGCCCCCGCCGGGCCGCGAGGGCGAGTGATCTCCAGGATGGCCAGGCGCCCTCCAGGCTTGAGGACGCGCCGGAGCTCGCGCAGCCCTCGCTCTAGGTCGGCCACGTTGCGCACGCCGAAGCCCACGGTAGCGACGTCGAAGGCTCCGTCGTCGAAGGGCAAGGAGAGGAGGTCGCCCTCCACCCAAGCGATCGACCGGGACTTGCGGCGAGCCCGCTCCAGCATCTCGGCCGAGAAGTCGAGCCCCACCACTTGGCCTCCCGCCCGCTCGCAGGCAAGGGCGAGGTCGCCGGTGCCGCAGCAGGCGTCGAGGACGCGGTCGCCGGGCCGGACGACCGCCTCGGCGGCGACGCGCCGCCAGCGACGGTCGAGACCGCAGGTCATCACCCGGTTCATGAGGTCGTACACGGGAGCGATGCGGTCGAACATGACCCTCACCCCTTCGGGAGAAAGTCGCCCGGTCTCGATACCCGCCAGCACCTCGGACTCGCTCGCGCGCTTTCCCATAGACAGGAAGTGTGCCCTTCCCGGCACCGGTAGCGGGCAGGGCCGGCAGGCGCGAGGGGCCCTACCGCTTAGGCCCCCGAGAGGCATCCAGGAAGACGCCGATCTGGCGCAGCTCCTGGTCGGTGAAGGTCAGGTCGTACCGGGGCATGATCGTGTTCCCGAACTGGCTGGGATTCCCTACGTAGCGGGCGAAGTAGTCGACCCCCCGGTTGCTGGCCCCGATCCGCGACAGGTCAGGAGCCCCGAGAGCGGAGGTGCCGCTACCGAGGTAGGTGTGGCAGTTCTGGCACCCGGCCTGGGCGAACAGCTCGGCCCCCGGCCGCGCCTCCGGCGGCAGGTCGTTCTCCTTGATCCACTCGGGCACCCGCAGGAGGGCCTCGCTCCCCAGCGACTCCTTCGCGGTCGCCCCCTTCCAGGTGAGGGTGCCCATGGAGATCACCACCAGGACGGCCGCCACCACCGCCACCGGCCGGTGGGCAAGCCTCCGCTCGACGCGCCGATCGACGAAGGGGAGGGCAAAGAGGAGGATCATGGCGATGGTGGGGATCCCCACCGTGGCCAGCACCACCGAGTCGGGCCACTTGAAGATGCGGAGTAGGTAGAAGAGGAAGTAGAAGTACCAGTCGGGGCGGGGGATGAAGCTGGTCGTGGCCGGATCGGCCTTCTCGGCGTAGAGGGGCCCCAAGATGCCCGCCTCGGTGCCGTCGGCGGTCTCGTGCCAGATGACGGCCAGGCCCACGATCACCGCCACCACGACCAGGCTCATCACGGTGTCGTGGAACATGGCGTAGGGGAAGAAGGGCTTGCCGTGTCGCTCCACGTGCCGCTTGTAGGCCGCGTGCCGCCGGCGGCGCTCCTCGAGCGAGCTCACGCCGCCCTCCTGCCCCGCGGCGCAGGCTGCACAAGCCCCGTCCGCGCCGACGGCTCAGGCTCCTCTTCCTCCTCCTCGTCCTCCTGCGGCCCCCACGGGGGCGGGGTGACCCCGTTTCGGATCACGAGGTAGAGGTGGAGACCGATGAGGGCGAACATGAGCCCCGGCAGCACCAACATGTGGATGGAGTAGAAGCGGGAGAGCGTCTCCTCGTTGATCGCCGCTCCCGCCTTCAAGATCTGGGCCAGGAAGGGGCCGAGGAAGGGGCCGGTAGCGGTGATGTTGATGCCCACCACCGTCGCCCAGTAGGACGTCTGGTCCCAGGGTAAGAGGTAGCCCGTGAACCCCTCGAACATGCCCAGGATGAGGAGCACCACGCCGATCAGCCAGTTGACCTCCCGCGGGTACTTGTAGGCGCCGAACAGGAACACCCGGGCCATGTGGAAGAAGAGGAGGATGATGAACACGCTGGCCCCCCAGCGGTGCATCCCTCGGACGAGCCAGCCCAGGGTCACCTCGTTGGTGATGAACTGGATCGACTCGTAGGCCTTGTCGGGGTCGGGCTTGTAGTACATGGCCAGGATCACGCCGGTGATGGCCTGGACCAGGAATGCAGTGAGGGTGGCCGACCCCAGGGTGTGGAACCAGTTCGTCCGCTTGGGCACGTGCCGGAAGAGGAAGAAGCGGACGAAGGCGACGAGGCCGGTACGCTCCTCCAGCCAGTCGACCGGGTAGGCGACGGCGGCCTCGAGCTGTCTACGGCGCTCCGACTTGGGCATCAGCTCGGCGGTTGCAGGGGGTAGAGGATCCGCTCCCAGCCGTCGACGTGGATGCCGGGAGCCGCCAGACGGTACTTGGCGATGCGCGCCTCCTTGCCCTCGCCCTCGACCTTGCCCACGCTGTAGAGCCCGGTGAGGACGAGACGACCGTTGCGGATGGCGTAGGAGTAGCGATCGAGGGCTCGCACCGGCGGGCCTGCCGTGCGGTTGCCCTCGGTGTCGTACTGGCCGGCGTGGCAGGGGCAGCCGAACCCGTTAGGGCGCGTGGGGATGATCTCCACCCGCCGCCTGCCGGCCCGAAGGACCTTGCGCTCCTCGTCGGCGATGGGCCCGTTGGGCTGCACCGGGCAGCCGAGGTGGACGCAGCGGTTGGAGATGATGGTGAAGCTGGGAAGCCCGTCCAAAAGCCCGTTGTACCGCACGAAGGCGGTGCGCTCGTTGACGCTCCCACCCCGGGGAGAGATGTTGAACTTGGTCACCAGCCACTGGCCCTCGGGATAGGCATCGAGGGGTCCTAGATCGACCTCCACCTCCTGGAAGCCCTCGCCCTTGAGGAAGGGGGGAAGGATGGCAAGCAGGGCGGGGGGCACGGTGACGACGCCGCCGATCACCGCCCCCAGCCCCAGGGTCATCCCCGACAGGAAGCCCTTGCGCGTCGCCCGGGGAGGCGCAGGCGCCGCCCGCCGCGGCCGAGCAGCCGGCGCGGGAAGGAGAGGAGCCCTCGGCCGCACGAGGTCGCGTACCCACAAGAGCCCGAAGAGGAGTACGAGACCCCCGCCCACGGCCACGATCCACCAGCTCACGATCAGCCCCACGAGGACGCAGGCCACGCCGATGGCCAGGCCCAGGGGCCAGAGCGTCAGGCTCGGCGCCTCGCTCGTTCCTTCGTCCCTGTCTGAGCCCACGGTTCTCTATCGCCTCCCGGCTCGCACGCTGGACGCGATTCAATAGCCGCCGGGGCGAGGTGTCAATCTGGTAACGGACGCATCGAGGGGGATGCCGTACTCCTCCCAACGGGCATCCACGAGCTTCCGCACCTCGCCGGCCATGCGAATCTCGGCCGGCCAGGGCCGCGCCCCCTCCTCCGGCCCCTTGTGGGTGGCATCGATGCCGATCTTTCCCCCGTAGCAGGGAAGCACGGCCGCGTGGTCGAGCTGGTCGAGCGGGCCCTCGCTGAGGAGGATGTCGCGCTTGGGGTCGACGTTGGCGCACACGCGGAAGAACACCTCCTCGTAGTCGTGCACGTTCACCCACTCGTCCACCACCACCACCGCCTTGGACAGGCTGAGGAGGCCGAGGCCCCAGATCGCGTGCATGACCTTGCGGGCGTGCCCGGGGTACGACTTGCGAATGGAGACGATCACGCAGTTGTGGAAGACGCCGGCCACAGGGAGGTCGTAGTCGACGATCTCCGGCACGCTCATGCGCAGCGCGGGAAGGAAGATCCGCTCGGTGGCCTTGCCCAGCCAGGCGTCCTCGGCCGGCGGCTTGCCCACCACGATGGAGGGGTAGATCGCATCCCGGCGCATGGTCATAGCGGTGACGTGGAAGATGGGGAACGGCTCCGGCTGGGAGTAGTAGCCGGTGTGGTCGCCGAAGGGGCCCTCCAGCCCTTCCTCGCCCTTCTGGACGTACCCCTCGAGGACGATCTCGGCCCTGGCCGGGACCTCGAGATCGATCGTCCGACAGCGAACGAGCTCGACCGGCCGGCCGCGCAGAAAGCCCGCCAGCATGAGCTCGTCCACGTGCTTGGGAAGTGGCGCCGAGGCGGCGTAGGTGGTGACCGGGTCGAGCCCCAGCGCCACCGCCACCTCCAGGCGGCCGCTCGCCGCCAGGTAGTCCATGCGCCCGTCCTTGTGCATCTGCCAGTGCATGAAGGTCGACCGGCGGTCCCGCACCTGCATCCGGTACATGCCCACGTTGCGCTGTCCAGTGCGGGGATCCCTGGTGATGACGGCAGGCAAGGTGATGAAGGGCCCTGCGTCCATGGGCCAGCAGGTCTGAACGGGAAGGAGCCCCAGGTCGACCTCCTCCCCCTGGAGGACGATCTCCTGGCAGGGGCCGGAGCGAACGCTCTTGGGCATGGCGTCGGCGATCGACTTGAGCTTGGCCAGGCCCCGCACCTTCTCCACGAGGCCCTGGGGGGGCTGTAGCTCCAGCACCTCCTGCACCCTCTCCGCTACCGCCTCCAGGCTGGCGGCGCCGAAGGCGAGGCACATGCGCCGCTCGCTCCCGAACTGGTTGATGAGGAGGGGGTGGGAGGAGCCCTTGGGCCGCTCGAAGAGCAGGGCCGGCCCCCCCGCCTTCACCACCCGGTCGGTGATCTCGGTGATCTCGAGGTGGGGATCGACCTCGACCCCGACCCGGGCCAGCTCCCCCTCCTGCTCGAGCAGGGAGAGCCACTCTCGCAGGTCCTGGGCGATCGCCACCGCGGCCCAGTCTAGGGCACGGCCCCCGTACCCTGGGAGCACGGTCCCCGCCCGCGCGTGCGCGCCCGGGGCCGGCGCCCTCGGCGACTCCTCGCCCGGCTACCCACGTCGCTTCTCCGGCCCACGGCTACCCCGAACCTCGGCTCCAGCCCGGGCTCGGCATGGCCGGCCCTGCGCGCGGTCGACGAGAACCTGGCCGGAAACAGCGTCAGCGGCGGTCGTTGAGCCAGCGGAGAAGCTGGCCCACCAGGATCACGCCCAGGAACACGCAGCCTACGACGAGCATGGAGAGGACGATGTCCCTCCCCTCCTCGGCTACGTCCTTGGCCGCCACCAGCGTCAGCCACTCCATACCGCCCGACTCTAACGGACGCGGGCGCGGTGCGCGGCGATGGCCCGCTCCACCGCCTCCGGCGAGGTCGCTCGCTCGGCCAGGCGGCGAAGAGGAAGGGGGTCGCCCCGCAGGCGGAGGGCGTCTCGAGCCTCGCCCAGGAGGCCACGGCCGAGGAGGGAGGCAGTGGCAGCCCAGGCTGCCCCGTCCTCTCCGTCGCGGGCGCCGTCCTCGGCCCGGAGCTGGGCGCAGAGGGAGATGAGCTCGGCGAGATCGGCTACGCAGGCGACGTCGTGCAGATCCGCGATGCGCACGAGCCCGTGGGCGTACAGGTAGTCGCCGAGAAGGAGGCGCTCGTCGGGGTCAGGGCAGGCGAAGAGACGCGGGCGCCCATAGTGCAGGAGGTAGCCCTCGTAGATCGTCTCCAGCCCTAGCGCGTACTCGGGACGGGCAAGGAGCGAGAACACCGGCTTGAGCTCGCGCTCCCGCGCCGGGCGCAGCGCGGCTGCCCACAGATCGCTCTCGGCCGCCGCAGCGGTCGCGATCGTCTCCCACATCGCAACGGTGGGACCGCTCCTCACGAGGCCCGCGCGAAGAAGTCCGCCACCGCCGCCACCGTGCGCTCGATCTCCTCCCGGCCGTGGGCCAGGGAGACGAAGAGGGCCTCGAACTGCGAGGGAGCCACGTACACGCCCCGGCTGAGCAGGTGCCGAAAGAGCGCCCCGTAGCGCCCTAGGTCGCAGGCGGAGGCCTGGGCGAAGCTCGTCACCGAGGTGGGCGCCTGGAACAGGGTCAGCATCGAGCCCACGCGCTGGACGGTGCCGTAGGGGCGAAGCCCCTCTTCCAGCGTCCGGCCCAGCTCCTCCAGCCGCTCGTACACCGAGGGGTCGCGAAGGCGCCTGAGCACGGACAGGCCGGCGGCCGTGGCCAGGGGATTGCCGGAGAGGGTCCCTGCTTGGTAGACGTCGCCGGCCGGGGCCAGCCTCTCCATCAGCTCCGCCCGCCCCCCGAAGGCAGCGAGCGGCAGGCCGCCTCCCACGATCTTGCCCAGCACGGTCAGGTCGGGGAGGACGCCGAAGCGCTCCTGCGCTCCTCCCCGAGCCACCCGAAACCCGGTGATGACCTCGTCGAAGACGAGCAGGGCTCCCGCCTGATCGCAGAGCTCCCGCAAGCCCTGGAGGTAACCGGGGAGGGGGGGAACGACGCCCATGTTGCCGGCCACCGGCTCCACGATGAGGCAGGCAACGGTCTCGCCGTAGCGGTCGAGCGCTGCCGCTACCGCCTCGAGGTCGTTGTAGGGACAGACGATGGTGTCCTCGGCCACCGCCTTGGGCACCCCCGGCGAGGACGGGATGCCCAAGGTGGCAAGCCCCGAGCCGGCGCTGACGAGCACGGGATCGGCGTGGCCGTGGTAGCAGCCGGCCAGCTTGAGGATCCGGTCGCGCCCGGTGACGGCCCGGGCCAGGCGGATGGCGCTCATCGCCGCCTCCGTCCCCGACGAGACGAGTCGCACCATCTCCACCGAGGGCACCGCGTCGACGATCTCGGCCGCCAGCTCCACCTCAGCTTCGGTGCAGGCGCCGAAACTCGTCCCTCGGGAAGCCGCCGCTACCACCGCCGCCACCGTCTCCGGGTCGGCATGGCCGAAGATGAGCGGCCCCCAGGACATGACCCAGTCGACGTAGCGGTTGCCGTCGAGGTCCTCGATCCAAGCCCCCTCTCCCCGCCGCACGAACAGAGGCTCCTCCATGCCCACCGCCCGCATCGCCCGCACCGGCGAGCTCACGCCGCCCGGCATGAGCGCCTGGGCCCGCCGCCACAGCTCGGAGCCCGTCCTCACAACCACCGGGCTGCCTCCTTGGCCCAGTAGGTGACGATGATGTCCGCTCCCGCTCGCTTGATCGCCGTCAGCGTCTCCAGCGCCCCCTGGCGGTCGTCCAGCCAGCCGCTGCGGGAAGCCGCCTTGACCATGGCGTACTCGCCGGACACGTTGTAGGCGGCAACGGGAGCGGAAAAGCGCTCGCGCACGGCCCTGATCACGTCCAGGTAGGGGAGCGCGGGCTTGACCATGATCACGTCCGCCCCCTCCTCGAGATCGAGGGCGCACTCCCGCAGCGCCTCCCGCTGGTTGGCGGGATCCATCTGGTAGCCCCGCCTGTCGCCGAAGGAGGGAGCCGATCGGGCGGCGTCCCGGAAGGGCCCGTAGAAGGCGGAGGCGTACTTGGCCGAGTAGGCGACGATGGCGGTGTGCTCGAGGCCGGCCTCATCCAGCGCCCTGCGGATGGCCGCCACCCGCCCGTCCATCATGTCGCTGGGGCAGACGGCGTCGGCGCCCGCCTCCGCGTGACTGACGGCGGCGCGGGCGAGAAGCTCGAGGGTGGGGTCGTTCACCACCTCCTCCCCCTCCACGAGGCCGCAGTGGCCGTGGGAGGTGTACTCGCAGAGGCAGACGTCGGTGAGGAGCAGGAGCTCGGGAAAGCGGGGGCGGAGGAGCCGGAGCGCCTGCTGGACGAGGCCGTCCTCGGCCCAGGCTGCCGATCCCTGCGCGTCCTTTTCCTCCTCCTCCGGCACCCCGAACAGGAGCACGGCCCCCACGCCCAGGCTCACGAGCTCCTCCACCTCGGCCACCAACCCCGCGAGCGAGTGGCGAGACAGCGCCGGCAGGGCGTCGTTGACCTGGGGCTCGGAGGCAACGAAGAGGGGCATGACGAGATCGGCCACAGAGAGCCGGGTCTCCCGCACGAGCCGGCGGAGCGGAGCACGCCGACGGAGGCGCCTGAGCCGGGTAGCCGGAAAGGCGGGCACGCCCAAAGACTACGCCCCCTCAGGAGACAAGGCGCGAGGCACTAGCGCGGGCCAGGACCCCGTAGCCGAGAGCCAGCCCGGCGAGCCAGGCCGCCTCCCGCCCCACCGTCCCCCAGGGGGAGACGTCGAACAGGGAGGCGACGAAGAAGCGCACGGTGTGGGCGAAGGGAAGCCCGTCGCTGATCCAGCCCGCCGGGGGAGCCACCTCTCGGGGCACGAGGCCGACGAAGACGATGGGCAGCCCCACAAGCAGGGCGATCAAGGCGGCGGTCCGGGCTTCCCGAGCAAGACCGCCCAGGGCTGCGCCCAGGGCCCCCGCTCCACCTCCCGCGAGGACGAGCCCCAGAGCCACCAAGGGCAAGCGCTGCCAGGGCTGGCCCCCGGCTACCCCCGCCGTCTCCACGGCCACGCCGAATGCCGCCGCTAGGACAAGACCGAGCAGGAGGGCGATACAGGCAGACAGGGCCGCCTTGGCCAGGACCAGCCGCCCCAGGCCCACCGGCCCCCGCACCAGCCGCCCGATGACGTTCTCGTCCCGCTCCGCAGCCAGAGCGGCCGCGGCCAGGAGGAGGCACAGCAGCATCGCCGTCATGGCCATGGCGTAGGCCTGAACCTGGGCCGACAGAAGCCAGGTCCGGCCTTGCTCCCGCCGCTCGACCAGGCGCACGGGGCTCGCCGTCGCCCGGATGGCGTCGTCGGTGAAGTCGAGCGCCTTGCGGGCGTCGTCGACGAACTCGCGGATCGCCTCCACCTGGGGCGAGGCGGGCATCCGGGCGAGGAGCCGCTCCACCCCTGCCAGGCCGATGAGCGTGAACGTGCGGCCGAGCGCCGTCCCCCGGCCCCCGTCGCGGAGGACGCGGACGTACTCGAGGTCCGAGGCGATGAACGCCCGCTGCAGCCTCCGGTTGAGGGCGTACACGACCGCTTGCATCTGCTCCCGCACCCGGGAGGCAAGAGCACCCCTCCCGACCTCGAGCTCGAGGCGGGGGCTGAAGACGAGCCCGCGGAGCACGTCCACGAACCCGGGAGGCACCCTCAGCACCGCCACCACCCGCCCGTCGTGGAGGCGGCGGCGGGCCTCGTCGGCGGAGAGACGGACGAGGCTCATGTTGCGGGCCGCCCGCTCGATCTCGCCCGCGATGTCGATCCTCGCTCCGGCGAGGACGACCGAGCGGGGAAGGCCATCCTCGTCCACGAACGCCACCCGGGGCTTGGTCCCCGCATAGGCCGCTACCAGGCCGATGAGGGCGGCGATGACGAGCGGGTAGACGAGGAGCACAGCGGCAAGGAGCGGGGAGCGCCGCAGGACGCGGAGGTCCTTAGCCACGAGCAGGGCCGCCGCCCTCATCGCAGCGCCATCGCCGCCTGCGACTCCCGGTACTCGCCGGGAGGGCCGACGAAGATGAGCTCCCCCTCCAGGAGCACGGCCATCCGATCGGCGAGCGGCTCCAGCTCCTGGGGGTGCTGGGTCGCGACACAGGCCGCCCCTCCCCGCCCGCACAGCGCCGAGACCATCTCCCACAGCCGTCGGCGCTGGCGGGGATCGAGCGAGGCCGCCGGCTCGTCGAGGAGGAGGACGTTGGGGTCCCCGAGAAGGGCCAGGGCGAGGCTCAAGCGCTGGCGGTTTCCTAGGGAGAGGTCGCCGCTCGGGCGGGGCTCGTCCGGAAGCTCCACCTGGGCGAGGAGACGGGTGGCCACCTCCGCCGGTCGGGGCTCCCTCTGCAGGCGCGCGAACAACTCCAGGTTCTCCCGGGCCGACAGCCGCCCGTAGTGCGCGGGACGCTGGGGCATCCACCCGCTGCGGACGTCCGCCCGTCGCTCGATCGTCCCCCCGCTCGGGGAGAGGACCCCGGCCAACATGGAGAGAAGGGTCGACTTGCCGGCGCCGTTCGGCCCCACCAAAGCCACGAGCTCGCCCTCGCCGATGGCGAGATCGACGGGATGGAGGGCGACCCGAGCCCCGAACCGGCGCCAGGCGCCTCGGGCAGCGAGCAGGGGGGCCGCGCTCACCGCCACCCTGCGGCTCGCGTGCCACCGGCCCGTCTCGGCCGCCACGGCAAGGGTGCCCGCGCGGGCATAGCTCGCCCATCGTACCGCCGCCGACCCTCTCTTTCTCCCGCAACGCCGTCACGAGGAGTGGGTCGCCTCGCGCTCTGGCGCCGAAGCCTGTGTTACAAGGAGCGGCTTGAACCCACCCTCTGCCTGCGCTACGGTGGAGTCCATGCCCGCGTCTGGCAGCCACCGGCCGCGGCCCCGACGGCGCCGGAGAGACAGGGGGAGGACGCGGCCGCGCCGACGAGCCCTCTTCCTCGCGGCCCTGGGCTCGATCGCCCTCCTATTCGTCCTCTTCGTGGCTGCGTTCGGCTCGCCGAGCTCCTCGTTCCAGACCTCCTTGTCCGACGAGGCCCTCCTCGCCACCGGGCGGCCGCTCCCCCAGGTGATCGCCTTCCGGGACTCGCTTCGGATCCAGCTGCCCATCTCCCAGCTCGACGTCACAGCGATCGGCTACCACGGAGCGGACGAGTACGCCCTGCCGCTCAAGCCCATCGGTCGTCAGACCAACGAGGGCATCGTCGCCCGGGTCTTCCACCGCCTCCTGGGAGACTCGGGATCGGGAGTCGCCTACTACCAGCTCGAGGGAGGAGAGGGCCCGCGAACGAGCGCCCTAGACGTGGGGGCCCGCGCCGGGGCCGAGGTCTACGCCCCGGTGGACGGGACGGTGGTGAGTATCTCCAGCCTCGTCCTCGACGGCCGGCGGCGTGCCTACCAGGTCGACATCCAGCCCTCTGACGCTCCCTCTCTCGTGGTCTCGGTCAGCCGCCTGCGGGTCGATCCGGCCCTCACCGTGGGCTCCCCGGTGACCGCCGCTACTTCCAAGATCGGCGTCGTCGCCGACCTCTCCCGGGTAGAGCGCCAGGCGCTCGCCGCCTACACGGGCGAGGCCGGAAACCATGTGACCATCGAGGTGCGTCCAGCGGCAGGGGTCGGGCTCCACTAGCAAGGGCGAGGGAGCTGCATGCGCATCCTGTTCGTGGCCGACGTCTTCGGATCGGTGGGGCGGCGGGCGGTCGAGCAGCGTCTTCCCGCCCTCCGCCAGGAGCTCTCCGTGTCCTTCTGCGTCGTCAACGGCGAGAACGCCGCCCAGGGCAAGGGGATCACCCCCCGCCTTGCCGACCGCCTGCTCGCAGCCGGCGCCGACGTCGTCACCCTGGGGAACCACGTGTGGGCCCGCGACGGCATCGGCCCCTACCTGGCCACCTCGCAGCGGGTAATCCGCCCCGCCAACCTCGCCTCAGGCCTTCCCGGCCGAGGGCTGACCGTCCTTCCCGCCGCCGACGGGACCCCGGTGGCGGTCATCAACCTGCTGGGCTGGCTCTACCTCCAGGCTCCCATCTCCCCCTTCGAGGTCGTGGACCGGTTGGTGGAGGAGGCTCGCAGCCGCGCCTCCGTGGTCATCGTCGACTTCCACGCCGAGGCGACCAGCGAGAAGGTGGCGCTGGCTCGGCTGCTCGATGGGCGGGTGACCGCGGTGGTGGGAACCCACACCCACGTCCAGACGAGCGACGCCCGCGTCCAGCCCAAGGGCACCGCCGCCATCACCGACGCCGGCATGACCGGCCCCCACGACTCGGTGATCGGGGTGGAGGCCTCGCTGGCCATCGACCGCATGCGCACCGGGCTCCCCGTACGGTTCACGCCCGCGAGCGGAGACGTGCGCCTGGAAGGCGTCCTCGTCGAGTGCGACGGCGACGGGCGGGCGCACTCCTGCAGAGCCGTTCGCTTGCCCGTCAGCTGACCTGCCCACGCCGGTCGCTCCCCGTCGGCGGCGCCAGGAGGGTGAGAGCGAGGAAGGGAAAGACCCAAGGGAGGTAGGGGTAGAACCAGTGGGTGAGGACGACCTGGAAGGCCACCAGGAGCGCCACCGTGAAGGCGGCCAGCTGAAGCTCGGTCTTGACCCGAGGCCGCCAGGCGAGGAGGAAGGCGCCCGCCGCCACCAGGAACCAGAGGACGACCTGGAGCGACCTGAGGTCGGGTAGACCGGCCTGCAAGCGACCCCAGTCCCAGATCGAGAACGGGGAGTGGCGACCGACCTGGGCGGGAATCGTCCGCTCCCAGAAGACCCGTACCGCCTGCAGAGGATCGGGCTCGAGGAGGAGGATGGAGAAGACAGCGACCGTGGCCCCCAGGAACGCCGCCGCGAACCTGCCGGCTGGGCCCCGCTTCCCCTCGGGGTACGAGAGCCACAGCGGAGCCACGACCAGGGGGGCGAACTTCGTCCACGACGCCAAGGCGACGAGCGCCCCCCGAGCCGAGGGCGAGGAAGCAAGCCAGAAGCCGAGGAGCAGGAAGAAGGGGGGCAGGGCATCGTTGGTGCTGGAGCCCAGGGCATAGAGGGTGAAGGGGTACGCTGCCCAGGCGAAGGCCAGCGTGGCCGCTCCCTGTCGCCCCCCGTAGCGGCGTCCGACCAGGACGAGCCCGAGGAGACAGAGGACGTCGAAGAGGGAGGAGGTAAAGCGGGCGGCGTCCAGGTCGTCTCCCTTCCCCTTCCAGCCCAGGATGGCGTAGCCGGGGAGGTAGGCCACGTAGGCCACCGGCCCGTAGGTGTCCCCGTGCTCGTTGGCCGCCTCGCAGCGGCCGTTCGCCTGCACCCGAAACACGCTCCGCCCGTCCCGGTCGGGGGGCGCGCACGGTCTCCCCTGCTCGCGGGGGAAGTGGCCGTAGGGAGCCTGGCCGGTGGTGATGCGGTGGGCGCCGATGACCCCGGAGTAGCCGACGTCGATGACGTTCGAGCTCTCGGCCACGATGCCGAGCCGAAAGCCGACCAGGAACACGGTGACCAAGGCCAGCGCCCATGCCGGACGAGCGGCAAAGCGAGCCGGGGAGCCGGAGACCCCGACGTACAAGCAGCGGGCCAGCAGGTAGAGCAGCGGCGGGTAGACGAGGGGTACGCTGGCAAAGATCCGTCCTTGGTTGAAGAACCAGAGGGAGACGGAGAAGGAAAGAAGCGCCACCAGATCGAGGTTGCGCAGGGACAGAGGACGCCTGAGATCGGCGAGCCCGAGCAGGAAGACCGCGCTCAACGCGAGCCACACGGGCAGGCTGTTGACCGTGCGACCGCCGAAGGCGCCCTTGATGCCTCGAGCCATCGTCCAGGCAACCTGGGGACCCGTCCAAGCCTCGGTGACCCGCCCGCTTCTGTCGTCGACGCGGCCCAGCGCGATCTCCCCCGCCGATCCCCACCACACGCGCACTGTCCAGTCCCGGTAGCGACGGTCGTACTCGGCCTGGGTGACCCTCCCTTTCCGCGGATAGCGAGATACCCAGTCGGCCACCTTGCCCTCGGCGAGGAAGCGGGCGACGGCCTGCTCCTCGCTCAACCGAGGCTGGAGGGCAGCGACCTGGGCCGAGGCGCTCCCCGGAAGCGCAAGCGCCAGGAGGGCCGCCCAAGCCGCGAGAGCCACCGCTTCAGGCTAGGGGACGGGCCGCGAGCGACCGGGACGGGCACGAAACGACCACAGCTTGTTGCCTAGGAAGTTGAGCGGGGTCACCACCACGATGGCCAGGGCCTGGGAGGCGACCTCGTCCAGGCCGGTGGACACGAGCGCCCGCAGGATCAGGAGGTTGGCGCCCAGGGCACACCAGGAGACGACGAAGAAGCGAAGCCCCTGGTAGTAGAGGTGGCCGCGCTGGCCCCGGAACGTCCACAGCCGGTTCCAGGTGTAGTTGTTGACGACCGCGACCACGAACGAGCAGGCCGCGGAGGGCATGTAGTGAAGGCCGAGGCCGCGGAGGAGGAGGGCGTACACGGCCAGGTTCACCCCGTATCCAGTACTGCCTACGACGCAGAACTTGACCAGCTGGATCCAGTTGGCGGGGCGACGCAGGGCCCTCCCTGGCCGCGTGTCGAGAAGGCGGAGCCCTCCCGCCGATCGTCCCTGGTGCACAGGAGGAGGGTACTCGCTGGAGCAGAGGCCGCTCAGCGCGTCACAAACCCGCGCTCCCCGCGGGGCTCCTCCCAGCGAGCGTCCACCGACTCCACCACGGCCCCCGAGGGGCCCCGGCGACACCAGCGAAGGAGGGACTGCACCCGCTCCTCGGGCCCCTCGAACACCGCCTCCACGCTTCCGTCGGGGTTGTTCCGAATCCACCCCTGGACGCCCAGGGCGAGGGCCCGCTCCCGCGTCTCCGCTCGGAAGAAGACGCCCTGCACTCGCCCCCGGATGAGAACGTGAGCCCTGCGGACCCCCACCCCAGCCAGTCTAGTACGTCGCCAAAACCGAACCGGGCCCGGGGCCGTATCCCCCAAGCGAGACCGTAGAGGAGGTGATCCCCATGGCTCGAGGCGTCCCCGTCGTCCTGGCAGCGCTCGCCCTCTCCGGGCTCGCCTTGGCAAGCGCCGGAGGGGACGTAGTGGTCCTGCGGGCCGCTTTGTCAGGGAAAGCCGAGCGGCCTAGGGGAGCGCCGGAGGGGCAAGGGACGGCCACGATCCGCGTCAGCGGGACGAGGCTCTGCTGGACCCTGAAGGTGAGGGGGACGGACACGCCCCAGGCGGCGCACGTCCACAAGGGCGGCCCCAGAGCGTCCGGCCCCGTCGTCGTCGCCCTGGGAAAGGCCTACAAGCCCTCAGGCTGCGTGGTAGCCCCGGCCGCGGTAGCCCGGGCGATCGTGGCCAAGCCAAGCGCCTACTACGTCAACGTCCACACGAAGAGGTACCCGGGCGGCGCCGTCCGAGGCCAGCTGGCACGCTCCTCGCCCGCTTCCTCGGGAGGGTACGGAGGCGGCGATAGCTCCGGCGGCTCCCCCGGCGGCTACGGCTACGGGGACTACGGCGACACAGGCCCCTGAGCGGGGGCGCGCCGTCGGTCTCTCACTCCTCGTAGCGTCGCACCACGATGCAGGCGTTGTGCCCGCCGAAGCCGAACGAGTTCGACATCGCCACCCTGGCGTCCGCCCGCCGAGCCTGGTTGGGGATGTAGTCGAGGTCGCACTCGGGATCGGGGGTGGCGTAGTTGATCGTCGGGGGCAGGATCCCGTGGTACACGGCGAGCACCGAGAAGATGGCCTCCATCGCCCCAGCCGCTCCCAAGCAGTGGCCGGTGGCGCCTTTGGTCGACGAGATGGGTACCCGGCGGGCGACCTCCTCGCCCAAGGCAAGCTTGATAACCCGGGTCTCGGCAGGGTCGCCCAAGGGGGTCGCCGTGCCGTGGGCGTTGATGTAGCCGACCTCCTCCGGGCCGATGCCGGCGTCGGCCAGGGCCATCCGCATGGCCCGTGCCGGGTTCTCGCCCGTAGGATCGGGCTCGGTGATGTGGGCGGCATCGGACGAGGCCCCGTAGCCGGCCAGCTCAGCGTAGATGCGCGCCCCCCGCGCTCGGGCGTGCTCGAGCTCCTCCAAGACGAGCGCCGCTCCCGCCTCGCCCATGACGAACCCGTCCCGATCGGCGTCGAAAGGGCGGCTGGCCCGCTGGGGATCGTCGTTTCTCCGCGACAGCGCCCGCATGGCCGAGAAGCCAGCGATGCCGATGCTGGTGATGGAGGCCTCCGTGCCACCGCAGATCATGACGTCGGCCCGTCCCAGTCGAATGGCGTCGAGGCCGTCGCCGATGGCCATATTCGAGGCGGCGCAGGCGGTGCACTCCGACGCCAGCGGCCCTCGAGCCCCCAGCTCCATGGAGACCCAGGCGGCACCCATGTTGGGGATGATCTCGGGGATGGAGAAGGGGTTCACCCGGTCCGGGCCCCGGGCCAGGAGCTCGTCGTAGCAGTCCTGGAAGGACTTGAGACCCCCGATCCCGGTGCCGACGGACACCCCCACCCGCTCTCCCTCCCGGCGCACCTCCAGACGGGCATCCTCCACCGCCTGCCGCGCCGCGGCCACGATCAGCTGCGCGAACCGATCCATGCGCCGGGCCTGCTTGCGGTCGATCCAGTCCGTGGGGTCGAACCCCTTCACCTCGCAGGCGAACGTGACCGCGAATCCGCTGGCGTCGAAGTGGGTGATGGGACCAGCTCCCGAGCGGCCGGCGATGAGGTTCTCCCACGTCGTCTGGACGTCGTTCCCGAGGGGAGTGACCGCCCCTAGGCCGGTGATCACCACCCGGCGCCGTCCCCCCTGCCGTCGTGCCTCCGCGATCATCCGGTCACATCCCTAGGCCACCGTCGACGAGGAGCACCTCGCCGGTGATGAACGAGGCCTCCTCGGAGCAGAGGAAGCGAACGGCGAAAGCGACATCCTGGGGCTGTCCGATGCGCTGGAGGGGAGTCGTCGTCACCATCCGCTCCTTGAGCTCGTCCGGCAGCACCTCGGTGAGGCGGGTCTCGATGTAGCCGGGCGCGACCACGTTGGCCCGTACGCCTCTTGCCCCCAGCTCCCGGGCAAGTGCCTTGGTGAAGCCGACGATGCCCGCCTTGGCCGCGGCGTAGTTCGTCTGGCCCGGGTTTCCGTGTAGGCCCACGATCGAGGAGACGTTGACGATCGCCCCCGACCGCCTGCGCATCATGCCCCTGCAGGCAGCCCGACAGGTGTAGAAGACCGAGGAGAGGTCGGTGTCGAGGACGGCGCGCCAGTCCTCGTCGGGCATGCGGGCCAAGAGTCCGTCTCGGGTGATCCCGGCGTTGTTGACGAGGATGTCGAGGTCGCCGGCCTCCTCTACGAGCCTGGTCGCCTGGCCGGGATCGGACACGTCAGCCTGGATCGCCCTCCCGCCGATCTCGTGGGCAAGCGCCTCTGCCTCCTCTTTCCCGGTCCGGTAGCCGATCACCACCGTAGCGCCCGCTCGGGCGAGCTCGGCCGCGATCGCCCGGCCGATCCCCCGCGACCCGCCCGTGACCAGCGCCAGCTTGCCCTGGAGGCTGCAGAACCCGCTCTCAGGCAGGGCCCAGCGCCTCCTCCACCTGCTCGAGAGCGCTCAGGTTGTTGACCGGAATCGCCTTCACGCTGCGGTCGATCCGCTTGACCAGCCCAGAGAGGACGCTCCCCGGCCCCACCTCTACGAACGTCCGCACCCCTTCGCGGATCAAGGCCGAGGCCGCCTGGGTGAACCGGACGGGGGCAGTGAGCTGGTCGACGAGAAGCGGGCCGATCCGCTGGGCCGACTCCAGCCGAGCGGTGACCGTGGACATGAAGGGGCTGGCGGGCTCGGCGAACCGAATCCGCTCCACCGCCGGGCGCAGGCGGTCGGCCGCCCGGGCCACCAAGGGAGAGTGGAAGGCTCCGGAGACCTTGAGCTTGACCGTCCGCCGGGCGCCCTCCTCCTCTGCCCGGGCGCAGCACTCCTCGACCGCCGCCGTCTCCCCGGAGACGACCACCTGGCCGGGGCAGTTGTAGTTGGCCGGCCACACCCCGAGGATCCGCCGACACAGGCGCTCCACTGCCTCGTCGTCCAGGCCTAGGATGGCGGCCATCGCCCCCGGCCGCTCCCGCGCCGCCTCGGCCATGGCTAGACCCCGCTCCCGAACGAGGGCGATAGTCTCCGCCACTCCCAGGGAGGAGGCAGCCGCCAGGGCAGCCAGCTCGCCGACCGAGTGGCCGATCACGTAGTCGGGCTGTATTCCCCGAGCCTGCAGAGCAGCGAGCACGGCCAGGCTCGTCGCCACCAACGCAGGCTGCTGGAGCTCCGTGTCCACCAGTCGCTCCAGCGGGCTCTCGAAGCAGAGCGCGCGCAGGTCGAGCCCGGAGGCCTCGCTGGCGATGTCGAACACCGCCATCGCCTCCGGTACCGCCTCGGCGATGTCCCGCCCCATGCCCGACTCCACCGAGCCCTGGCCGGGGAAGCAAAAGGCGATCTTGCCCCTGGGCCTCATCGCTCCATCTCCTTTGTCCATTCCAGCAGTCCCGACCCCCAGGTCAGCCCCGCCCCCATTCCCGTCATGAGCACGAGATCCCCCCGTCGCAAGCGCCCCTCGCGGACGGCATCGGCCAGGGCAAGCGGGATCGACCCCGACGAGGTGTTTCCGTACCGGTCCACGTTCACGACGATCTTCTCCTTGGGGATGCCTAGCTTGGCAGCTGCGTGCTGGATGATGCGGATGTTCGCCTGGTGGGGAATGTAAAGGTCCACGTCGGCTACCGTCAGGCCCAGGGCAGCGAGTAGGGCCTGAGCCGAGCTCACGAGGACGCGGGTGGCGAACTTGAACACCTCCCGGCCGTTCATGTGGATGTAGTGCTCCCCCGCGGCCACCGTCTGCTCGCTCGCCGGCCTCCTCGATCCCCCGGCAGGAAGGTAGAGGTCCTTGCCGCCGCTCCCGTCGGCACCGAGCTCGAAGCCGAGGAAGCCGCCGTCCTCGACCTTCTCCAGCACTACCGCCCCGGCCCCGTCGCCGAAGAGGACGCAGGTCGCCCGATCCCTCCAATCGACGATGGTGGAGAGGACGTCCCCCCCGACGACGAGGGCCGTGCGGCACATGTCGGAGGCCAACACCGCCTGAGCTTGAGCCAAGGCGTACATGAAGCCCGTGCAGCCGGCGGAGAGGTCGTAGGCAGCCGCTCGCTTCGCCCCCAGGGCCTCGGCTAGGAGCACCGCAGTGGCGGGAAAGGCCATGTCGGGAGTAACCGTGGCGCAGATGAGGAGCTCGATCTCCGACCCATCTCGGCCCGCCTCCGCCAGCGCCGCCCGAGCGGCAGGCAGGGCGAGGTCGGAGAGGGCCTGCCCCGGCGACACCACCCGCCGCTCCCGAATGCCGGTACGGGTCACGATCCACTCGTCCGAGGTCTCCACCATGCGGGCGAGGTCGTCGTTCGTCAGCACCCGGTCGGGCACGTGCGTCCCCAGGCCGGTGATGGACACGCGGTGACCACGGGCCTGCCCGATCACTGAGTCGCGAAGGTCAACATCCCCCGGGCGGCCACCGCGTCGCCGACGCGAGCCAGCGCCCGTCCCTTCCCTACCGGACCCCTCGCCGCCTCCAGCTCGCAGCTGAGGACGAGCTCGTCTCCGGGGACCACCACTCTCCGGAAGCGCAGGTCGTCGATCCCGGCGAAGAGCACCATCTTGCCCTGATTCTCGGGCACCGACAGCACCGCCACTGCGCCCGCTTGGGCCAGCGCCTCCACCATGATCACTCCGGGCAGGATGGGACGTCCGGGGAAGTGCCCTGGGAAGAACCACTCGTCCCCCCGCACCCGGAGCCGGGCGACGACCCGCGCGCCGGGCTCGAGCTCGAGCACCTCGTCGAGGAAGAGGAAGGGATCACGGTGAGGCAGGATGGCCTCGATCCCCTCGCGACCGAAGGGCGCCTTCACGCCGCCTCCCGACGCTCGAGCTGACGGCGCAGCGCCGCCCGGGCCCGGTGGGCGTAGCACTTGGCAGTCCCCTCGGGAATGCCGGCAAGCGCCGCGATCTCGGCGAAGGAGTAGTCGAGACCATCCTTGAGGACGAGGATACGAGCCTGGGCAGGGGAGATCGCCTCCAGCTCCCGCCGCAGGTCCTGTCGCAGCTCTCGCAGGACGACCTGGCGAGCAGGATCGGCGTCGGTCGCCGGACGCTGGTCGTCCTGGAGCGGTTCCCACGCGCGGAGGCGCTCCCGATCGGCTACGTCCCGGCAGGTGTTCACCACCAGCCTGTGCAGCCACGTCGAGAACTGGGACTGGCCCCGAAACTGGGATAGGCGCACGCAGAGCTTGGCCAGAGCCTCTTGAGCGGCGTCCCGGGCGTCCTCGGGGTTCCTGAGGAGGTGGGCGCACAGAGCCTCGACTCGGGGGGCGTGCCGCTCGCAGAGCGCCGCCAGCGCCCGCTCGTCGCCGTCCTTTGCCCTCGTGACCAGAATCGGATCGCTCAGCCTCTCGTAGCGAAGCGGGGGATCCTCCCGCAGTCTGCGCGCAATCTGACGCCCGCTCGCCTTCCCAGGTTGCACGATCGGCCAAGTCTACTTCCCCGATCCCCGGGAAGAGGCACTACGGGGGGGCGGCAACCTCGACGGGGACCGCCTGGGTCACAGTGGCGATAGCGTCCGTAGCGGTAACGGCCACCTCGTACCGGCCCGGGCCCAGCCGCCCCGTGGGCAGGCCGCCGTCCCAGAGGAAGGACTGCTGCCCAGGGCCGAGCACCCCCACGAACAGGAGAGCCACGGTGACTCCGTCCTGGCGCACCTCGACAGCGACGTGCGCGTCCTTGGTCAGAGAGAAGGCGATGGTGACGGTGTCGGCTACGCCGTCGCCATCGGGCGAGAACACAGGCGGCGACACGGCCACGAACCCGAGCGTGCGCACGACGATGAGCTCGGCGCTCTGCGCCGCCATCCTCCCTCCGTCCGTCCGGGCCGAGATGGTGAGCCGGTAGCGACCGTCCGGGACGGTGTCCATCGGCCAAGCGAAGCGCTGGCGGCGGGCGCTCTGGCTTTGATCCTGGAACAGCGTGACCACCCAGGCTCCATCCTCCGTCGACAGGGTCGCGGTCACGAGCGCCTTCTGGGAGAGGACGTAGCTGACCGTGGGCAGGTCCGCATAGCCGTCCCCGTTGGGGGAGACCACCGCCGGCGCCACCTGGAGCCCTGCAAGAAGCGGAGATGGAGGTGGAGGAGAAGGCGGGGGAGGAGGCGGGGGAGGCTGGGGGGGTGGCTGGGGAGGCTCGGGAGGGGGCTGGGGAGGCGGGCGAAGCGGAGAGGCTGCGCCCCGGCCCAATGTCCCCCGAGCGGGAGTCACTCTCGGCCCAGCCTCGATCGTCCAGACGTAGCGCCCGGGAGCAACCGAGGTCGCGTCCCAGGTCCAGGCGACGATGGTGCCCTTGCCCACCCCGGTGGCCACCACCCGTCCCCGGGGGGTGGTCACCGTCACCCTCCACGGAAGCGCGGTGGACAGCCGAGCCCGAAAGCGGATACGGCTTCCGATCCTGCCCTCTACCTCGGGCTCGTACAGCTTGGGAAGACCGCTCTCCGCCACCTGCTCGGCGATGAGCCCCAGGCGGGCATAGAGGGCGTCTCCAGGACAGGCGGTGGCGCCCACGTCGCGGTGGCCGGCGATTGCCCGTAGGGCGACAGGACGACCGACCGGAAGGCGGCCGCTTCCCCGAGAGACGGAGACGAGCCGGGACAGCGGATCGACGTGAGCCAGGTCGAGCCGCCAGGCAAGGAGGGACACGAGCGCCCGCTCGGCGGCCGCAGGAGGGGGCGAGGAGCCGTAGGTGCCGATCACGGCCACCCCTACCGACCCGACGTTGAAGCCCTGAGCGTGGGCGCCCACGACGTTCTTGTCGACGCCCCCCGCTCGGCCCTCGAACACCTGGCCGAAACGGTCGACGAGGAAGTTGTACCCGATGTCCTTCCACCCGTTCGCCTTGACGTGGTAGAGGGCGATCGCGCGCACGATGGCGGCGGACATCTCGGGGCGGTAGCGGTTGCTGCCGGCGGTGTGGTGGACGATGGCCAGGCGGAGCGAAGGAGCGTACTGAGGCGATCCCCGACTGAGACGCTTGCCGCCGGTCCAGGCTGCCCGGGGCACGATGGCCGGCGAGCCGGCCACGCTGACGCGGCGCAGGGGAACGCGGGCGTAGCCTACGCGCACCAGCCAGGCCCGCACCCGGCGCACGCTTCCCGCCGTCCGCACCTCGAGAGCGTTCGAGGGGCCCGTCCACCAGGGGTTCCCTACCCTCCACCCGGGCGGGCCTGCGAGCTCCTCGCTCCCCTGGTCGGGGAGATCCTCGGCCTCGGGCGCTGCTTGCCGCCAAGGACCCCACCGCCCGGAGAGCGATCGCGTGCGGAACTGAACCTCGCCGGGGCCCTGCCAGTGGAGGCCGACCAAATCGAAGGGCTCCCCGCGCGCCGCGGCCACCGCCCTCTCCGTGCCCAGGGGAAGGTCGCGAAAGACGATGGAGTCGCCCGCTGCCCACGCCGCTCCCGGCGAGAGAACGACGACGGCGAGGCCTATGAGGAGCATTCTCATGCCTACGGTCTCCTTCTCGACCGCCAACCCTTCGTCCTGAAGTGTGCAGACCCTGCGCTGGTACAGTTGAGATGGCTGTGACGAACGCGTGGGCGCGGGGGTTTGTCGCCTCGCTGGGGGCAGGAACCGCAGCTCTCGCTCTCGCGCTCTCGGCAGGAGGGACGGCGGGCTCTCCCCCCCGCGTCCTCGCCGTCGAGCTCGACAACGACATCAACCCGGTGACCGCCGACTACGCCGGCGACCAGATCGAGCGGGCGAACCGAGAGGGCTACGACGCCGTGGTCATCCTCCTGGACACCCCCGGAGGCCTGTCCGAGGCTATGCGCTCGCTGGTCAAGAAGGAGCTTGCCTCCCGCATTCCCGTCATCGTCTACGTCTCCCCCGACGGAGCCCGCGCGGCCTCGGCCGGAGTGTGGATCGGCCAGGCAGCGGACATCCTGGCCATGGCCCCCCAGACCAACATCGGCTCCTCCACTCCCATCAACCTGGGTGGCGAGGACATCCAGCGGGATCTCCGTCGCAAGGTGGTCAACGACGCCGCCGCCCAGCTTCGAGCCCTCACCCGGGAGCACGGGCGCAACTGGCGGTGGGCAGACGCGGCTGTGCGTCGAGCCTCCAACCTCGCCGCCCGGGAGGCCCTCCGCCAAAGGGTCGTGGACGTGGTTGCTCCCACCCTGCCCGCCCTCCTCGAGCGCATCGACGGCCGGCGCACCGTACCCAAGGGATTCGTGCTGCGGACAGCGGGGGCCCAGGTCGACCGGGTGGAGATGTCGCTGTGGCAGCGGATCCTCGACACGATCATCGATCCCAACATCATCGCCCTGCTCCTCTCCCTGGGCGTGCTCGGGATCGTGGTCGAGCTTTGGAACCCAGGCCTCATCTTCCCGGCAACCTTCGGCGGTATCTCCCTCATCGTGGGCCTGTACGGCCTCCAGGTCCTCCCCATCAGCTGGGCCGGGATCCTCCTCATGGTGCTCGCGTTCGGCTTCTGGGCCGCCGAGCCCTTCGTCGCCAGCCACGGGGCCTTGGCGTTGGCGGGGGCGGTCAGCTTCGTGTTCGGGGCGCTCCTTCTCTTCGAGCCGGCTGGGCCCGCCTACCAGGTCTCCTTGCCGGTGGCCATCGCCATCGCCGGCTCCATGGCGCTGTTCCTGGCCCTGGTGGTCGCCAAGGCTGTCCAGCTCCGGCGTCGCCCGGCGGCGGTGGGCGCCCACTCCATGGTGGGCTCCGTGGGGACGGTACGGCCGGGAGGGCTGGTAGCCGTGAGGGGGGAGCTCTGGCAGGCGCGCTCGGCCGACGGCTCGGCCCTCGTCAGCGGACAGCAGGTGGTGGTCGTGGACGTGGACGGGCTCACCTTGGTCGTCCGCCCCTTGCTGGAACGGGAGCCGGCTCGGACGTAGGATCTGGAGCAACGCCAGGCCCGGGAGGGAGCCATGACAGCCGCCATCGTCGTCGCCGTCGTCGTCGCCATCTTCGTGATCATCCTGCTCAGCGCCTCGATCAAGATCGTGCGCGAGTACGAGCGGGGCATCATCTTCCGCCTAGGACGCCTCCTCCCCCAACCCAAGGGGCCGGGACTGTTCCTCATCATCCCCATCGTCGACCGCATGGTCAAAGTCGACCTCCGCACGATCACCCTCATGATCCCGCCCCAGGAGGTGATCACCAAGGACAACGTCCCTGTCCGGGTGAACGCGGTGGCCTACTTCCGCATCGTCGATCCCAGCGCCGCCATCGTCCAGGTGGAGAACTTCATGGTCGCCACCTCCCAGATCGCTCAGACGACCCTGCGCTCGGTCTTGGGCCAGCACGTGCTCGACGAGCTCTTGGCCGAGCGGGAGAAGATCAACACCATCCTCCAGGAGATCATCGACGAGGCCACCGCCCCCTGGGGAATCAAGGTCTCGATCGTGGAGGTCAAGGACGTGGAGATCCCGGCCGACATGCAACGGGCGATGGCCCGGCAGGCAGAGGCAGAGAGGGAGCGACGGGCCAAGATCATCAACGCCGAGGGCGAGTTTCAGGCCGCCGAGCGGCTCAAAGACGCCGCCCTCGTCATCGCCGACCACCCCATCGCCCTCCAGCTCCGCTACCTCCAGACCCTGCTCGAGATCGGGACGACCAACGCCACCACCATCGTCTTTCCCGCCCCCATCGATCTCCTCCGTCCTTTCACCCGGGATGGCGGCGCGGAGGCCACCAGCAAGGCAGAGCGCTGAGCGGCCCGGCCGACCAGCTCCGTCGCGATCCCGTCTCCGGCCGCCTGGTGGCGATCGCCCCCCTCCGGGCGGCCCGCCCGGGAGCCGAGGCTCCTTGCCAGGACGAGGTAGCCACCTGTCCCTTCTGCGCCGGGCACGAGGATCGCACGCCGCCGGAGACGCTCCGGCTGGGTGATCCCTGGCAGGTCCGCGTCGTTCCTAACCTCTATCCGGCCCTCGCCCGCCAGGAGGTGGTCGTGCACGCGCCTTCCCACCTCTCCTCGCTGGCCGACCTGCCTGAGGAGCAGCTCGACCTCGTGGCCCAGGCGTGGCAAGCACGGGCCGCCGCCGCCCGTCGCCAGGGTTTCTCCTACGTCCACGCCTTCGTCAACGAGGGACGGGAAGCCGGCGCCAGCCTCCCCCACTCCCACTCCCAGCTTGTCTGGCTTCGGGAGACCCCTCCCGTCCCCGCCTCGGAAAGGGCCACCCAGGCGCTTCTCCGAGGAGAGGTGGTGATCGAGCGCGAGGGGATCGTCCTCCTCTGTCCCTACGCCGCCCGAGCTCCCTACGAGATGACGGTGGTGCCGGTGGCGCCCGAGGGGAACGCCTTCCAGAGCCCGCTCCTCGGCCCCGCCCTCCGCCTCGCCGCCGAGGGGATTCGCCGTCTCCGCCGGCTGCGGCCGGGGGCGGCCCTCAACCTGTGGCTCCACGACGTCTCCTGGTGGCACGTGGAGATCGTGCCTCGGCTCACGGTCCTGGCCGGGCTCGAGCTAGGAGCGGGTATCTACGTCAGCCCGCTTGCCCCCGAGGAGGCTGCCTCGGCGCTGCGGGACGCCTAAACCGAGCTCCCGCTCGCCCCGCCCCGTCCTCCGTCCGACTCCACCACCGGCGCCAGGGCCGACACCCGCTCCTCGCCCCGCAGCCGCATCACCCGTACTCCCTGCGTCGCTCTGCCTGTCCGCTTGATGTCGTCGGCTGCGGTGCGGATGACAGTACCGCCGGTGGAGATGAGCATGACCTGGTAGCCCGGCCGAACGAGGCGTGCTCCCGCCAGCTGGCCCTTGGCCTGGGTCAGCTGCACCGTCTTCACCCCCAGCCCGCCGCGCCCCTTGCGGGGGTACTCGCGGATGAGCGTCCGCTTGCCGAAGCCCTGCTCGGTGACGACCAGGAGGTCGGCCTCGTCATCGGCGATCATGGCCGCGATCACCTCGTCCCCGGCCCGCAGCGTCATGCCCCGCACCCCCTCGGTAGCCCGACCCGTAGGCCGCACCTCGGTCTCCGAGAAGCGGATCGCCTGGCCTCGGCGGGACACGAGCAGCACGTCGTCCCGGCCGGACGAGAGGAAGGCGTCCACGACCTCGTCTCCCTCCCGCAGCTTGATGGCGATGATCCCCTCCGACTTGAGGGGGGTGTTGTAGTCGGCGAAGGTGGTCTTCTTGACGACGCCTCCTCGGGTAGCCAACACGAGGTACTGGGCCTCCCCGAAGTCGCGGGTGCGGATGACTGCCCGCACCTGCTCTCCCTGACGGAAGGGCAGGAGGTTGACGATCGCCCGCCCCTTCGACTGCCGGGTACCCAGAGGAAGCTCGTGGACCTTGAGGCGGTACACCTTGCCGGTCGACGTGAAGAAGAGGATGTAGTCGTGGGTCGAGGCCACGAACAGGTGCTCGATGTAGTCGTCCTCCTTGAGCTCCATGCCCATCACGCCGATTCCCCCGCGGCGTTGCTCTCGGTAGGTCGACACGGGCAGCCGCTTGATGTAGCCCGAGCGGGTGATGGCGATGACCATGTCCTCCTCGGCAATGAGGTCCTCCAGCTCGAGCTCCCCCTCGGCAGCGACGATCTCCGTCCGGCGGTCGTCACCGTACAGCTGCTTGATCTCGAGCAGCTCCTCCTTGATGAGGGCGTCGATGCGGGCCTCGTCGCCGAGAATGGCCCGAAGCTCCCCGATCCGCTCCTCGAGGTCACGGTACTCGGTCTCGATCTGGCGCCGCTCGAGAGCCGTCAACGCTCGCAGGCGGAGGTCGAGGATGGCCTGGGCTTGCACCTCGGTGAGGCCGAAGCGCTCCATCAACCCGGCCCGAGCCTCGTGCTGGTCGGCGGATCCGCGAATGAGGGCGATCACCTCGTCCAGGTTGTCGAGGGCCACGAGGTAGCCCTCGAGCACGTGGGCTCGCTCCTGGGCCTTGCGCAGCTCGTACTTGGAGCGACGGGTGACCACCTGCCGCTGGAAGTCGAGGTAGTGACGGGCCAGCTCGAGCAGGGACAGCGTGCGCGGCACGCCGTCGACTAGGGCTACCGCGTTGTAGCCGAAGGTGGTCTGAAGCTGCGTGTGCTTGAAGAGCTTGTTGAGAACGACCTGGGCAACCGCGTCCCGCTTGAGCTCGATGTGGATGCGCATGCCCGACTTGTCGGAGAGGTCGCGGATGCGCTGGATCTCCGAGAGGGTCCCCGACTTCACGAGCTCGGCGATCTTGGCAATGACCCCCTCGTCGCCTCCCTTCCTCACCCCGTAGGGAAGCTCGCTCACCACGATCGCCGTCCGCCCGCCCCGCATCTCCTCCACGTGAGCACGGGCGCGCATCACGATGCGGCCGCGGCCTGAGCGGTACGCCTCTCGGATGCCGTCGCGACCGAGCACGATCGCCCCGGTGGGAAAGTCGGGACCCCTGATGTGCCGCGACAGCCGCTCGACGTCGATGGCGGGGTCATCGATGAGGGCGACGAGCCCGTCCACCACCTCCCCCAGGTTGTGGGGCGGAATGTTGGTGGCCATGCCCACAGCGATGCCAGCCGAGCCGTTGACGAGCAGGTTGGGAAAGCGGGAGGGAAGGACAGTGGGCTCCCGGCGCGACTCGTCGTAGTTGGGGACGAAGTCGACGGTGTCGGCATCGATGTCCCGCAGCATCTCGGTGGCGATGCGGGTGAGCCGACACTCCGTGTAGCGCATCGCAGCCGCCGGGTAGCCGTCGACGTTGCCGAAGTTTCCCTGCCCGTCGACCAGTGGGTAGCGCATGGAGAAGGGCTGGGCCAGCCGCACCAAGGTCTCGTAGATGGCCGCGTCGCCGTGGGGGTGGTAGGCCCCCATCACGTCGCCCACCACCCGAGCGCACTTGAGGCGAGGCCGGTTCGGCTGCAGCCCCGCCTCGTGCATGGCGAAGAGGACACGGCGGTGCACCGGCTTGAGGCCGTCGCGGACGTCGGGTAGCGCCCGGGAGACGATGACGCTCATGGCGTAGTCGAGGAAGCTGGCCCGCATCTCCTGCTCCAGCTCCCTGGGCTCGACGCGGCCGGGCCCGAGCGGCTCTACGCTAGCCATCCCTACCCCTGCCTGCGAGCGCGTCACACATCGAGGAACCTCACGGCCCTAGCGTTCTGCTCGATGAACTGCCGCCGCGGCTCGACCTGGTCGCCCATGAGCATGGAGAACACCGTGTCGGCTGCGGCCGCGTCCTCCACCTCTACCCGGATGAGCGTACGGTTGGCCGGGTTCATGGTTGTCTCCCACAGCTCCTCGGGGTTCATCTCTCCCAAGCCCTTGAACCGGGAGACCTGAACTCCCTCCTTGGCCAGATCGAGGGCTCGACTGCGAAGCTCAGGGAAGGTCGTCGCCCGCGCCTGCCGCTTGCCCAGGACGACGAGGAAGGGCGGGAAGCCGACGAGCTCGGCCAGCCGCCGATGGGTCTTGCGCAGGTTGTCGTAGATGGGCGAGGCAAGGAGGGAGGCAGGGAGCAGGACGTGGCTGGCGGCGCCCGACTCCCTCTCCACCATCCGGATCTTGAGCGCCTCCTCGTCCCGCCCGGCTACGGCAAGCTCCTGGGCGTCGTCGGAGAGAGCGCACAGGGCCTCCTCCGCCTCCGCCAGCGAGGCCGCGTCTGTCTCCACCAGCCGACTGGAGAGGACAAGCTCGGAGGCCGCCGATCCGAAGTCCGCCCGCAGGCGAGCCGACCAGCCCTCGTACTCGTTGAGGGTGCGGGCAAGCCGGGCGTAGCGGGCCTCCGTCAAGGTCACCGCCTCCCCCCGGCGATCGTGGACGCGCAGATTCTTGAAGCGCTCCCGTACCAAGAGCTCCTCCAGGTGGGACTCCTTCTCGATGTAGCGCTCTTTGCCCCCCAGGCGCACTCGGTACAGCGGGGGCACGGCGATGTAGACGTGGCCCCGCTCAACCAGCTCCTGCATCTGCCGGTAGAGGAAGGTGAGGATGAGCGTGCGAATGTGAGACCCATCGACGTCGGCGTCGGTCATGACGATGACCCGGTGGTAGCGGAGCTTGGTGATGTCGAAGTCGTCCCCGATGCCGGTGCCGATCGCGGTGATGATGGACTGAATCTCGGCGTTGGACAGCACCTTGTTGATGCGGTTCTTCTCAGAGTTGATGACCTTCCCCCGCAGGGGCAGGATGGCCTGGAAGAGACGGTCGCGGGCGTCGGTCGCAGAGCCGCCGGCTGAGTTTCCCTCCACCAGGAAGAGCTCGGCCGCCTCAGGGTCGGAGATCTCGCAGTCTGCCAGACGACCGGGGAGCGAGGCAGCGTCGAGCGCGCTCTTGCGGCGGGTGAGCTCGCGGGCCTTGCGCGCAGCCTGACGGGCCCGGGCGGCCTCGATCGCCTTCTGGATGATCTGGCGAGCCTCGCTGGGGTTCTCCTCCAGGAACTCGCCCAGCTTCTGGTTCACCACTTGGCGCACGAAGCCCTCCACCCACGGGTTCCCGAGCTTCGTCTTGGTCTGGCCCTCGAACTGGGGCTCGCGGAGCTTGACGGAGAGGACGGCCGCCAGGCCCTCGCGCACGTCCTCCCCTTCCAGGTTCTCGTCCTTCTCCCGCAGCAGGCCCTTGTCGCGAGCGTACCGGTTGAGCGTGGCGGTGAGGGCGCTGCGGAATCCGGTGAGGTGAGACCCTCCCTCGTGGGTGTTGATGTTATTGGCGAAGGAGAAGACCGACTCGACGTAGGTGGCGTTCCACTGCATCGCCACCTCCACCATCCCCTCCCCTTCGGCTCCCTGAGCGGCCCCCTCGAAGTAGATGATGGACTTGTGGATGGGCTCCTTGGCCGCATTCACGTGGGCCACGAAGTCCTTGATGCCACCCTCGTAGTAGAACTCCCTGCGCTCTCCCCCTGCCCGCTCGTCGGCGAACACGATGCGGAGTCCCTTAGTGAGGAAGGCAGTCTCGCGGAGCCGTTGGGTGAGGATCTCCTCTGACCACTCGATCTCCTCGAAGATCTCTGCGTCAGGGAGGAAGGTGATGGTGGTGCCGGTGTCGTCAGCCTCCCCGATCGGCTCGAGCTCGGTGACGGGCTCTCCCCGGTTGAACTCCTGGCGCCATGCTCGGCCGTCTCTATGGACCTCGCACACGAGCCACTCGGACAGGGCATTGACCACGGACACGCCCACGCCGTGGAGGCCGCCCGACACCTTGTAGCCCTCACCGCCGAACTTGCCGCCGGCGTGGAGACGCGTGAGCACCACCGTCACCGCCGGTAGCCCCTGCTCGGGCATGACGTCCACGGGGATGCCCGAGCCGTTGTCGCGGACGGTGACCGAGTTGTCGGGATGGAGTGTCACCTCCAGGAAGTCGCAGCGACCCGCCAGAGCCTCGTCCACAGAGTTATCCACCACCTCGAACACGAGGTGGTGGAGACCCCGGGAGCCGGTGGAGCCGATGTACATGCCCGGCCGCAGGCGCACGGGCTCGAGACCCTCGAGGACGGTGATGTCCTTGGCTGAGTAGGCTGCTTCGGCCATGAAAAAAGCCCTGCAAATCTCCGATTTCTGGGCTGTCTACAGCATATCAGAGGGCACGGCTAGACCCTGCCCGAGCTAGGCCCAGGGCGGCTGCGCGGGCGATTGCCTGCGCAAGCTCGCTCTCGCCCATGCCGGCAACCAAGCGCCGAGCTTCCTCCTCGACCTCTGGCGACGTACGACTAGGGACGGCGGTTCCCTGCCTAGGCTCGCGGGTCGGGGGCTCGGGGAGCGGCCCAGGCGAGAATCGCAGTCCTGGGGGGGCGCTCTCCCCGAGGGCCTGGCGGAGGCGAGCAGCAATGACCGGCTGGAGGTGGGCAAGCTCGAACGCCCACGCCGCCGAGCTCGTGTGCACGTGGAGGGTGCCATCCCGGCCCCAGCGGGCCGGCCAGGCATTGCGGGCTACAGCCTCGCCCACGACGCGTGGCCAAGCCGCCAGGATGTCGATCATGGAGCCGCTCGGCCCCAGACGGGAGAGCTCCCGCTCGACCTCGGGCGCGAGGTGCTCCATCAGGCGACCGTCAGCTTGTGGCTGGCAGCAGGGCTCGTCACGAAGGCCCGCTCCGCCGCCCGAGGCCCGGGCGTTCTCGTCCCCCGGCTCTGCCGCATCTCGTTCTCCTGGCCGGAGACAGGGTCACCCCGCCAGGCGAATAGGCATGAGGAGGTACCAGAACCTGTCGTCTCTGCTCTCGATGAGCCCGGGGCGGAGGGGGCTGATCAGCTTCAGTACGATCTCGTCTGCCCCTGTCGACTCGACCCCGTCGCGGAGGTACTCGGGGTTAAAACCGATCTCCAGAGCCTCGCCGCTCATGCGCACGGGCAGGGTCTCCCGAGCTTCCCCTACATCCTGAGCACGCACAGACAAGGTGAGCTCTCCGTCCGCCAGCCGCAAGCGCACAGGACTTGTCCGCTGCGCCACCACGGCCACACGGCGGATCATGTCGAGAAACTCGGCTCGGGGGAGATGGGCCTCGAGGACGTACTCCTCCTGTCGGGGAGCAAGGGCCTTGTAGTCGGGAAACTGGCCGTCGATGCGGCGGGTGGTGAGGACCGTGGAGTCCACCTTGAACACCGCGTGGTTATCGACAATCCCTACGTAGATCTCCGCAGCCCCCGCTGCGATCCGCCGCACTTCCTCCAGTGCCCGGGCCGGGATGATCCCATCGAGTGCCCCCGGTGCCTGCCCTACCTCGACCTCGCGGACTGCCAGGCGGTAGGAGTCGGTGGCGGCCATGACGAGTTTTCCCTCCTCCACCCGCACTAGGATCCCGGTCAAGACAGGGCGCGACTCGTCCCGCCCAGCTGCTCGCCCTACGCAGGCAACAGCCGTCAAGAAGGGCCCGGCGTCCAGAGCGGCCAAGTCGGCCTGGGAGACTTCGGGCAGGCGAGGGAAGTCCTCGGCGGGGAGGGTATGGAGCCTGTAGTCTCCGCTTCCGCACGCGATCCGGAGCGCCCGCTCCCCTACCATGTGCTCTAGGCGAACCTCCTCCCCGGCAAGCGTGCGGGCAAGGTCTCCAAGTACCCGTCCGCTCACCACAAGCCTCCCGTCCCGCTCGACAGAGGCGGGAAGCTGCGCCCGTAGGGAGATCTCAAGATCGGTAGCACGAAGCTCGAGTGCGTCCCCACGAGCCTCCAACGCCACACCTCCGAGGACCTGCACGCTAGGCCGGGAGGAGACAGCCCGCGCTACCACTCCCACCTGAGTCGCCAGGTCGACACGGGAGCAGCGAACGCACAGCCCAGTCTCGACAGCTGTGTTCAACGATGTCATAGAGAACCTCGTCGTAGTTGTAGGGACTGGGGAGGATGGGGGAAAAGCGGAAGATCAGGCGCTAGAGCGGCACAGCGGGGGAGGAAGGGGGTGTGGACAAGGAGAGAGGACTCCACAGGAACGGGACGAGACGGTACCGGGAGCGGGGACTCAGGGCTCATGCTTGACACGGGCGGTGAGCTCTTGCACGAGGTTGTACACAGAGCGATCAGCGCGGATCATACGGGCGATCTTGGAGTAGGCGTGGAGCACCGTGGTGTGATCGCGACCGCCGAACTCCTTGCCGATCTTGGGGAGAGACGCGTCTGTCAGCTCTCGACACAGGTACATGGCGAGCTGGCGCGGGAAGGCGATGTTCTGGGAGCGCTTTTCGCTGCAGAGCTCAGGGACCGTGAGGCCGAACCGCGAGCTGACGATCTCCTGGATCCGACTGATCGTGATCTCGGGTGTCTCTCCCTGGGGGAAGACGTCCTTGAGGACGTCCTGAGCGAGCTCGACGGTCATGGGGCGTCCGGTGAGCGACGAGAACGCCACCACGCGCGTCAGAGCTCCCTCCAGCTCTCGAATGTTCGAGGAGATGCGCTCAGCGATGAAGGTAAGAACCTCCTGATCTGCCACCTCGATGCCATCGGTAGCGGCCTTCTTGCGGAGGATGGCAATGCGGGTCTCCACGTCTGGGGGCTGGATATCGACGATCAGGCCCCACTCGAACCGCGAGCGTAGGCGCGCCTCCAGCGTCGCGAGGCCGCGAGGTGGGCGGTCGGAGGAGAGGACGATTTGGCTGCCTCCCTCGTACAGGCTGTTGAAGGTGTGGAAAAACTCCTCTTGGATGCGCTCCTTGTGCTCGAAGAACTGGACGTCGTCGAGGAGGAGGAGGTCGTAGTTGCGGTAGCGCTGCTTGAAGCCCTCGATCCGCTTGTCGCGCAGCGAGTTGATAAAGTCGTTCATGAACGTCTCGCTCGTCACGTACCGAACGGAGAGGTTCGCCGAGTGCTCGATGACGTAGTGGGCGATTGCCTGCAGCAGGTGAGTCTTTCCCAGCCCGGTGCCGCCGTAGATGAACAGGGGGTTGTAGGCCTGCGCAGGGGCCTCGGCCACCGCGAGCGCAGCGGCGTGGGCGAAGCGGTTGGAGGAGCCGATGACGAAGAGGTCGAACGTGTACTTGAGGTTGAGCCCGCCCCAGGTCTCCCGGCGTTGGGGCTCCTGGTCAGCGGGTGCTAAGCCGGCATCGGTCGTGAGCCGCAGGGGTCGAGCGGACCCGGCAGCGTCCTGGAGGGCTGCCTGGACGAGGTCAAGGAAGTGGCCCTCGATCCAGCTCTGCGTGAACGCGTTGGGAACAGCCAGCACGAGGGCGCCGTCGTCGCCGGCTGCAGGTCTGACGTTCCCGAACCAGGTGCGGTAGGTCGCCTCGTTGAGACTAGCCCGGAGCCGGCTTGCCACGTCCGCCCACACCGCCTTGGCGGCGGCTGAGTTCCAGTCCTCCACCCTCAGCGGAGTTCCTCGGTCGGGGTCACGGCCAGCCGAGGATACCACCGTGGAAGGTGCCTCACAACGCCTCCCTGGAGTCCTCACCGTGCTGGAGGAATCCCGAGATTTGCAGGGATTTTCAGGGAATCCACACAGCTCTCCACATCTGTGGAAAGCGCCTCCCGGGAGGGGTCGCGGGGTGGCTAGGTGGTGGCAGAAAGCGCCTCTAGCGGCTGTGGATAACCCTGTCGAAGGGAGGGGTCTATACTGGACTTCGACCCGGACCTCGGCGGCCAGCTACCGTGTCGCATCGATGAAGCGCACCTACCAGCCCAACGTGCGTCGGCGCAAGCGCCGGCACGGGTTCCGCGCCCGCATGGCCACCCGCGCCGGTCGGGCCATCCTCAAGCGGCGGCGAGCCAAGGGGCGCAAGCGGCTGTCGGCGTGAGCTGCCGGCCTGGGGGCTGGCCACGAGGGACGTCCACCCGACGTCTACTCTCCTCTGTATGCACCGCCGCTACCGTCTGACCCGCTCCCAGGACTTCGACACCGTCTACCGCCGAGGCCGATCCGTGTCCACGCGCTACCTCGTCCTCCACTGGTTCGCTCGCGAGGATAGGGGCGAGCCGCGGCTGGGGCTGGCGGTCCCCAAGAGTGCAGGCACGGCCGTAGCGCGAAACCGCATCAAGCGCCGCTTACGAGAGCTGTGGCGCGCACGCCTCGACCGCGTGCCGCCCGGCCGGGACTACGTGCTCGTCGTTCGCGAGGGCCTCATCGAGGCCGAGGCGGCCCGTGGAGCAGACTGGCTGGGCGAGCGGGTGGACGAGGTGCTGGGAAAGGCGGCGGCACCGTGAGGTACGCGGGCATCGCCTTGGTCTACGCGTGGCGCTACCTGGTCGGGCCGCTCTTTCCCACCACGTGCAAGTACCACCCATCGTGCTCCCAGTACGCCGTCGACGCTCTCAGGGAGTACGGCCTCGTCCGAGGCACGATCCTGACGGGCTGGAGGCTCCTCCGCTGTAACCCCTGGAGCCACGGCGGCGTCGACTACGCCCGCGACCAAAGGCTGTTTCGCAGGAAAGGCGGAGCGCCTGCCGGAGCTGCCCTATGATGGTCGCCGGCGTCCTCTCTCCCCTGGAGAACGTGCTGCGCGAGGTGCTCGATTGGCTCGGCCCTCACGGAGCCGTGGGCCTCCCCTGGGGGTGGTCGATCGTCGCCCTCACCGTGATCGTGCGCATCCTGCTCGTTCCGCTCACCGTGCGTCAGATCCACTCCATGCAAAACCTGCAACGGCACGCGCCGGAGATGAAGGAGATCCAGCGCAAGTACAAGCACGACCGCCAGAGGATGAACGAGGAGCTCATGCGCTTCTACCGGGAGAACAAGATCAACCCAGCCGCCTCTTGCCTTCCCATCCTGTTCCAGATTCCCGTCTTCATCGCCCTCTTCTTCGTGCTCAAGGACCTCGAGAAGACGGTGCCCAAGACAGACGATCTGAGCTGGCTCGGCCTCATCGACATCACCGATAAGGTGACGGTGGGCTGGGGGCCCCTGCTGGTGGTGATCTACGTGGCGAGCCAGGTCTCGTCTACCTACTTCATGTCCACCACCATGGACAAGACCCAACGGGCGCTCATGCTCGCGCTCCCCTTTGTCTTCATCCCCTTCATCGTGAACTTCAAGGCGGGCCTTGTTCTCTACTGGGCGACTACCAACTTGTGGACGGTGGGGCAGGGCTTGGTTACCCGGCGGCTCGTCCCTCGGACGAAAGTGGCGGCCCCCAAGCGCACCTCCCGCGTCCCTCCTCGGAGAGACGAGGGGGGAGGGGACGGAGCCCGACGTCCTGGCCCCTCTCCCAAGCCGGCGCCGGCTGCCGGGGTTCCCCCGCGACGGGTGAAGCGTAAGAAGAAGGGGGCTCGTCGGTGAGCGGGGAGCGAGAGCGGGAGCTCGAGGTGGAGGCCGTGGGCGAGAGCGTAGGCGAGGCCAAGTGGCGCGCTCTCCGGGTGCTCGAGGAGCGCTTCCCCGATCTCGATCGTGACCGGGTGGTGTTCGAGGTGGTGCGCCAAGGGAAACGAGGCCTGCTCGGGGTGGGTACGACGCCTGCCTGCGTGCGGGCTCGCCTGAGGCCCGGGGACGAGGCAGGCGGGGAGACTGCCCTCGCTCAGGCTCTGCGGAAGGTGGTGGTGATCATCGCCTCGGCCCTGGGAGCACCCTGCTCTGTTCAGGTGCGGGAGGACGAGACGTCGGTGGCGATCGCGCTCGAGGGGCAAGGAGCCTCCCGCCTCATCGGGCGACGGGGGCGGACCATCGACGCGGTACAGCTGGTGGTGGGAGCGATCGCCCACCGCCTCCAGGAGGAGCCGCGAAGGGTGGTGACCGTGGATGCCGGCTCGTACTGCGCCCGCCGGCGACAGCGGCTCACCAGCCTCGCCGAGCGGGCGGCCGAGAGGGCACGACGGACGGGGGAGCCCGTCGCCCTCGAGCCCATGACGCAGGCCGAGCGACGGATCGTCCACCTCGCTCTCCGCGGGTGGAAGGGCATCGAGACGAGGAGCGAGGGAGAGGAGCCTTTCCGCCACGTGGTGGTGACTCCTTTTCCCGAGTGAGCCGCGACCCACGGCTCGAGCGCTGGCTGCGAGAGCTCGTCGACACTCCCGGCCTCACCGGCGTGCGCGACCTGGAGCGAGCCTGGCGCGTCCACGTGGAGGACAGCATGGCGGCGGCAGGGCATGTGGCCCGATTCCCCGGGGTCGTGGTCGACGTAGGCTCAGGGGGAGGATCGCCAGGGCTCGCGCTGGCGGCAGCCCTCCCCGACCGGGAGTTCGTCCTGCTCGAGGCGAGCGCCCGCAAGGCGGCCTTCCTCGAGCGGGTCGCTCGGGAGTTCGGGAACGTGCGGGTGGTGCGGGGGCGGGCAGAGGAGCAGCCGGTGGAGAGCTACGGCGTGGCTGTGGCCCGAGCCTTGGCGCCGCCTGTCGTGGCCCTGGAGTGGTGCCTTCCCTTGGTGGCTCGGGGCGGCGCTGCCATCCTCTACGTGGGGGCCTCGGTCGACCGCGAGGCCCTGGCGCGGGCTGCGGCAAGGCTGGGCGGCGGCAGGCCGTGCTCCTTCGCCGGCCTCGTGGTCGTGCCCAAGGAGGCGCCTACCCCGCCCGGCTTTCCCCGTCGTCCGGGAATGGCTCGAAAGCGGCCGTTAGCGTGAAGGGTGTCGTCCGTAGGCCTGGAAACAATGGATGTATGCAGGCCGGGAAGGGGACGGTGTACGCGGTCGCCAACCAGAAGGGCGGCGTCGGCAAGACCACCACCGCCGTCAACCTCGCCGCCTGCCTTGCCGAGGCGGGAGCCCGGGCCCTCGTCATCGACCTCGATCCTCAGGCCAACGCCACCTCGGGGCTGGGAGAGCGCGGGAACGGGCGCTCGAGCTACGACCTCCTCGACGGCGCCCCCTTGGAGGAGGTGGCCAAGCCGACCCGGTTTCCGAACCTCTACCTCGTTCCCGCGTGTCCCGAGCTGGTCGGGGCGACGGTAGCGCTGGCGCGGCAGGAGGAAGGGGAGCGCTTCCTGGCCCGCTCGCTGGGCGGGGCCAGAACCGGCTTCGACGCCGTGTTCCTCGATTGCCCGCCCTCGCTCGGCCCGCTCACGGTCAACGCCCTGGCGGCCTGCGACCGGGTGCTCGTGCCCGTGCAGGCGGAGTACTACGCCCTCGAGGGGCTCACCCAGCTTCTCCAGTCGTTGGAGCTGGTGCGACTGCGGCTCAACCCCCGCTTGGAGGTAGCGGGCATCCTGCTCACCATGGTCGACCGACGCACCCGTCTTTCCACCGACGTCGAGGAGGAGGTGCGGCGCCACCTGGGAGCGCTCGTCTTTCGGGCTGCGGTGCCCCGTTCCGTGCGGCTGGCGGAGGCTCCCAGCTACGGGGTACCCGCCGTCGCCTACGACCGTCGCTCGAGCGGCGCCGAGGCCTACTGGAAGGTGGCGATGGAGCTTGTCGAGCGCTCCTGACCGTGGGGATAGGCATCGGCGAGGCCTGGGGCGCGGCCTCGACGTGCTCATCGGGGGAGGAGATCAGGCCAACCTGGCCCACCTTCCCGTGCAGGCGATCCACCCCAACCCCCGCCAGCCGCGCCGCCGCTTCGACGGAGAGGCGACCGCCCAGCTGGCTGAGTCGATTCGTCGTGAAGGGGTGGTGCAGCCTGTTCTCGTGCGGCCCAGATCGGCCGGGGGATGGGAGCTCATCGCCGGCGAGCGGCGCGCGAGGCAGGTCTGGCGACGGTGCCGGCGGTCGTACGGCAGACAGAGGACCGCGACTCGCTCCTCCTTGCCCTGGTCGAGAACGTGGCCCGGGAGCAGTTGTCCCCCGTGGAGGAGGCCCGCGCCTACGCCGCTCTCATCGACGAGTTCGGCCTCTCCTTGGCGGACGTAGCCGAGCGGGTAGGCCGATCCAAGCCGGCGGTCTCCAACCGCCTGCGCCTGCTCGAGCTGCCCGACGACGTTCTCGAGCTGGTTGAGCGGGGCGAGGTGAGCGAGGGCCATGCTCGGGCGATCCTGGCGGTGCCCGACGACGAGGGCCGGCGGACGTTGGCTCGCCGTATCGTGCGCCGGGGTCTCTCGGTGAGAGCGGCGGAAGAGGCAGCCCGCTCGGCGGGAGCGCGCCGCCGAGCGCGACGGGCGCCTCCTGCCAGTCCCGTCCTGGTGGAGCGAGCCCGCGCGGCGATCATGGCCCTCACCGGGTTCGAGGCCCGGGTCGTCGGCCGTCGTCTGGAGATTCCCCTCGCCGACGAGCACGAGCTCGCCGCTCTGGTCGAGGCCCTGGAGGCTGCCCACCGGCGCGCCTACGGGGACATGGGCGATCCTGGATTCGAACCAGGGACCTCCGCCTTATCAGAGCGGCGCTCTAACCGACTGAGCTAATCGCCCTCGCTCCACGATTCTAGCGGGGCCGACTCTCCCCTCCGTGGCCTTCCTCGGCTAAGATGCCGGTGTCGCCGCCATGCAGGAGATGGTCATCTACGGGGTGAGCTTCGACCTGGTCGGCAAGCAGCCGATCGTCCTGCTGAAGACGGCCGAGGGGAACAAGTTCCTTCCCATCTGGATCGGGCATCCCGAGGCAGCGGCGATCCTCATGAAGCTGCAGGGGGCGACGACCCCCCGCCCCATGACGCACGATCTCTTCACCGAGACCCTGGCCCAGCTGGATGCCCAGGTGGTGCGGGTGTGCGTCACCGACCTGCGCGACAACACTTTCTACGCCACCATCACCATCCAGCAAAACGGCTCCGAGATCGAGGTGGACTCGCGCCCTTCGGACGCCATCGCCCTGGCCGTGCGGGTGGACGCGCCCATCTACGCCGACGAGCGGGTGATCGAGGAGTCAGCGATCGAGTTCGAGGGGGAGGAGGCGAGCGAGGAGGAGATCGTCGACGAGTTCAGGAAGTTCCTCGACCGCGTCACTCCTGACCAGTTCGCAGAGCCGAGCGACGACTAGCCGGGCGGGGCGCTCTCGTAGATGTACACCGCCTCCCCGTAGGGCTCGCTGGCGAACAGCCGCTCGATGACGAAGTTGGGCACGCGCACGCAGCCGTGGGAGGCAGGGTAGGGGGGTACCGAGGGGTTGCCGTGGATGGCGTAGCCACCCAGGAAGTACATGGGCTTGTAGAGGATCCCTAGCGGGCTGGGGTCGTAGCCGGGTACCTTTCTGTAGATGGCGAACCTTCCCCGCGGCGTCCGATAGCCCGGGATGCCGGCTGTGGAGACGGGAGCCACCAGCGCCACCCTGCCCTCCCTCACGAGGAGGAGGATCTGGCGGCGGATGTCGATCTCGATGTGCCTTCCGGGGCCGAGGACGCGGGGCCGGAGGGGACGGGGCCGCTCGAGGCGGCTCCAGAAGAGCTGATCGACCACTCCGCTTCGAGGGAGGTCCTGGGCCTTCTGAAAGGCGTACACAGCCTGGAGGACCTCCTCGTCGAACGCCGGCCGCGGCTCGGGGGCAGCGTAGCCGAGGCCTGCCAAGCGCCGGAGAAGCTCGGGGACGGCCGGGCTGCGAGAGCCGAGGGCAAGACGGGGGCGCCGAGCAGGGACATCGATCCGACGGCGCACCGGGGCGTAGCCCGGCCGGGGAAGCACGGTCACGGTCACGGTGCCGGGCTCGAAGCTCACGGGCAGGGGGTAGACGCGAGCCTTCCCTGGGAACGTGCGGGCAAGCGCCGGCCGCGCCCCCCGGGTGATCTCCACCCGGACCGTGCCGGCGAAGCGGGGACGAAGCCGGCTGAGGAGGGCGAGGCGGAACTCTCCTTGCCGGAGGAGGCGAGTCTCGAGGAGGGGATGGATCCGGATCGTGAGTGGAGGGGAGAGGGCAACCGCGGTTGCCGCTCGGAACGGCCCCGGGCGGGCGAGACGCACGGGAATACGGAAGGTGCCGTCAGGGCGCGTGAGGCCCCGGGCGATGGTCGTTCGGTTGCGGAGGATATGCACGGGCACCCCTGGCCGGGCGGGGATGAGACGGCCGACCAGCTCAATCCGGTGGCCCGCTCGGGTGGCGGCAGGGCCCCGCAGCGTGAGGGTGGGCGGCCGCTCCGCGGCGTGGGCAAGAGCCTCCGACCAGACGGCGAGGAGCCCGCACAAGGCAACGAGGGCGGTGCCCGTTCCTAGGCGGCCACCGAGGCGAGCAGGGCGATGGCGTTGAACGCGGCGTGGACGAGGATGCACGGGTAGATGCTCCCTGTCTTCGCCCGCAGGAGGGCGAGTCCTGCCCCGAAGGCGGCCAAGATAGGCAGGGCTGCCACCAGCCCGTGAGCCAGGCCGAAGACGACTCCGACGACGAGCACGGCTCCGGCCGTTCCTGTGGGAGCGAGCAGGGAGTAGCCGAGCCCCCGGTAGGTGAGCTCCTCGACGATGGGCCCGAGGACGGCGATGACGACGAAGCTGGCAGCGAACGCTGCCGCCCGGCTTGGGTCCCAGCCGGAGGGAGCGATGCCCTGCTCCTCTCCCGGCTTGAGGAAGGGAGAGAGAGCGAAGGCGAGGACGTAGACGCCGAGCAGGAGAGCCAGGGAAAACCCGCTTGCCTGTGCCCAGGAGCGAGGAGGGCGGAGGGCGAGGAGCGTGCGGGCCTGCCCCCGGGCGACGAGGAGGACGACGGCCAGGACGATGCCGTACTGCACGAGGCCGCCGATGGCCAGGCTGTAGCGGTACACCGCATCGGCGGGGGGCTTGCCCTCGGACAGCCGGGAGGTGTAGGCGAGCAGGATTTGGGCGCCGACCAGCACCCACCAGGCGACGAGCCTGCCGCTCACGGCCAATCGCGGAAGACGGAGGCGAGCGGCGCCGGAGCGAACCGCATTCCCGCCCGGCGGGCCCCCTCCCTGTCGGCAGGCTCGTCTCCCACGTGGAGCGCGCGGGCGGGCTCCACCCCTAGTTCCTCGAGGGCGAGACGGAAGGGGGCAGGGTCGGGCTTGGGCACCCCTGCTCGGGCCGAGGTGACGACTACGCGAAAGAGGGGAGCAAGCCCGAGCCGCTCGAGGTGGTGGGGCAGCGAGCAGTCCCAGTTCGCGACCACAGCCAAATCAAGGCCGCTCGCGGCAAGTCGCTGCAACGTCTCGACAGCTCCCGAGACGGGGCGGAACACGAGCGCCTCCACGAACGCGTCCACGAAGGCTTGGGGGTCGAGGGCAGCGTCGAGGCTACGGAGGAAGAGGGCGACGCAGTCCTGGCGGAGGGCCTGGAGGCTGGCGGGGTCCCGACCCAGGTGGGCGCGGGGGCGGTAGTAGCTGGCTTCCGCCTGGAAGGCCGCGGAGATGGCCGCTCGCGGTCGCTCTACACCCTGGGCGCGGAGAGCCCGGTCGAGGCGCTCGACGGGATCGACGAGCTCGAGGAGCGTCCCGTAGCCGTCGACGGTAACGGCTTCGATCTCAGCGAAACACATCAGGGTGGAGAGCTCGGGCGAGCTCGAGCAAGCCCCGGCCGATGCGTGGACCAGGCTGGAGGAGCTCGCTGTCGATGGTAACCACCCGTCCTGAGCGGACGCTTGCCAGCCGCCGGGTGCGGGGATTCTTGCGCAGCGTCTCCAGGGTGGTACCGCTGTCGGAGACGGCTACGTAGACCGCTGGATCGCGGGCGCGAAGCTCGCGGAGGTCGAAGGGCACCCCGGGAACGGCCTCGGAGGCGACGTTGTCGCCTCCGGCCTCGCGCAGGAGGTCCCCGATCAGAGACTGAGCGGGGGCGGTGGTGAAAAGCCCGAGGTCGACGAACGCGGTGACGGGTGGCCGGCCGGCGATGCGAGCGGCCACCAGCCGGCGCTGGCGCTCGATGCGGCGAACGAGGCGGCGGGCGGCGACGGGGGAAGCGAGGATCACCCCGAGCTGGCCGATCGTCCGCTCTACCTCGCGCAGGGAGCGCCCCGGGGCCACGTACACCGGCGCTCCCGTCATCGCGGCGGCTCGGGAGAGAACGGCGTCGTCGATGGTGCTGGGGGCCACGATGAGGTCGGGGCGGAGGCCGCGTAGCCGGCCCAGGCGAACGCGGCCGTCGGAGCCGAGCGGAAGGCCGGCCACTCGACGGCGGGCGCCGAGGGCGGCGAGGATCTCCCCAAGGGCGGGATCGAGCACGACCACCCGGCGAGGCGGGGCAGGGATGACGAGGGGGCGGTCGCCGTTGGCGACCGTGACGGGAAAGAGCTGCCTCTGAGGCCCCACCGGCTCCCTCCGCTCGCCGCAGGCGGCGGCGACAACCACGAGGAGCGCGGCTACCGCCGTCGAGGTAGCGAGGGCTAGACGCCCCACCGGGAGAGGGAAGCGGAGTACCAGCGGGTCCTGGGGCGTTGACCGACGCTCATCGAGCCTCGATCATAGTTCCGGCATGGGTGCTCCCCGCGACCCTGGCGCCGACTCGTCTCTGGCGGCGACCCTGCGCCGCCGCAGAGTTCGTCGCGGTGCCAGGTCCCGCCGACGCCGACGCCGTGTCGCCATCGTCGCCGTGATCGTGCTGGTCGTGGTGCCTTCCGCCTTGGCTCTCGGCGGCCTCGCTGCCCGCGAGGCCTTCCGCTCGAGCTGCAGCCTGGACGAGCTCCGCCCTGTCTCCATCGGCCAGACGAGCTTCGTGTACGCCGCCGACGGGTCCCTGCTCGGGGCGATCCCGGCCGAGCGCAACCGCCAGCCCGTGCCGCTGAGCCGGGTGAGCGCGTGGATGCGAAAGGCCACCGTGGCCGTGGAGGATCGGCGCTTCTACGAGCACGGCGGAATCGACTACGAGGGGATCGCTCGGGCCCTGTGGCGAGACGTGACCGCTCAGAAGGTGGTGGAGGGCGGCTCCACGCTGACCCAGCAGCTCGTGCGTAACCTCTACATCTCCCGTGAGCGCACGGTGGCCAGGAAGCTGCGCGAGGCCTGCCTCGCGGTCGAGCTCAACCGGGCCTGGTCGAAGGAGCGCATTCTCCAGGAGTGGCTGAACACCGTCTACTTCGGCAATCGCGCCTACGGCGTCGAGGCGGCGGCCCAGACGTACTTCTCCAAGCCGGCTCGGGAGCTGACCCTGCTCGAGGCGGCGCTCCTGGCCGGGCTCCCTCAGGCCCCCTCTCGCTACGACCCGTTCTTCGATCCGAGAGCAGCGCTCGCCCGTCGTGACGTGGTGCTGCGAGCCATGCTGGAGAACGGCGACATCACCCAGGAGCAATTCGATCGCGCGATCAGGCGCCGCGACCTCGGCCTGCGCCCTGGTCACCTGTACACGCGGATTCGGGAGCCCTACTTCTTCGGCTACGTCCGCGACCGGCTCATCGCTGAGTACGGGGCGAGCACCGTGCGCTCGGGAGGACTGAGGGTCTACACCACGATCTCGCCTGCCTTTCAGCGAGCGGCCGAGCAGGCCATTACCGCGACCCTCGACCGACCCGGCGATCCGGCGGCAGCGCTGGTGGCCATCAATCCTGCCAACGGTGCCATTCGGGCCATGGCCTCGGTCACCCCCGGGGGGCGCGCGAGCGAGTTCAACCTGGCTGCGCAGGCTCGTCGCCAGGCGGGCTCGACCTTCAAGACCTTCGTGCTGGCGGCGGCCGTCGAGCAGGGCATCGATCCCTCTGCGGCCGTGTACGTGTCCGCCCCGTTCAGGTACCAGCCGAGCGATCAAGCCCCTGCCTGGAGCGTGTCGACGTACGACCACACCTACGCCGGCCCCATCTCCGTGCGGCGAGCCACTCTCCGGTCCGACAACACCGTCTACGCTCAGCTCACGCTCGACGTTGGGCCCGAGGCGGTGGCGGCCATGGCGCGGAAGTTAGGGGTACGCACGCCTTTGGCTCCCCTTCCCTCGATCGGGCTGGGGTCGCTGGCGGTCTCCCCTCTGGACATGGCCTCCGCGTACGCGACGCTGGCGGCCGGAGGCATCTACTCGGAGCCCATGGCCATCCGTCGGGTCATTCTTCCCAACGGCAAGGAGGACAGGGAGGCAGGATGGGGCAGGCCCAGGCGCAGGCGGGTGGTACCGGACGGCGTTGCCTATGTGGTCACCAAGATCCTGGAGGAGAACATCCTCTACGGCACGGGAACGCGAGCCAGGCTCGACCGCCCGGCGGCCGGAAAGACGGGCACCACCGACGACCACGCGGACGCCTGGTTCTGCGGCTACACGCCCATTCTGGCCACGGCGGTCTGGGTTGGGTATCCCCAGGCCGAGATCCCTATGGAGGACGTGCACGGCATCGCCGTCACGGGGGGTAGCTTCCCGGCGGAGATCTGGGGACGGTTCATGCGCCGAGCCCTTCGCTACTCACCGCCCAAGGATTGGCCTGAGCCCCGCCAGCCGGTGGCGTGGAAGCCGTTCCGACGCGGGCCCCACGCCATTCCCCTCCCTGCCGTCCCTCCCGCTCCGCCGCAGCCTGCGGAAACCACGCCGTCGCCTCCTCCCTCGCCGACGCCTGGGCCTGCACCCGAGCGGGGCCGGTAGCGTATGACCGTGACCGCGCTCCTTCCTCTCGAGGAGGCGATCGCGGCCGTACTTGCCCGGGCGCGGCCGCTGGAGGCCGAGCGGGTTCAGGTCGAGGCCTGCCGCGGTCGCGTGCTCGCGGAGGACGCCGTGGCTCAGGTCGATCTGCCACCCTTTCCCAGCTCGGCTATGGACGGGTACGCGGTGCGAGCGGTCGACCTTCCCGGGCGGCTTCCAGTCGTGTTCCGGATCGCCGCCGGCCGGCCTGCGCCCCGGCCCTTGGGGCCGGGAGAGGCGATGGCGATCGCCACGGGAGGGGTCGTCCCGGAGGGGGCCGACGCGGTGGTGCCGCTCGAGCTGGCCCGGGGAGGAGGGGAGGAGGTGGTAGAGCTGCCCGCCGTCGTCTCGGGGACGAACGTCCGGTGCCAGGGGGGCGATGTCGCCAAAGGCGAGGTGGTGGTGCCGGCGGGCACCCGGCTTGGGGCTCCCCAGATCGGCGCCCTGGCGGCGGCGGGAGTGGGCGAGGTCGTGTGCCGACGTCGGCCTCGGGTAGCCGTGCTGACGACGGGCACGGAGCTTCGCTCCCCGGGCGAGCCTCTGGGCCCAGGAGAGGTGTACGAGGCCAACGGAGCGATGCTTGCCGCCCAGATCGAGCAGGTAGGAGGCGTGGTCGAGCGCCTGACCTCCGTAGCAGACGACGAGCGGGCTCATCGGCGGGCCATCGAGCGAGGGCTCGGCCACGACGTCCTCGTCACCTCGGGCGGCGTCTCCGTGGGGCCCCACGACCTCGTCCGCCGGGTCGAGGCCGAGCTCGGGGTGGAGGAGGTGTTCTGGGGGGTGGCGGTGAAGCCGGGGAAGCCCGTCTCCTTCGCCGCCCGCGGCTCGACGCTCGTGTTCGGGTTACCCGGGAATCCCGTGTCCGCTCTCGTGGCTTGCCGCCTCTTCGTCTGCCCGGCCTTGCTGGCTCTCCAGGGCGCGGCCGATCCGGGCCCAGCCTTCGAGCCCGGCGTCCTCGACCGGCCGGTGGCGCGCGATCCTCGCCGCGACCAGCTGCTTCGGGCGCGGAGGCAGGTGGACGAGGGTCGGGTTCTCCTCGCTCCCGTGCCAGGCCAGGAGTCCCACATGATCGTGAGGGCGGCGGAAGCCGACGCTCTCGTCCTCGTTCCCCGGGGAGAGGGCGAGCTTCCAGCGGGCGAGATAGTCCGCTTCCTGCGCCTCGACTGCTCGACGTAAGCCTGATCAGGCCTTGGCAGCGGGGTTGGTGACGACCCGGTAGGGGTGCCCCCGGCGGGGCACTACTCGGACGGGGTCGGCGTAGACGATGTAGCGGTGAGTGGCGAAGAAGCGCGGGTGGCAGGCCTGGAGCGCGAGAACCTCGTGTCCGTGCGACCGCAGTCGGGCAACATCGCTGGCAGGGACGATCACGTGCCTGCGGACCCGGTAGGTGACGTTGGCGTAGGGCATCTCGAGCGACACCAGGTCGCCGGGCTGGAGGCGGTCGATGTGGGCAAAGGGTGCGAGGTAGGTGGTGCGGTGGCCGGCGATGTAGACGAGCTGGCCCTCACCGGGGAGGAAGCTCCCCGTGTACCAGCCGGGCCCCTTCTTGAGGGGCTCCGTGTCGGTTCCGACTACCACGACCGAGCTCAGGCCTAGTCGGGGCACGCGGAGCCGGCCGAGCGGCTCACCAGGCTCGAGGCCGCGGCGGTAGCGACGAGCCTCCTCGCGGACGAGCGCGGCCTCGGCCGCTCCCTGCCGGGCTCGGGTCGCGCCGGCCGTCGCCTCGAGGGAGATGGGACGGTAGGAGGCGACGAGCTGCTCGTAGTCGGCCCGCAGGCGGGCCTGCTGGTGGGCGGAGTAGAGGGCGGTGAAGGGGTCTTGCCACTGCCAGACGAGGAGGGCCCAAGCGAGACCGAGGGCCCCCGCCCCGGCGAGGAGAGAGCCGCTGACGCGAGCAGCGAGCCGCACGGTCAGGCGCGCCCCCGACGGAAGCGCCGGCGAGGCGGCTGCGGCGCGTAGCGCCCGCTCTCGACGGCGAGGAGCTGACTGGTAGCTGCGAGCCAGATCAGGAACACCACTACCACCTCGATCGGTATGTAGCCGACGGCGGCCGAGGCCGCAAGGTACCAAGGGGTGTCCAGGCCGATGTGGAGCCGAAAGGCGAAGGAGCCGAGGAGGAGGAGCGGCCCCGAGAGCCCGAGCAGGAAGACCGATCCTCGCAGCCCTCGAGCTCGGCCCCGAAGCTGGGGGAGCCAGATCCACGCGTGGAGGGAGGGGAGGAGAAGGAGGAGGAGGTAGGTGTTGACCAGGGGGACGACGAGGGAGAGGGTTCCCAGGAGAAGGAGGGCTGCGACTGCCCCTGCGAGCTCTTCCTCCCGGGTCACGAGGTGGCGCCGGAGAAGGCGACGGCGAAGCACGAGCCACCCCAGGCCTACCACGGCCAGGTAGCCGGCCAGAGCAAGCCACGGCCAGTGGCCGGCGACCTCGCTGGCCGGGTTGAGCGGAGCGGAAGCTCCCCGGGGGAAGACGCCGACCAGAGCCAGGAGCTCGAAGACGGCCCCCGCCCACAGCCACAGCCCCAGTCGTGCCCCCAGGCTGCCGAGGGCGGGCCGCAGGCGGACGTAGCGACGGCAGCGGACGGCGAGATCGAGCACCGCGGCCAGGAAGGGTAGGAGCAGGGAGACGAGCAGGAGGCGAAGGGCCCAGCCCCGGACGAGCCGGCCGCCCACGTACCACGATCCCTCCGTTCCTCCGGCCAGCTCGACCCCGGCATCGAGGGAGCCGAGGAGGCCTTGAGCTGCTCGACCGACCTGGCCCAGACGGGCGGTGCTCAGCTGCGACCCTACCCCATCGTCCTCAGGTCGAGCCCCAGTGGTAGTGATGGTGACGGCAGGGATTCCCCTGCCCAGGAGGGGAGCCTGCTCGTAGAGGCTGAACGGGAAGGCGAGGTCGAGGAGCTGGGCTAGGGCGCTTGGCCGTCCGGGGGAAGCTCCCGCTTGCTCCTGGAGGCGGGCCGACGCCGTCGCCACGAGCACGGGAGAGGGCGAGCGCGAGCCCAGGCCTGCGATCTCGACCCGGGGTCTTCCGGACGAGGCGACGGCATCGAGGGAGATGGCGGCCACGGCGGCCGAGGCGTACGGGGACGCGCGCGCAAACCGCTGGGCGCCCAGGGCTCCGTAGGCGCCTCCGTCGGTGGAGAGGAAGACGAAGGTGTGCTGGGGGCTCGTCCCGGTCGGGCCCGGAGCCGCCGCGGGGGAAGTGTAGGCCCGGGCCAGCTCGACGAGGGCACCAGTACCCGAGCCGTTGTCGTTGGCCCCCGCCGTGCCGGCAGTGGAGTCGCGGTGAGCCAGTACCACGATGGCCTGGGTGGAGCGCCCGGGGACAACGGCGGAGACGTTGCGCAGCTGGACCCGCCCGCGACCGGGGATGGTGGCGGAGAAGGCGTCGACCTCTACCTCCAGCCCCAGAGCCCGCAGCTCCTGGGTGAGCCACGTGGCGGCGCCGAGGGCGGCCGGCGACCCGGGAGGTCGGTCGGGGTAGGTGGTAGCGAGCTCCCGGGCCAGGGCGGCCGCGCGGGCGGCGTCGAAGGTGGGAGGAAGCGGCGGCGGCGGCAGGGGTCGGGGGCGGGAGGTGGTGAAGGCAAGGAGGAGGAGGGCAAGACCGGGCACGAGCCACAAGGCTCGGTAGAGACGGGCGTTCACGGGTCGCTCGAGCGAGCGAGGGCGGGCTCGACGACGGGGAGAGCGGGCTAGCGGGGTGGGAGTGGAGACGGAAATGGCGCGGCTATAGTAGGGGGCGCGGATTCCTGGGTCCTATGGCGATGCTTGCCACCATTCTCCTCGTCGACGACGAGGAGGCAGTCCAGAAGCTCCTTACCTACCCGCTCGAGCGCGACGGCTACCGGGTCGTGCAGGCGCGCGACGGCGAGGAGGCCTTGAGGCGGTTCGCCGAGGAGGCGATCGACCTCGTCGTCCTCGACGTCATGCTGCCTCGGCTCGACGGGCTGGAGGTGTGCAAGCGCTTGCGGGCTACGAGCTACGTGCCCATCATCATGCTCACCGCCCGCGACGACGAGGTAGACAAGGTGCTGGGGCTCGAGCTGGGAGCCGACGACTACATCACCAAGCCGTTCTCCATTCGCGAGTTCCGCAGCCGCGTCCGGGCAGTCCTGCGTCGTGCCTCCGCTCCCCGCCACGACGCCCGGGATCCGGAGACGATCGTCCGCGACGGTCTCGTCATCGATCCCGCGCGGCGACTGGTAGAGCTGGAGGGGCGCCAGATCGACCTCACCTACGTCGAGTTCGAGCTGCTGCGGGCGCTCGCCGCCAAGCCCGGGCGGGTGTACAGCCGCCAGGCCCTCCTCGAGGCCGTGTGGGGCGGAGCGGACTACCGCGACCCGCGCACCATCGACGTCCACGTCCGGCACCTGCGGGAGAAGATCGAGCCGGTTCCCAGCGAGCCTCGCTACATCCTCACCGTGCGCGGGGTGGGCTACCGCTTCCGCGACCGATGAACCCACTGCGGAGCGTCGGCGCCACGCTCAGCCTGGCCCTGCTCCTGGTGGTGGCGGGGGCGCTGGCCATCGTCTTCCTGGTCGTCGCTCCCTCGCTCGAGAGCCGCCTTGTCGGTGCCAAGCTGTCGGCGCTCAAGCGGAGCGCTCCCACCCTGGCCCGTCAGTACCAGCGCAAGCCCTTCGACCCCGACTTCTTCGAGAACGCGGCTGCTGCCGTCAACGCCCGGGTGGTGCTGTTTCGCCCCCTCTCTCAGGCGCCGCCTGCTCTGAGTGTGATCGGGGACTCCCGTGGCGGCCTGAGTTCGGCCGACGTCGAGGACGACCCCATAGCCCTCCAGGCCTCGCTCGCCCTGGAGCCGCGGAGCGGCGTGGTGGAGCGGGGCCGGGTCCGGTTCGCCGAGGCGGCGGTCCCGGTGGGCGGGGATGGGTCGGTTCTTCTCCTCTCCGCCTCCCTTCAGGAGGCGTTGGGGGTGGTCGGCTTGGTGAGGGAGCGCCTGCTCGTGGCCGGAGGGATCGTGCTCTTCATCGTGCTCATCGTGGGCTACGCGGGGGCATGGCTCTTCGCCCGGCGGATCCGGAAGCTCGAGCGGGCGGCGGAGCGCATCGCCGGCGGCCGCTTCGACCAACCCGTCGTCGACCTCGGTGCCGACGAGGTGGGCGAGCTGGCCCGGACGTTCGAGCGCATGCGGGTGCGGCTGGCCCAGCTCGACCACGCCCGCCGGGAGTTCATCGCCAACGCCTCCCACGAGCTCCGTACTCCGCTCTTCTCGTTGGGGGGCTTCCTCGAGCTCTTGGACGACGAGGACCTGGACGCGGATACGCGGCACGAGTTCCTGGCCACCATGCGCGAGCAGGTGGCGCGGCTGGAGAAGCTCGCGACCGAGCTCCTCGACCTGTCGCGGCTGGACGCCGGCCAGCTCGAGCTGCGACGCGAGCCGGTGGTGCTCAAGGAGCTCGCCCGAGCGGTGGCCGAGGAGTTCGCAGCCGTCGCCCTCCGGAGCGGGCACGCGGTGACCGTGGAGGGCGACGAGGAGGCGATCGCGTTGGCCGACGAGCAGCGGTCGCTCCAGATCGTGAGGGTGTTGGTCGAGAACGCGCTCGTGCACACCCCCGCCGGCACGACGGTTCGCCTGCGCACGGCACGGGACTCGAGCGGCGTCTCCCTCATGGTCGAGGACGACGGGCCGGGCATCCCGGCCGAGGAGGCGCCGCAGGTGTTCGAGCGCTTCTACCGTGGCGAGGGCGCCCGGGCGTCGGGAAGCGGCCTCGGCCTGGCCATCGCTCGGGAGCTGGCTCGGCTCATGGGCGGGACCCTCCAGCTCGAGTCGCAGCCGGGGCGAACGGTGTTCACCTTGACCGTCCCCGCCCTGGGTCGCGTGCCCGAGCCCAGGTCGCCGCTCTTCGCCGGAGCCGGCCGGTAGGCCGTTTTCACGTGAAAACGAGCCGCTCGGCCCCGTCCGGGCGACCGGTATGCTCGAGTCGCCTTCCCCCGCCATGCTGCACCTGGTCAACGTCGGTCACAAGTCCCTCTCCGACTACGCGTCGATCGTGGCCCGTGGCCAGATCGACGAGATTCGCCGCCTGGCTGCGCCCCTCGCGGCCAAGCGGGTTCTCCATCTCTCGGCTACGGCCTTCGGGGGCGGGGTGGCCGAGATCAACTACACCTTGGTACCCCTCATGGTGGACGTCGGCCTGGAGGCCGAGTGGCGGGTGATGCGTGGGCACGACGAGTTCTTCCAGGCTACGAAGACGATCCACAACGCCTTGCAGGGAAGCCCGGTCGGGCTCACCGGCGAGCAGAAGGAGCTGTACCGGCGGTACAACGCCGAGATCGCCCGCTACGTGGACGACGACTACGACTTCGTCATCGTGCACGATCCCCAGCCGGCGGCCGTGATCGCCGAGGTGGCCGAGACCACGGCGCGCTGGATCTGGCGCTGCCACATCGATCTCTCCTCGCCCAACCGGGAGGTCCTCGAGTTCCTGCTTCCGTGGATCTGCAGGTACGACGCCGCCGTATTCCACCTCCCGGAGTACGTGCCCGCCGCTTCCGGCCTGCCGCCCGCCTACATCTGGCCGCCGGCTATCGATCCCCTCACGCCCAAGAACATGGCTCTACCCCCGGAGGACGCGGCCTACATCGTCGACCAGTTCGGGATCGACATCGGGCGGCCCCTCCTCACCCAGGTCTCGCGGTTCGATCCCTGGAAGGACCCCCTGGGGGTGATCGACGCCTACCGTCTGGTGAAGGAAGAGCGCCCCGAGGTCCAGCTCGCTCTGGTGGGCTCGATGGCCCACGACGATCCTGAGGGCTGGGACTACTACAGCCAGACCGTGGCCTACGCCGGCGACGACAGGGACATCTTCATCCTCTCCAACCTGAACAACGTGGGCTCGGTGGAGGTGAACGCCTTCCAGGTGCACGCGGCGGCCGTGCTGCAGAAGTCGATCCGGGAAGGGTTCGGCCTGACCGTGAGCGAGGCGTTGTGGAAGGCGAAGCCCACGGTGGGCGGCAGGGTGGGCGGGATCCGCGTCCAGATCCAGGACGGAGTCACCGGCTGGCTGGTCGACAGCTCGAGCGAGTGCGCTCGTGCCTGCTTGGAGATCCTGGCCGACCCCGAGGAGGGAAGGCGGCGAGGGCTGCGGGGCAAAGAGCACGTGCGCAAGCACTTCCTCACCCCCCGCCTCCTGCGCGACTGGCTGGCCCTGTTCAACCGTCTGCTGGGAAACGACACAGCGGGGGTCGAGCTGTCGGTGGTGGCCGGGGTCTAGCAGTCGGGTCTCCCCACGCCTCCCTGCCCTATACCCTGGCCCTGTGACTCGGCGCCGCCTCATCCTGGTCTCGAACCGGGGTCCCGTGGTCTACGACCGCGACCGCTCCGGGCGGCGGGTAGCGCGGAGAGGGGGAGGAGGTCTCGTGACTGCCCTGGGCGCAGCGGTCGCCCACCACGAGGTGACGTGGGTAGCGAGCGCGATCTCGGACGAGGACCGCCGGGTCTGCGAGGAGACAGGAGGGCGGGCGATCGAGGAGCGCTCCCGCGACGGCGCCTGCTTCCGGCTCCGGCTCGTGGCCCACGAGCCCGAGGCCTACCGGCGCTTCTACGCCGTCGTCGCCAATCCCATGCTCTGGTTCATCCAGCACCGCCTCTGGGATCTCGCCCGGGCCCCGAGCCTGGACGAGGGGTTCCGGGAAGCCTGGGAGAGCGGGTACGTGGCCGTGAATCGGGCGCTCGCCGGCGCCGTCCTGGAGGAGCTGGCCGGCGATCCTGAGGCGGCGGTGTTCTTCCACGACTACCACCTCTACCTCGCTCCTCGGCTCGTGCGCGATCAGGCGCCGGACGCGCTTCTCCTCCACTTCGTCCACGTCCCCTGGGTCGGGCCCGACTCGTGGAGCGTCCTTCCCGAGGACATCCGGGTAGCGATCCACGACGGTCTCCTCGCCAACGACGTCGTCGGGTTCCACACCCGCCGTTGGCAGCGGAGCTTCCTGGAGTCGACGACCGCTCTCCTCGGCGCGCGGGCGGAGCAGGGCGTGATCGAGCGGAGCGGAGGTCGGACGGTGACGGTGGCCAGGCCGATCTCCATCGACCCCGCTGAGTTCGTGCGCCTGGGCGAGGACGAGGCGGTGCTCGCCCGTCGGGCGGAGATCCGCAGGGAGCGGCCCGAGCTCCTCATCGTGCGGGTGGACCGCACCGACCCCGCCAAGAACATCCTGCGCGGCTTTCGCGCCTTCGAGCTCCTGCTCCAGCGCCACCCCGAGCTGTGCGGCCGGGTCGGGCTCCTCGCCCTGCTCGACCCCTCTCGACAAGACATTCCCGAGTACGTGGCGTACCTCCAGGAGATCGAGCACGTAGCGCACGAGGTCAACGCCGGCTGGGAAAAGCCGGGGTGGAGGCCCATCGATCTCCGGGTGGAGGACGACTTCTCCCGCTCGGTGGCTGCCTACATGGAGTACGACGTCCTGCTCGTGAACTCCATCTTCGACGGGCTCAACCTGGTGGCCAAGGAGGGGCCGCTCCTCAACCGTCGGAACGGGGTGCTCGTGTTGTCCGAGAACGCAGGCGCCTTTGAGGAGCTTGCCCCCTGGGCGCTGGGCGTGAACCCCTTCGACGTGGGCGAGCAGGCCGATGCCATGTACAGGGCGCTCGTGATGCCGGAGAACGAGCGCCGGGCCCGCCTGGAGGCGATGAGAGCCCACGTCGCCCAGCACGACCTGCGCTGGTGGCTGGGCTCCCTCCTTGCCGATCTCGATCGAATAGTGGAGCGGGCTCCCCGCTAAGATCGGCACGTGGGTCGGCGCGGGGAACGAGCATCCGTTGTCTTTAGCGCTAACGTAGGCGGGGAGTCCCGAGCGTGAGCGGAGACCTCTCGCACCTGGACGCAGGCGGGCGACCGCGCATGGTGGACGTGGGAGCGAAGCCGCCCGCACGGCGGCGAGCGGTGGCGGAAGCGACCGTTCGCATGGCTCCCCAGACGGCGGCCCGGCTGCGCCGGCTTCCGAAGGGAGACGCCTTGGCCGTCGCCGAGCTGGCGGGGATCATGGCCGCCAAGCGAACGGGCGAGCTCGTTCCCCTCTGCCATCCCTTGCCGCTCACCCACGTGGCGGTGAGGGCGGAGCCGGGCGAGGACGCGGTAGCGATCACCGCCGTCGTGGAGACCGTGGCCCAGACGGGGGTGGAGATGGAGGCGCTGACCGCCGCCGCGGTGGCCGCCCTGACCGTCTACGACATGGCCAAGGGGATCGATAAGGGGATGGTGGTAGAGCAGGTACGCCTGGTGGAGAAGACCAAGGTGGAGACGTGCGAGCCGCTGTCCTGACCGTATCGGACGGAGTTGTCGCCGGCACCCGGGAGGATCGAAGCGGGGATCTCCTGGAGGCGTTACTTCGGGAGGATGGCTACGAGGTCACGCGGCGCGTCGTCGCAGACGAGCGCGAGGCGATCGCTTCCGCGATCCGCGAGCTGGCCGACGAGTGCGCCCTCGTCCTCACGACGGGTGGCACGGGTCTCGGCCCTCGAGACGTGACCCCGGAGGCGACGGCGTCGGTCCTCGATCGGCCGGCGCCCGGCATCGCAGAGGCGATTCGAGCCGATGCTCGGGCCAAGACACCCCACGGGCTTCTGTCCCGAGGCCTGGCCGGGGTCTGCGGCCGCTCACTGGTCGTCAACCTGCCCGGGTCGCCGGGGGGATGCCGGGACGGGCTCGAGGTGATCCGGCCTGCCCTTCGCCACGCGCTCCAGCTCTTGGCCGGCGAGGAGACCGAGCACCGGCAGACGTGACGAGCGGGGCGCTCGTCTACCCGCGCCGGCTGGCCTCGCTGGTCAAGATCGAGCACACGGTCTTCGCCCTGCCGTTCGCCTACGTCGGCTCCTTCTTGGCGGTGGAGGGGTGGCCGGGAGGGCGCGACCTCCTGTGGGTGACCCTGGCCATGGTGGGCGCCCGCTCCTTGGCCATGGCTCTCAACCGGCTCATCGACGCCGGCATCGACGCTCGCAACCCCCGCACCGCCGACCGCGAGCTTCCCCGGGGGTTGCTTCGGCCTTGGCAGGTCGTGGCCTTCTCGGCCGCCTCCCTCGGCCTGTTTCTGGCCTCGGTCTGGCAGCTCGACCCGCTCGTCCGCTGGCTGTGGCCCATCCCCGTGGTCATGTTCGTCGTCTACCCCTACCTCAAGCGGGTTACCTGGCTGTGCCACGCGTGGCTGGGGGCGGTCGACGGCCTGGCGCCGGTGGGAGGATGGGTTGCTGTCACAGGCGAGCTTCCGCTCCCGGCCTGGCTCCTGGGGGCAGCGGTGGCCGCCTGGGTGGCGGGGTTCGACCTTCTCTACGCGCTCCTCGACGTCGACGTCGACCGTGCTCAAGGTCTCCACTCGCTCCCCGCCCGATTCGGGATCCGGGCAGCGTTCCTCGGGGCTCGCGCCGGCCACGCGGCCACGGTGGCCTTGCTGGTCGCTGCCGGTCTGCTCATGGACGTGGGAGCCCTGTACTGGGCAGGTGTGGCCGCGGTCGCTTGCCTCCTCGGCTACGAGCACTCGCTCGTGTCACCGGTCGACCTGCGACGCTTGAACACCGCCTTCTTCACTATGAACGGCGCGATCAGCCTCGTCTTCCTCGCCTTCGTCCTCGCCGACGTTGTTCTCTTGTAGGCGAACGCTACGGCGGCGCCCGGGCAGGTAGAGAGCAAGCGGGCCCGAAGCAGCTCCGGGCTTCCGCTCTCTAGACTCCAGGCGTGATTCGCGCCCGCAATCTCGGCAAGCGCTACGGGGACAAGCGCGTCCTGGAGGGTCTCGACTTCGACCTTCCCCGGGGGGGCTTCCTCCTCGTCACCGGGCCGAACGGATCGGGCAAGACGACGCTCCTTCGGCTCTGCGCCGGCCTGGTCGTGCCCACCTCGGGGGAGCTGGAGGTGCAGGTCCCCCGCGACCGGATCGGCTACGTAGCCCACGAGCCCCTGGTGTACCGGGAGCTCACGGCTCTCGAGAACCTCGACCTGTACGGGCGCCTGTACCGAGTGCCCGAGCGGCGCGAGCGGATCGGCATGCTGCTCGAGCGGTTCGGCTTGTGGCAGGCCCGGAACGAGCGAGCGGGCGACTACTCACGGGGCATGCTGCAGCGCCTTGCCCTCTGCCGCGCCCTCCTGCACGAGCCGGAGCTGCTCGTCCTCGACGAGCCGTACAGTGCCCTCGACCGGCGGGGCGTGGAGCTCCTCGACCGGGAGCTGGCCGCGCTCCGGCCCACCCGCACCTTCCTCGTCGCCACCCACGACCCCGGTCGGCTGGAGCCCCTGGCCAGCGCCCGGCTCGCTTTCGCGTGAGGCGCTACCTGGTCGACGTAGCCGTGCTTGCCCGCAAGGACCTCCTGCTCGAGCTGCGGGCCCGGGACACCCTGCCCGCCATGCTCCTCTTCGTGGTGTCTGCGCTCGTCGTCTTCCACTTCGCGCTGCCGTCCGGGGACTCGGCGCTGGCCGCCAAGGGGCTCCTGTGGGTCGCGATCGTGTTCACGGCCCTGCTCGGGCTGACGCGGGCGTTCGTAGCCGAGCGCGAGCAGCGGCTCATGGACGGCCTGCTCCTCGCCCCCTGCGACCGGAGCGCCATCTGGATGGGGAAGGGAATCGCGGTGCTCGCCTTCCTGGGGCTGGCGGAGGTCGTGGCGCTGCCCGCCTTCGCGCTCTTCTTCTCCGGCATCGGCTGGAGCACCCTCGCCGCCGTTCTCCTCGCCGATCTCGGCATCGTGGCCGTGGGCACCTTGATGGCGGCCATGGCCTCGGTCAGCCGAGCCCGCGAGCTTCTCTTGCCCCTCCTCTTCCTGCCGCTCGCCATTCCGGTCGTCGTCGGGGGGGTGGGGGCGAGCGTGGCCGCGGAGCCTGGGCGCTACCTCGGCTTCCTCGTCCTCTACGACCTCGTGTTTGCCATCATCTCTTGGGCCTCCTTTGAGTACGTGGTCACGGAATAACCCGCTCACGGGCCTCGCTGCGGTCACGGCTGCACTGATGGCGGCCGCGATCGCGCTCGTCTTCTTCTACGCCCCCGTGGACGCGGACGGGCTCAACCAGAAGATCTTCTACTTCCACGTCCCCGTGGCGTTCACCGCTTACGCCTGCTTCGGCTGGGCGGGCCTCAAGGCCTTCCTCCACCTCTGGAAGCGCCCGCCCACGGCCGACCTGGAGAGCTACGTCGCCGTCCACCAGGGCGTCATCTTCGGGGCCCTGACCCTGATTACCGGCTCGATCTGGGCCAAGATCAGCTGGGGGCACTGGTGGGTGTGGAGCGAGCGCCAGCTCGTCCTCTTCCTCATCCTCTTCCTCTTCTACTCCGCCTACTTCATGCTCCGCTACTCGGTGGCGCCGGGGCCCCAGCGCGCCAACCTGTCGGCGGTGTACGCCCTCTTCGGAGTGGTGCTCATCCCCGTCTCCTTCCTCGCCATTCGTCTGGCGGAGAGCTTCATCCACCCGGTGACTTTCACCCGCGACGGGCCCCAGATGGCCGGCTCCCAGTTCGTCACCTTCCTCGTCTCTCTGGCGGCCATGCTCTCGCTCGCCTACCTCCTGTACCGGATTGAGCTCGCCGGCAAGCGCCTGGACGCCCGCTTGCGGGAGCTACGGGAGCTTCTCGCGTGACCGCCGAGGAGAAGTACGTGGCCGCTGCCTACCTGGTCGTGTTCGTGTTCGTGCTCGTCTACGTCCTGATCATGGCGGCCAAGGTGCAGCGGCTCGAGCGGGAGCTGGCCGAGCTCCGGGAGCGCCTCGTCCGGGCGAGGCCGCGCTCTGAGAGCGAGCCGTCCCGGGAGGGGACCCGCGTTGGCTGAGATCTTCTTCTGGCCGGCTCTCCTCGGCTACGGCGAGGCCGCCGTGGCCTACGTCGGAGACGCTCGGCGGCCGGGAGGGGCGGGCCGTCTTGCCATCTGGGGCGTACGCCTCGGCTGGCTGGCCCAGACGGCGCTGCTCGCGGCTCAGGTCGTTCAGAGCGAGGGCTTTCCCTGGGGAACGTGGCCGCGCTCCCTCAACCTCTTCGTGTGGCTCCTCGTGGCGGTGTACCTGGTGTGGGGATGCCGGGCTCGCTTCCGGCTTCTCGGGCTCACGGTGATGCCCTTCGCTGCCCTTCTGCTCTTGGCGGCGTGGCTTGCGGGGGCCCTGGACGAGCCTACCGACGTCCGCTACTCCGCCCTGTTTCTGGCTCTCCACGTAGGACTCGTCCTCGCTGCCTTCGCCGGCTTCACGGTGGCGGCCGGTCTCTCTGCCCTGTACCTCTGGGAGGAGCGACGTCTCAAGCTCCGTCGGACGCGGAGGGTGCTGGGGCGGGCTCCCTCGTTGCTCGTGCTGGACGCGGTGGCGGCGCGGACGGTGGCGCTGGCCCTAGCCGCCCTCACGGGGGGAATCGCGGTCGGGCTTGCCCGCCTGGGCGGTCCCGGTGGGCGGCTCGACGCCCTCATGGCGGCGACGGTGGTCATGTGGGGGGTGTACGCTCTCTACCTCCTGCTTCGCGCCCAGGCCGGCTGGCAGGGACGTCGCGCTGCCTACCTCGCTCTGCTCGGCTTCGCCCTGGTGGTCGTCGTCCGGCTGGCCCTCCCCCTCACCCACTTCGCCTAGGCCCATGCGCGTCGTCCTGGTCGGACTCTCTCACCGCGTGGCCCCGGTGGAGCTGCGCGAGCGGGTTGCCCTCGACCTAGAGAGCGCGTCCTCTCTCGCTCGGAGGCTCGCCGACCAGGCGGGAGAGGCGGTGTGCCTGTCGACCTGCAACCGCACCGAGCTCTACCTTGCCTCGAGTGATGCCGGCAAGGCCGAGGAGCTGGCCGCGGAGGCTCTGGCCGAGCTCGCGCAGACGGAGGGGGCTCGCGTGCGGTCGGTCATCTACCGCAGGCGGGACGAGGAGGCGGCTCTCCACGTGTTTCGGGTTGCCGCCGGGTTGGACTCCCTCGTTCCCGGGGAGGGAGAGATCCTGGGCCAGGTACGGGCCGCCTACGAGCGAGGCGCTCCGGGACCATTCCTCCACCGACTGTTTCGCCACGCCATCCACGTGGGGAAGAAGGTGCGCTCGCAGACCGCGATCGGAGAGAACCCGGCCTCGGTATCGTCGGCAGCGGCGGCTCTGGCCGAGCAGCTCTTCGGAGATCTCTCCTCGTGCAGCGTCCTCCTCATGGGGGCGGGCAAGATCGCCGTGCTGGCCGCCCGCAGCTTGGTCTCTCGGGGTGCCCGCATCGGGTTCGTGGCCAACCGCTCGCCGGTACGGGCACGGCGGCTGGCCGAGCAGGTCGGCGCCCAGGCAGTGGCCCTGGAAGACGTGCCCGCTCACCTTGCCCACGTGGACGTCGTCGTCTCCTCCACGGGCTCCCCAGGCTACGTTCTCTTGCCAGACGACGTGGCTCCCAGTCTGCGCCGGCGGCGCGGGCGGCCGCTCTTCCTCATCGACATCGCCGTCCCCCGGGACCTCCACCCCGCCATCCACTCCTTGGAGGGGTGCTACCTGTACGACATCGACGATCTCGAGCGGGTGGTGGCCGAGAGCCTGGCGGTCAGGCGAGAGGCGGCGGCCCGGGCAGAGGAGATCGTCCGAGCCGAGGTCGAGCGGTTTCGGGCCTGGCAGGCCTCCCGCGAGGTGACCCCGGCGATCGCCTCCCTACGGGCCCGGGCCGAGGAGATACGGGTGGCCGAGCTGGAGCGGGCACGGGCGCGGCTGGGCCGGCTGTCCGAGCCGGAGCGTCGGGTGGTGGAGACGGTCACCGCGCGCATCGTGGACAAGCTCCTGCACCTACCGACGGTGCGCATGAAGGAGGCCGCTGCCGCCGCCGACGGCCCGCTCTACGCGCACGCCCTCCGCCACCTGTTCGGGCTGGAAGACGATGCTGCTTCGGGTCGGTACCCGAGGCAGTAGGCTCGCCCTCGTCCAGGCCGAGCGGGCGGCGGAGCGCCTGCGCCGGCCGGGGGTGGAGATCGCCCTCGTCCCCATCGCCACGTCCGGCGACCGCGACCGGGCCCGCCCGTTCGGGGAGATCGGGGCTCGGGGCGTGTTCGTGAAGGAGCTGGAGGAGGCTCTCCTGGCGGGGAGGATCGACGTAGCTGTCCACTCGGCCAAGGACATGACCTCTACGGATACTGCGGGGCTGGCGGTGGGCGCGTACCTCCAGCGCGAGGATCCGCGCGATGCCCTCGTGGGAGCGTCGAGGCTCCGTCCTGCCATGCGCGTGGGGACTGCCTCGGCCCGAAGACGGGCGCAGCTCCTGTTCCTGGAGCCGACGCTCAGGGTCGAGCCCCTGCGGGGAAACATCGACACCCGCCTGCGCAAGCGCAGGGAGCGGCGCCTAGACGCCGTCGTGCTGGCGGCCTGTGGGCTGGAGCGCCTCGGCCTCGGCCACAAGATCGGGTACCGCTTCTCGCCGGACGAGCTGTTGCCGGAGGCAGGACAGGGGGCAGTCGCTCTCCAGGTACGTGCCGGCGAGGAGGAGCTGGTAGCCGGCTGCGACGACGCCGCCACCCGCCGTCGGGTGGAGGCAGAGCGCGCCTGCCTGGCGGCCATCGGGGGCGGTTGCCTGGCTCCGGCGGCCGCCTACCACGACGGCGAGGCGCTGGAGGCGCTGGTCGCCGACGAGGAGGGGCGGTGGGTGGAGCGGCGACGAGGCCAGGATCCGGTGGCGATCGGCCGGGAGCTGGCCGCGCTTTTGGCCGCCTCGGCGTGAGCGATGCGGGTGATCGTGACTCGCCCCTCCGACCAGGCTGAGCCGCTTGCCTCCCGGTTGCGAGCGCTCGGCCACGAGGTGGTGGTGTGCCCGCTCGTGCGGGTCGAGCCGGTGGGGGACAGTCCCGTGGACGTGTCCGGATACGACTGGGTGGTGGTGACGAGCGCCAACGGGGCCCGGGAGCTGGCGCGGCGCATGCGGGGCCGGCCCCGCGGGCTGGCGGCCATCGGGCCGGGAACGGCCGCTGCGCTCCGCCGGCACGGGCTCGAGCCCGACCTGGTAGCGCCGGTGTCGACCCAAGAGGGTCTTGTAGCTGCTCTTCCTCGGCCGGCCGGCCGGGTCTTGTTCGCGGCGGCCGAGGGGGCCCGGCGGCTCCTCGCCGACGAGCTGGAAGCGGAGGTGGTCGTGCTCTATCGCACCGTCGAGATCGAGCCCACGACGCCTCCCCAGGGCGACCTGGCGGTGCTGGCGTCGCCGTCGGCCGCGCGGGCGTTCGCCGCGCTCGGCCTCGACGTGCCCGTGGTCAGCATCGGCCCCCAGACGACGCAAGCCGCTCGGGAGCGGGGGCTGCGGGTGGTGGCGGAGGCAGAGAGCCACGATCTGGAGGGCCTCGTGGCCGCCGTCGCCTCGCTGGGCACGCCATGAGGCCGGTAGTCACCTTCCTCAGCGACTTCGGCTTGCAGGACGACTTCGTGGGGACCTGCCACGGGGTCATCAAGCGGATCGCTCCTCAGGCCGACATCATCGACATCACCCATGGCATCGAGCCCCAGCAGGTGCTGCAGGGAGCGCTCGTCCTGGCGAACACGCTCCCCTACATGCCCGAGGGCGTGCACCTGGCGGTGGTCGACCCCGGCGTGGGCACGGACCGAAAGCCGATCTGCCTGCGAAGCGGGGACGGTCGGCTGCACGTGGGCCCTGATAACGGGCTTCTAGTGCTGGCCGGCGAGCGCCTGGGAGGGATCGAGGCGGCCTGGGAGCTGGCCGACCCGCGCTACCGGCTCCAGCCGGTGTCCTACACCTTCCACGGCCGGGACATCTTCGCCCCGGCAGCCGCCCACCTTGCCCGCGGGCTCTCTCCGGACGAGCTCGGGCCCCGGCTCGACCCAGCGACCCTCGTCCGACTCGATCTCCCGCGTCCCACCGTGCGCGAGGGAGAGATCGAAGCCCACGTCCTCATCGTCGATCGGTTCGGCAACATGCAGCTCAACCTGACCTACGCCGACCTGGAGCGAATCGGCATCGTTCCGGGGACGCGGGTCGAGATCGAGGTCGGCCTCGACCGCTACTACGCCGTGGCTGCTCGGACCTTCGCCGCCGCTCGCCCAGGGGACATCGTGCTGTTCGAGGATTCCTACAGGAACGTAGCCGTGGCCATCAACAAGGGCGACGCCGCCGCCATGCTGGGCGCTCGGGCCGGGGACGAGGTGCGGATCCGCCCTGTGTCTGGAGGCGGCGGGCGTGGTGTACAGTGACCGCGGGGCGTTCGCGGCGCGGTAGCACCGGCCCGAACGCCCTTGGCGGAAGGAGCCCACGCGGGCTGAGCGGGTGGCCTCCTGGCCGCCCGAGGCCTGCCGGGCTGCGGGCAATGGCGAGGGCCGGAATCGAACCGGCGACACCACGGTTTTCAGCCGTGTGCTCTACCGACTGAGCTACCTCGCCGCTTGGGCCTCAGTGTAGCCGCGCAGGCTCCACCCTCCTCAGCGAGCGGCAAGGCTCCGTCGCCCGGACGTAGACGGGCGGATACCGTACTCCCCGTGGACCCGTGGGGGGAAAGGCCGGTCGTCATCATTGGAGCGGCCCTCGACCTGGGGCAAGGCCGCCGCGGCGTCGACATGGGTCCTTCTGCCATCCGCTACGCGGGGCTCGAGCCCCGCATCTCCTCCCTGGGGCGGGAGTGCAGCGACTGGGGAAACGTCCAGGCGGCGGTGGCGGAGACCGTCTCGGCCGGAGACGCTCGGGCCCGCTTCCTGGACGAGATCAAGGCCACCTGCGCGGAGATCGCCTCCCTGGTCGAGCGGGCGGCGACGCAGGGGCGGCTGCCGATCGTGCTGGGTGGCGACCACTCGATCGCGCTGGGCACCGTCGCCGGCTTGCGGCGAGCCTACGGGCGGGGAGGGGTGCTGTGGATCGACGCCCACGGCGATCTCAATCGGCCCGAGACCTCTCCCACCGGCAACGTCCACGGCATGGTGCTGGCGGCGGCGCTGGGCTTCGCAGGCTCCGCCTTCGAGAGCGACGCCTGGGAGCTCCCGGCGGTCGATCCGGGCAGGGTGGCCCTCCTGGGCGTACGTGCCCTCGATCCGCCGGAGAGGGAGCTCCTGCGCGACCTCGGGATCCGGGTCTACACCATGGCCGATATCGACCGCCTGGGCGTCGAGCGCGCGGTTCGCGAGGCCCTCGACCACGTGGCTGGACCCGGCTTCGTGCACGTGTCCCTGGACATGGACGCGCTCGACCCCGACGTCGCCCCTGGGGTGGGCACGCCCGTGCGAGGAGGTTTCACCTACCGCGAGGCTCACCTCGCTATGGAGCTCGTGGCCGAGGCGGAGATCGCCACCGCCCTCGAGGTGGTGGAGGTGAACCCGATCCTCGACGAGGCCAACGCCACAGCCGAGCTCGCCGTCGAGCTCGTGGCCAGCGCCCTTGGTCAGCGCATTCTCTAGGCCCCGGTAGGAGAGGAGCGGTCGAGGAAGGACTCGACGGCGGCCGCCGTCTCCGCGAACGCGTCCCAGAGCACGGTGTGGCCGCCGGGAACGGTGACCACCTGGAAGAGGTCGCCGAGGGCGGCGCCGTAGTCGGCGATCTGGTGGTCGAGGACGAGCCAGGAGCGGTCGCCCACCACAAGCAGGGTGGGCACGCGAGCCTGCTCGTAGGCGGGTGGAGGGGTGGCCATGTGGCTCCAGGCAGTGATGACGGCGCTCTTCAGGTACCGGTAGCGGAGACGGCCGTCCTCCCCGCGCTCGAGATGCTCGCGCATCTCCTCCTCCAGGAGCTCGCGGGGGGTGTGGAACAACCGCCCAGAATCGAGTCGAGCTTGGATCGCCTCCTCGGCGGAGGAGAAGGAGACGTCCTTGCGCTCCTCCTCGGCCATGTCCAGGGCTACGTGGGGAAGCACGTAGAGCGCGGGGTCGAGGAGGATCGCTCTCTCGACCAGCGTCGGCTCGCGGGCAGCCAGCTCCACGACCAGCCGCCCTCCGAAGCTGTGGCCCAGCCACGCGGCCGGCTTCCGGCCCACCGTATCGAGGACATCCTCCAGGTGGGCCTCGATCGACCAGGGCGGCTCGTAGGCCGACCGCCCGTGGCCGCGGAGGTCGGGAGCGAGCACCCGGTACCTCGCCGCCAGCCGCTCCTCGGCCAGCTTCCGGAACCGACGGCCATGGGCCGTGACCCCGTGCAGGCAGACGAGGCGGGGAGCGTCTGCAGGACCCCAGGCGTGGAGGTGGAGGCGCACGCCCGTCTAGGCGGAGACGAGGGCGGCGTCTACGGTGATCTCCACGTTGCCCGCGAGGGCCCTCGATACAGGGCAGCCTTCCTTGGCCTGCTCGGCGGCGGCTTGAAACGCCGCGTCCTCGATTCCGGGTACGAGGCCGCGCACCTCGAGGGCCATGCGCGTGAGCCGAAAGCCGGCTTCCGTCCTCTCGAAGGTGGCAGTGGCGTCCGTCTCGAGACGGGTCGGCGGCGTTCCGCCCTGGGCGAGTTGGTGGGCGAGGGCCATGGAGAAGCAGCTCGCGTGGGCAGCGGCGATGAGCTCCTCGGGGCTGGTGAGGCCGGCCGGCTCCTCGGCGCGGGAAGCCCAGGTGACCCGGCCGCCGCCGGCGCCGCTCGCCAGCGTGTAGGTGCCCGAGCCGCCCGCCAGGTCGCCAGTCCAGGTAACGTGGGCCCTACGCTCTGCCGCCATAATCGTCCTCCTTCTCCTCTCCCTGACCCTGGGGGCGATAGTACCGGCGGCCGCGGAGGTCCTCGGGGAGGTAGGCGAGGTCGATTCCGCCCCGATCGTCGTGGGGAGAGACGTAGCCGCGACCGTGACCCAGCCGTCCTGCTCCGGGGGAATGGGCATCGCGTAGGGCGGGCGGCGGCCGCAGCGTGCCGTGCTCGTGGAGGTCGCGTCGGGCCTCTGCCAGAGCCACGGCGACGGCGTTCGACTTGGGGGCTCGGGCCAGGTAGATGGCCGCTTGCGCCAAGGCCAGCTGGGCCTCGGGAAGACCCACGTACTCGGCCGCCTGGGCGGCTGCCGTTGCCACGAGCAGCGCTCGGGGATCGGCGTTGCCGATGTCCTCAGAAGCCAGGATGATCATGCGGCGGGCGAGGAAGCGGGGATCCTCGCCTGCCTCCAGCATGGCCACGAGGTAGTAGAGAGCGGCGTCAGCATCGCCGCCCCGCATCGACTTGATGAAGGCCGAGGCGAAGTCGTAGTGCCGGTCTCCGCTGCGGTCGTAGACGAAGGGCCGCTTGCGGGCCGCGTCCTCGACGTGTTCCGTCGATACGGGGCGCCCTTCGGCCCGAGCGGTCTGCCAGGCGAGCTCGAGGATGTTGAGGGCAGCTCGAGCATCGCCTCCGGCGGCTCTCGCGATCCGCGCCACCACGTCCGGTCCCAGCTCGGTGCGGAGCTCGGCCGCTCCTCGCTCGACGACAGCCGCAAGCTCGTCGACGGAGAGGGGCTCGAGCCCGTACACCTGGCAGCGGGAGAGGAGCGCAGGCGTCACATGGGCGTAAGGGTTCTCGGTGGTAGCCCCGACGAGCGTTACCACTCCCTCCTCGACCGCGGGAAGGAGGGCGTCCTGCTGGGCCTTGCTGAACCGGTGGATCTCGTCCAGGAAGAGGATCGTGCGCTGTCCGGCGCCGGCCAGCCGCTGACGGGCCCGGGCGATGACCTCGCGCACCTCTGCCACGGTGGCCGCCACGGCCGAGAGCTCCTCGAACGCCGCTCCGGTGGTGGTGGCAATGATGCGGGCCAGGGTGGTCTTGCCCGAGCCGGGTGGCCCGTGGAGGATCATGGAGGAGACTCGATCCTGCTCGATGGCCAGGCGCAGGGCGGAGCCTTCCCCCAGGATGTGGCGCTGGCCGACGAGCTCGGAGAGCGTACGCGGTCGCGCCCGTAGCGCCAGGGGCGCCGTGTCGGCGAGGCGGGCTGCCAGGGCGTCGGCGAAGAGATCCTCCATCGTCGCCAAGTATGCTCCTCCTATGTCCCGGCGCGAGCAGACCGGTCTCGAGGACGACCTGGGGCCCATCCTTCCCGGCACCGGGGCGAGCGACTACGAGCGCTACCTGCGCACCGACGAGCTCCTCTCCCTGCAGAAGGCTCCCGAGGAGCGCGCCCACCGGGACGAGCTTCTCTTCCAGGTCACGCACCAGTCCTCGGAGCTCTGGCTCAAGCTGGCCTCGGAGGAGGTGGAAGGGGCGACCGCGCTCCTCCGGGAGGGGGACGTCCCCTCGGCGCTCCGCCTGCTCGAGCGGGCGCGATTGAGCCTCCGGCTCGTGACCGAGCAGCTGGACATGCTCGAGCACTTGTCGCCGTGGGAGTACGCCGTCCTCATCCGACCTGTGCTCGGGCACGGCTCCGGCTTCGACTCGCCGGGCTGGAATCGGCTCCGGCGGGCGGCGCCTGCCTTGGGGGAGGCGTTCCACGCCCTGCGGCGGGAGGCGGGTCTCTCGCTCGCCGACCTCTACCGCCGGGGCCGCGAGGTCGAGCACCTGTACCGGCTGGCGGAGGCCCTGGTCGACCTCGACGAGCTGGCGACCCTGTGGCGGGTCAAGCACCTGAAGGTGGTCGAGCGGATCATCGGGGGCGAGGCCGTGGGTACCCAGGGGACGCCGGTCGAGCTTCTGCTCGGCCTGGTGCGGGCCCGCTTCTTCCCGGAGCTGTGGGAGGTGCGCAACGAGCTCACAGATCTCGCCCAGAAAGAGGGTGGCGCATGAGCGGGACGGCGCTACGGGAGGAGGCGATCGAGCTCCTGCAGGAGCTGATCCGCCTCGACACCGTCAATCCTCCCGGCCACGAGACGCGGGCAGCGGAGTTGCTCCGGGACTACCTGGAAGGGGCGGGGGTCGCCTGCGAGCTGTACGCTCGCGCTCCCGATCGAGCCAACCTGGTCGCTCGGCTGCCGGGCAGGGGATCGGGGCCACGGCTGCTCCTGCTCTCCCACACCGACACGGTGCTTGCCGACCCGGCCGAGTGGACGGTCGATCCCTGGTCGGGGGAGCTCCGCGATGGCTGCGTGTGGGGCAGGGGAGCTCTGGACATGAAGGGCCAGGTAGCGGCGAGCGCGGTCGCCATGGCTACGCTGGCCAGGGAAGGCTTCCGTCCCCACGGCGACCTCATCTTCGCCGCCACCGCCGACGAGGAGCTGGGCGAGGGGGAGGACTTCGGCCTCTCCTGGCTCTGCCGGGAGCATCCGGAGGCCGTGCGCTGCGAGTACGCCATCAACGAGGGAGCCGGAGATCGCCTGGAGATCGGCGGGCGCGTCTTCTACCTGTGCGCCACCGCCGAGAAGATGAGCTCCCCCTTCCAGCTGCGGGTGCACGGGCGAAGCGGCCACGCCTCTATGCCCGCGATCGCCGACAACGCTCTGGTCAAGGCCGCGCGGCTCGTCGAGCGGCTGGCGGCCTTTCGGCCCCAACCGACTCTGGGCCCGGAGACGGAGGCGTTCCTGGCCGCGGTGGCGGGGCGGGTTCCCCCGGCAGAGGAGGCGCTGGGAGCGGCGCGGGCCGTCGACTCGGTAGCGGCCGAGGTGCTCGAGCCCCTGCTGTCTCTCACCGTGGCTCCCACCATGATCGAGGCCTCCCGCAAGCGCAACGTCATCCCCGGCCTGTGCGAGGTGACGGTCGACTGCCGGCTCCTGCCGGGGCAGACGCAAGAGGAGGCAGAGGCGGCGTTGCGGGCGTGGCTGGGCGAGGGGGAGTACGAGCTAGAGTGGCGGGAGGGCCAGGGAGGGACCCGCTCTCCCCTGGCCACGCCCCTGTGGGAGGCGATCGAGAGCTTCGTGGCCGAGGTGGAGCCAGGAGCCCGCACGGTGCCCATCTGCGTGGCCGGCTTCACCGACAGCCACTGGCTGCGCCAAGCCTTCGGTACGGTCGCCTACGGCTTCTTCCCGCTCAAGGCCATGAGCGCTGAGCTGGCGAGTCGCCTCATCCACTCCGCCGACGAGCGGATCGCGGTGGAGGACCTCGACCTGGGCACGCGCTGCCTCGTCCACGTGGCCCGACGCATCGGCTCCCTCGAGAGCGTCTAAGGCCGGGGGGAGCGGATAGCCTCTGCTCGTGGTGGCAGGGAAGGTAACGCGTCTGGGCGGAATGGCGCTCGCCAACGGCGTGCTCGTGCACGGGCCGACGGCCTGGGCCTGCGCCGTGCGCACGGAGGCGGGAGAGATCGCCGTCGCCCGCGGCCGCAAGCGCAGGCTCGCCGTCGAGCGGCCCCTCCTGCGGGGGCCGGCACGGCTCGCCGAGGCCCTGCTCGTGCTCCCGGCGGTGAAGCGGGAGCTACCCCAGGCGCGGCTTGCCTTCGAGCGACCGGGCGTGATTGTGGCCACCCTTCTCGCTGCGCTCGCCGCCCGCCGTGCCCGGCGATCGTCCCTGGCGCCGGAAATCCGCGAGCTCCTGGTCTCCCTCGTAGGCCTCGCTCCGGCCCTGGTCGCCCTGCGAGGCGGAGAGCTCGCCGCCTACCACGGGGCAGAGCACCTCGCCATCGGCCGCTACGAGTCGGGGGCCGACGCCGGCAAGGAGCACGCACGCTGCGGCTCGCACCTGGTGGGCCCCCTCCTCGGCGCCTCGGCGCTGGCGGCCGGCCTGGCGGGCCGGGCTCCCAGGGAGGTGCGGCGATCGCTGGGCATGGTCGCCTCGCTCGCCGCCTGCGGCATCGCCGTCGAGGTGATGGCGTGGATGGAGCGCCACCCCGACCATCCCCTGGCCCGCGTGCTCGGGTGGCCCGGCTACGCCCTCCAGCGGTACCTGGCCACGGCCGACCCCAGCCCTGCCCAGGTGGCGGTGGCGGAGGCAGCTCTCCGGGCATGCGTCGAGCTGGAGACGGCAGCCTGAGGCCTGCAGAGGCAGGCTCATGAGCCCCTACGCCCCACCCTCTCCCCAGCGGACAAGCGGCCTTCTCACCGACCTCTACCAGCTCGCCATGGGCGAGAGTTACGTCGCCGAGGGCCTGGCGGAGGTCGAGGCGACGTTCAGCCTCTTCTGCCGCACCCTGCCTGCGGGCTGGGGGTACCTGCTCGCGGCCGGGCTCGACGACGCCCTTCGGTACCTCGAGTCGGTGACCTTCAGCGAGGACGACTTGGCGTTCCTGGAGCGCACCGGCCGGTTCAGCCCTGCCTTCCTGGAGCGGCTCCGCGGCTTCTCCTTCAGCGGGGACGTACGCGCTCTCCCCGAGGGGACCCCCGTCTTCCCCCACGAGCCTTTGCTGGAGGTCACCGCTCCCCTGGTCGAGGCCCAGATCGTGGAGACCATGGTGCTGAACGAGATCCACCTCCAGACCCTGATCGCCAGCAAGGCAGCGCGCTGCGTGGACGCCGCCCGGGGTCGCATGCTGGTGGACTTCTCCTTGCGCCGCACCCACGGGGGGGAGGCCGGCCTCAAGGTCGCCCGCGCCAGCTTCTTGGCCGGCTTCGATGCCACGAGCAACGTGCTGGCGGGCAAGCTCTACGGGGTCCCCATCGCCGGCACGATGGCCCACTCCTACGTGGAGGCCTTCGACGACGAGCTGGAGGCTTTCCGGGCCTTCGCTCGGGCCTACCCCGACGGGGCCATCCTCCTCGTGGACACGTACGACACGGTGGAGGGGGTCAGGCGGGCGGCGGAGGTGGGACGCGAGCTGGCCGCTGCAGGCCATCGCCTGCGAGGGGTGCGGCTGGACTCCGGGGATCTCGCCGAGCTGTCGCTGGCCGCCCGCTCGCTGCTCGACGCCGCCGGCTTCCAGGATGCCATGGTGTTCTGCAGCGGCGGCCTGGACGAGCGGGAGATCGACCGACTGCTCGCGGCGGGAGCGCCCATCGGAGGCTTCGGCGTGGGATCCAAGCTGGGGGTATCGGCCGATGCTCCCTTCCTTGACATGGCCTACAAGCTCGTGGAGGTGGCAGGCCGCCCCACCCTCAAGCTCTCCGCGGGCAAGGCTACCTTGCCCGGCAGAAAGCAGGTGTGGCGGGTCTCTCGGGAGGAGGGATTCGCCTACGACGTCCTCGGCTTGGAGAGCGAGCCCCGGCGTGGGGAGGGAGAGCCCCTGCTGCGGCCGGCCATGACCGGGGGGCGGCGGGTGTGGTTCGAGTCCCTGGACGCCATCAGGGAGCGGGCGCGCGCCCAGCGGGAGAAGCTGCCCCCGGCGCTTCGGTCGGTGGACGCAGGGCGCTACGAGGTGCGGGTGGATCCGGCTCTTGCCCGCCTCCGCGACCGCCTCGCGGAGGAGCGCTGATCAGGCGGCGACGGTAGCTGCGATGCCCGGCCACCGCTCCATGGGCTCGGTGGAGCGAACCACATGCATCCCGGCCTCCGCGAACCGGCGGAAGGCGGCGTTTGCCTCCTCCGAGTAGTCCACCACCCCGGGCACGACCACGGGGGAGGTGCAGTCCTCGAGCAGGTAGACCCTGTCGGCGAGGCCTCCCAGATCGCGGAGCAGGTCCTCGACCGTCCAAGCTACGCAGTGGCTCTTGGCCTGCCCGGCGACGATGATGACGTCGAAGGAGAGGAGCTTCTCGACCAGCTCCTGGTCGCGGCGGTCGATCTCCTCGCCGTCGGGCCCGGTGGTCACCTCCGGGCCCAGCGCCGAGTAGCGCTCGGTGAGGGGACTTGTGCCCTTCAGGCGCAGGTCGGGTCGGGTGCGACGGGCGAGGCTGTGGAAGAAGATGGCCTCCTCCGCCGCGGCCACCAGGGCGTGCCCGACGCTTCCCAGCATGGCGTGGTACGGCCACACGGTCAGGCGGTACTTCCCCCCCTGCTCGAGCGTCCGCGTGTAGTGGAGCAGGTGGCGCTGGCCAAAGCCGGGATCGATGCCGAGGGCCCGGCAGGCGGAGGGATCGACCTGGAAGCGGCCCTGCTCCACCTCGTGAGCGGAGATCACCGTGTAGGGGGCGGGGTGATCTCCTTCCTGATCGAGGAGGAAGGCGGGGTGGAAGATCTGAGCCGCGCGGTGGGTATCGAGGGTGGCGATGACCTCGCTGATCCGGTGGAGGTTGCGGTAGAGGAACTCGGCCAGCCTCCGCGTGTCCTCGGGGGCCCCGGGCACGACGAGCTCGAAGCCGGGGGTGCAGAACGTGTTCTGGCAGTCGATGAGGAAGAGGGCGACTCGGGCCTCGTCCTCGGCGGCCGGCGGGATGCGGTGGAGGCGGGCGAAGCGCTCGGCCTCGGCCGCCCGCTCCCCGTAGGGGACGGGCCAGACCTGGGCCACGCGGCTGGGGTCGAAGTGCGGCGGAACCGGGAGCTCTTCCCGTCCCATCTCGGCCCGAGTCTACCTCTCGCCGCCGGGGGCTCTGCTAAGGGTTCTGCCGCCCGCTGCCGATGAGGCAGACGGGATCTTCCGTGGGCGACTTCCTCAACGAGATCGGGGCAGCGGCCCTGACGTGGCTTCCCCTCGTCTTCTTCGCGCTCATCGTCTACCTGCTCTGGAGGACGGTCCAGCTCATGCCCAGGGTGCGACCGGCGCAGGTCCAGAGCCGGTCGACCTCCTCGGTCACCTGGGACGACGTGGCGGGCCTGGAGGAGGTGAAGGCCGAGCTCCAGGAGGTGGTGGACTTCCTCCGCGACCCCAAGCGGTTTCAGCGGCTGGGGGCCCGCGTGCCCAAGGGCATCCTGCTCTACGGGCCGCCGGGAACAGGCAAGACCCTCCTCGCCAAGGCAGTCGCCCACGAGTCGGGGGCGGCCTTCTACTCCCAGAGCGCCTCCGCCTTCGTGGAGATGTTCGCGGGGCTGGGCGCGGCCCGCATCCGCAAGCTCTTTGCCGAGGCCCGCAAGCACGCCCCTGCCATCGTCTTCATCGACGAGCTGGACGCGGTGGGCGCCGCCCGCACCGGCCACGGCTTCAACCGCGAGCAGGACCAGACCTTGAACCAGCTGCTGGTGGAGCTGGACGGGTTCGGCTCGGATGCCCACGTGGTGGTCATGGGAGCCTCCAACCGCATCCAGGATCTCGATCCCGCCCTCCTCCGCCCAGGCCGCTTCGACCGGCAGGTGCTCGTGCCCCCGCCCGACCTAGCCGGTCGAGAGGCGATCCTGCGCGTGCACATGCGGGGAAAGCCGCTCGCCCCCGAGGTGGATCTGGCCCGCATCGCCCGGCAGACATCGGGCCTCACCGGGGCCGACCTCGCCAACATCGCCAACGAGGCGGCCATCTTCGCCGGCCGCAAGCACCTCGATCGCATCGGGCCGGAGGAGCTCGAGGCGGCGATGGAGCGGGTGGTGGCGGGGCTGCAACAGCGGCGGGTGGTGTCCGAGAAGGAGAAGCGCATCCTCGCCTACCACGAGGCCGGGCACGCCCTCATGTCCCACCTGATGGGTGAGGTGCTGCCGGTGCACAAGGTGACGATCGTGTCCCGGGGCCAGGCCCTCGGCTACACCCTCAACCTCCCCGCGGAGGACCGCTACCTCCACACCAAAGAAGAGCTGGTCGACATGATGAAGGTGTTCCTCGCTGGGAGAGCCGCCGAGCAGGTCGTGTTCGGCCGGGTCACGAATGGGGCTGCCAACGACCTGGAGCGAGCCACGGCGCTGGCTCGCGCGATGGTGTTCGAGTACGGCATGTCGGAGGTAGCCGCCTCGCGGACGATGCGGGCGGACAACTACGCCCTGTCCGAGGAGACCAAGCGCCTGCGGGACGCGGAGCAGGCCCGGCTCACCGACCATGCCTACGAGGAGGCGATCAGGCTGCTCGTCAAGCACCGCTCCGCCCTCGACCGAGTGGCGGTGGCCCTGCTCGAGAAGGAGACCCTGGTGCGGGAGGAGCTGGACGAGCTCCTCGCCGGCGTTCCCCGGGAGTCCCGGGCCTCGGAGACGGTGGGCATGGTGCGGGCCCTTCCCGTACCCGACTGAGCCCTGCTGGGCCCGGGTAGCATCCGGGCATGGCTGTGGAGGGGATTCACCACCTGGGGGTAGCAGTCGTCGACCTCGACCAGGCGGTGGCTACCTACCGGAAGCTCTTGGGCGCCTCCCTCGAGCGACGGGAGTCGCTGCCCGAGCAAGGGGTCGAGGCTGCTCTGCTCCGCGTAGGGGGAAGCCGGGTGGAGCTCTTGGCAGCCGCCGGCCCGGACACGCCGGTGGGCAAGTTCCTCTCCTCCCGCGGCCCGGGCATGCACCACGTCGCCTACCAGGTCGACGACCTCGGCGCCGCCCTGGCGTCGCTCCGCTCGGCGGGGGTCGAGCTTGTCGACGAGGAGCCCCGGCGGGGTCTATGCGGGCTCCAGGTGGCGTTCCTCCATCCCCGTGCCCTGCACGGGGTCCTCTGCGAGCTGGTGGCCGATGATGGCGACTGACGAGCGGGTGCGCATCGAGATCGGCTTCCAGGGCGGGGAGGTGCTGGCGGCGAGGGTGCCGGTCGCTCAGGCCGACGCCCTGGAGGAGCGTTTGCGGGGGCGGGAGGACGCGGTGTGCGAGCTCGAGGCTGACGACGGGCGGTTCTTGGTCGTGCTGTCGCGGGTGCTGTACGTGAAGCGGCACGCTCGCGAGGCGCGGGTCGGCTTCACCCCCTAGTGCCTGTCGAGGTCGGGATCGTCGGTCTTCCCAAGGCAGGGAAGACGACGCTGTTCAACGCCCTCACCCGAGCGGGGGTTCCCCTGTACGAGGCCAAGGCCCACGTGGGCATGGCCCCGATCCCGGACGAGCGGCTCCTCCAGGTGGCCGCGGTGGAGGGTTCAGCCAAGGTCACCTCCGCTCGCATCCGCCTCCAGGACCTCCCCGGCGCGGGAGCGGCGGTGCTCGGTCACCTGCGGCAGGTCGATGTGCTCCTGGCGGTGGTCGACGGCTTCTCTCCCGGAGCCGACCCCGCGCGCGACCTGGAGACGCTGCGGCTGGAGCTCCTGGTGGCCGACCGCGATCACGTGGAGAAGCGGCTGGAGCGGGTGCGGACGCAGGCCAAGTCGGGGGATCCCGCCCTCCGCCGCCAGGTGGCCGAGCTCGAGGCCCTCCTCGCTCACGTGGAGGCAGGAGGCGACGTGGCCTCCTACCCAAGACCGGTGCCGCCCGAGCTCGAGCCCTTGACCACGAAGCCCCTGGTGGTGGTCGTGAACGGGCCCCAGGGCATCGACCTCGCCCTCGAGGCGGAGCTCCTCGAGCTCGAGCCGGAGGAGGCGGCCGAGCTGCGGGAGGGGCCGTCGGCCCTCGACGAGGTGACGCGACGGCTGACCGACGCTCTCTGCCTCATCTCCTTCTTCACCGCCAACGAGCAGGAGGCCAGGGCCTGGACGATTCGCCAGGGGGAGACCGCCCTCCAGGCAGCCGGGCAGATCCACTCCGACATGGCCCGCGGGTTCGTTCGCTGCGAGGTGATCAGCTGGTCGGACTTGGTCGCCTGCGGGTCGCGGGCGGAGGCGGCCCGCCGCGGTCTCCTGCGCTTGGAGGGGCGGGACTACGTCGTCCGCGACGGGGACGTCCTGCACATCCGGTTCGCCGTCTAGAGAGCAGGGGGCGGGTACGGTAGGGGTCCCTCAGCCGGGACTCGAGCTCGAGCGGAAGTGGTCCCATCCGGCCAGGTCGACAGGGCTCCCGCCGGCGAGGACGAGGACGCCCTCTCCCTCCTCGCAGCGTCCGATCACGGGGAATCCGGCTGGGTCGGCGACCGCGGCCAGAAGCTCGTAGTCCTCGCCGAAGCCGAGGTCCTCGATCCCTGCCCCCTCGGCCAGGGGCACCCGCTCGAGCTCGATCACCACTCGGCAGCCTGACCGCCGAGCGATGTGCCCCGCGTCCTGGGCGATCCCGTCCGAGATGTCGAGCATGGCGTGGGCGTGGGTCGCCAGGCGTCTCCCTTCGGCCAGGCGTACAGGGGGACGGTGGTAGCGGCCGCGGCGGAAGGCGGCGCCGGCTGCCCCCAGGGGGCCGGTGACGACGAGGAGATCGCCTGGGCGGGCGCCTCCTCGCCCCGGCACCCGGGCCGATCGCCCGATGGCGGTCACGGACAGGTAGACGCGGTGCGAGCGGGTGGTGTCGCCGCCGATCACCTCCACCCCTGCCTCGCGCATCCCTTGGTAGAGCGCGATGACCTGGTCGAGCTCGGTCTCCGCGGGAAGACCGAGGCTGACGACCAGGCCTTCGGGCGCCGCCCCGCAGGCGGCGAGGTCGCTGAGGTTGACCGCCGCGGCCCGGAAGCCGAGCTCCCGCCAGGAGATCCAGTCGAGCCGGAAGTGAATCCCCTCGACCAGGGCGTCCTGGGTCACGACGATGCCGCAATCGAGCTCGGCGGCGTCGTTCTCGATGCCCCGGGCCAGCCCCCTCCGCTCCAGCTCGGCGAGGAGGCCGAGCTCGCCCAGGTCAGCCAACCTGGCAGAGGTGGAAGACATCGACGGGTCCTTCCCCGGCTCCTAGCTCAGCCAGCCCGTGACGCACAGCCTCGGCTGCCATGGCCGCTGCTTTGCGGGCCGCCTCCTCGAGCGGAAGACCGCGGGCGAGGTAGGCGGTCAGCGCCGCCGAGTGGGTGCAACCGGCGCCGTGGGTCGCTGCTACGGGGTGGCGCGGGACGGGAATGGGGATATGGCGGCGGCCGTCGTAGAGCCAGTCGATGGGCTCGCCGTGACCCCCCTTGACGATCACCGCCCTGGCTCCCAGCGCATGGATCCGCTCGGCGAGCTCGCGCTTGGGGGCCGGGCCCCCGGCCAGGGCTTCCGCCTCGTGCTGGTTCGGGGTTACCACGACGGCGAGGGGGAGGAGGCGCTGGACGAGGCTGTCGACCGCGTCCTCGCGCAGGAGCCGAGCTCCCGTGGCCGACACCATCACCGGGTCGACCACGAGCGGCACCGGATGCTGGGCCAGGAACTCGGCCACCGTCTCGATGATGGCCCGGGAGAAGAGCATGCCGGTCTTGGCTGCGTCCACCCCGATATCGGAGAAGACAGCCTCGAGCTGCTCCCGCACGAAGGCGGGGGGAGCCTCGTGCACGCTGGAGACGGCCACGGTGTTCTGAGCGGTGAGGGCGACGATGGCGGTCATGCCGTAGCAGCCGGCGCGGGCGAAGGCCTTGAGGTCGGCCTGGATCCCGGCCCCGCCTCCCGAGTCGGAGCCGGCGATGGTGAGGCAGCGGGGGACGGTCACGCTGCGACGCTAGCATCGAGGCACCATCGGCGCACGCGGAGGGAGGACATGGTGAGCACGCTCTACACGCACACCACCTGGGTGGTCAGGCCGGGACGGGAGGAGGACTTCGTCGAGCGCTGGAGCGAGTGGATCGACTGGAGCCACCGCCAGGGCCTGCAGACGCCGGCCATGCTCCTGCGGGACGTCGACAACGAGAGGACGTTCGTCAGCCTGGGGCCTTGGGCCAGCATCGACGCCGTGCGAAGCTGGCGGGCCCTCGAGGGCTACCAGGAGCGGGTGGCCCGCCTCCAGGAGGTGGTGGAGAGCTTCCATCCCCGCACCCTCCTGGTCGTGGCCGAGCGGTGAGCATGGCGAGGACTCTCCCCTCCCCGTGACCGTCAGCGCCGCGGAGCTGGCCGACCTTCTCGCCGCCCAAGAGGCGGTGTACGTCGCCCGGGAGCCGGCCCGGGAAGGCCGCCTCGTCCCTCTTCCCACCGACCTCCACCCGGCCCTCGTCGAGGCGCTGCGACGGCAGGGCATCGACTCCCTCTACGAGCACCAGGCAGAGACATGGACGGCCGCTTCGGGCGGGGGGCACGTGATCGTCACCACCGGCACGGCCAGCGGCAAGACGCTGGCGTTCAACGTGCCCGTCCTCGACGCTCTCCTCCGGGATCCCCGAAGCCGCGTCATCTACCTCTACCCGACCAAGGCTTTGGCCCAGGATCAGGCTCGCTCGCTCTCTGCCCTCGGCCTTCCCCACGTGCGCCTAGGGATCTACGACGGGGACACGCCCCCTGCGAGGCGAAGCCAGGTGCGCCGGTTCGCCAACGCCATCCTCTCCAACCCGGACATGCTCCACGTGGGCATCCTCCCCCACCACGACCGCTGGGCCGACGTTCTCCACGCCCTCCGCTACGTGGTCGTCGACGAGGCCCACGTGTACCGAGGGGTCTTCGGCTCCCACGTGGCCAACATCCTGCGCCGGCTGCGCCGGCTCGCCCGAGCGTACGGGGCCGAGCCCCAGTTCCTGCTCGCCTCGGCCACGATCGCCAACCCGGGCGAGCTGGCGGCGGCCCTGACGGGGGTGGAGGCGAGGGTCGTCTCCGACGACGCCGCCCCCCGCGCCGAGCGGACGATTGTGGTGTGGAACCCGCCGCTCGTAGACGAGGAGCTGGGGACGCGGGCGAGCCCCCTCGGGGAAGCGGCCCGGCTCGTAGCCGAGCTCGTGTCCCGCGGTCTTCGCACCCTCTGCTTCGCCAAGAGCCGCAAGGCTGCCGAGCTCATCCATCGGTTTGCCCTGGAGCGGCTGGGCCCGGCCTACGAGGGGAAGCTCTCACCCTACAGGGCCGGCTACACGCCCGAGCAGCGACGCCACATCGAGCGCCGGCTAGTAGCAGGCGAGCTCTTGGCGGTGGCCGCCACCGACGCCCTCGAGCTGGGGATCGACGTCGGCCTGCTCGACTGCGTCGTCTGCGTGGGCTTCCCGGGAACCATGGCCAGCCTCCGCCAGCAGTGGGGGAGGGCCGGCCGCCGCGGCCACGGCCTGGCCGTCCTCGTTGCCGGGGCGGACGCCCTCGACCAGTACTTCGCCCGGGAGCCGCAGAGCCTCCTTCGCCGGCAGGTGGAGGCGGCCATCCTCGACCCCGCGAACCCCCGCGTCCTCGACGGCCACGTCCTCTGCGCCGCCTACGAGGCGCCGCTCGACGCCGCCGATCGAGAGACGCTGGGGGATGCCGCCCTCGCTCGAGCGGCGGCCTTGCCCGAGCTTCGGGCTACCTCCAAGGGATACGTCTGGGCAGGGCGCGACTACCCGGCCGCGCGGGTATCGCTGCGCTCCGCGAGCCCGGACACGGTGGTGGTCGTCGAGGGGGAGACGGGAGCGGTGCTGGGCACGGTGGAGCTGGAGCGCGCCTTCTCCACCCTCCACGAGGGAGCCGTCTACCTGCACCTGGGGGAGCCCTACCGCGTGGGCAGGCTCGACCTCGCCGCCCGCGCCGCGCTCGTCGAGCCCTTCTCGGCTGACTGGTACACGCAGACGAAGAAGGAGACCGGGCTCGTGATCGAGGACACGCTGGGCGAGGAGCGGGCGTTGGGGGCCACGGTCTCGTTCGGCCGGGTGTCTGTCACTGAGCAGGTGGTCGCCTACCAGCGCCGGGGCGTGAGCGACGGGGCGGTGCTCGACCTGGTGCCGCTCGACCTACCGGCGACCACCTTCGAGACGGAGGCGGTGTGGTTCGTCCCCGGCCACCGGGTCCTGGGCGACCTGGAGGGGATGCCGGCGCTCCTCTCCTCTCTCCACGCGGCCGAGCACGCCATGATCGCTCTCCTGCCCCTGTGGGCGATGTGCGACCGCTGGGACATCGGCGGGCTCTCCACCAGCCACCACTTTCAGACGGGCCGGCCCACCGTGTTCGTGTACGATGGGCACCCTGGGGGCGTCGGCATCGCCGAGCGTGGCTACGCGGTGTTCGCCGGCTGGGTGGAGGACACCGCCCGCATGCTCTCCGGCTGCCCCTGCGCCGACGGGTGCCCCTCGTGCGTGCAGTCGCCGAAGTGCGGCAACCTGAACGAGATGCTGGACAAGGCGGGCGCACTCCGGCTCCTGCGCCGCATGCTCGCCTCGGCCTGAGCGCCCTCGCTCGGCTGCTTTCACGGGGACGGTTGGGGGCGATCCCGAGCGCGGAGCGCAGCTTGGGACCGCCCCCGGCACCCGATCAGAAGCGGTTCGGGAACTGGCGGATGATGCCCTCGCTAAGCGCGTCCGCCATCTCCAAGATCTGGCGGTGGACGGCGTCGTAGGCGGCGATGTCGGCGGTCCACCTGCCCTGGAGCCGCGCCGCCGCCTCCCTCGTCGTCAGGGCGAGATGCATGTGCATCATCGACCGCACGGCAGGCAGAGGCCAGTAGCGAGGATTCGCCTTGGCGAGGAACGAGGCGATCGCGTCGGCGTTGGCGTACCAGGTCTTCTGCGCCGCCGCGAGCTTGGCCTTGTCGCCAGCCTTGGCCGCCAGCAGGACCGGCACCGCGCCGAGGATGTGCTCCCGCAAAAGCCGCGTTAGCTCCCTGTCCGCCGCGTCCCCGTAGTAGGGCTTGATGACGTTGATGGTCGACTGGCCAACGTACCTTGCTCCCTGGATCGACGACATCCTGCCCGGGAGCGCTCAGGAGTTCATGTACTTCGTCGGCGCCGTCGAGATCGTCGCCGGCCTGGTCGTCGCCCTCGCGCCTTGGCTGGGTGGCTACCTCGTCGCCGCCTGGCTCGCCGGGATCGTCGTCAACCTGCTCACCGCCGACCCTCCGACCGACTACGACATCGCTCTCCGCGACGTGGGCCTCATGCTCGCCGCTCTCGGTCTCGGTCGTCTTGCCCAAGCCGCTCGCAGCACATCCGCCGTCGAGCCCAGCGCGAAGCCGCTCCGCCGCGCCGCCTGAGACCCAGCTTCCCTCCCTCCCCCGCGTGAGCACCCGGTCGCGACCGGGTGCTCACCCCTGGCTGCCGCGGCGGAGCACCTCGGCCAAGACGACCGCGTTGTTCCGGAGTCGGTCGCGGGCGGCGAACACAAGGGTCAGGCGCCCGCGCCGGGCCAGCTCGCGCAGTCGCTCCAGCGTCTGGGCGTGCTCTGCGAGCTCCTCGTGGTAGCGGCGGCGGAACTCCGGGAACCGGGCTGGGTCGTGCCCGAACCAGCGCCGCAGCTCGTCGCTGGGAGCGAGCTCGCGGGCCCACTCGTCGATCCGCGCTTCCTCGCGGACGAGGCCTCTCGGCCACAGGCGATCGACGAGGACGCGGTAGCCGTCGTCCGCCGAGGGCGGCTCGTAGGCGCGCTTGAGGCGAATGTCGAGCGGCTCCACCGAGCACCTCCGCTCGCGAGCGCCTCGGGCTAGGTCGCAGCCTGCGGGGAAGAGGCAAGTCGGAGCGCCAGCTCGACCGCCTCCTCGGGCGTCCGTGCCCGGTAGATACCCTCCCCCTCGACCTTCCACCCAGGCTCGAGCACCACCACCGGCCGGCCGAGCACGCGGGCGAGGGCGATCTCCGATAGCGTCCCCCAGGCCCCGCCCACGGCGATCACGGCCTCGCCCGAGGCCACCACCGCCAGGTTACGGGCGTGGCCGATACCGGTCACGACGACGTGGTCAATCCAGGGGTTGGCCTCTGTTCTCGACTCGCCGGGGAGGATGCCGATGGTCTTCCCTCCTGCTGCCTTCGCCCCTCGGGCCGCCGCTGCCATCACTTGGTCACGGCCGCCGCAGACCAGGGTCGCTCCCCGCTCGGCCAAGAGCCTCCCCACCGCCTCGGCACGCTCCTCGTGCTCGACGCCGCTGCCGATGACCGCGACCTGGAGCGCCATCGCCCGTCGATGATACGCCTCAGCCTAGGTCGACCTCGGGCACGAGCGAGGAGCAAGCTTCCGGCCGCCTCGGGGGAGAGCTCCTCAAGGTCGAGGGGAGAAAGGCCGATCCTTGGTGGCATGTGGATCGAGGCTCGCCACGAGCTGGCCCTTCGCCTGGCCGTGGCCGGCGGGATCGCGGCCGCCCCTGCCGTCGTCAACCACTACCTGGGCGGTAATCCGGTCGCCGTCGGAGGCACGGTGCACTTCCTGGCCGTGGGGACGACCGCCCTCGCCGCCGCCGCCTGCGCGAGCGGGCTCACCGTCGCCGGGGCCGTCCGGCGCGACGCCCGCACCGTGCTCGTGGGGGCCGCGTTCTCGGTCATGGCCTCGCTCCTTGCCCTCCACGGGCTGGCCACCCCAGGAGTGGTGGTGGGCTACAACGGGGTCACGGCCTTCGCCGGAGGGGCGGCGCTCCCTGCGGGGGCCGCCGTCCTGTCCTTGTCTTCCCTCCAGTCCTTCCGGGGGCCGGAGCGGGTGCGGGCCCTTCTGTGGATACAAGGGGCGCTCGTCCTCGCCGTGCTCGCTCTCGGCATGGTTGCCCTCCTCCTGCCCGGCCTCGTCCCCCCGGTCCCCAGGCCCCGGAGCGCCGTCGCCCTTGCGCTGCTTGCCGCTAGCCTCGTGCTCTACGGGCTGCTCGTGCTCCGGGCGTCTCGCACCTACCTCTTGACCAGGCGGGGAGGTGACCTGGCTGTAGCGGTGGGGCTGGTGTGGCTGGCTACGGCCCTCGTCCCCACCCTCACGCTCCCCTACTGGAACCTCGGCTGGTGGATGGGCCACGGTCTCGAGCTCGCGGGGATGCTCCTGGTCGGCCTTCCCGTCGCCCTCGACCTGCGCCGGGCTGCGCAGTCTCGGCCTCTGGTTGGCGATCTGCGGGCGGCCGAGCTGGTGGCGGCCGAGGAGGCGTTCCTCGGCTCCCACGTACGAGCCCTCACCCGGCGGCTGGCCGAGAAGGACGAGTACACCGACGGACACACGCGCCGGGTGGCCATGCGCGCCGTCCAGGTGGCAGAGGAGCTAAGGATGTCGCCGCTCCGCCTCCGGGAGCTGGCCATCGGCGGCCTTCTACACGACATCGGCAAGCTGACGGTGCCCGATGCCGTCCTCAAGAAACCTTCGCAGCTGAGCGAGGAGGAGTACGCGCTCATCCGGCGCCACCCGGACCAGGGCGCGCGGCTGCTGCGAGAGCTGGGCGGCTTCTCGGAAGGGGTGTGCCGACTCGTCCGCGACCACCACGAGCGGCTCGACGGGAGCGGCTACCCTCGCGGCCTGCGCGCTCCCGATCTTCCTCTGGACGCGCGCGTCCTGGCTGTGTGCGACGTGTACGACGCGCTGCGCTCGCCGCGGGTCTACCGCGGGGCCTGGACGCACGAGGAGGCCTTGGCGCTGCTCGAGGCGGGCGTCGGCACCCTCTTCGACGAGCGCTGCGTGAGGGCCCTCGAGCGCGTGCTTGCCCGCGAGCGACCCGGCTGGCAGCCGGACTTGGCCGTGGAGCCATCCCCCGAGCTCGCCTCCGCGTAAGGCCTCGTCCCGGAATCACCTGAGCGTCCGCAGCGCTCTAGCGAGCGATTGCTTGTCTGAGAGCACCGGGGCGAAGAGGTCGCCATGCTCGAGCAGACGTCTGCGTACGACATCCATGGTGAATGCCTTGGGGTCAAGGCCTGGCCGCACCTCCTCCCAGGTCAGGGGTGTCGACACCGGGGCCCCCGGGCGTGGTCGCACCGAGTACACGGAGGCCAGGGTCCTTCCCTCCCCGTTTTGGCCGGCATCCACCAGGACGCCCCAGCGGCGGGCAGGGCGACGCTCGGGGCTGACGAGCTTGGGCCTGGCGACGGCAAGCGTTCTTGCCACGAGGCAGGCGAGGTGGCGCGAGTCCGCGTACGTGGAGCGGCGGGCGATGGGTACGAGCACGTGGAGGCCGTCCCCGCCGCTCGTCTTGGGGTAGCTCCGCAAGCCGAGCTCGGCCAGGAGCGTCCTCACGAGAAGGGCTACCTCCACCACCTCGTCCATCCCCACGCCCTCCCCCGGATCGAGGTCGAAGACGACCCAATCAGGTCGGCGAGGGCGATCGATGCGCGAGCACCAGGGATGGAGGTCGATGCAGCCCATGCTCACCATCCACAGGAGGGTGGCCTCGTCCCGGACGACGGGGACCCGGAGCGAGCGGCCCTCGCCGTCCTCGTACTCGAACGTGGGGATCCAGCGGGGAAGGTAGCGCGGTGCCCGCCTCTGGTAGAAGGCCTTGCCCTCGATCCCGTCCGGGTGGCGGAGCATGACCATGGGTCGATCTCGGAGGTGGGGGAGGAGGACGGAAGCGACGTCGCGGTAGTAGGCGAGGAGATCGCCCTTGGTAATCCCCTCCTTCGGCCAGAAGAGCTTGTCCGGGTTGGAGATGCGGAGGACGACCGAGCCCACCCTGAGGGGAGACGAGCCCACCCTCAGGGGAGAAGGAGGCGACTGCTCGCGGCGCACGTCGGCTGGAGTCTTGTCCTCCCTGATCCCCAAGAAGGAGGGAGAGCGGAGGCGGCCATCGGGGGTCCACTCGGCGAGCTCGACCTCGACGACCACCCGCGGCTCGACCCAGACGACGTCGCGCAAAGGAGCGCGCAGTCTGGGGACGTCGGCCAGCGGGGGATGAGGCCGGCGCAAGGGCGCAAGGAGGACGAGGAGCTCCTCGATCGCCCGAGCGGTGAAGCCCGTGCCCACGCTTCCTGCGAAGCGAAGGCCCTCTGGACCGGGGACGGCGAGGACGAGCGACCCCAAGGCGGCTCGACGTCCCCGCCCCCTCGTGTAGCCGACCACGACCAGCTCTTGCCGCGGCCGGAGCTTGACCTTGAGCCACGCTCCAGAACGGCGCTCCTCGTAGCAGGAGTCGCGCCGCTTGGCCACGATGCCCTCGAGGCCCTGCTCCTTCGCCGCCTCTAGGAGCGCCTGGCCGTCGGCGAAGGTGGGCGTGAGGCGCACGACCTGCGAGCCTCGGTCGAGGAGCTCCTGAAGCCGCCGTCGGCGCTCCTCGAGGGGAAGCTCGAGCAGAGGCTCTCCCTCGAGCTCGAGCAGGTCGAAGACCTCGTAGACGATCGTCCCCTTTCCCTGTTGGAGGAGGGAGAAGCGAGGCCTGCCGGCTCGGTCGAGGGCGCAGATCTCGCCGTCGAGTACGCAGTCCCGCCCCCTCGTGGCCGTGGGCAAAGCCGCGATCAAGGCGGGGAAGCGGGGGCCGAGGTCGCTGCGACCTGTCCGGCTGACGAGCTCGACCCGATCCCCGCGCACGTAGGCGAGGGCGCGGTAGCCGTCCCACTTGGGCTCGAACGTCCAGGCCCTGCCTCGGGGGACAGCCTCGGCGGGGACGGCCAGCATGGGCCGGTAGCGCCGGCGAGGCGACCTGTCGAGAGCTGGCGTCGACGCGTCCATTCGGGCTGTCCATCCCCAACGGGTACGGGGAAAAATCTGTGGACAGTGTGGATTGTCGCTCGGCGCCTCGGGGAGGCCGCTCCCCTCAGGCGTACACGCCCATGGCCCGAAACTTGGCTCGGCGGCGGCGCACGAGGGTGGCGGGGGAGGCGGCCTCGATCTCCGCCAACGCCTGGTCGAGCGACTCGGCCAGGAGCCGGGCGGCCTGGTCGTAGTCGCGATGGGCCCCTCCCTCGGGCTCGGGAACGACGGCGTCGATGACCCCCAGCTCCAGGCAGTGGCGTGCATCGGGCTTGAAGGCGGCGGCGGCCTTCCGGGCCTGGCCGGCGTCCCGCCACAGGATGGCGGCGCACCCCTCCGGGGAGATGACCGAGTAGATGGCGTACTCCTGCATGAGTACCCGGTCGGCGACGGCGATGGCGACTGCCCCTCCCGAGCCGCCCTCGCCGATGATGCAGGAGACAATGGGCACCCCTAGCCGGGCCATGAGCGCCTGGCAGCGAGCGATGGCGCCTCCCTGGCCGTGCTGCTCGGCTGCCACGCCTGGGTAGGCGCCCGGGGTGTCCACCAGCGTGAGGACGGGGAAGCGGTGGCGCTCGGCCAGGGTCATGACCCGCATGGCCTTGCGGTAGCCCTCGGGATAGGCCATCCCGAAGTTGCGGAAGGTGCGCTCCTTGAGGTCGCGACCCTTCTGGTGACCGATCAGAGCGACCGTGCGCCCCCGGAAGCGGCCCAGTCCGGCGACGATCGCGGGATCGTCGGCCCGCGCCCGGTCGCCGTGGAGCTCGACCCAATCCTCGAGGATGCGCTCCACGTAGTCGAGGGTGTAGGGTCGCTCCGGGTGGCGGGCGAGCTCCACCGAGAGCCAGATCTCCTTGTCGCTCGGCTCCTCCTGGAGGCGCTCCAGCTGTCGCCGCAGGCGCTCGAGGTCGGCGGAGAGCTTGGCCCCACCCAAGAGACTCAGCCCCTTGAGCCTGCTCAGGCGGGCTCGGAGCCTGAGCTGCTCGTCAGCGGTCACGACCGAACAGACGCATGAGGCGGGCAAGGTAGCCCCGCAGCTGCGGGCGGGGCACGATGGCGTCCAGGTGGCCGAAGCGGTAGTTGGACTCGGCCAGGCCGAAGTCGGGGGGGAGCCTCTCTCGCGTCGTCTGCTGGACGACCCGGGGTCCCGTGAACGAGAGCAAGGCGCCCGGCTCGGCCACGATGACATCGCCCAGGCTGGCGAAGCTCGCGAGCACGCCGGCGGTGGTGGGGTGGGCCATCACGCTGAACAGGCAGCCGCCGGCGTCGTGCAGGTCCTCCACCGCGCACACCGTCTTGGGGAGCTGCATGAGGGAGAGGATGCCTTCCTGCATGCGCGCTCCCCCCGAGGCGGTGACGGAGACCAGGGGCACCCGCCGGGCCGCCGCGCTCTCGCAGGCGCGTACGAGCTTCTCGCCCACCACGCTGCCCATCGATCCTCCCATGAAGCGGAAGTCCATGACTGCGAGCTCGCAGGGGTAGCCGTCGAGGGTGGCTCTACCGATGACCATGGCCTCGCCCAGGCCGGTAGCCAGCTCCGCCTCGGCCAGGCGCTCGCGGTAGGGCCGGAGGTCGAAGAAGTCGAGGGGGTCGGCGGAGCGGAGCTCGGCGGCCTCCTCCTGGAACGTTCCCGGATCGGCCAGCATCGTCACTCGCTCCCGGGCGGGCATGGGGAAGTGGTGTCCGCACTGGGGGCAGACCCGGAGGTGGGCGCGAAGCTCCTCGTCACGGTAGTGGGAGTGGCAGCCGGGGCAGGTGTTGGGGTGCCCTCGCTCTCCCTGGGCGGACTCGCCATCGTCCTTGCGCTCGATGGACACGTCGACTCGGTTGCTTGACATGGGCTGCGCCACTTTAGACGTGGTCTGCGCCCCGCCCGGTTACAGCCCGAGGGCGACGCACAGCCGCTCCAGGGAAGGGACGGCCAGCGGGTCGGGGGCAAGGCCGCTGAAGCCGGCCCCGGCGAGGGGCACGCGGCCGGCGAGAGCCCGCAGCAAGCGCTCCGCCTCGTCCAGGGTCGGCCCTCCCGGTTCCGGGAGGTGGCAAGGCACCTGTCCTGGGGCGAGGACGTCCACGTCGAAGGCGACGTAGACCGCGTCGGCGCCGTCGAGGGCCCGCTCGATACCCTCCTCGCCCAGGGCGAGGCCGACCTGGGCGATCAGCTCCTCCTCGGGAGGGTCGAGGCTGCGGGCGCCGACCAGGGCCACGTCCTCGAGGCGCACGCTGCCTTGGTCCAGGATCATGCGCAAAGGCATTCCCCAGAGGTTGCCGGAGGGCGAGGTCTCGGGGGTGTTGAGGTCGCCGTGGGCGTCCAGCCACACCAGGGCCAGTCGCTCGTAGCGGGCAGCCAGGCCCTCCACCGCTCCCACGTGGGCGCAGCAGCAGCCGCCGAGCACGAGAGGGCGCTCGGGCAGGGCGGAAGCGATGGCCAGCGTTTGCTCCTGGAGCGAGCTCTCCTCGACGACGGCGGCCTCGGGGTAGGGGAGGGGAAGCCGCGCCGCCTGGGCCATGGCCTCCCCGCCGGCGCCCCAGGCGCGGGGCACGCGGACGAGCCCGGCGGCATACTCTCGGCCGCAGGCGTGGCACTCGTACCCAGGGCCGAGGGCCACCGCCGTGAAGCCGCCGCACTCGGGGCAGAGGGCGCGGAGCCTGCTCATCGGCCGTCGGCCTCGATGATCTCGGCGACCGCCTTCGCCAGCCCCGCCAAATCGGGCAGCGTGCGGGCGGGGGCCAGCCCTCTTGGGTCCTCGTGCAGGCGGTTGATCCAGATACAGGGGATGCCGAGCTCGAGGGCCGGGGCCACGTCGTGGAACAGGCTGGCGGCCACGTGGACGTCGGGGAGCCGCCCCACCTGTCGCTCGAAGGCTCGCCAGTGGCCCAAAGCCGGCTTGTAGGAGCCGATCTGGGAAGCGACGATCCGAAGATCGAAGGGAACGCCGATCGCGGTCACGGAGGCCTGGAGAAGGTCGGGATCGGTGTTGGAGAGGATGCCCAGGCGCACCCCGCGCCGGCGTAGGTCGAGAAGGGCGGAGGGAACCTCCGCGAACACCGGCCAGGAAGGGAGGGACCGGGCCAAGGCCTCCCGCTCCTCGGCCGGGGCCCCCAGCTCTTCCAGCACCCGGGCCATGACCTCCCGGTAGGGGAGAGCCGGCTCTCGCCTTTGGATCTCCGGCTCGAGCTCGTGGTAGCGGCGGAGAAGCTCGTCGGCTCGCTCCCCTCCGAAGAGGCGGGCCAGCTCGCGGCGGATGCCCGTGTTCCAGTCGACGAGGGTCCCGTAGCAGTCGAAGGTGGCCCAGCGCTCCACCCAGGGGAGCTTACCGGCCGCTCGCTGTCAGGCAAGCACGGGCATCGCCCTCCGCTCGGCCTCGAACACGGCCCTGTCCACGTCCCCCAGGTCCTCCCCGTCTGCCTGCAGGGGAGACGGGGAGTCGCAGGCGACCTCGATCCGGTCGAGGTCATGCCCGCACAAAACGCCGGGAGCCCCTGCTACGCCTTTGCCGACGGCGGCTCGAGCCAGCAGGCGGAGGACGGCCAAGGGGCCGGGAGCAACGGGGGCGGCGTAGTCCAGTCCGAGCTCGAGTCGTGCCCGGGGGCAGAAGCGCAAGGGGAGCGGGCCGGCGTAGGTGTACACGGGGGCGTTGCACACGAAGACGAGCGCCGCCCGCCCTGCGCCTGCGATGGCGAAGGAGGGCTGGAAGCGGAGCCGCCGCTCGACGAGGACGCGGGCGACGGTGAAGGCGAAGAAGAGGTTGCCCGGCCGCGCTCCCCGAGGACCTCCTCGGCGCGCCTCCACCCGCCGCACCGCCTCGGCGTCGAGCCCAAGGCCGGCGCTGAACAGGAAGCGGCGGCCGTTGACGCGGCCGAGGGAGATCCGTCGAGCAGGAGCGGACAGGAGGTGGCGGGCGCAGGCCACGGCGTCCGAGGGGAGGCCGAGGGCCCGGGGGAGGACGTTGGCGCCTCCCGCCGGTAGGAAGCCGAGCGGCCGTCGGCCGTCGGCTCCGTTGACCGCCTCGTTGAAGGTCCCGTCGCCCCCGAGGACGAAGATGGCCTCGCCCTCCGCCTCCCGGGCGAGCTGGACGGCATGCCCTGGGCGCTCGCTGAGGACGGTGACGAGGGAGAAGCGGGCGGCCAGCGTCCGCTCCACCTGCCGCATCCCTTCCTCGCTGACTCCGCGGGCAGCCGGGTTGACGATGAGGGTGGCGGAAGGCCTCACACGACCAGCGTCTCCGGTCGACGTTGTCCCGAGAGGAAGCGATCGAGAGCGAGGGGGGAGAGGTCGAGGGTGGGCCGCGCGCCCACGACCAGCTCGGCTACGTACTCGCCCACAGCTGGGGCTTGCTGGAAGCCGTGACCGGAGAACCCGGTGGCGTAGAGGAACCGGCTCGGCTCGGCAGCCTCTCCCACGATCGCGTTCCAGTCGGGGCTGAGGTCGTAGTACCCCCACCAGGAGGATTGGACGCCCAGCTCGGCCAGCGCCGGCAGCCGGCGGACGGCCGTGCGAGCGAGGTCCTCGAGCGTCTGCTCCCTGCCCCCGAAGGCGATTCCCTGTCCCTCGCGGTGGAAGTAGAAGCCGGTGGAGAAGTCGATGGTCAAGGGCAGGCGGTGAGGCAGGCCCGCGTCCTCCGGGGTGAAGAAGACGAGGCGTCGCTCCGCGCGTACGGGGATGTCGAGCCCGACCATGGCTCCGATCTCCGCCGACCACACGCCGGCGCAGCAGACGACGGTATCGGTGGCGATCCTCCCCCTGGAGGTCTCGACCCCGGTGATGGTGCTACCCCGGGTATCGATGGCCGTGACCGCCCATCCTTGGCGGACGTCGAGTCCCCGGGCGTACCAGTGCACCACCGCCTCTGGGGTCGCGTAGCCGTCGAGCTCGCAGAAGGTGGCGGCGAGCAGGCCCTCAGGGGCGAGCTGGGGGACGAGCTCCCGAGCCTCGTCCACCGACAGCTCGCGGGAGGGAACCCCTAGGCGATGCTGGAGGGCCAGTGCCTCCTGGAAGCGGGCCACGTCGTCCTCGCGGTCGAGGAGGAAGAGGTAGCCGTACTGGCGAAATCCGATCCCCTCCATGCGCTCCAGCTCGTCCAGCGACCGCAGGGCTATGCGGACGTTGAGCTCGTCGGCGAACTGGGTGCGGATGCCTCCAGCCGCCTTGCCCGTCGAGCCGGAGGCGAGGGTGTGGCGCTCGACCAGGACGACGCGGGCGACTCCCAGCCGGCGGAGGTGCCAGGCGACGCTCGTGCCCAGCGCCCCGCCGCCCACGACCACGACGTCGGCCGTCTCCTGCACGGAGGGATTGTGGCTCCGCCGCTAGAAGATCACCACCGCTAGAAGACCACCACCATGAAGGGCACGTCCTTGGTCACGAGCACGTTGCCGGAGGTATCGAGGCCGCGCAGGCTCACACGGTAGGAGCCGTCGCCCATGGGGATGCAGGAGGTGGTCATGGCCTCCGAGGCCATGCTCGTGGCCAGGCAGCTCAGGCCGCCGAGGCCGGCCAGGAGCACCTCGTAGGTCCCGTTCTGGACCTTCCGCACCTGGACGCCCTTGCCGGTGCAGTTGAAGCGGCGGCCGAAGGCTTGGGGGGCGGAGATGTACTGGTTGGGGATGTTCTCCACTCCCTGATTGGGAAGCCCGGTGACGACGACGACCCCGCGCACGGCGCCGTTGGCGCAGCGAGGTTGAGGCTTGACCGCGCCCGGCGAGAGCGCGGACTCGGAC
>CAZQRA010000001.1:100795-117182 GCA_964595575.1 uncultured Gaiellales bacterium
GACGTACGCATGCCATCGCTCCTTTCTCGTTGGTGGAGTCGAGGCATTGTCCCAGGGCGGGCGGCGCGATCGGCCAGGGCGGGCCCAGCGACGGGGCCTGGGGGCTCGCGCGTCTCCCTCGGCCCTGCCCTCGCCGGTCGCGATAGGCTTGGAACGTGGCCGTCGAGATCCTCTACTGCCCCACCTGACAAGGCTACGACGCCCGGGCCTTGAGTCTCGAGGCCGAGCTACGGGAGCAGGGATTCGAGGCCAAGGCGACTCCCGGCCGGAAGGGGCAGTTCGACGTCCTCCGCGACGGGAAGCTCCTCTTCTCCAAGGACGAGCTGCACCGCTTTCCGGAGCCGGGCGAGATCCTCGACCTCCTGGCCTCGAGCTAGCCGGGGCCCCTTCACCGGCGACCGGGACCCGGTCTGGCGGCCGCTGCTACCGTGGGCTCATGGCAAGCCCCATCTCCCTCGGGCCCGATCCTTGGCCGGAGGACGACGAGGCGCTGGATGCCTACTCGAGGGTGGTCGCGGGCGTCGCCCGCACCCTCTCCCCCTCTGTAGCGAGCCTGCGGCTCTCTCGCCGAGCGGCACGGAGGAGCTTCCAGGGCAGCGGGAGCGGCGTCGTCATCGCTCCCGACGGCTACATCCTCACCTCGGCCCACGTGGTCGAGGGCGCCCGCAGAGGCGTGGCCTCGTTCGTCGATGGCCGGGAGTGCCAGGTCGAGGTGGTAGGGCGCGACCCTCTCTCCGACTTGGCTGTGGTGCGGGCAGAGACAGGCGGTCTGGTGGCGGCCCCGCTCGGCGACGCGAGAACGCTCGAGGTGGGCCAGCTCGTGGTGGCCATCGGCAACCCCTACGGGTTCGCCGGATCGGTGACCGCCGGGGTGGTCTCCGCCCTCGGCCGGTCGCTGGCAACTCGCTGGGGCTCTACCTCGCGCATCGTCGAGAACGTCATCCAGACCGACGCCGCCCTCAACCCCGGGAGCTCCGGGGGTGCCCTGGCCGACGGGAGGGCGCGGGTAGTGGGCATCAACACGGCTGTGGCCGGCGTCGGCGTGGGGCTGGCGGTGCCCGTCGATCCCACGACGCGGCGCATCGTGGCCGCGCTCATGCGCGAGGGTCGCTACCGGCGGGCCTACTTGGGCATCGCCGGCGGCCCGCGCCCCCTGCCGCCTCGCCTGGCTGCCTCGCAGGGCCAGGCGAGCGCGGTGGAGGTGGTGGAGGTGGCGGAAGGGAGTCCGGCCGCCAAGGCGGGTCTCCGTCCCGAGGACCTCATCGTGTCCTTGGACGGCGTCCCCGTCACGGACGTGGGTGACCTCCAGCGGCTCATGGACGAGCACGCGATCGGCCGAGCGGTGACGGTGGACGTTGTTCGACGCGGCGAGCCGACCGCCGTCCAGGTGGTGCCGGAGGAGCTGGCAGGCTGAGTCGGCTCGAGTCCGGTCAGTGGGCGAGGCGGGCCACGGCGCCGGCCAGGACGTCGAGGGCAAGCCCGATGTCCTCGGGGTCGCTCAGCTCCTCCGGGCAGTGGCTGACGCCGCCGTTGAGGCTGCGCACGAACAGCATCCCGGCCGCCACTCCAGCGGCGGCGAGCACTCCAGCATCGTGGCCGGCGCCCGAGGAAAGCTCGATCACGGGCAGGCCTCGGCTCCGTATCTCGTCCTCCAACACGGCCCTGATGGTGGTGGAGAAGGAGACGGGGTCGCTCCGCTGATCGGGGACGAGCCCGATGGCGGAGAGGAGCGCGTCCAGGCGGGAGCGATCGGGGGCGCGGGCATCGACGCTGATCTCGGCCCGGGCAGGGATGACGTTGACGGCTCCCGGCTCCACCTCGATCCGGCCTACCGTGGCCACGGCCCCCTCGATGGCCCGAGCGCTGTCTTGGACTCGGAGGATCGCCGTCGCCGCCTTGCACAGGGCGTCGTCGCGGGCATCCATGGGGGTCGTCCCAGCGTGTCCGGCCCGGCCCTCGAATACGAGGGTACCCCGAGCGTAGCCGACGATACCGGTGACGAGGGCGAGCGGCGCTCCCGCCTGCTCCAAGCGGGGACCCTGCTCGACGTGGAGCTCGAGGAAGGCCGTGGGCAGGGGCCCGCCGGAGGTCACGCGGGCCCGGCTGCCCACGCATCCCACCTCCTCGCCCCGAAAGGCGACCACTGCTCCCCTCCCCGTCCGAGTCACGGCCTCGATCGCGGCCACCACCCCCAGGGCGCCGTCGAAGCGCCCGCCGTGGGGGACGGTGTCGAGGTGGGATCCGACCCAGACGTCGTCGCGGCGGCCGCTGCGGCCGATGAGGTTGCCGTGGGCGTCGACCTCGACGGCGAGCCCAGCTTCGCGCATCCAGCCGGCGGCGAGCTCGTGGGCCTCGTCCTCCTCCCTGCTCCCGTACGGTCGGCTGGCCCCAGGGCCTTGGCCGATGGCCTGGAGGGCGTCCAGACGGGCGAGCACGCGCTGGAGGGGCTCCACGGCTACCGACATGCGCGGAGAACGCTACCCCCGCCGAGCCCGACGGGACGTGACCTCCCCCTTGAGGGGGGCCGAGCGCCCCCTTGCGTCAGCCTACCCCAGCCCGGCGCGCGAAAGAGCGACGACTTCGCTCCGACTCGGCGCCGGCGGCGACGTCGCGCGTCCGCGCGCGTAGAGGACAGCCTGCTCGTCGCGGCCGACCTCGCGGAAGGTCCGGCTGCGGGCCAGGCGGAGCTGGGCGGGGGTTCCCAGCGCCACGAGCACGACGCGGGCCCGAGGCGCCACCGCCTCCGGCGGCGCCCGGCCGGCTAGCCAGTCGAGGTAGGCGCGCTGGAGCGTTCGGGGAAAGGCATCGAGCGGGTTTGCGATCCACACCCGTCGGCCGTCGAGAGCTAGGGCCTCGGCGTTCTCGGCGTCGGCCAGGATGGGGGCGTCTCGGGCGACGGCGGCCGCGAGCAGCCGAAGCTCGGAAGAGGCGGTGGCGGCGGCCGGCGGGCGGGCGAGGCCGAGGCCGATCGCCCCGGCCAGGAGCGCCGCCGCCACGGGGACGAGCCGCCGCGGCGGGGCGAGTTGCCAGGATCGAGACCCCGTCAGCCACCGGCCCGCGGGGGCGGCTGCGAAGAGAACGAGCCAGACCGCGTTCCGTCCCGAGTGGGCGGCAGCTCCCGTCAGAGCGAGGAGCACGATTCCCTCCCACAGCGGTCGTCGGGCTCGAGCGGCGGCCAGGACGAGGGGGATCCCCAGCGTCAGGAACGCGAGGTCGAAGGGTCTCGTCCACGACAGGGGTGCCCACAGGCCCTCTCCCCTCACGGCCGCCTCGCTTCCCAGGACGCTCCTGTAGTAGGCGACGGTGTGGAGGTGGGCGGGGGTGGCGAGGAGCGCCAGCGAGCAGGCAAGGAGGGCGGCCAGGGCGACCCCCGGCTGGCGCCGAAGGCGCCCGACCAGGAGGTAGGCGGCTACTACCCCCAGCCCGAGCAGGGCTCCCCCGTGCAGGTTCGACCAGAGGGCGAGGAGAGGGGGAAGCAACCACATCCGCCACGAGGGAGCGCGCTCCTCCCGCCGGAGGACGAAAACGAGCCAAGGGAAGAGGGCGAGGGAGAAGAGCTGGGCTCGGACGACCAACAAGGTCGAGGCGGATGCCGCCGAGGCCAGGAGGATGACGAGGGAGGAGGGAAGATCGGCCGCGCCCTGCCTGCGCAGGTCGAGGGAGAGAGCCGTCAGGGCCAGGGCTACGGCGAGGACTTGGGCGAGTACGAGCCCCCGCTCGCCAAGTCCGGCCTCGAGACCGTGGAAGGCAAGTTGGCTCAGGGCAGGAGCGTCGTGCCAGCCGGCCGAGGAGAAAGCGGCGTAGGGGATGCCCCGGGGGATCTCGCCCAGGCGGGCGATCTCGGCGCCGAGCGCGGCCAGCCAGCGGGCATCGGCACCCACCTGGGCCTGGAGGGCGGCAAGAGCGGTCACCAGCGACACTGCCATCCAGGTGGCAGCGAGATGCGGGAGGGAGTGCCTCACAGCTGGGGTATCGGCCCCGAGGGGGGTTGCCTGGAGCCGGGGGCTCTACGCGTCCCGCTCGAAGAGTGCTGCCTGGCCTTGGCCGACGCCCACGCACAGCGTGGCCAGCCCGTAGCGTCCGTCCCGGCGGCGAAGCTCGTGGAGCAGCGTGACCACGAGCCGGGCGCCGCTCATTCCCAGGGGGTGGCCTATGGCGATGGCCCCGCCGTTGACGTTCACGCGCTCGGGGTCGAGACCGAGCTCACGCACGACGGCCAGGACCTGGCAGGCAAAGGCCTCGTTGAGCTCCACGAGGTCGATGTCGGCGAGGCTGAGCCCGGTCCGCCCGAGGAGCTTGCGCACCGCCGGTACCGGGCCCATGCCCATGATGCGGGGATCGACCCCGGCTACCGCCGAGGCCACGAACCAGCCGAGCGGAGAAGCGGCAAGCTCGCGGGCTGCTCTGGGGGAAGCTACGACCACTGCCGCCGCTCCGTCGCCGAGGCCGCTGGCGTTGCCCGCCGTGACCGTCCCGCCCTGGCGGAAGACGGGCGGGAGGGCCGCCAGGGCCTCCAGGGTCGTGTGGGGACGGGGATGCTCGTCCTTGCTCAGGTCGCCCACGGCTACGAGCTCCTCGGAGAAGCGACCTGCTCGGTCTGCCTCCGCCCACCGTCGCTGCGAGGAGAGGGCGAAGGCGTCCTGATCCTCGCGCCCGATGCGGAAGCGCTCGGCCACGTTCTCGGCCGTCTCTCCCATGGACTCGAGGGGGAACATCTGCTCGAGAAGGGGGTTGGGGAACCGCCAGCCCAGGGTGGTGTCCCACGCCGTCAGGTTGCCCCGGGGGAAGGCTCGCTCCGGCTTGGGGATGACCAACGGCGCGCGGCTCATCGACTCCACTCCCCCGGCCACGAACAGGTCGCCCTCGCCGGCGATGACGGCGTGGCAGGCGGCCACGATGGCGGAGAGCCCCGAGGCACAGAGGCGGTTGACGGTCACCCCCGGCACCGACTGGGGTAGGCCGGCGAGGAGGGCGGCCATGCGGGCCACGTTGCGATTGTCCTCCCCGGCCTGGTTGGCGCAGCCCAGGTAGACGTCCTCGATAGCCTCGGGCGGCACGCCCGCCCGCGCCACCGCCTCTCTGACCGCCAGGGCGGCGAGGTCGTCGGGGCGCACGGTGGAGAGGGCGCCCCCGTACCGGCCGACCGGGGTCCGCACCGCCGACAGGATCGCTACCTGCCCCACGCGCGACAAGCTAGCCCACGAACTCGACCCGCACCGGGCGCCGGTAGACGCCCAGGATCTCCGCTCGGCGCAGGAGCTCCTCCACGGCCTTGCGACCCTCCTCCCCGTAGTCGCAGGTGAGGTCGTTGACGTACATGCCCACGAATCGGTCGGCCAGGTGGGGCTCCAGGCCGCGGCTGAACTCCATGGCGTAGGCGAGGGCCTCGCGCCGGTGCTCGAGCCCGGCCCGGATGGAGTCGGCGAGGACCGCGGACAGGGCCCGGAGCACCTCGCTGCCCAGGTCGCGGCGGGCCACGTTCACGCCCAAGGGCAGGGGAAGCCCGGTCTCGAGCAGCCACCACTCTCCCAGGTCGAGCACCTTGTACAGGCCCTCGGTCTCGTAGGTCAGCTGGCCCTCGTGGATGAGCAGGCCGGCCTCCGCTTCCCCGCTCTTCACCTCGTCCAGGATGCGGTCGAAGGGCACTTCCCGGTGGCGGAAGTCGCCGATCGCCATGCGCAGGACGAGGAACGCGGTCGTCATCCTGCCCGGCACGGCGATCTCGACCTCGGGTAGACGCTCCAGCGGCACCGGGTCGCGGGCGACCACGACCGGCCCGTAGCCGGCCCCCATGCTCGCCCCGTGGGGGAGGAGGACGTAGGTGTCCTGGACGAAGGGGTAGGCGTGGAGGGAGAGGGCGGTCACCTCCAGGCGCCCCTCGAGGGCCCACTCGTTGAGGGTCTGGATGTCGCGGAGGACGTGCTGGAACTCGAGGCCGCGCGTGTCCACCCGCCCGCTGGCGAGACCCCAGAACATGAACGCGTCGTCAGGGTCGGGGCTGTGACCGAGGCGGATTCGCATTGAGCGCAGGAGGGTAGCAGCCTCGATCGAGGAGCGCGGAGACTACTCGCCTCGGAAGAAGCGGCGCTCGAGGAGAGGCAGGATCTCCTTGCGGGTGAAAGGGAGCACGCGCTTCTCCAGCCCCTCCTCCTCCAGCACGCGCACGTCGTCCTCGAGGGCGGCGTTGGCATGCTCGAGGGCGTCGTCGAGCTCGTAGCTCTCGAAGATGTAGTCGTCGGCGCGGGGACTCGCGCTGGGTCGAAGCTGGGGATTGACCACTCGGCCCACCGCCCACAGGCCGTCCTCCCTGCGCTCGATCCAGAGGACGAGGTGCTCCGCCTCTCCCCGGTGGTCGAATCTGTCCAGTACCCGCTCCGCGCAGCGGGTGGGTGGGGGGGAGCCTGGCACGGGGGAAGGATACAATCGGGCCGTGGCTCGCCTCACCTCCTTCCTCCGTAACCCCTTCGCCTTCCTCTTTGCCACCAAGGGGGCCGAGGAGCGGGTGGCCGTGTACATCATCCGCGAGCACGACCGCGGCCGCGACCTGAGCGACATCCTCGACGACCCCTACGTCGTCAACCGGCTGTCGCCACAGGAGGTCGCCCGCGTCCTGGAGCGGCCGGAGGTGGTGAAGGCGATCGGCGACGACATCGCCGAGGCTCACCGCCGAGCCCTGGCCGAGCGATCTACCTCGGCCTAGAGGTCGCGGCCCAGCCCCCGCTCTCTCGCCCGGACGACGGCTGCCGCCCCCACCGCCACGTCCCAGGCGGCGATGCCGTTGGACTTGAACACCACCACGTCCTCCGGGGCCTGGCGCCCCTGGACTCGTCCGGAGACGACGTCAGCCAGCTCGTGCACCTCGAGCCAGTCGAGTACCCCCTGGGCCGCGGGCTCGATGAGGTCGCCGGACTCGATCATGGCGTCCTCCTTGGAGTCGCAGCAGACGAACGCGGCCCGCTCGAGCACGGCGTTGTCGAGCTCTCGGCGACTGGGGTGGTTGGCGCCGGCGGCGACCACGAGGGCTCCCGGAGAGAGCCACTCCCCTCGCAGCACGGGGTCCTTAGAGGTGGTGATGGTGACCACCACGTCGGCGGCCGCGGCGAGGGAAGGGCTGTCCACCGGCTCTGCCCCCATCCTTCGGGCAAACTCTGCGCGGCGCTCCGCGGTGCGGCAGTACACCGCCACCCGCTCGACGGTGGGCACGGCTGCCCGGATGGCCTCGATCTGCGTCTCGGCCTGCCAGCCGCAGCCGAGTACCCCCAGGGTGCGGGCGCCCTCCTTAGCCAAGTACTTGGCGGCGACCCCGCTTGCCGCCCCGGTGCGGAGCCTGCCCAGGTGGTCAGCCTCGATCAGGGCCAGGGTCTCCTGGGAGGCGGCGTCAAACAGGCAGACCACGAAGCTCGCCCCGCTGCGCCCGGCGGCGTAGGTCTTGACCCCGGCCACCCCCAGGCCGTGGTCGGAGGCGGCCATCACCGCCAGGGAGCCGCCGTCCAGCCCTAGCCGGTAGCGCGGCTTGTTCTCGATCCTGCCCTCGGCCTGGCGCAGGAACGATCCCTCCACCGCCTCCAGGGCATCTCCGATGGCGAGCAGCGCCTCCACGTCCTCCTCGGTGAGGTAGAGAGCCACGGCCAGGAAGTCTAGGCCGAGGCGGGCCGAGGCCGCCGGGCGGAAGCCCCGGCCCGGCCCCTGACCACAGCCATCCTCGCCTCAGCGAGGGGTGGGGGCGAGAGGCGCCCCTGCCGGGGGGGCAGGGACCGGCTGGGCTGGGGGCACGCCGGCTGCCGGCCGCCTGAGGGCGAGCCGGGCCAGCTCCCGGATCCGCCAGGCCCCCGCTCCCCGCCCTCCTTGGGGGAGGTCGAAGCCTCCCGCTCGGGCCAGCCTCTCGGCCCGCGCCACCGACTCTCCGTGCCGCAGCCTCGCTACCTCCCAGGCCCCCTGGGGGTGGATCGTCATCGCCGCCTTCTCCTTTCCTACCCTCGTCCTGGAGGGTACGGGCCCGTCCCCGTCCTGGTCGCTCGCAGCGGCGATACCGGAGCCGTCTCCGCTGAGACGAGGGATCCGGCGCCTCCGTCCTAGCACGTGCGTCTCGGATGTGACACACTGGGAGCTTGGACTGGCCCCTCCTTGCCCCTGTTCCTGCCGAAGAGGCGCGCGCCTTCGTGGCGCAAGCGCGCAGGCGCTCGTTCCGTCGGGGGGAGGTCGTGTTCCACCGCGGCGACCCCGCCGACTCGCTCCACCTCGTCGTCAGCGGGCGCTTCGCTGTCCGGATCACGACCCCGCTGGGAGGCAGCGTCATCTTCGACCTGGTCGGTCCCGGGGAGGTGTTCGGGGAGCTTGCCCTCGTCCTCCCCGGGCGCCGCCGGTCGGTGACGGTGGAGGCGCTTGCCCGCAGCGAGACGCGCGCCGTCTTCTACAGCGACTTCGCCGCTCTCCAGGCTGCCCACCCCGAGGTCAAGGATCTCTTGCTCGAGCTCCTCGGCGAGCAGCTCCAGCGGCTAGGCGACCGGCTGGTCGAGGCCCACCACGTGGACGCCGAGACTCGGCTTCGCCGCCGCCTCCTGGAGACCGCCGAGCGCTTCCAAGGGAAGGGTGGGAAGCCCCTCGTGTCCTTGACTCAGGAGGAGCTTGCCAGCCTGGCTGGGACGTCGCGGGCCACCGCCAATCGGGTGCTTCGCGACGAGGAGCGCCACGGTACGATCGATCTCTCCCGGGGCAGGGCCCTCGTCCTCGACCTCGATCGCCTCCGGCGCCGCTGCCGCTACCACGAGGCCCCCGTCCTCTAGGGCGCCTGCGGCCCCCCGCGCGACCGGCGCAGCTGCAGTGCGCCCGAGAGGATTCGAACCTCTGGCCTCAGCCTCCGCAGGGCTGCGCTCTATCCCCTGAGCTACGGGCGCCGGCTTGCCCGGCTAGTGTAGCCGGGCCCTCGCCCCTGCGACCTCGAGGACGGCGTCGTCGGGCACCTCCACCCGCACGTAGCCGAGGGCGACCACCCGCTCGCCGTCGCGGACGGCGCTGGTGACCCGCCCCACCACCTTGTCGCCGTACCGGATCTCGGCGTCGTAGAGGGGTGGCTCAAGGGTCTCGATCGTTAGGACGCGCAGCCGGCGGTTGACGTGGCCGCGGTAGTGGAGCCGGGCTACCGGCTCCTGGCCGGGAAAGCAGCCCTTGGCGAAGGAGATCGCCCGCTCGTCCAGGCCTGCCTCGGCGGGGAGCACGCGATCGTCGATCTCGCGTCCGAACCGCGGCGTTCCCGCCCAGATGCGCCTGCGCTCGAGCTCTTCCTCGTCCAGGGTGGGCTCGAGGTCGGCGTCGAGGACCTCGACCGCCGGCCGGCCGTAGTCGTGGTTGGGGATGCCCTGGCCGCCTCCGAAGACGATGGCGGAGGTGTGCTCCTCGAGGGCGATGTCGGCTCGAGCGCGGAGGCGCAGGCGGACGAGGTGAGCCCGTACCACCTCGTCCAGCTCCGGCTCGGTGAGGAGCAGGAAGTCCCTCTCGCCCCGCCGCCACACGACCAGGGGGGCGATGATCCGTCCTTTGGGGGTAAGAAGCAGGGCCTGGCAGGAGTCCCCTACTGCCAGCCCGGCCACGTCGTTCGAGAGCAGCCGGTGGAGGTAGTCCTGGGCGTCCGGGCCGGCCACCCGCACGTAGGCTCGCGGCCGTCGAGCCACCTCTACCGTGGCGGTACGCATCTCCAGCTAGTGTAGGCGCCATGACCGTGCTCAGATCGCGGGCCGAGCAGAAGGCGCGGGAGGCCGGCTACGATCCCGCCCGCCTGCCCCCCGGCCAGTACCTGACCGACAAGTGGCCGGTCCTCCACGTGGGCTCGGTGCCGGAGGTCGACCTCTCTACCTGGGACCTCGTGGTCGAGGGCGAGGTCGAGCAGCCGCTTCGCCTGACCTGGGAGGAGCTCATCGCCCTTCCCGCCACCGAGATCACCGTGGATATCCACTGCGTCACCCGCTGGAGCCGGCTCGACGCCACCTTCCGCGGCGTCCATTGGCGGGAGCTGGCCTCGCTCGCCCGACCCAAGCCGACCGCGCGCTTCGCGATCGTGCGGGCCGAGCAGGGCTACACGGCCAACCTGCCGCTCCAGGCGCTCGAGGCGGAGGACGCTCTCCTCGCCTACGAGGCCGACGGGAAGCCGCTCACCCCCGACCACGGCTGGCCCCTGCGCCTGGTGGTCGCGAGCCGCTACTTCTGGAAGAGCGCCAAGTGGCTGCGCGGGATCGAGCTTCGGGTCGAGGACGCCCCCGGCTTCTGGGAGCGCTACGGCTACCACAACGAGGCCGACCCCTGGAAGGAGGAGCGCTACGATCTGTAATCCCTCGAACGGGGGATCGGCCGAGGGCTCAAGTCTTCCTCCCCTGGCGCCGATAGGAGGAACGTCCCACCTCCCCCCACCCTCAGCGAAAGGGGCCGCGCAGGCGGCCCCTTTCGCTTACCGGAACGTGCCGGAGGCCTAGAACTCGCCCATGCCACCGCCGGGCATGCCGGCCCCGGCCTTCTCCTTCTCCGGCGCCTCGGCCACCACCGCCTCGGTGGTGATGATGTTCTTGGCGATGGAGGCCGCGTTCTGGAGAGCCGAGCGGGTGACCATGGTGGGGTCGATGATGCCCGCCTTGAACAGGTCCTCGTACTCGCCTGTCTCCACGTTCAGGCCCTGACCCTTGGGCAGCGACCGCACCTTGTCGACCACCACCGAGCCCTCCAGGCCGGCGTTGTCGGCAAGCTGGCGGAGCGGCTCCTCCAGCGCCCGCAGGATGATCGAGGCGCCGGTGCGCTCGTCCCCCTCCAGCTTCTCCAGGTCGGCCCGCACGGCGTCGGCAGCGTTGACCAGGGCCACTCCTCCGCCGGGGACGATCCCCTCCTCGAGGGCGGCTCGGGTGGCCTGGAGCGCGTCCTCGACCCGGTGCTTCTTCTCCTTCATCTCGGTCTCGGTAGCCGCGCCCACCTTGATCACGGCCACGCCCCCGGCCAGCTTGGCCAGCCGCTCCTGCAGCTTCTCGCGATCGAAGTCGGAGTCGGTCTCCTCGATCTCCATCTTGAGCTGCTTGATGCGGGCCTTGATCTGGTCGGGATCGCCGGCCCCGTCGATGATGGTGGTCGAGTCCTTGTCGACGACCACTTTGCGGGCCCGCCCCAGCTGGGACAGCTTGGTGTTCTCCAGCTTGAGGCCCATCTCCTCGGTGATCACCTCGCCGCCGGTGAGGATGGCGATGTCCTCCAGCATGCGCTTGCGCCGGTCGCCGAAGCCGGGCGCCTTCACCGCCACCGCCGTGAAGGTGCCGCGGAGCTTGTTCACGACGATCGTGGCCAGGGACTCGCCCTCCACGTCCTCGGCGATGACGAGTAGCGGCTTACCTGCCTGGATGACCTGCTCGAGCACGGGCAGGAGGTCCTTGACGGCCCCGATCTTCTGGTTGGCGATGAGGATGTAGGGGTCCTCGAGCACCGCCTCCATCCGCTCGGGGTCGGTGATCATGTACGGCGACAGGTAGCCCTTGTCGAACTGCATGCCCTCGGTGAACTCGAGCTCGGTGCCGAAGGTGTTCGACTCCTCGACGGTGACGACGCCGTCCTTGCCGACCTTGTCTATCGCGTCGGCGATGACGTCGCCGATCTCGCGCTCGCGGGCGGAGATGGTGGCCACGCGGGCGATGTCCTCCTTGCCCGAGACCTCCTTGGACTGGGCCTTGAGGTTCTCCACCACCGCGTCCACGGCCCTCTCGATGCCGCGCTTGAGCGCCATGGGGTTGGCCCCCGCGGCCACGTTCTTCAGGCCCTCGCGGACGATGGCCTGGGCGAGCACGGTGGCCGTGGTGGTGCCGTCGCCGGCCACGTCGTTGGTGGACGTCGCCACCTCCCGCACGAGCTGGGCTCCCTGGTTCTCGAACACGTCCTCGAGCTCGATCTCGCGGGCGATAGTGACGCCGTCGTTGGTGATGGTCGGCGCTCCGAACTTCTTGTCGAGCACGACGTACCGGCCCTTGGGACCGAGCGTGACCTTGACCGCGTCGGCCAGGATGTTGACGCCGCGCTCGAGCGCCCGGCGCGCGTCCTCGTTGAACTTCAGCTCCTTGTGAGCCATATCCCGTTCCTACCTCCTTCGCTAGCTACGCCTTGGCACCGGCCAGCTGACGCTTGGCCTTGCCCTTGCCGGCATCGGGAACCACCTTGGCGAGCACCTCGTCCTGGCGCATGATGAGGTACTCCTCGGTGCCGATCTTGACCTCGTTGCCGGCGTACTTGTTGAAGATGATCTCATCCCCGACCTCGACCTCCATGGGGATGAGCTCGCCCTTGTCGTCCCGCCGGCCGGGTCCGACCGCGATCACGCGGCCGCGCTGCGGCTTCTCCTTGGCGGTGTCGGGCAGGACGATCCCGCTCGCCGTGACCTCCTCCTCCTCGAGGAGCTCGACGATGAGACGGTCTCCAAGCGGCTGCAGATCCATCCACGTCCTCCCTTGGTCGAACGTACTTTGTAACAGCCGATGGCACTCTCACCTTGAGAGTGCCAATGCAGTGTACACGCGCTGGAGCCCTGAGCGCAAGCCCTTCCTACCCTCCGCCCCGGGGGTGTTACAAGTCAGCGGGGGCGGCCGGTGAGGCGCGAGATCTCGGCCGGGGGCGTGCTGGTGCGGAAGATGGCGGGGCAGTGGTGCCTGGCCGCGATCAGGCCGGCGGGGAAGCCGGAGGGGACGTGGGCGCTTCCCAAGGGACTTGTGGCCCCGGGAGAGCGTCCCGAGGAGACGGCGCTGCGGGAGGTACGGGAGGAGACTGGGGCCTGCGGCCGGGTGGTAACCAAGCTGGGAGACAGCCGCTACGTGTACACCTTCGGGGGGGAGCGCGTGTTCAAGGTCGTCAGCTTCTACCTCCTGCGCTACGCCGGCGGCACCCTGGGGGCCCTGCCTGCCGAGCACGCTCACGAGGTAGCGGAGGTACGCTGGCTTCCGCTCGAGGAGGCGCCCCGTCTTCTTGCCTACCGGGGGGAGCGGGAGATGGCGAGGAGGGCTCTCGCTGCTCTGGAAGCCGACCCTCTATGATGCGGCTGGCCCGGCCCGGCAGCGAGGGAGCTCATGTACGCCTTGAACTTCTACTCACCCATCGTGGCTGACCAGCTGCGGAGCCGTCGCAAGACGGCCACCATCCGCCTGGGCGACAAGTCCTCCAAGTACAGGAAGGGGATGATCGTGCAGGTGCTGTGCGGCTCCCGGTACAGCCCCAGGGAGAAGATCTTCGACGCCGTCATCGACAAGGTCGAGGTGAAGCGCCTGGGCGACCTCTCCCCCAACGAGATCGAGCACGACAACCCCGAGCTCAAGTGGCCGGAGGAGATGGCCGAGTTCTTGTCCAGGCTCTACAACCGCACCGTGACGCTGGACGACACGGTGACGGTCATCCGCTTCTCGGAGATCCTGGGCAGCGACCGCCGTCGCTAGCCCCCGCCAGAGGGGCTCCTCCTGCGGATGGGGATGCCGCCCACGGCGGGAGGGCGGAGGGAAGCCCCGCAGGCCTCGCAGTCCACGGCGAAGGCGGAGGAGAACCGGGCTCCGCAGGCAGGACAGCGGGCCCGCAGGTCGCCCCCGCAGGCGGGGCAGGAGCTGGGAAGCTCCCCCTCGTAGGCCTCGAAGTAGCGCTGGGCGAAGCCGCAGCGAAGGCAGACGGCAACCCAGTCCCCGAGCACCTTGCGGCGCTCCTCGCGCAGCCAGTCGGACGCCTTGCCCACCGCCTGGAACGATAGAGTGTGGAGGTCGATGGCGATCGCCCGTGAAGCGGAGCCCCTGGGCTCGCTGGCCGAGGTCAGGGAGGTGGGTCTCGACCGCGAGGACCTCCTGGGGATGTACCGCAACATGCTGATCACGCGGGGGATCGAGGAGCGCGGCCACATCCTCTACAAGCAGGGAAAGATCCCCGGCTCGTTCTACACGGGGCGGGGGAACGAGGCGGCGGCGGTGGGGGTGGCCACGGCCATGGGCCCGGACGACGTGGGCACTCCCCTCCATCGGGACATGGGCGTCCACGTCGTGCGGGGGGTCGAGCCCTGGCGCATCTTCGCTCAGTACATGGGCCGCGTGGACGGCCCGGCCAGAGGCAGGGACGGAAACGTCCACATGGCCGATGCCCGCCTAGGCCTCATCGCCATGGTCAGCCACCTTCCGGCCATGCTGCCGGTGGCGGTGGGGTGCGCGCTTGCCTTCCGCATCCGGGAGGAGCCGCGGGTGGCTGTGGCCTGGTTCGGGGAGGGCTCCTCGGCCCGAGGCGATGCCCACGAGGCCATGAACCTGGCCGGGGTGCGGCGGCTGCCTGTGGTGTTCGTGTGCGACAACAACCAGTGGGCCTACTCGACCCCCACCTACCTCGAGTACGCGGTGGAGCGCCTGGCCGACCGAGCCCAGGCCTACGGCTTCGAGGGAGTGGTAGTCGACGGCACCGACGTGCTCGCGGTCTACCGGGAAGCCAAGCGGGCGATCGAGAAGGCCCGTCGGGGCGGAGGTCCCACCCTGCTCGAGTGCGTGACCCTGCGCATGGAGGGTCACGCCGTCCACGACGACGCCTTCTACGTGCCCCGGGAGATGTTCGAGGAGTGGGCCAAGCGCGACCCCATCGACCGGTTCCGGGCCTGGCTCCGCGACAACGCCGCCTTGACCGAGGAGGAGGAGCACGAGATCGCCGACGACGTCAAGCACCTGCTCAACGAGGCCATGCGCCGGGCCGAGGAGTCGCCCTTCCCCGACCCGGCCACGGTCACCGAGGGCGTGTACGCGGCCCCCGAGGAGCTCGAGCGGCCCCACCACTGATGGCCGAGCTCACCTACCTGCAGGCGATCTCGGACGCCCTCCGGACGGAGATGCGCCGGGACAAGCGGGTGTTCTTGATCGGGGAGGACATCGGCGTGTATGGAGGCGCGTTCAAGGTCACCCAAGGGTTCCAGGAGGAGTTCGGGCCCTGGCGGGTGATCGACGCCCCCCTCTCCGAGACCGCCATCGTCGGCTCCTGCACGGGGGCGGCGCTCATGGGGATGCGGCCGATCGCGGAGATGCAGTTCGCCGACTTCGTCTCCTGCGCCTGGGACCACCTGGTCACCGTGGCCGCCAAGCAGCACTACCGGGCCGGTACCCCGGTCCCCATCGTGGTGCGGCTTCCTTCTGGGGGAGGGTTCTCCGGCGGCCCCTTCCACTCCCAGAACCCGGAGAGCTTCTTCGCCCACGTGCCCGGGCTCAAGTGCGTGTGCCCGGCCACCCCTGCCGACGCCAAAGGCCTCTTGATCGCGGCGATCGAGGACCCAAACCCGGTCCTCTTCTTCGAGCACAAGCACCTGTATCGGCGGATCAAGGGCGAGGTACCGGAGGGGCGCTACACCACCCCCATCGGCAAGGCTCGGCTGCACCGCCAGGGAGAGGACGTGTCCGTGATCACCTGGGGGGCCATGGTCTACACGGCGGCCGAGGCCGCAGACAGGGTGGCGAGCGAGGGGGTGTCGGTGGAGATCGTCGACCTCCGCTCCGTCCTTCCTTGGGATCGGGAGGCGGTGCTCTCCAGCGTGCGCAAGACCTCCAAGGTGCTCATCCTCCACGAGGACACCCACACCGGCGGCTTCGGCGCCGAGATCGCGGCCACCATCGCCGAGGAGGCGTTCGAGCACCTGGATGCCCCGGTGCGCAGGATCACGGCCCCCGACACTCCTGTACCCTTCTCTCCGCCTCTGGAGAAGGCGTTCATCCCCCAGGTAGAGGACGTCGTGCGCGGGATCCTGGAGCTGGCTGAGTACTGATGGCGACCGAGACCCACGTGGAGGTGGTGATGCCCCAGATGGGCGTGTCGGTCTCCGAGGGGACGGTGACCAAGTGGCTCAAGCGGGAAGGGGAGCCGGTCGCCGCCGACGAGCCCCTGCTCGAGATCTCCACCGACAAGGTGGACACCGAGGTGCCGAGCCCGGGCTCGGGCATCCTCCAGCGGATCGTGGTGGCCGAGGGGCAGACGGTCCCGGTGGGCACGGTGCTCGCCGTGATCGCCCCGGCAGGGGCGACCGAGGAGACGCTCCAGGCTCCTCCTGCCCCCGCTCCGGCCGAGCCTGCGGCTGAGCTCAGCCGGGAGCCTGAGCGGCCGCAGGCCGTTACCGCGCCCCTCGGAAACGGCCAGGCAGAGCGCACCTTCGTCTCCCCCGTCGTCGCCCGCATCGCCGCCGAGCACGGGATCGACGTCTCCCAGGTGCCGGGGACGGGGCGCGGCGGTAGGGTCACCAAGAAGGACATCCTGGCCTTCATCGAGTCGAGGGCCGCCGCGCCCGCTCCCGTGGCCGCGGAGGCGCCCTCCCCGCCGCCTCCTCCCCGAGAGGCGGTGGCTCCCCCCGTATCGCCTCCCCCACGGCCGGCGGCTCCGCCTCCCC
>CAZQRA010000001.1:117205-142193 GCA_964595575.1 uncultured Gaiellales bacterium
CGCCCCTGCGCCGGCCGCCGCGGCAGGCGAGGTGGTGGAGCCGATGACGGCCATGCGCCGGGGCATCGCCGAGCACATGCGCCGCTCCCTCGACACCTCGGCCCACGTCACCACCGTGTTCGAGGTGGACATGAGCAAGGTGGTGGCGATCCGCGACAAGCTCAAGCCCGAGTACGAGCGCGTCTACGGGGTCAACCCCACCTACCTCGCCTTCATCGCCCGGGCCGCCATCGAGGCCATCCGCGACTGGCCCTGGATCAACGCCGAGATCCGGGGCGAGTCGATCGTGGTGAAGCAGTACGTCAACCTGGGGGTCGCCGTCGCCCTGGAGGGAGGAAAGGGCTTGATCGTGCCGGTGATCAAGAACGCCCACGAGCTCAATCTGCTCGGGCTGGCCCGCACCATTGCCGACCTCGCCCAGCGGGCGCGGACGAAGAAGCTGACCCCGGACGACGTCCAAGGCGGCACCTTCACCATCACCAACCCCGGCGGCTTCGGGGCCATCGTGGGCACTCCTATCATCAACCAGCCGCAGGTGGCCATCCTCGACGTGGAGGCCCTGGTCAAGCGGCCCGTGGTGGTGCAAGACGACCGGGGGAACGACGTCATCGCGATCAGGCCGATGATGAACCTCTGCCTCTCCTACGACCACCGGCTGGTGGACGGGGCCTACGCTGCCCAGTTCATGAGGCAGGTGCGGGAGTACCTGGAGACCTGGGACGAGTCCGCCTACTGATCCAGGAGGGGGCGGGCCTTCCCCGAGGGAGAGCCTGAGGCCATGCCCGAGGGCGCCTACCTCCTCAACCTGGGCCTGACTCCCTATCGGGAGGCCTGGCGGCTCCAGCGCTCGTTGGCGGCGGCCGTCTCCCAAGGGGCGATCCCGGAGACGGTGATCCTCCTCGAGCATCCGCCTGTCATCACCCTGGGGCGAAGGGCGAGCTCCCAGGAGCTCCACCTCCCTCCTGGGGTGGAGGTGGAGATCGTGGAGACCGATCGGGGGGGCAAGTCGACCTACCACGGCCCCGGGCAGCTCGTCTGCTACCCCATCCTCGACCTCGCCCGGCACGGGCGCGACGTCAAGCGGTACGTACGCGACCTGGAGGAGGCGGCGATCCGCGCCTTGGCTGCCTTCGGGCTTCAGGGCAGGCGCCTCGAGGGCTTGACCGGGGTCTGGCTGGAGCGCCCGCCCCGCAAGATCTGCTCGATCGGGGTGCACGTGTCCCGCTGGGTGACGACGCACGGCTACGCCTTGAACGTCGATCTCGACCCGGCTCCGTTCCGGGAGTGGATCACGGCCTGCGGGCTCGAGGACGCCGTCTTCACCACCATGGCCCAGGAGCTCGGGCGTCCCGTCTCCGTGGACGAGGTGCGGCCGGCCGCCGCCCGGGCCCTCGAGGAGGTCTTCGACCTACGGCTGGAGGAGCTGCCGGCGGAGGAGGGAGCGGGTCTGTGGCCGCAGCCGGTGCACGAGCGGCTGGCGGCCGAGGGCTGACCGAGGGCTTACGTCCTGCCGTGCCTCCCCGAGTAGACTGGCTTCCATGGAGCGCTCGCTGCCCGTAGCGGGCCGGCCGCGCCGGCCGGAGTGGATGAAGGTGCGGGCGCCCAGCCCCGACTCCCGCTACCAAGAGGTGCGCGCCCTGATCCGGGGGCAGCGCCTGCACACGATCTGCGAGGAGGCCCGCTGCCCCAACATCGGCGAGTGCTGGGGCCGGGGCACGGCCACCTTCCAGATCCTGGGCGACATCTGCACCCGGGCCTGTCGCTACTGCTACGTGACCTCCGGCAAGCCCACAGGCCCCCCCGACCCCCTCGAGCCGCTGCGCGTGGCCGAGGCGGCCGCGCGGATGGGGCTCAGGCACGTGGTCGTGACCTCGGTCGACCGCGACGATCTCCCCGACAAGGGAGCCGGCCAGTACGCGGCCACGATTCGCGCCCTCAAGCGCCGTCTACCGGGGGTGTCGGTGGAGGTGCTGACGCCCGACTTCCTGGGCTACGAGGAGGAGGCTCTACGCCTGGTCCTGGGCGAGCGGCCGGAGGTGTTCAACCACAACATCGAGACGGTGCGTCGCCTCCATCCCAGGATGCGCGGGGCCAAGGCCTCCTACGACAAGGCCCTCTGGCTTTTGCGCCGGGCCAAGGAGGTGGCCAACTACCCGCTGCTGACCAAGTCGGGGATCATCGTGGGCCTGGGCGAGACGAACGAGGAGGTCGTAGAGACGATGCGCGACCTCCGCGGAAGCGGCGTGGACGTCGTCACCATCGGCCAGTACCTACAGCCCTCGCCTAAGCACGCCCCCATCCACCGCTGGGTGCACCCGGACGAGTTTCGCTTCTTCCGGGAGCAGGGCGAGGCCATGGGCTTCGGCTCCGTCTTCTCGGGGCCCCTCGTCCGCTCGAGCTACCGGGCCGAGGAGCAGAGGCGGGCGGCCGCGTCGCGTACTGAGGAGGAAGGAGGGCCGCCTGCCGGCGGCCCTCCTTCGGTCAGGAGCTAAGACTCCAGGAAGGTGGCCAGCCAGTCGAGGTCGTCTTCCTTGTCGATGCGGTAGACCCCGCCTGTGCCGGAACAGGTCTCGTTGAGGCCGAAGGAGGTAACGCCTGCCAGGGTGCGCGACGTTCCGATGAAGTTCGGGCCTCCCGAGTCGCCGAAGCACGTCCCGCCCGTGTTCGCGTTGTTCGAGACCAGCAGCGCGAAGTCTCCCACGATGCCGCCGTTGATCTGGTTGAGCTTCGGATACGCCACCATCCGCGTCCGCAGGGCCTGCGTCTTCCACGACGCCCGCAGCGGGAAGCTCTTTTGGAGCCCGTACCCGACGGCGGTGAAGGTGACGTCCTGCAACCCGCGCTGCCTGGCCAGCCGGTCGAGCTGGTCGAGCTCAGGGAGGCGGCCGTAGGTGCTCATGTTGACAGGGGGGTCGAGGACGACGACGCCGAGGTCGTGGAGGAAGAACGCGTTCGGGTTATACTCCGGGTGCGTCTGCGGCGTGCCGGACGCGTCGCCGGTGCAGGGATAGCCGGTGATGTCCTTGCACCGATTGGGACCATCCGCCGGGTAGCCTGACGCGAGCGGGATCGGGTCGGGGTAGCCTGAGTCGAACCAGATCGCGACCGTGGCAGCGGGAGCCTCGGTGCAGTGGCCGGCTGTCAGGAACACGGTGGGCGACAGGAGCGTTCCGCTGCAGCGCCAAAGCGGGTTGCCGCTACTGTCCTTGGCGACCATGAGCCCCACGTACGGGTGACCGTTGCCGTCCGGGACGCCATTCGTGATCGCGCTCGCGGGCGCCGCCAGGAGGACGAAGGCGGAAGCCGCGAGGGCGATCAGGGGCAGAGGAAAACGTCTCATCGAGCCTCCTTCCGCCACGGTTGCGACTGAAGCGAGCTAGGGGCCGTGCGGCTTGGCCATGGCCCGGTAGTCGAGGGCCTTGTCCAGGATCTCCTCGGACACCCCCTTGTCGCGGGCGACCTGGCGCAGCGGCCGTCCCGAGGCGGCCGCCTCCTTGACGATCTCGGTGGCCTTGTCGTAGCCGATGTAGGGGTTGAGGGCGGTCGCCGCCGACAGGGTGAGCTCCGCGTACTCCTCGCACCGCTTGCGGTTGGCGACGATGCCCTCGACGCACTTGTCGGCGAAGAGCCGGGAGGACGCGGAGAGGAGCTCGATCGACTCGAGCAGGTTCTTGGCCATCATGGGCACGAACACGTTGAGCTCGAAGTGCCCCTGGAGGCCGCCGACGGCGATGGCTTGGTCGTTGCCGATCACCTGGGCGGCGACCTGGGTCACTACCTCGGGGATGACCGGGTTGACCTTGCCCGGCATGATCGAGCTTCCCTTCTGGAGCTCGGGCAAGAAGATCTCGGTCAGGCCGGCCCGCGGCCCCGAGCCCATCCAGCGGATGTCGTTGGCGATCTTGGTCAAGGACACGGCCACGGTCTTGAGCGCCCCCGAGGTCTCCACCAGGCTGTCCCGGGCGGCCGTGGCCTCGAACGGATCGGCCGGGGGAAAGATGGCAAGACCCGTCTCCTCGCTCAAGCGGGAGCGGACCCGGGCGGCGAACTCGGGATGGGTGTTGAGGCCGGTACCCACGGCGGTGCCGCCCAGGGGGATCTGGCCCAGGCGGGGGAGGGCGTCCCTGATGCGGGCGATCCCTTGCCGTACCTGGGCGGCGTAGCCGCCGAACTCCTGGCCCAGGGTCACCGGCACCGCGTCCATGAGGTGGGTGCGCCCCGACTTGACGACGTCGTCGAATTCCCTCGCCTTGGCCTCCAGCGCGGAAGCGAGCCGCTCCAGAGCGGGCAAGAGCTCGTTCACGATCTCGTCCAAGGCGGCCAAGTGGACGGCCGAGGGGAAGACGTCGTTGGAGGACTGGCCCATGTTGACGTCGTCGTTGGGGTGGACGTCGGGGCCGGCCAGGGCGGCGATCACCTCGTTGGCGTTCATGTTGGAGCTGGTACCGGAGCCGGTCTGGAAGACGTCGACCGGGAACTGGTCGTCGAGCTCGCCGGCGGCCACTCGGTCGGCAGCGGCGGCGATGCGCTCGGCCTTGTCCGGGTCGAGCAGGCCGAGCTCGGCGTTGACCCGGGCGGCGGCGGCCTTGATTCGTCCCAGCCAGCGGGCCACAGGAACGGGGATGGGACGACCGGAGACGGGGAAGTTCTCGATCGCCTTGCGGGTCTCCTCCCCCCACAGCTCCTGGCGCTCAGCCGTGGCCACGGCAGGGAGTCTAGCCCAGCCCGGTCGAGCCCGGTGATCAGGATCGACTAGGCTCGGGCGGCGGCCAAGAGCTCCTCCCAGGTGCAGAGCTTGACGCGGGGCCGGCCTAGGGGCTCGCCCCGGGCCCGCTCGAGGGCGTCGATCGCCTCCCAGCCGGCGTAGGTCACGACCTCCACGCCCCGCTCGGCGAGGAGGGCGTCGACTGCCTGGGACGAGGTCTCGTGCTCGGGCAAAAGGCCACCGCGGGCGTCCTCGAGCAGGGCTTCCACCGTCTCGGAGGCATCCTTCTTGTTGGTGCCGATGACCCCGGTCGGGCCCCGCTTGATCCAGCCCGCGCAGTAGAGGCCGGGGATGGGGTGGCCGCTCTCGTCTAGCACCCGGCCCCGCCGGTTGGGGATGGTGCCGCTGCCCTCGTCGAAGGGGGCTCCAGGGATGGGCAGGCCGTGGTAGCCGATGCTGCGGAAGACGATGCCGCAGGGGAGCACCTCCCGCTCGCCGGTAGGGACCGCGCGCACCCGCCCGTCCTCGCCGGCCTGAAGCTCGTTTCGCTCCAGCTCGATCGCCTCCACCCGCTCGCGCCCCAGGATCGCCACAGGCGAGCGGCGGAACCGAAACACGATCCGCCGCGGCCTCCCTGCCGGCGGCCGGCCGGCGTACTCCCGGAGGACCTCGAGGTTGCGGCGGGCGGTGGCGTCGTGCTCGAGCGCGGTCTGGCTGGCAGGGTCGAGCTCGAGCTCGGCCGGGTCGACCACGACGTCGGCACCCTGCAGGTCGCCCAGCTCCTTGAGCTCGGGAGTGGTGAAGGCAGCCTGGGCCGGCCCCCGCCGGCCCACGACCACGATCTCCCGGATGCCGGCGGAGACGATGGCCTCGATGGAGGCGTCGGTGGCGTCGGTGGGACGAAGCTCCTCCTCGGTCAAAGCCAGCATGCGGGCCACGTCCAAGGCCACGTTGCCGTTGCCGATGACCACCGCCCTCTCGACGGCGAGGTCGAAAGAGAGGTGCTGGAAGTCGGGGTGGCCGTTGTACCAGGCTACGAGCTCGGTGGCGGCCCAGGAGCCCGGCAGGTCCTCCCCGGGGATGCCGAGGCGGCGGTCGGTCTGGGCCCCCACGGCGTACACCACCGCGTCGTAGAGGCGGAGGAGGTCCTGGTGGGAGAGGTCGCGCCCGGCCTCCACGTTGCCCAGGAAGCGGAACCCAGGCTGCTTGGCGATCTTCTCGAACGCCCGCGACACCGACTTGATGTTGGGGTGGTCGGGGGCCACCCCCAGGCGGACGAGTCCCCAGGGAGTAGGCAGCCGCTCGATCATGTCCACCTCGACTGGGGGCTCGGTGCTGGAGAGGAGAGCCCCGGCAGCGTAGAACCCGGCCGGCCCCGAGCCGACCACGGCCACGCGCAGGCGTCCGTCCGAGGTCACGAGGACGATCCTACGGCGCTCGGCGAGAGGCCGCGCTCAGAACGAGCCGCAGCCCGAGCCGCAGCCGTAGCCGGCCTCGGGGGCCTCGCCCTCGGCCACCTGGAAGGAGTGGCCGCACCCGCAGGAGGCGACGACGTTCGGGTTCTCGATCTTGAAGCCCGCCTCCTGGATCGTCTCTACGAAGTCGATGGTGGAGCCGCGCAGGTAGGGAGCGCTCCAGGGATCGACCACGATGGTTACCCCGTGCGACTCCAGCTCGTGGTCGCCTTCCTGGGGGCCTCGGTCGAAGCCGAGTGCGTACTCGAACCCCGAGCAACCTCCGCCCTGCACCGCCACCCGTAGCACCTCGGCCTCGCCGGCGGGCTCCTGGGCCTGGAGCTGCTTGATCTTGGCGGCTGCGCTCTCGGTGAGGGAGACCAGCGTCTCCCGGCTCTCCAAGGTCTCCATGCGGCCATAGTACCAGCCGCCATGGCGGCCGCGAAGGCGGCGGAGGCTTCGGCTTGTAACAGCAGTATCTCTCACGCGGAAAGGGTTTGCCGCTTTCCTCGTGCAGGGTCTGCGTTTCCTGGTAGTTTCCGACAGGACGATCCAGGAGGGGGTATCGCGGGTGCTGGAAAGCTGGCTTCCGTTCCTGATCTACGCGCTCTTTGCAGCCGCTATCCCGGCGTCGATGCTGGTCATGTCGTTCGTCTTCTCGACCCGGCCCAAGGCCCGCACCCGGGCGCGTGGCATCCCCTTCGAGTCGGGGGTCTCCCAGGGTCCCCCTCCCACGCAGCGGTTCACGATCAGCTTCTACCTCACCGCCATGCTCTTCATCGTGTTCGACATCGAGGTCGTGTTCCTCTACCCGCTGGCGGTGATCCTGGACGAGCTGGGCTGGTTCGGCCTGGTCGAGCTGGTCGTGTTCGTGGGCATCCTGGCCCTGGGCTACGTGTACGTCTGGCGCAAGAGGGCGCTGGAGTGGCAGTAGGGGCACGGCGACTGCGCGAGGCGGGGCTTCGCTCCGAGCGCCTCCTGTGGCCCGACAAGGGGCCGGGGGTGTTCGAGCGGGAGGTGGCCCGCCTCGAGGAGCGGCTGCTCCTCACCACCCTGGAGCGGGCGGTGGCGTGGGCCCAGTCCAAGTCCATGTGGCCGGACACCTTCGGGCTTGCCTGCTGCGCGATCGAGATGATGTCGATCGTCTCCTCCCGCTACGACATCGCCCGCTTCGGCATGGAGGCCTTCCGCGCCTCCCCCCGCCAGGCCGATCTCCTCATCGTCTCCGGTCGGGTGGTGCACAAGATGGCGGCTCCCCTGCGCCAGATCTACGACCAGATGCTGGAGCCGAAGTGGGTGATCGCCATGGGCGCCTGCGCCTCCTCGGGGGGCATGTTCAACAACTACACGACCCTCCAGGGCGTGGACAAGATCGTGCCCGTGGACGTCCACGTCCCCGGCTGTCCCCCTCGCCCGGAGGCGCTCATGGAGGGGATCATCCGCCTCCACGAGAAGGTCCAGGCGGGGGTGCCCCCGGCCTACGAGATTCGAGGGGTGGCCGAGTGACGGTCTTCGCCTCCGTGCCCGGGCTGGTGGAGGAGAAGGAGGCCCACGGCGAGACGACCCTCGTAGTCGATCCCGCCCGGGTGGTCGAGGCCTGTCTCTACCTCCGCGACGAGCTCGGCTTCAACTTCCTCTCCGACCTCTCCGCCGTCGACTACCTGGGCTGGGGGGAGCGGCCGGTAGCCGGGTACTACGGGACCGCCGGGGGGCGCGACATCAACTCCCCGGGGACGGCCGCCCTCGGTCGCCTGCCCCAGCCCAAGCCCAAGCGCTTCTGCGTCAACTACCACCTCCTCCGCCTGCGCTCGGGGGCGCGCGAGGCGCCGCGGGTGCGGGTGCAGGTCTTCGTCGACGAGGGCGAGGCTGTGCCCAGCGTGGTCGGGGTGTGGCCCACCGCCGACTGGCACGAGCGGGAGGCCTTCGACCTCATGGGGATCCGATTCCAGGGCCACCCCAACCTGTGTCGGATCATCATGCCCGACGACTGGGAGGGCCATCCCCTGCGCAAGGACTACCCGCTCGGGGGAGAGCCGGTGCGCTTCTCGGAGGAGGAGTGATGGCGGTCGCCGCCGAGCGCCCGCGGATCTACGAGGGCTCGCGCATCCCGAGGCCCGTCCCCACCATCCTCGAGCCCTCCGCCCAAGCCGTGGAGACGGGCGACATCCTGGAGGTCAACTTCGGGCCCAACCACCCCTCGACCCACGGCGTCCTCCGCCTGGTCGTCCAGCTCGACGGGGAGCGGGTGGTGGGCCTGCGGGCGGTCATCGGTTACCTGCACACCGGCTTCGAGAAGACCATGGAGCACAAGAGCTGGTGGAAGGCCATCCCCTACCCCGCCCGCATGGACTACCTCTCCTTCCAGGCCAACGAGCTCGCCTTCGTGATGGCCATCGAGAAGCTGCTCGGGCTGGAGGTCCCGCCCAAGGCGGTGTGGATGCGGACGCTCCTGTGCGAGCTCAACCGCATCCACTCCCACCTCGTGTGGTTGGGAACGTCGGCCCTCGAGCTGGGGGCGATCTCGCCCTTCTGGTACACGTTCCGCGAGCGCGACCGCATCCTCGACCTGTTCGAGATGGTGGGGGGGACGCGCATGCACACCCGCTACTTCCAGGTGGGTGGCCTGGCCGAGGACATCCCCCGCGGCTTCTTCCCTGCCTGCCGGGAGCTGTGTCGGGTGATGCCCAAGGCGATCGACGACTACGAGGCCATGCTCGACCAGAACGAGATCTGGCTAGCTCGGACGAGGGGCATCGGGCTGCTCTCGGCCGAGGACGCCATCGCCCTCGGCCAGTCGGGGCCGGTGCTCAGGGCCTCCGGGGTCGACTGGGACCTGCGGCGGGCCCAGCCTTACCTCGCCTACCCCGAGGTCGAGTTCGAGGTGCCCGTGCGCTACGGGGGCGACGTCTACGACCGGTACAAGGTGCGCATGGAGGAGATGCGCCAGTCCACCCGCATCGTCGAGCAGTGCCTGGAGGGAATGCCGGGAGGGGCCTGGATCTGCGACGAGCGCAAGGTGGTGCTGCCTCCCCGGGAGGAGCTCCACACCTCGATGGAGTCGCTCATCCACCACTTCAAGATCGTCACCGAGGGCTACTCCGTCCCCGAGGGAGAGGTCTACGTGGCGGTCGAGTCGGCCCGAGGGGAGTTCGGCTGTTACGTCTGCTCCGAGGGAGGCCCGCGGCCGTGGCGGGTTCGCTTCCGGGCGCCGAGCTTCGTGGCCCTGGAGGCAACCGCGACCTGCATGCGCGATGCCCTGGTGGCCGACATGATCGCCATCGTGGGGTCTTTGGACACGGTGATGGGGGAGGTGGACCGCTGAGCCTGGCAGAGGAGATCGAGCAGGTCGCTTCCCGCTACCCCGAGCGGCGCTCCGCCATCTTGCCGGCTTTGCGGCTGGCCCAGGAGCGCTACGGCTGGCTGTCGCCGGAGGCGCTGGTCGAGGTGGCCGACTGCCTGGGCCTCACGCCCGCCTACTGCCTGGCGGTGGCCTCGTTCTACGACATGTTCCACCTGGAGCCGGTAGGCGACCACCTGGTCGAGGTCTGCACCAACATCTGCTGCGGGCTGCGGGGAGCAGAGACGGTGCTGGAGGCGTTCGAGCGCGAGCTCGGGGTTCGCGCCGGCGAGACGACGGCCGACCGGCGGGTGACCCTGCGGGCGGTGGAGTGCTTGGGGGGGTGCGGCTGGCCCACGGTGGTGGCAGTGGACGGCCGCTACCGCCTCTCCGTGTCCAGCGAGGACGTGCCCGAGATCGTCGCCGGGCTGGCGGCGGCAAGCGGGGAAGGGGAGGGAGCCCGTGGCTGAGGCGCCGACCCTCGTCCTCGCCGACGCCGACGAGCGCGACCTCACCAAGCTGGCCGAGTACCGGGCGGTGGGGGGCTACCGGATGCTGGAGAAGGCGCGCAGCATGGCCCCTCAGGAGGTGATCGAGGAGCTGATCGCCTCCAACCTCCGCGGCCGCGGGGGAGCCTTCTTCCCTATGGGTCGCAAGGCGAGCTTCGTGCCTGCGGGCACGGGCAAGCCGACCTACTTGGCCGTCAACGCCGACGAGTCGGAGCCGGGCACGTTCAAGGACCGGGAGATCATGCTGCGCGTGCCCCACCGCCTGCTCGAGGGCTGCCTCATCGCCGCCCACGCCATCCAGAGCCGCCACGTCTTCATCTACATCCGGGGCGAGTACCTGGCGGAGTTCGAGGTGCTGCGGGCGGCCCTCGACGAGGCCCAGGAGGCGGGGCTTCTGGGGGACGTCAGCGTGGTTCTCCACCGCGGCGCGGGCGCCTACATCTGCGGCGAGGAGACGGCCCTCCTCGAGTCGCTGGAGGGGCGGCGAGGCCAGCCCCGCTCCAAGCCTCCCTTCCCGGCCGTACAGGGCCTCTACGCCTCGCCCACCCTCATCAACAACGTGGAGACGATCGCCACCGTGCCCAAGGTGCTGGAGCTGGGAGGGGAGGAGTACGCCGAGATCGGCGCCCCTCCCAACTCCACCGGCACCCGCATCTTCTGCCTCTCGGGGAACGTGGCGCGACCCGGGAACTACGAGCTTCCCATGGGAATCTCCCTGCGACGCCTGATCTACGAGATCGGAGGCGGCGTTCCCGGGGGGAGGAAGCTCAAGGCCGTCATCCCCGGGGGCTCGTCCTTCCCCATCCTCCGGGCCGACGAGATCGACGTCAACCTCGACGCCGACTCCCTGGGCGCGATCGGGGCCTTCCTCGGCTCCGGCGTCGTCATCGTCATCGACGACCGCTGCTGCATCGTCGAGCTTGGGCTGCGGGTAGCCCAGTTCTACATGCACGAGTCGTGCGGCAAGTGCACGCCCTGTCGGGAGGGGACGCGGTGGATGGTGCAGATCCTGCGCAAGGTGGAGGAGGGGGCCTCCTCCCGGCGCGAGCTCGACCTCCTCCTCGACGTCTGCGACCGCATCCTGGGCAAGTGCCTGTGCCCGCTCGGGGACGCGGCGGCCATGCCCATCGCGAGCTACGTCACCAAGTTTCGGGACGAGTTCCAGGCCCACGTCGACCAGGGACGATGCCCCTTCGGCAAGGACTCCTCCCTGGATGGGCTCCTCGCTCCCGTCGACCAGCACGCCGAAGCGGCGACCCACGGCGACACCCGGGGCGCCTTCCCCGAGGGGCTCGCCTCCGCGGCGGCCACGAGCGCATGACCAACCCGTGGCTGAGCTGGTAACAGTCACCATCGACGATCGCCAGGTGCAGGTGCCCAAGGGCACCGGCATCGTGGAGACGGCAGCGGCGGCCGGGATCGAGATTCCCGTCTTCTGCTACGAGCCTCGGCTGGGCCCGGCTGTGGGGGCGTGCCGCATGTGCCTGGTCGAGGTCGAGGGCATGCCCAAGCTGCAGGCGGGCTGCACCCTGACGGCCCAGGAGGGCATGGTCGTCCGCACCGCCCGCACCTCTCCCCTCGCAGCCGAGGGGGAGAACGCGACGCTCGAGTTCATCCTCGTCAACCACCCGCTCGACTGCCCGGTGTGCGACAAGGGGGGCGAGTGCCCGCTCCAGGACCTCACTTTCCGCTACGGGCCGGCGGTGACGCGCATGACCTTTTCCAAGCGCACCTTCGACAAGCCCATCCCCATCTCGCCACTCATCGCCCTCGACCGGGAGCGCTGCATCCTCTGTTACCGGTGCACCCGCTTCTCCGAGCAGGTGGTCGAGGACGGCCAGCTCGTTGCCAGGAACCGGGGCGCCCTGTCCGTGATCGCCACCTTCCAGGACCTGCCCTACCGGGCGCCGTTCTCGGGCAACGTGATCGAGCTGTGCCCGGTGGGGGCTCTCACCTCCACGCTCTACCGCTTCCAGGCTCGACCTTGGGAGATCCAGAACGTCCCCTCGGTCTGCGGCCTCTGTCCTGTGGGCTGCAACATCTCCGTCACCATCCGGGAGGGGAAGGTGCGGCGGGTGCTCTCCCGCAACCACCCCCAGGTCGACCAAGGCTGGATCTGCGATCGCGGCCGGTTCACGTATCCGGCGCTGTACGCGGCCGACCGGGTGCGGACCCCGCTCAGGCGGGCGGGGGGCCGGCGCCTAGAGCCGCTGGCCTGGGACGAGGCGATGGAGGAGCTCGAGCGCCTGTGCCGCTCCAGTCAGGGCCGGGCGGCGCTCGTCCTCTCCGGCACCGAGACGGTGGAAATCGCCCACGCCCTGTCGGCCCTCGTGCGGCGGGGGCTCCGGTCGCACGAGGCGCTCCTCCCCGAGGAGGGATGCGGGGAGCTCGACGCCTACCGAGCGCCCCTCTCCGCTATCGCCGAGGCCGAGCTAGTCGTGGTCGTAGCCGATGAGCCCGTCCTCGATCGCGCGCCCGTGGTCGACCTTTGGATCAGGGCGGCGCGGCGGCGAGGAGCGGAGCTGGTGACCATGGGGCCCGCCGGGACGCGAGGGCGCCAGCCGGGCGACTGGCAGGCCGTGTGCGCCGAGCTGGCCGACCCGGGAAGCCCCCTGGGCGGTCGCCTGCGCCGAGCCGAGCGGGCTGCCCTCGTGTGGTCCGCTCCCGGCGGGGAGGCGCTCTTGGCCCAACTGGCCCACGCCCTCTCCTTCCACGAGCGTCCCGGCTGCGGGGCCTACTACCTCCCCGCCACCGCCAACGGTCGTGCCGTAGCCGAGGCGTGGACGGCGGCGGGCGACGGCGAGGAGACCAGGGCCCCCACGGCTCCCTCCCTCCTCCTCGTCTCCGGGGACGAGGCCCTCCGCGACCCGCGGCTTGCCGGCCTGGCGAGGCGGGCAGAGACGGTGGTGGCCGTGGCCATGTTCGCCGAGGAGGCCCGCCGGGTCGCCCACCTCGTCCTGCCGGGCACGAGCTTCCTGGAGCGGGAGGGGACGCTCGTCAACCTGGAGGGTCGGATCCAGCGCCTGCGGCGGGCGGTAGCGCCCCCCTGCCGGGAGGAGATGGACTGGCTGGGCGAGCTGGCAGCGCGGCTCGGGGTCGATCTCGCTCCTCGCGCTCCCCTTCCTCGGGCTGGGGGCGAGGAGCAGGCACCCCTTCCTCCCCGCCCCCTCGCCGGGGCCAAGGAGGCTCCTGCGCCGGCGGCGCCTGTTGAGCCGCCTCCTGCTCCCCGCCTGCGCCTCGTGCGCTACCGGGCCCTCTTCTCGGGCCCGCTCGTGGAGCGGGTGCCCCAGCTTGCCTTCCAGCGGCCCCCGGCGGAGGTCGAGCTCTCGCCCCAGGATGCCGAGAAGCGGGCGATCGCGAGCGGCGATCGGGTCCTCGTTCGGGCCGACGGCACGGCGGTCGAGCTGCGGGCCCGCGTCAACCGGCGGCTCGTGGCCGGGGTGGCACGGGCGGCGGAGGAGCACGTCCGCGACCTTCCCGACCTGGTGGAGGTGCGAGCCCTATGAGCGAGCCCTGGTGGATCGCTCTCCCCAAGGCCTTCCTCGTCATCAACCTCCTCCTCCTCGCCTTCGCCTACACGACCCTGGTCGAGCGCAAGCTGCTCGGCCGCATGCAGCTTCGCTACGGGCCCAACCGGGCCGGGCCCTACGGCCTCCTCCAGCCCATCGCCGACCTCATCAAGCTCGTGCGCAAGGAGGCCTTCTGGCCGAGCAAGGTGGAGGCTGTGCCCTACATCCTCGCCCCTGCCTTCTCGGCCTTCACCGCCCTCGCCGCCTTCAGCGTCATCCCCTTCGGCCAGGGATGGACGGTGGCCGGGCACCGCATCGAGGGAGCGGTGGCCGACGTCTCCATCGGCGTCATCCTCATCTTCGCCCTGGGGTCGATCGGCTCCTACGGCTTCATCGTGGGCGGCTGGGCCTCCGACTCCAAGTACTCCCTGCTTGGGTCGATGCGCACCTGCGCCCAGCTCGTCTCCTACGAGGTGTCCCTGTCTCTGTCCGTCCTGGGCGTCCTGCTCATGGCCAAGACGCTCAACCTGAGCGAGATCGTGGCCAAGCAGATCGACTCCGTCTGGTACGTGGGTCCCCAGCTCGTGGGCTTCCTCGTCTTCTTCATCGCCGCGGTGGCCGAGACCGCCCGCGCTCCCTTCGACCTGGTGGAGGCTGACTCGGAGATCGTGGCCGGCTACCACACGGAGTACTCGGGGATGCGCTGGGGCCTCTTCCAGATGGCCGAGTACACGAACATGATCCTCCTCTCCGGGCTGGCCGTCACCCTCTACTTCGGGGGCTGGGAGGGACCCTGGGCGCCGCTCGGGCCGCTGTGGTTCGTGCTCAAGCTGGCCATCGCCATCGCCATCTTCATCTGGATCCGGGCCACCGTGCCCCGGCTTCGCTACGACCAGCTCATGCGCTTCGGGTGGAAGGTGCTCTTGCCCGTGGCCACCGCCAACGCCGTGGTGACCGCTCTCGTGGTGGCGGCGACGTGAGCCCGCTCCTCGACACCTTCAAAGGCTTCGGCGTGACCTTCCGCCAGCTCTTCCGGAAGCCCATCACCGTCCAGTACCCGGAGGTGGTGCGCCCGGTCTACCCCCGCTTTCGCGGCCGCCACCGCCTGCACCGGCACGAGAACGGCCTGGAGAAGTGCGTCGGCTGCTCCCTGTGCGCCGCCGCCTGCCCGGCCGACTGCATCCGGGTGGTAGCCGCCGAGAACACGCCCGATCGGCGCGTGTCGGCCGGCGAGCGCTACGCCCGCATCTACGAGATCAACCTCAGCCGCTGCATCTTCTGCGGCTACTGCGAGCTCGCCTGCCCCTTCGACGCCATCACCTTGGGCAACGAGTTCGAGATCTCGGAGTACTCCCGGGACGACCTCATCTACACCAAGGACATGCTCCTGGCGCCGCCGGTCAAGACCGTCCCTGTAGCCGATCGGGACGAGTACGACACCCCCGAGCCCTACTACAAGCTGCGCTCATGATGGTCCCTCCCCTCGTCGCCTCCTCGGCCGGAGACGTCCTCGTCTGGGTCGTCTGGGTAGGGGCCGCCTTCTTCTGCCTTGCCTCGGCGGTGGCGGTGATCAGCTTCCGCAACCCCTTCTACTCGGCCTTGGCGCTGATCGGCAACCTGGCCTCGCTCGCCGTCCTCTACCTCCTCCTTTCCGCCGAGCTCGTGGCCGCCGCCCAGGTGCTCGTGTACGCAGGGGCCGTGGTGGTCATGTTCCTGTTCGTCATCGCCTACCTGGGAGGCCGGGCGGACGCCCCCTGGGCGGGCGGCCCCACCGTCCAGAAGCTGGCCAGCGTGCTCGCCTCGGCCGCCATCCTGGCCGAGATCGTCGCCGCCCTGGCGCTCAAGGCCGGCGATCGCCTGTCCCGGGCGCCCGCCGTCCCCCACGCCTTCGGGAGCCCGCGCAGGATCGGGGAGCTCTTCCTCACCGATCACCTCCTCGCCTTCGAGATCACCTCCGTCGTCCTGCTCGTGGCGGCCGTGGGGGGAGTGGTGCTGGGAAGCCACGCCCGCCGGGCGGACGAGGAGGAAGGGAGCTAGTCGCGTGGCCGGGCCCGATCCCACCTGGTACCTCGCCCTGGCCGGCTTCCTGTTTACGATCGGGGCGCTGGGGGTGCTCCTCAGGCGGAGCCCCTTGATCGTCCTCCTCTCGCTGGAGCTGATGCTGAACGGCGCTAACCTCGCCCTGATCGCCTTTGCCCGTCACCTCGGGGGAGAGGACGGGCAGGTGTTCGCGCTGGCGGTCATGGCGGTGGCCGCCTCCGAGGTGGTAGTCGGCCTGGGCCTGATCGTGGCCATGGCCCGCCGGCGGCTGGCCCTGGACGTGGATGAGATGAGGAGCCTGCGAGGGTGATCGCCGCCGCCTGGGTCGCCCTCTTCCTGCCCCTGGCGGCGGCGGCGGCCGTCGCCGTGGCTGGGCAGGCCATCTCCCGTCGGGCTGCCGGCTGGCTGGCCACCGCCAGCGTGGCCGGATCGTTCGTGGCCTCGGTCACGACGTTGGCCGAGATGCTGTCGCGCTCGCCCGAAGAGCGGAGCGAGACGTCGGTGGCCTGGAGCTGGCTCACCGCCGGGAGCCTCGATATCGGCCTGAGCGTGCTCGTCGACCCCCTGTCCGTCTTCATGATGCTCGTCGTCTCGGGGGTGGGGGCGCTCATCGTCGGCTACTCGATCGGCTACATGGACGGCGACGACGAGGAGCGGCGCTTCTTCGCCTACATGGCCTTCTTCGTCTTTTCCATGCTCCTCCTGGTCCAGGGCGGAAACCTCCTCCTCCTCCTCGCCGGGTGGGGCCTCGTGGGTCTTTCCTCCTACCTCCTCATCGGCTTCTGGCACCACCGCCCGGCGGCGGTGGCGGCCGCCAAGAAGGCCTTCGTCATGAACGCCTTCGGCGATGCCACCTTCGCCCTCGCCCTCTTCCTGCTCGTTCAGAAGACGGGGACCCTGGACTACGCCGGCGTCTTCGCCCGGGCCCACTCCCTGTCCGACACGGCGCTCACCCTGGTCGCGCTCGGGCTTCTGGGCGGCGCGGTCGCCAAGTCGGCCCAGCTTCCCCTCCACACCTGGCTTCCCGACGCCATGGAGGGCCCCACCCCGGTGAGCGCCCTCATCCACGCCGCCACCATGGTCACGGCCGGGGTCTACCTGCTCGTCCGCGCCCACCCCCTGTTCGAGCTGGCGCCGGAGGTGCAGGACACGGCCGCCGTGCTCGGCACCGCCACCCTCCTCGCCGCCGGGCTGGTGGCCCTCGTGCAGACCGACATCAAGCGGGTGATCGCCTACTCGACCATGTCCCAGATCGGCTACATGTTCCTGGCTGCCGGTCTCGGGGCCTACGCGGGGGCGATGTTCCACCTCATGACCCACGCCTTCTTCAAGGCCCTCATGTTCCTGGCGGCAGGGGTCGTCATCCACGCCCTCGCCGGCGAGCAGGACATGCGCCGGATGGGGGGCCTGGCCAAGCTCTTGCCCAAGACCCACGCTGCCCTGGTAGTGGGCTCGCTCGCCCTGGTCGGGCTTCCTCCCCTGGCCGGCTTCTTCTCCAAGGACCCTGTAGTGGCAGCCGCCCTTGCCCGGGGCGGCTGCCTGGGCGATGCCCTGTTCGCCGCCGCGCTGGCGGGGATCTTCCTCACCGGCCTCTACGCCTTCCGCATGGTCTTCCTGGTCGGCTCAGGGGAGCCCTCGTCCTTCGTCCAGCGGCACCTCGACCTGGCCCATGGCGAGGGCCCGCGGGTGATGCTGGTGCCGGTGGGGGCGCTCGCCCTCCTCTCGGCGGCCGGAGGCTGGCTCCAGGCCCGCTACGGGGAGCACGGCTGGGGGGCCGTGTCCACCTGGCTCGCGCCGGTAGCGGAGCCGGTGGTGGAGGCGAGCCTGGGTCAGGAGATCCTGGTCAGCGGGCTCGGGGTCGCCTTCGGCCTCGCCGGCGTGGCGGTAGCCTGGTGGATCTACGCGGCCCGCCGCCGGGCGGCGCCGCGACCGCTCCCGGCGCTGGAGCGAAAGCTCTACTTCGACGAGGCTTACGACGCCCTCTTCTACTGGCCGGCGGCGGCCACCGCCCGGGCTCTGGACGCCGCGGTCGAGCAGCCCCTGGTGGCGGGCTCGATCGAGGGCGTCTCCACCGGCGTCCGCCGTCTGGGTCAGGCCGCCCGGGCTCTCCAGACCGGCCTCGTGCGCACCTACGCCCTCGTCATCGCCGCGAGCTTGGCGGTCCTCGCCCTCGTCCTGGTGGTCGTGCGCTGATGGAGAGCGGCGCCTGGATCACCGACGCCCTCGTCCTCTTGCCCGTGGCGGGGGCGCTCCTCGTGTGGCTCCTTCCTCTTCCCCGCCTCGCCGCCGGCCTGATGGCGCTGGCGGCGTCCCTGGGCGAGATCGCCCTATGGGCAGGCGCCGTCGCCCGCCTCGACTTCTCCCAGGGCCTGACCGTCCAGCTGGAGGAGCGGGCGGAGTGGTTCGGCGATCTCGGCATCTCCTACCACGTCGGCCTCACCGGCTTCTCGGTGTGGCTGGTAGGCCTGACGGCGGTGGTGATGGCCGTAGCCGTTGCGTACGGCGGCTGGGCAGGGAGGGAGCGGGCCCGAGCCTACTTCGGGCTCATGCTCCTCCTCACCGCCGCCACCGTGGGCGTGTTCGTGGCCCAGGACTACCTGCTCTTCTACGTCTTCTGGGAGGCGATGCTGATCCCGCTCTACATCCTCGTGGGGGTGTGGGGCGGCCCGGGCCGGCTGGCGGCCACGCTCAAGCTCGTCGTCTACACCATGGCGGGGTCGCTGGTGATGCTGGCCGCCATCATCGTGCTCGGGCTCCAGAACGGCACCTTCGACATGGTGGAGAGCCCGCCCAGCTCGAGCGTGTGGCTCTTCCTCGGCTTCGCCTGCGCCTTCGCCGTCAAGGCGCCCCTCGTTCCCTTCCACGGCTGGCTGCCCGACGCCTACCGCCAGGCTCCCCCCGAGGTGGCAGGGATCTTGTCCGGGGTCGTCTCCAAGGCGGCGAGCTACGGCTTCCTGGCCATCGCCGTCCTCCGCTTCGACGGCGACACCGTGCGCGACCTCCAGGAGGCGGTCCTGGCCCTGGCCGCTATCGGCATCGTGTACGGGTCCCTCCTTGCCTTCCGCGCCCCCGACGCCCGCGGGGTGGTCGCCTACTCGAGCCTGGCCCAGCTCGGCCTCATCACCTTGGGCCTGTTCGCCCTCAACCTGGCCGGCTTCAACGGCGCCGTGCTCCAGATGGTGAACCACGGGCTCATCTCTACCGCCCTGTTCCTCCTCTGTGGGATCGTGGAGCGACGAGCGGGGAGCGGCCACTTTGGCCTCCTCGGGGGCATGGCTCGGGGGCGGCCGGCGCTCGCCACCCTCACCATGACCACCGGGGTGATTGCCCTCGCCGTGCCCGGCTCCACTGCCTTCGCCGGGGAGTTCCTGATCCTGGCTGGCGTCTTCGACCAGGGGCTCGGCTGGGCGGTCGTCGGCGCCGCGGCCATGGTGCTCGCGGCCATGTACATGCTCCGCTTCATCTCCGCCATCCTCCACGATCGACCGGGCCCGGCGGTGGCGAGGAGCGGGCCCGACCTGCAGCTGGGCGAGCTGAGCGTCCTCGTGCCGCTCGTCGCCTGCCTCCTCTTCCTCTCTGCCTGGCCGGCCGCCGTCACCAGCCACACCTTCGGGCAGACGAAGGACACGCCTGCCCTCTCGGGAGGAGGGAGGTAGGGTGGTCGTCGCTCTCGCCACCCCTCCGGTCGACTGGCTCGCCCTCTCTCCGGCCCTGGTGCTCCTGGGAGCCTCGGCGGTGGCGCTCCTTGCTGCCGTGCTCCTTCCCCCTCGGTGGCGGCACCCGGCGGCGGCAGGAGCCGCGGCGGCGGCCTTCGCCGGCGCTCTAGCCTGCGCTGCCCTCCTTCTCGATCGCTCCCCCACCGCAGAGCCCGTCGTCGCGGGAGCGATCGTGCGCGACCGTCTCGGCGCCCTCGCGAGCGCCATCGTGGCGGGAGCCGGGCTCTTGAGCGTGGGGGTCTCCTACGGGCGCCGCTTCCGCAAGCACGAGGCCGAGTACTACGGCCTCCTGGCCGCGAGCGCGGCCGGCATGACCTTCCTCGTCACCGCCGACAACCTCATGACCGTCTTTCTGGGCCTGGAGTGGCTCTCCATTGCCCTCTACGTTCTCTGCGCCCTCGACGTCGACCTCCGCGGCTCGCTGGAGGCGGGTCTCAAGTACCTCATCGTGGGCAGCTTCGGCTCGGCTTTCCTCCTCTTCGGCTTCGCCCTCGTCTACGGAGCCACCGGCGAGCTCGGCCTCCCCGCCATCGCCCAGGCCGTCTCTGCCCGAGGTCTCGAGGACGACGCTCTGCTCGTGGCCGGCCTAGCCATGGTCCTCGCGGGGCTCGGCTTCAAGGTCTCGGCGGCGCCCTTCCACATGTGGACGCCGGACGTGTACGAGGGCGCCCCTACGCCGGTCACCGGCTTCATGGCGGCCGCGACCAAGACGGTGGCGGTGGTCCTGGCCATTCGCCTTCTGGCCACCGCCTTCCCCGCCCAGGCGGAGCTCTGGACCTGGACCGTGGCCGGGCTCGTGGTCGCCTCCCTGGCCGTCGGCAACCTCGCCGCCCTCGTCCAGCGGCGGCTCAAGCGCATGCTCGCCTACTCGTCCGTCTCCCACGCCGGCTTCCTGCTCATGGGGGTGGCCGCCGACAGCGCCTTGGGCGCCAAGGCCCTCCTCTACTACCTCATCCCCTACTCGGCCATGTCCGTGGGGGCCTTCGCCGTGGTGGCGGCTAGGGAGCGGGAGCTGGCCCGGCCGGTGACGTTGGACAACGTGGCCGGGCTGGGCTGGGAGCGACCCCTCCACGGGGCAGCCATGTGGGCGTTCATGCTGGGCTTCGCCGGCATGCCCCTGACGGGCGGCTTCGTGGGCAAGTTCTACGTCCTCTCCGCTGTCTACGAGCGGGGCTGGCTGTGGCTCGTCATCGTGGGGGTGGTCGCCACCGCCGTCAGCCTCTACTACTACCTGAGCGTGGTACGGGCCATCTACATGCGCGCTCCCGGCGAGGTGGGAATCGCCCCCGTGGGCGGCTCGCCTCCCCGCGATCGGGCCCTGGACCTCGCCATCCTGGTCTGTCTGGCCGTCACCGTAGCCTCCTTCTTCGCGGTCGAGCCGATCGTCGACCTGGCCGGCGAGGCTGCGGCCGCGCTTCCGCTCTAAGATCGGGCCACGACCGAAAGGGGGTACGTCATGGCAGGAACCTTGACGTGGCTGGGACACGCCAGCTTCCGCATCGATACGCCGGGGGGAAAGAGGGTGTATGTGGATCCGTGGCTGGGGAACCCCAAGTGCCCGCCTGCGGAGAGGGAGCCGGCCCGAGTCGACCTCATCGCCCTCACCCACGGGCACGCCGACCACGTGGGCGAGACGGTAGAGCTAGCCCGTCGCTTCGGCTGCCCCGTCGTCGCCCTGGTCGAGCTCCGCGCCTGGCTCGTCAAGCAGGGGCTCCCCGAGGACATGAGCCAGGCTCCCAACAAGGGGGGAACGGTGGAGATCGAGGGAATCCGCATCACCCTGACCGACGCCAACCACTCCAGCTCGGGCCCCGACCGGGAGTACCTGGGCGAGCCGGCAGGGCTCGTCGTCGCCCTCGAGGACGGAGCGTCCCTCTACTTCGCCGGGGACACCAACGTGTTCGGGGACATGGAGCTGATCGGCCGCATCTACCGACCCCAGGTGGCTGTGCTCCCCATCGGCGACCACTTCACCATGGGCCCGCGGGAGGCGGCGGTGGCACTTGAGCTCTTGGGGGCGCCCCGCTGCGTTCCCTGCCACTGGGGGACGTTCCCGATCCTCACCGGCACGCCCCAGGCCCTGCGCGAGCTGGCTCCTGCGGGGGTGGAGATCGTCGATCTGGAGCCCGGCGGCTCCGTCTCCCTGTGAGGGAGCGCTGGCTGGGGGCGAGCGGCAGGCGGGTGCCGGAGATCGCGGTAGAGGGGGAGCTCGACCTGCCCGACGACGTGCTCCTCCTGGACGGGGTCGAGGACGTGGCCGCGCTGCGGCGGGCGCACGAGCGGGGTCGACCGGTGGTGGTGCGAGCCCAGACTCCCGAGCAGGTTCGGACGGCTCTCGCCCGTCCTGAGGTGGCCTGCGTCCTCGTCCCCCGGGAGCGGCGCGACCTCCTCCACCTCGACCTCACCGCCCTGACCTACGACTGACGGGCGGCGGCCGGGGCCGGGGCTAGCGGTCGCCGGGAAGGCGGGCGCCCGCTGCCAGGCGGCGGAAGGCGGGTACGGGGTCCCGCTCCGGCCGGGCGACGAGGAGGACGGCCCCGTAGCGGCCGGCGTCCAGGGCGTCCACGAAGAGCTGCAGCCCCACCGCCAGGGCGAAGGCCTTGTGGGCCTGCTCCCCTCCGAAGGGGACGAGGTCCTCCTCGCTGGCCAGGCCGGCGAGGACGTCGCCGTGGGTGACCTTGCCCATGGACACGTCGGCCACGAGCGGCCTTCCGTCCGAGCTGGGGATGCCGATGGCGAGGGGGTTCGTACCCACGAGCGGGGGTCCGCCCGAAGGCGGGGGAAGGCGGGGAGGGGAGGTGGCGGTGAGGAGGGCGAGGAGCCCGCCTGCGGCCAAGCGGCGGACCCAGTAGCCGAGCGCGCCGGTGGGGAAGCAGTCGGAGGCCACGACCAGCCGAGCCCGCTTGGGCGGCCGGGCGAGCTGGGCGTCGCAGATCCGGGCCAGGGTCAGGTAGCCGACGGCGCCCCGTCCCTCCCAGCGCTCGAAGCTAGGGCCGGCCACCACCCGCCGCGCCCGCGCCCGCGGTCGGAGGTCGGGGAGCGTAGCCAGCCAGTCCACGCGGGCAAGGCCGTGGCCCGGCTTTCCCCGTCGCTCCGCGTCCAGGAAGTGGTCGGCCAGGATCTCGGCGTCGGCCGCCGAGAAGCCCAGCCGCCGGAGGCGGGCGATGACGCTCGCAGGCTCGGCCTCGGTTTTGCCCACCCCTTACGCCCCCTTTACACGCCGCTCGCGCAGGGAGGGGATGCTGGAGGGCGACCCCATGACCCGCCAAGGAGGAACCACATGAGCAGGAAGTCCATAGGCCGTGTCATTCTCGCTGTCTTCGCCGCGGGGGCGTTGGCTCTTGCCGGGGTGGCCGTGGCCGACAGCGTGGGGGCCAAGTCGATCTCCCAGCTCACCGCCACCTTCTCCGCCACCACCGTGTCCGAGCTCTCCACCCGCACGTGCACCAACGCCGACGGTACCTGGGTAGACACGCGGGCCCGCTACAGCGGAAGCGCCACGAGCGCCCACCCCGACCTCAACGGCCCCCTGACCGTGCGGGCGCGGAGCCTGATCAACACCACCAAGAAGCTGGGGCTCGTGGAGGCGCGCGGCCAGGTCGACGTGGCCGGCCCCGACACCGTCTTCCGCCTGGACGGGGTCTACGCCGACGGCAAGGTGGCCGGCCTGCTCGTGGGAAGGGGGCACGATCCTGCCACCCGCCTGGTGGGCGACGTCTCCGCCGCCTTCGGCGCCTCCTCCGGCTTCACCAACGGCACGATCGGCAGCACCGAGGCCGACGGGGCGGCGGTGGCGCTCGAGCGCGGCCCCTGCCCGGGCCCCTTGGCAGAGACGGTGAGGGCCAAGGGCAAGGTGGACGCGGTCTCTCAGACCTCGATCACGGTGGCGGGCGTGACCTGCGACGTCCCTGCCTCCCTTGCCTCCAGGGTGAGCGGGCTCGCCGTGGGGGACCAAGCCGAGGTCACGTGCCGCCGCCAGGAGGGAAAGCTCGTCCTGGTCAAGGTCGAGAAGAAGAAGTCGAAGAAGTAGAAGCGACCTCCCCCTCTCCCCTTCCCCTCTCCACGGTCGAAGGGCGCCTACGGGCGCCCTTCGGCTAGGAGACGACGGGAAGCTCCTTGACGATCCCGACTCCCCGCTTCCGCTCGGTGGCCAGGATCGCCTGGGCGCAGGCGACGATGGCCCGGCTCGCCTCCGCCTCGGGGTCGCTCCACACGAGCGGCTCGCCCCGGTCGCCCGCCTCCCGGAGGCGCAGATCGAGCGGCACCGTGCCCAGGAGGGGGCAGTCGAGCTGAGCTGCCAGGGCAGCGCCGCCGCCCGAGCCGAACACCTCCGAGGTCATGTTCTCGATGACGCCGAGCAGCCGCATGCTCGTCTTGCGGGCCATGAGCGCCGCCCGCGCGGCCACCTCCTGGGCCAGGGGCTGGGGCGTGGTCACGATCACCGCCTCGGCTCTGGGCAGGAGCTGGCCGAGGGAGATGGCGACGTCGCCGGTGCCGGGGGGCATGTCCACGAGCAGGAACTCGAGCTCGCCCCAGTGGACGTCGGACAGGAACTGCTCCAAAGCCCTGTGGAGCATCGGCCCTCGCCACATGACGGGGGCGTTCTCCTCCAGGAAGAAGCCGATGGACATGAGCTTGAGACCGTCCCTGACCGGGGGCACGATCATGTTGTCCACCGCCACCGGCCGCTGGGAGACGCCCAAGAGATGGGGGACCGAGTGGCCGTACACGTCGGCGTCGAGCACCCCTACCCGCTGCCCCAGCCTGGACAAGGCCGCGGCCAGGTTGACCGTGAGCGACGACTTGCCCACGCCCCCCTTGCCGCTGGCGATGGCGAGCACGCGGGTCGATCGGTCGACGGAGAGGCCCTTGGTGCGGGCGGCGACGCCGCCTCGCAGCTTGGCGGTGAGGGCAGCCTTCTCCTCCGGGGACATAACGTCGAAGGCCACCACCACCCGCTCCACGCCCTCGAGGGCCCCTACCTGGCGGGCCACCTGCTCCTGGAAGCTCGCCCGCAAGGGGCACCCGGGCACGGTGAGGGCGATCGTCACCGCCACCTCGCCCCCGTCGATGCGCACCTCCCGCACCATGTCGAGATCGGTGACCGGGCGCTGCAGCTCGGGATCGATGACCCGGCCGAGCGCCTCCATGACCTGGTCGCGGGAGAGCATGGTCAACCGTGAGACTACCTAGATGGGCTGGGGCGAGGGAAGATAGGGGGATGACGTGGGCAGGCTTCGTCTGGCGCAACCTCATGCGCCGCCGGACACGTACCGTCCTCACCGCGGCCGGGGTGGCCATCGGCGTGGGCCTGATCGTGGCTCTTCTGTCGATCGCCGCCGGGGTACGCAAGACGGCCGGCGACTTGATCCACGTGGGCAGGGCCGACTTCGGGGTGTTCCAGGAGGCGGCCGCCGACCTCACCCGCTCCCTGCTGCCGGTGACCCTGGAGGAGAAGATCCGCGCCACCCCGGGAGTGGCCGCCGTGGCCCGCATCTTCCTGCGGGTGAGCAGGGTCGAGGGGCGCGACTCCTTCCTCGTGTTCGGCTACGACCGCAGCCAGTTCGCCTACCGGCGACTGGTGATCGTGGCCGGTCGCCGCGCCCGGGCGCGCGCGGAGCTGGTCGAGTCCGCCTTCACGCGCTTCCCGGTGCTCCGGGAGCGGCGTCGCCAGAAGGCCGCCACCCTATCGGGAGGCGAGCAGCAGATGCTGGCCAT
>CAZQRA010000002.1:0-12375 GCA_964595575.1 uncultured Gaiellales bacterium
CTTGATGACGTTGATCTTGTTGGCGCCCGCCGAGGTCAGCACCACCGTAAACTCGCCCGAAGCTCGTTGAGGTCAAGGTCGAGCCGCCGCAAGGCCGAGAGGAGCTGCTCGAGGGCCGCCTCCACGTCCTGGCGGCGGTATCCACCCAGAAGACGCCGGTAGCGAAGGGCGGGACGGGAGAAGAGCTCGCTGGGATGGTGGCTCATGTCAGGCGCGAGGCGACAGACCAAGCGTACAGTGCCATCCGCGACCCGAGGAAGGCGCCGCGAGGAGCAGTGGTCGGCCCAGGGCGGGCCTAGGCGAGCGCCGCCTCGACCGCCAGGGCGCAGGCCACGGCCAGGAGGGCTCCGCCCAGCGCCCGGCGCAGGCGGGCCTCGGACAAGCGGCCGGTGACCTTGGCTCCCAGCCAGCCGCCCGGGAGCGCTCCGGCCAGCCCGGCCCCCAGGATGCCCCACTCCACCTCGAGACGGGCGGCATGGGCGGCGAAGCCGGCCAGGCCCAGGAAGAACCCGCACACGAGGTTCGTGCCCACCACCCGCGCTGCCGGCAGCCCCACCGCCGCCAGGAGGGCAGGGACGCGCAGCGTCCCCAGGATGACCCCCAGCGCCCCGCCCAGAAGCCCGATGAGGAAGCCGAAGACGAGGGCCGGCCCAGCTTGGGGGCTGGGCTTGGGCCGGGCCCGGAAGGGCCGGTAGAGGAGGTCGACCCCGCTCCAGGCCAGGACGGCGGCGATGCCGGCCAAGAGCACCCGCTCGGGGAGGGCGCCTCCGTACAGGCCCCCCAAGGCCGCCCCTCCCACCGAGGCCGGCGCCATCCAGGCGACCACCCCCCAGTCGACCCTGCCCGCCCGCGCATGGCGGATGCTGCCCATGGCAGCGGCGGCGGCGCTGATGGCGATGTTCGTCCCCGCTGCCGCGCTCGGGCTCCCCGACACGAGCAGGATCAGGGGCAGCCGCAGCGTCCCCAAGACGAGCCCGAGGGCGGCTCCCAGGTAGCCGGCCACGAGCGAGCCTACGAAGGCGACTGCGAGCTGCCAGGCTTCCAGAGGGGCTCGGGGCGGTCGCGGTTGGCGGCCCGGGCGGCGATGAAGAGGAGGTCGGACAGCCGGTTGAGGTAGACGAGCGCCAGCGGGTTCAAGGCCGCCTCCCGCGATGCGGCCAGCGCCTCCCGCTCGGCCCGTCGGCACACGGCTCGGGCCACGTGGAGCCGTGCCGCCCCCTCCGATCCTCCAGGGAGGACGAAGCTCGTCAACGGCCTCAGAGAGGCGTTGAGCCGGTCGCAATCCTCCTCCAGCCGCCGCACGAGGACCTCGGTCACCCGCAGCCTGCCCTCCCGCTCCCAAGGCACGGCCAAGTCGGCCCCCAGGTCGAAGAGCTCGTTCTGGACGCGCTCCAGGACCGAGCGCACGTCCGGGGGGAGATCGGGGGCAGCGAGGGCGAGGCCGACCACGGCGTTCAGCTCGTCCACGGCCCCGAAGGCCCGTACCCGGGGGTCGAGCTTGGAGACCCGGCTTCCGTCTCCTAGGCTGGTCTCGCCGGCATCCCCCGTGCGGGTGTAGATCCGGGTCAGCCGCACCGGGCGATCGCGCCTCCGCCTCTCCACCGCCCCCTCCCGAGACCCCGCTCCTAGCGCCGCCTCACGCGTACTCGTAGAACCCCCGGCCGCTCTTCCTGCCCAGCCTGCCAGCCTGCACGTACCGGCGCAGGAGGGGGCAGGGAGCGTACTTGGGATCGCCCAGGCCGCGGTGCAGCACCTCCATGATGGCGACGCAGGTGTCCAGGCCGATGAGGTCGGCCAAGGCCAGGGGCCCCATGGGGTGGTTGAAGCCCAGTCGGGCGATGGTATCGATGGCCTCAGCCTCGGCCACTCCCTCCATGAGGGCGTAGGCGGCCTCGTTGATCAAGGGCATGAGGATGCGGTTGGAGACGAACCCCGGGAAGTCGCGGGCCTCGGCCGGCGTCTTTCCGAGATCGCGAGCCAGCTCCACGATGGCGGCGGCCGTCTCCTCCGACGTCTGCAGGGCGCGCACCACCTCCACCAGCGCCATCACCGGGGCCGGGTTGAAGAAGTGCATCCCAATCACCCGATCGGGCCTGCCGGTCGCGGCGGCGAGGGCGGTGATGGGGATGGAGGACGTGTTCGAGGCCAGGATCGCCTGGGGCGGCAGGGCGGCGTCCGCTCGGCGGAACACCTCCTCCTTGACTTCCTGGTCCTCGACCACGGCCTCGATCATGAGGTCGGCGGGGACGAGGTCGGGTACCGGCGTCACGCGGGCGAGCACCTCATCGGGGTCCGGCCCTCCCTTCTCCGCCAGCCTGGTCAAGCTCTTGCGCATCGCCTCTCGTCCCCGCTCCACCGCCTCGGGCACGGCGTCGTAGAGGGACACCCGGCGCCCGGAGGAGGCGACGACCTGGGCGATGCCCGACCCCATCTGTCCTGCCCCCACGACGAGGACGTGCTCGAACCGCATCGCCCGCTAGACCTCGACCAGGAGGGCGTCGCCCTGGCCGCCCCCCGAGCAGATCGCCGCCAGGCCTAGCCCTCCGCCGATGCGCCGCAGCTCGTAGACGAGGGTCGCCAGGATGCGCGCCCCCGAGGCGCCGATCGGGTGGCCGAGGGCGACGGCCCCCCCGTTCACGTTGACCCGCTCGGGATCGGCGCCCAGGAGGCGAGTGGAGTGGATCGCCACCGAGCAGAAGGCCTCGTTCACCTCCACCCGAGCCACGTCCTCGATGGTCTTGCCCGCCTTGCGCAGGGCGAGGGTCCCGGCGCTACCTGGGGTCCGGGCCAGGAAGGCGAACTCGTCCGCCACCCACGCCTGGGCGACGACGGCGGCCAGGGGCTCGAGCCCGCGTCGCCGGGCGTACTCCTCCGAGCAGAGCACGAGAGCTCCCGCCCCGTCGTTGACGCCCGGGGCGTTGCCGGCCGTGGTCGTCCCCTCCGGGTCGAAGACCGGCGGCAGCGCCGCCAGCTTCTCGAGCGAGGTATCCCGACGAGGCCCCTCGTCGGTGGCCAGGTCGCCCACGGCCACGATCTCCTCGGCCAAGAGGCCCTGGTCGATCGCCCGCACCGCCCGTCGGTGGGAGCGGAGCGCCCAGGCGTCTTGCTCCTCCCGGGTGATGCCGAGCCGGCGGGAGACGTACGAGGCCTGCTCCACCATGTGGCGGCCGTCGAACGTGGAGCGAAGCCCGTCGTGGACCATGAGGTCGAGGAGTACCCCGTCGCCCAGGCGGTAGCCGAAGCGCGCCTTGGCCAGGGCGTAGGGGGCGTTGGACATCGACTCCATGCCGCCCGCGACCACCACCTGGGCATCGCCGGCGCGGATCATCTGGTCGGCGATCTCCACCGCCCGGATGCTGGAGGCGCACACCTTGTTGACCGTGTCCGCGGGAACCTCCTTGGGTAGCCCGGCCTTCACCGCCGCCTGCCGAGCCGGGGCCTGCCCGGCTCCCCCTTGGAGCACCTGGCCCATGATCACGTAGTCCACCTCGCCCCCCTCGATTCCTGCCCGCTCCAACGCGGCCCGGATGGCGATCGCTCCCAGCTCGGTGGCCGGGCGATCGGCCAGGCCGCCTCCCAAGCGACCGAAGGGCGTGCGGGCGGCGGACACGATGAGGGAGTGACTCACGGACAGAGCGTACCGCTCCCCCGCGGGGGGAAGAGCGGCCTGCCGCTCCCAAGGCAGGCCCCGCCCTCGTCAGGCGCCTTCCGGCCCGCCGGCCTCCTGGTCGACCCCGCGGGCGTGGACGACTACCACCGGCATCGTCGCCAGCTCGAGCACGGCCCGGGCCACGCTGCCGAGGAGGGCGCTCGCCAGCGCGCCCCGCCCCCGCGTCCCCACCACGATCGTGCCCGCGTCCAGGCCCTCGGCCATGCCCACGATGGCGGCGGCGATGTTGTCGGCGCCGTGCTCGTCGGCGATCTCCAGGCGGGCCGCCACCCCCCGCCGGCGCGCCGCCTCGGCGGCGGCCCGCAGCACCGGGTCGGAGGCCTCGATCTCGGCCTGGGACGGACCGCGTACGGGATCGGCCTCGAAGAGCGGTCCCGCCGCCGGGCTGAAGTGCACGAAGACGACCTCGGCGCCACGGGCGGCGGCGATCTCCAGGCCCACCTCGACCGCCGCCGTGGCCGGGGGCGAGCCGTCGGTCGCGATCAGGATCCGGCCACCCCGCATCGGCCCGAGCATACAGGCCACTCCCTACGCCGTCGCCGCCGGCCGTCCCCGGGGGAGGGCACGCCCGCGAGCCCTCTTCCCTCGAACGGGGTACGCAAAGTCGGGTTCCTCCCGACGATGGCTCCAGCGATGGAGGCGCCACCGCTCGAGCCGCCGGAGCGAGCACGACAGCTCCTCGCCCTCTCCGCCATCGCCGCAGGCCTCGCCTACCTCGCCTGGCGGTACGGCTTCACCCTGCGGGTGGAGAGTTTGTGGCTGGGCCTCCCCCTGATCGCGGCCGAGACCTGGGCTCTCGTCTCCCTGTCCCTGTTCGTCTTCTCCACTTGGCGGCTGACCCGCCGGGAGCCTCCGCCTGCTCCCACCGGCTGCCGGGTGGCCATCCTCGTCCCCACCTACAACGAGCCGGCTGAGGTGCTGCGGGCCACGCTCCTCGGCGCCCTCGCCGTCCGCCACCAGCCGAGGCCGGAGGTGTGGGTGCTCGACGACGGCGATCGAGCCTGGGTGCGAGAGATGGCCCACGAGCTCGGGGCCCGTTATCTCGCTCGCCCTGCCCCCCGTCTCCACGCCAAGGCCGGCAACTTGAACTACGCGCTCGAGCGCGTCCAAGCCGAGTTCCTGCTCGTCCTGGATGCCGACCACGTCCCCTTCCCCCACTTCCTGGAGCGGACGCTCGGCTACTTCGCCGACCCTAAGGTGGCCTTCGTCCAGTCGCCCCAGGCCTTCTTCAACCGGAGTTTCCAGCACCTTCCCCGGAACCACGACCCCCTCCTCAACGAGCAGAGCCTCTTCTACGACGTCATTTCGCCGGGCAAGGATCGCCACAACGCCGCCTTCTGGTGCGGCAGCTCGGCCGTCCTGCGCCGCTCCGCCCTCCTGGCCGTGGGCGGGGTCGCTACGGACACGGTGGTGGAGGATACCCACACGGCCATGAAGCTCCACCAGGCGGGCTGGCGGAGCGTCTACCACCGCGAGGTGCTCGCCGTCGGCCTCGCCCCCGAGGAGGTGCACGCCTTCCTCACCCAGCGGGGACGCTGGGCCCGCGGCTGCTACCAGCTCCTGCGCAAGGACAACCCGTTGCTCGCCCGCGGCCTCTCCCTGCGGCAGCGGCTCCACTACTTCTCCTCCGTCTCCCACTACCTGGAGGGGCCCCAGCGGCTGGTGTCGTCGCTCGTGCCCCCGCTCGTCCTGCTCACCGGCGTCTATCCCCTGGCCGCTGACCCCCCGCTCTACCTGACCCTGTTTCTGCCCCAGCTCGTGCTCGTGCCCCTGGCCACGTGGGCCATGAGCCGGGGACGGTTCCGCTTCCTGGCGAGCGAGCGCTATGCCCTGGTGCGCATGGGGGCGTACACGGCTGCGGCAGCGGCCCTCCTCAAGCCCGGGCGAGCGGCCTTCAAGGTCACCCCCAAGGGGAGCCAGGCCCGCGGCCTTTCGCCCCTGGCGGCCCTCCGCCTCCAGCTGGCCGTTGTCGTCCTCGCGATCTGCGGGCTCGCCTACCAGAGCCTGGCCCAGGTCGCCCACCTTCCCGGCCGGCTCGCCCCTTTCGCCTTCGCCGTCACCGCCGCCTGGACCGGCCTCTCTCTAGGGCTCCTCGGCTGGACCTCGCTGTGGGCGGCGAGCGTGCGCCACCGCCGCCGCTTCCACCGCTTTCCGGTGGAGATCGAGGCTCGCTACGCCACCTTCTCCGGCGGCCCGGAACTCAGGCGCGCCACCGTGGTGGACATGACGCCCTTCGGGGTGGGCATGGACGTCCCCGAGCCGGTCGAGACGGGCGAGCGCGTTCGGGTGGAGCTCCGCCTCGACGGGGAGCGACTCCTAGTCGAGGGAACGGTCGCCACCGCGCGACCCCGGAGGGAGGGAGGAGCTCGGGTGGGCGTTCGCTTCGATCCCCTCGACCGCAGGTCCGAGGACGCGATCGTCCGCTTCTGCTTTGCCCGCCCCTTCGGCCCCGCGGTCGCGATCGGCACCCCGGTCGAGGCCGCCGGCGAGAGCCGCCTGCGTAAGAGCGCCTGATCCCCGAACGGGGTACCCGAGGCGGCGTACCGCCAGCGAGGGCTCGTCCTCGGCTCCCGCCCCACCGCCGCCGATCTCGCTGTCGTGAGGACGAAGGCCATCGCGCTCCTCCTCGCCCTCGCCTTGACTGGGCTCCTCCTCCCCGCCGCGGGTACGGGCTCGAGCCAGAGGGTGGGCGTGAGCGCCCGTCGAGATCTCGACCGGGGGATCCTGGCGGCCTTGAACGCCGCGCGGAGGAGCCACGGGCTCCTTCCCCTCCGACCTAGTCCCTCTCTGGCCGCAGCTGCCCGCGAGCACTCCCTGCGCATGGCGCTCCGTGGCTTCTTCGCCCACGACACGCCCCATGGTCTTCCCTTCTGGAAGCGGGTGGAGCGTTTCTATGCCTCGTCCGGCTACCGCAGCTGGGCGGTGGGCGAGAACCTGGCCTGGGGCTCGCCCGACCTCGGCGCCGCCGAGGCGGTGCGCTTGTGGCTGGGAAGCCCGCCTCACCGGCGCGTCATGCTCGATCCCCGGTGGCGAGAGGTGGCCGTCGCCGCCGTGCACGCCCCTTCCGCCCCCAAGGCCTTCTCCGGTCGCCCGGTGACGATCGTGACCGCTGAGTTCGGGCTGCGCCTCAGGTGAGCTGGAGGTAGACGCAGGGCCGCCTGTCCCCCGGGAAGGGCGAGGGGGCGACCTTCATGACGAGAAGCGATCCCCGCCCCTCCAGCGCTACCGTCTCCCCCACGGAGGGGGGAGGTCCCTCGCGGGCGACGATCTCATACCCGGTGGGGGTGGGCACGAAGACGAGGTGCCCTGCCGTCGCTGCCTCGGCCCTCGCTCCCTCCGGCGTTGGCGAGACAGCGTCCCCCTGCGCCGACGCCAGGGTCTGGACGAGGCGGTCGAGTCGTCGGCCGATGCGCTCCAGTCGGGAATCGAGCTCGGCCAGGAAGCGGGCGTTGGCATCCGTCGCCTGCGTCCCTGTCTCGGTCACGGTCACATCCTGGCAGAGAAAGCGCGGGACCGGAAGCGGGGGAAGGAAGGCGCCCAGTGACCAGGGGTAGAGCCGCCTCTGGTCGTGATCGCGCTGGACGGGATGTCCACGATCACACGATCGAGAGGACGACCTCCGAGGAGCTGCGCTGCTACCTCCTTCCCGGCTGGCTCCACGGGGTCCAAGGTGGACGCAGCTGGCGACGTCGTCGACAGCACGGGCCGGCCGGCCGAGCTTGAAGCCCTGAGCGACGTCGCCGCCATGGTCGCCGGTCGAGGAGAAACCCGCGTGGAGCCCACGCGAGCGCGCTAGGCTCAGGCCCGTGCGGATCCTCTACGTGGTGGATGTGCACGGGCACTACGAGGCCGTCGACCGCGCCCTCGCCAGCGCGGGAGCCATCGACCTGCTCGTCGTCGGCGGCGACATCACCACCGCCGGCACGCCCGAGGAGGCCGGCCGGGCCGTGGAGCGCTGGCAGGCGCTCGCCCCCCGCGTGCTGGGCGTGGCAGGCAACATGGACTCGCCTGCTATCGACGCTCGCCTGGCGGAGCTGGGCGTCAGCCTGGACGGACGGGGCGTCGCCGTGGACGAGGTGGGCCTCTTCGGCGCCTCGGCCGCGCCCCTGTCGCCCTTGCGCACCCCGTACGAGCGGGCCGACGAGGAGCTTCGCAGGCGGATCGAGTCCGGCTTCGAGGCAGTGAGAGGCTGTCGGGTCATCCTCTTCTGCCCCCACGCCCCGCCGTTGGGGACAGCGTGCGACCGCCTCCGGAGCGGCGAGCACGTCGGGAGCGCGGTCGTCCGTGCCTTCGTCGAGCGCGCCCAGCCGGACCTCGTCCTCTGTGGCCACATCCACGAGTCGCGCGGCCAGGATCGGTTGGGACGCAGCCTGATCGTGAACCCCGGTCCCGTCTCCCTCGGCCACTACGCCCTGGTCGAGGTCGGAGACGAGGTAGCGGTCGCCCTCGACCCGGCGTGAGCGGGTAGTCTCGGCTACGCCTCCTGTCCCTGGGCGGCCTCGCCGCCCTCGACGCGTCGGCCTTCTGCCCGCCCCCCGACCATGGAGGCGCCGATGGCCGCCCCGAGGATGAGGACGATCGCCGCCAGCGAGGCGTACGTGGGCACGTGGACGACGTCGGAGAGACCCATCTTCGCTCCCACGAAGGCCAGCACCACCCCCAGTCCCACGTTGAGGTACCGGAACCGCTCCACCATGTCCGCGAGCAGGAAGTAGAGCGCCGCCAGCCCTAGGAGAGAGAAGGCGTTGGCGGCGTAGACGATGAACACCTCCCGGGTGATGGCGAAGATGGCCGGGATGGAGTCGACGGCGAACACGACATCGAACGCGGCCACGAGGACCAAGGCCGCCAGCAAGGGGGTCGCCACCCACCGCCCGCCCTGTCGAACGACCAGAGCCTCCCCCGCGTAGGAGGCGGCTATCGGCAACCTGGCGGAGAGAACCCTCATGAGCCGGCTGCCCTCCAGGTCGAGGTGGCTTGGGCCCTGGCGGGCCATCCTGATCCCGGTCACGACCAGGAAGAAGGCAAACGCGTAGAGCGTGACGTGGAAGGCGTCAAGCAACGCCGCTCCGGCCAGGATGAACACGCCGCGGAGGACGATCGCGCCCACGATCCCCCAGAAGAGGACCCGTCGCTGGCTCGCGGCGGGGACGGCGAGGTACGCGAAGATGAGCGCGAACACGAACAGGTTGTCGAGGGAGAGCGACTTCTCGACCAGAAAGCCGGCGAGGTACTCCTCGGCCCGCGCTCGTCCCCCCCACCACCACACGACCCCCGTGAAGGCGAGACCAAGCGCCGTCCAGGCCAGGCTCCATCCCAGGGCCCTGCCCAGCGAGATCCGTTGCCCCTTGCCGGCGAAGGCAAGGAGGTCGACGAGGAGGCCGGTCACTACCAGGCAACCGAACGCCGTCCACTGCCAGAGCTCGAGATCCAAAGCGCTTCCTCCCGACGGGTAGTACCGAGTGTCCGCGAAGGTCTCTCCCGCCGCCTGTCGCGGCCAACGCCGCCGGGCCGCTGTGGGCCGAGCTGACGACGACGCCCGTCGGGGATACTGCCCTTCGGCCGGGAGAGTAGCAGCCGGTGAGCTCGGAGGGACTGGAAGCAGAACCGGGAGGGGCCCCGCTATCCGGGGGCCCGGAGCTGATGCTCCTCCTTGCTAAGGTAAGGATATGGCAAGGGTAACGAGCAAGCTGCAAGTCACGATCCCCAAGGCGATCGCGCAGCGGTACCGAATTCAGCCGGGCGAGGAAGTCGAGTTTCTCCCGGCAGGCGAGGCAATTCGCCTCGTCCCCCAGGCCGATCGCCATCGCCAGCCCGATCGAGGGCGGCGCCTGGAGTTGTTCGACCGGGCCACAGAGCGTCAGCGCGCTCGACAGGCGGCCCGCAGCACCGAGAGCCACCCGACCGAGCGGGGCTGGCGCCGCCAGGACCTGTACGACGGTGGCGTCGCTGATTGACACCAACGTCCTCGTCTACCGCTTCGACTGGCGCTTCCCGGAGAAGCAGCGGATCGCGACAGAGCTTCTCCGGAAGGGAATCGCCGAGGGATCGGCCTTCCTCTCCCACCAGGCGATCGTCGAGTTCGTTGCAGCCACGACCCGGCCGCTCGACGGCGCTCCGCCGCTCCTCGACGTCGGCGAGGCCCGACGCGAGGCGGAGGAGCTCCTGAGTCAGTTCGACGTACTCTTCCCCGATCAGGAGCTCGTGCGGATCGCGTTACGCGGCGCCGCCGCCTACGAGCTATCGTGGTTCGACGCCCACATGTGGGCCTACGCCGAGCGGTTTGGTCTCACGGAGCTCGTGTCCGAGGACTTCGAGCACGGACGCCTCTACGGCACCGTCGAGATCGTCAATCCCTTCTTGGCGACGACGTAAGCCTGCCGCCCCGGCCCCCTGCGGCACCGGTCGCGTCCGCCCCCGAGGCCCTGCCAGCATGACAAAGGCCCGCTCCGTGACGGGCCGAGTAGCGGGGGCAGGATTTGAACCTGCGACCTCCGGGTTATGAGCCCGGCGAGCTACCTGGCTGCTCCACCCCGCGTCGCGCCGTCCAGTATAGCGCTCCCGATAGAGTCCCGAGCGTGGGGCCCGGTACCTGGAAGCAGGCGCGAGGGAGGAGCCGTGCCTGAGCTCGTCTGGGGCTCCTTGGCGGTCTTCCTGGGTGGGCTTCTCGGAGGGGTCGTCTTCGCCGGCGTCCAGGCTGCTCGCGCTCGGAGCCAGGTGCGACCCTCCCTCGCCCGCATGAGGGCAGGGAGCCGAGCCCTGGCCCTCCGGGGGGAGGCAGTCTCCCAGCGAGCCGGGAGACTGGGAGGGAGAGGGCCCGAGCTCGAGCGGGCCGTGTCCCGACTGTCGAGCTCCCTGGCGCGCATGGGCGTCCTCCTGGACGCCCTTGAGGAGGCCCGGCCGCTGGCGCTGGCTCTGCGCTGGCTCGCTCGCCGCCCGTGACGCGGGTGGCTGCCATCGACGTGGGTACCAACTCGACCCGCCTCCTCGTCGCCGACGTCGAGGAGAACCGCGTGCAGGAGGTCGTACGCCGACTGGAGATCACCCGCTTGGGCGAGGGTGTCGACTCGACCCGCCGCCTCGCTCCAGAGGCCATGGCCCGAGCCCGCCGCTCTCTGGAGGAGTTTCGGCTCCTCGCCCGCGAGCTGGGCGCGGAGCGGGCCCTGGCCGTGGCCACGAGCGCGGTCCGCGACGCCGTGAACGGCCCGGCCTTCCTGGCCGGGATCGAGCGGGACTACGGCTTCCAGACCCTCCTCGTCAGCGGCGACGAGGAGGCCCTCCTCACTTTCCGGGGCGTCTCCGTGGGTCGGGCCATCGAGCCCTCCACGGCGGTCGTGGACATCGGGGGCGGCTCCACCGAGCTCATCCTCGGCGGTCCCGAAGGGGTGTGCTTCCACGTCAGCCTCGACCTGGGGTGCGTGCGCATGACCGAGCGCTACCTCGCCTCCGACCCGCCCACCGAAGCGGAGCTGACCCGCTTGGCGGGGGAGACCCGCGCCCTCCTTCCCCGCCTTCGCCCCCGAGCCGCCATCGGCGTCGCCGGCACGGTGACCAGCCTGGCCGCCCTCGACCTCGGGCTCGCCGAGTACGACCCCGAGCGGGTGCACGGACACGTCTTGACGATCGCCGCCGTGGAGGCCCAGCTCGAGCGGCTGGCCGCGCTGCCGCTGGCGGAGCGCCGCCGGGTGCCCGGGCTGCAGCCCGAGCGCGCGCCGGTCATCGTGGCGGGGGCTGTCATCCTGCGCGAGATCCTCCGGCGCTACGGCCTGGAGGCGATCGAGGCGAGCGAGCGGGACATCCTCGACGGCGTCGCCCTGGTCGCCGCCGGGGCGGGGCCGTTGCCGCTACTCGACCGGCAGGGGAGGGGCCAGGGGCGCCCGCCTCGACGACGAACCGCCTGAGTCCGGCGGCGACGATCGCGCCTCCGGAGGCTGCCAGAGAGGCGCCCGCGGAAAGAAGTCCACCCAGGCGAACCAGAAGATGGGCGTGGTGGCCAGGGGCCGCCGAGCCTCTCCCTCGACGAGGAAAGCGCCGGCCGTGTCCGAGGCGGGGTGGTAGACGACCTCGACAGGCTTGCCGGCCAGGACGTCGCGGATCCGGCCGCGACGCGCAAGCTCGCGCAGGGGATAGGCCTTCGCTGCCGGGGAGAGCACTCCCAGCACGATCTCCTTGGGCGGCAGCCGGTCGTCGCGGCGCCTCGTGCCCAGGATGCCGGTATCCAGACCCACGTAGTAGCCCTCGCAGGGATCGACCCCCCGTCCGTCCAGGACCGTGGTGTCGGGATGGAGCCGCCTCCAGGCACCCCAGGTGGTGAACGAGGAAGGAAGGAACCGTAGCCGCGCCCCCCGTAGCGGACCCTCGACGGCGGCGCCCAGGAGGTGGCTCCACAGGGATCCCGTCTGCCGATCGAACATGATCAGGGAGTTGCGGTAGAGCATCCCGGAGACGCCGAAGGTGAGGGCTTGCCCGTTTACCTCGCGGTCGTACACGACCGCCGTGAAGCAGAGCGGTCACCAAGTGACGGCGATGGGCCTCCCCCCGATGGCGTCGTTGACGATCTCGTGGGTGGAGAGAACGCCCACGGGGTAGGCCCGTGCCCGGCCGCCTATCTCGACGCGGATCACACGGGCGCTATCCGAGAGCTCCGCCTTCGCCGCCGTCGTCAACGGGGGTCGGTCGATGGCGCGGATGGCGTCGCGCGGCAG
>CAZQRA010000002.1:12475-73250 GCA_964595575.1 uncultured Gaiellales bacterium
ACGAGGCCGAGGAGGAGAAGGAGCGAGGGGAGCCCGCTTCTGCGCACATTCGGTTTAGATGGAGAGAGCCGGCGCCGGGTTCTCGCCCTGGTGTCAGCTCTCGCCGGCGGGAGCCGAGTCCTCGGGAGGCTCGTCCTCGACCAGGCGGCGCTGGAGGGCCGAGCGCGAGACGACGCCCAAGAGCCGCCCCTCCTCGGTCACGGGAAGGCGCTCCACGTCCTCCTCCTCCATGAGGCGGTAGGCCTCCTCGACCGAGGTGTCGGGCCGCACCGTCAGTCGCGTCGGATCGACGATCTCCCCCACCGGGGTGGCTCTGGGATCGCGCCCGGCTGCCACTACCCGCTCGACCAGGATCTGCTGGGTCACGACGCCCACCAGCTGGTCGCCGTCGACGACGAGCACCGCTCGCACCTCGGGGCGGACGAGGAGGGAGCCAGCCTCCTGGGCGCTGGCGGCCACGGGGAGGACGCGCGGGTCGGAGACCATGGCCTCGCGGACGACGGTCACGGCCGAGCTCTCCCTCCCCGCGCGCAGGCTGAGGCCTCTTCCCCCGCTCCCTGCCCAGATCGGGGTAAGAGGAAGGCTCGCCCGCTCGACCGCCCCGACCGCCCCTGGGGGCAGCCCTTCCTCGTGGAGGCGGTACGGCCGCTGTCGATCTCGCCAGCCATGGGGACCGGGAAGTGTACGACGGGCAGGAATCGCCCTGCGGTCGCCGAATGTGCCTTTCCCGTCGTTCCAGGAGGCCCGATTGCGCCATCCCCTGAGGCTCGCCGCGCTCCTGTCGCTGCTCGCCTACGTGGGCGCAGCCCTCGCCCTGCTCTGGCCAAGGCGAGCACCGTCGTAAGGGTCCGACAGGTGCCGGGGGAGGGAGTCGAACCCTCATGCCCCTTCGGGGCACCCGATTTTAAGTCGGGCGCGTCTAACCGGTTCCGCCACCCCGGCCCAGGGGTAGCCTACTCCCGCTAGCTCCCAGGGCGGAGCTGGCCTACCGGGATGCGCTCGGGGCCCTTGCCGCGGAAGGCGTCCCGAAAGGCCCGGAAGGCCTCGAGATCGACCCTGGGGCAGACCGCGACGTACGCGGTCCCGGCGTCGGGGTCGCTCTTGGGCGCCGTCCACACGGTCAGGGCCACTCGAGGTCCCAAGGGCTCGTGCTTGGGGTAGGCGACGCCGGGGAACGGGTCCTGGAGCGGCGACACGAGGAGGCCGTTCGGGCTCTTCTCGTAGAAGGCGTCGAGCCTCGCCCGCTGGGCCGACGGAAGCGCGGGGCCGTACCAGATGACGATCCCCCCATGCTCGAGGTTGTGCACGGCCTGGCGGGGATCGACCGGGTCGGTGTAGGCGTTCCACACGGCCGGGGCAGGGTGGTGCGTTCCGCTGGTGGGAGGGAAGGTGGAGTAGCGGATGCGCTGGTCCTCGCCGGTCATGTGCCCGCGGCCGGCGCTAGGCGCCGAGCGGAAGCTGCAGCCCGCCGCCTCCATGGCGGCGCGCACGCGGGATACGTCGGCGGCCTGCACGTCGCCGCCCCCGCCGGAGTCGAGGACGAGGAGGAGGGCCACCACCACGCCGATGACGGCAGCCAGAGCTAGGCCGATGGACACGTTGACGCTGGGCGCCCCGAGGCGAAAGCCGGCGCCGGGCCGGCGACCGGGACCAGGACCTTGCGCCGTGCGGGGCGGCTGTGGCGTGCGAGGCTTCTTCGCCACGGAGCGGCGACTCTATCAAGCCCGAGCCGTCCTCCGCGGGAAGGAGGCGGGGCTGCCACCGGTCCCCCCTTCCCTTTTCGGCCCCGCTCGCGGATACTTTCGCCGCAGGCCAGCCCGACGAGCGAAAGGGGTACGTCATGGGACTGTTGGACAAGATCCTAGGCCGAACGAGGCAGGTGGCCGAGCAGGTGGCCGAGAAGGGGGCCGAGGTGGCGGGCGAGGCCCTCGACAAGGGTCGCGAGGTCGCTGCCGAGGGACTGGACAAGGCCGCCGAGGCCATGCACGCCGCCAGCGCCAAGCTCGGGGGCGAGCAGGAGGAAGGGGGAGAGAGCGGGTCGCAGCCGCCGAAGCCGGAGGAGGAGGGTCAGTAGCGCAGGATCGCGCCGATTCCCCCCACGGGCTCCAGGTCCCGCCCGGCGGTGACGAGGGCGGCGCCGCCGTGGGCCAAGGTCTGGTGGACGACCAGATCGATCCCGTCCACGTGCTCCTCGAGCTCCGTGCCGTCGAGCGGACACTTGCCCCCGTCGAGCTGGAGGCGCCCGCAGGCCGGACAACGGAACGCAGGACGGTTGGCCCGCTCCTCGTAGAGGAGGGTCTCCACCCTGCCGTCGGAGACGGCCTCCAGGGTCTCCGCCCAGCCCGAGGCAGCCCGGCCTCCAGTGGCTGCCTCCTCCCGCCACCGGGCTAGGGTCGAGCGCTCTCGCTCCGCCCGCCAGGCCTCGAGGACGGGGGCTGCCAGAGCCAGGAGCTCGGCCGGGCCGGCGTGAGCCTCGGCCTGGGTCCACCCCACCACCGCCGCCCGAGCATCGTTGCGGAGGAGCCCGGCCAGCTCCGCCCGCACTTCCTCGGCGGCGACGATGACGACCGGCTGGGGCCCCAGGCGCCGCAGCTGGCGGTCGATCTCCTCGGCCACGGCCCGCAGGTGGTTGTGGGCGAGGTTGTCCACGTGGCGCTGGAAGTTGGCCTGCGACCAGCCTCCCTGGTCGTGACGGCGGGGCTGCTCCTCGAAGCGGTCGGCGACAGCGACCAGTCTCCCACCCTGGAGGCGGTAGATATCGCCGCGCTCCCGCCCCACGTGAACGACGAGAGCCCCCTCCCCAGCCCCCACGAGCCGGACGAGCGGACTGAGGTAGAGGTCACGCCGCACCGCCACCGCGTCGGGCACGGCCCCGGTCAAGGGCAGGGGTCGCCAGAGGTTGTCGAGAGAGGCGGCGAACACGGCGTAGCCCTGCGCCCCGTCTCGGTCGAGGTCGAGCTCGAGGAAGCGGCGAATGCGGTCGAGATCGGCCCGCAAGGCGAGGCGCTGCTCGTGGGTCAGGTCGGCCACGCCCGCGTCGGCGCGCTTGGCGGCCTCGTCGAGCAGGGAACGGGCCCGGGCCTCTGCCGCCGCCGGCGTCGGCGTCACGCTCGGGTCCAGGTTGAGGTACAGGCTGATGGCGCAACCGTTCTCGGCCCGAAAGGCCGCAAGCTCGCGAAGTCCTTCCCAGGTCAGGCGCATGCCCACGTCAGGTCTCTCCCTCGGCCAAGCCGGGGGATTCTACGCAGACTGTACCCATACACTGGCCGGGGTGGTGATCTTCACGGTCGGCCATGGCGCTCGGGCGATCGAGGAGCTGCAGGCCGTGCTGGTCGCAGCCGGGGCGAGGACGGTCGTCGACGTGCGGCGCTTCCCCGGCTCCCGGCGCCACCCCCAGTTCGGCCGCGAGCGGCTGGCCGAGGCGTTGGCTCAGGTGGGAGTCGACTACCGCCACGAGGTCGAGCTGGGCGGCTACCGTCAGGGGGAGCCGGGCGCCGAGCGCTACCCCTGCCTCGCCACCCCCGGCTTCCGAAGCTACGTGGCCCGCATGGGCCGACCCGAATGGCAGGCCGCCCTGGGACGAGCCCTGGCGCAGCCGGCTCCCTGCTTCCTCTGCGCGGAGATCCTGTGGCAGCGCTGCCATCGGCGCTTCATCGCTGAGCTTCTGTGCGCCCGGGGATACCAGGTCGTGCACCTCATCGGGCCGGGCCGCAGGGAGCTGCACCGGCCGCTCGAGGAGGCCGAGTACCGGCAGGGACGGCTCTACCTCTGCGGCCGGCTCGTGGCCTGAGGGCGAAGGCGGGGACGTTTCCAGGCGGAAAGATCGTTCTCCGTCGAGAGCCTGCAGTAGATTCGACGGGGCAGGATCCTCTGCCCTATCGTGGGAGGAACGGTGACCGACACGGAGACAGACGTGCACAAGCTCATCATCATCGGCGGCGGGCCGGCCGGCTACGCAGCCGCCATCTACGCCGCCCGTGCCAACCTCCGGCCGCTCGTGATCGAGGGCATCCAGTGGGGCGGCCAGCTCATGATCACGAGCGAGGTGGAGAACTACCCCGGCTTTCCCGAGGGCATCCTGGGGCCGGTGCTCATGCAGAGCTTCCGCGACCAGGCCGCGCGGTTCGGGGCGGAGCTTCTCGCCGACGACGTTACCCGAGTCGACTTCTCGGGGCGACCGTTCCGGGTGTACGTGGGTGACCGCGAGTACCGCGCCGAGGCGGTGATCGTGGCCACGGGAGCCAGCGCCCGCCAGCTCGGCCTGGAGTCCGAGCGCTCCCTCCAAGGCCGCGGCGTCTCCTACTGCGCCGTCTGCGACGCCGCCTTCTTCCGCGACAAGGAGGTGGTGGTGGTGGGCGGCGGCGACTCGGCCATGGAGGAGGCCCTGTTCTTGACCAAGTTCGCCACCGTCGTGACCGTCGTCCACCGTCGCCAAGAGCTCCGGGCCTCCCCCATCATGGTCGACCGGGCCAGGGCCAACGCCAAGATCCGCTGGGTCCTGAACGCGGTCGTGGACGAGGTGCTCGGGGTCGAGCAAGGACACGTGACCGGGGTCAGGCTGCGGGACGTGCGAACGGGAGAGACGCGGGAGCTGCGGGCGGACGGGCTGTTCGTGGCCATCGGCCACGATCCCAACACCTCCCTCTTCCTGGACTGGCTGGATCACGACGAGGACGGGTACCTCGTGACCAAGCCCCGCTCCACGGAGACGAACATCCCAGGGGTGTTCGCCGCCGGGGACGTGCAGGACCGCGTCTACCGGCAAGCGGTCACCGCCGCCGGCTCGGGCTGTATGGCCGCGCTCGATGCCGAGCGCTTCCTCTCCGCCCTCGAGCACGCCTCCCGGAAGCCGAGCGCAGACGCCCGGGCCGCCCGGGTCTAGCCCCGCAAGCCCGCCCCCTTTCACGGGGAGCGAGCATAGGCGGGGAAGCGGACGGAGGCCGGAGCGGCGGGGCCCAGCCCGCGGAGGCTACCATCGCCGGTCGTGCCCTACTTCCTCTGCCCCAACTGCAAGGAGCGCTCGATCGACCTCGATCGGCGAGAGAGCCTCCTCGACACCCAGGCGGTGGGCTGTCGGAGCTGCGGCTTTGGCTTTCTGTTCGAGCTCCTGGAGGACTACTACCCCCCGCCCGCGGCCGGGTGCGTCGTGTGCGATGCCCAGGGGCGCGTAATCGCCGCCGGCCGCGGGGTCTTCGAGCTGACGGGCTACCGGGAGGGGGACCTCCTGGGCCGGCCGGTGGCGGAGGCCCTCCGCCTCTCCGGCCTCGACGCCGCCCGAAACCCGATCGCGCTGGCGCTGGAGTGGGGAGTGCGACGCCTGGGGGAGAAGCTGGAGCTGGTCACCGCCGCCGGCCTGCGCAAGCCGGTGCTGGTGGATGTGTTTCCGGCCTACGACGAGGACGGCGGGCTCATGCTCGCCCTCTCTCCTCGCTGATCGCTCCCGACGGGCGAGGCCCCCGGCGAGCCCCCCTGCCCCAGGCGACAGGCGGGGCAGAGGTCGCAGAGCACGCAGCGCTCGCAGCGAGGTCGACGGGCGAGGCAGACCCGACGTCCGTGCCAGATGAGGAGATGGGGGAAGACTCCCCACTCCCGACGAGGAACGATGCGGGCGAGGTCGCGCTCGATCTTGACCGGATCGTCCTCGCGGGTCAGCCCTAGCCTCTGGGCAAGCCGCCGGACGTGGGTGTCCACCACGATTCCCTGGGGCTCTCCCAGCTCGGCGGCCACGACGTTGGCGGTCTTGCGGGCCACGCCCGGCAGGCGCACGAGGTCCTCGACCCTCCTCGGCACCTGGCCTGCGAACTCCTCGACGAGCATGCGCATGGTGCCCCGGAGCGCCTTTGCCTTCTGGCGGTAGAAGCCGGTGGCATAGACGTCCCGCTCGAGCTCCTCGAGGGGAACGGCCAGGTAGTCGTACGGACTGCGGTACTTTCGGAACAGCCGCTCGGTGACGCGGTTGACGTTGGCGTCGGTCGTTCGCGCGGAGAGCATGACCGCCACCAGCAGCTCGAGGTCGGAGCGGGAGCGAAGGGCGATGCGGGCGTCGGGGTGCTCGCGCTTGAGCCGCTCGATGATCTCGCCGATCCGCCGGCGCTTGGGGCCGACCCGTCGGCGGGCCTCGACGACGTAGCTTCGTGCCACTAGCCGACGGCGAGGCGGGGTCCGGCGCAGACGACGTCCAAGGCAGGACAGCCGGAGCAGGCCATGGGGCTCGGTCGCGGAGGGAAGCGCCCCGCGCGGATGCGGGCGATCTCGGCCGAGAGCTCTCCCTCCAGGCGGGCAAGATCGGCCTGGAGGAAGGAGGCAGACACCGTGTCCTCGGGCCGCTCCAGGAACTGGTAGACGACCTCGACCTCCTTCGCCCCTCCCCGCAGACAGGCGAGGGCGTACACGAGCCGCTGGATCCGGTACTCCCCCTCCACGACGGCGGCGGGGGGCGCTCCGTCCAAGGCGCCGGTCTTGAAGTCGACGACGAGCGCCCTGTCCCCTGCCACGTGGAGCACGTCGAGGCGCCCGTGGAGGAGGACGCCGTCGTGCTCGAAGGCGAAGGGCTGCTCGGAGGCGACGCCGGGGAGGGAGGCGAGGCGGGCGGCAAGCGAGGAGGAGCAGAAGGCGGCGACGAGCGCTTCCACCCGCTCGATGTCCTCTTCCCTCGCCTGAGGGTAGCGGGAGCGAGCGAGACCCTCGAGCTCGGCCCGGGAAGGCGGCGCGGGAGAGCCGAGGTCGAGGCGCTCCAAGACCGCGTGGACCAGCTCCCCGATCTCGACGGCGGCAAGCTCGCCCTCTCCCCCTCCCCCGCCCTCGGCGTCGAGCGCCCGCATCCCCGCCACCCGCTCGGCGAAGTACCGGTAGGGGCAGCGGGCGAACAGGGCGAGGGCGCTGTAGGACAGCCGCCGAGGATCGTGGAGGGCAGGGGTCGGCGGCGGCGGGGGAGGCGAGAGCAGGGGCGCCTCGGGGGTCCTGGCCGGCTCCCCTGCGGCGGGGAAGAGCTCGAGCTGCACGGGCCGGGCCGGCTCCATGGCGGCCGTGTCGTCTCCGCCCCCGTGCTCCGCTCCTTCCTCCTCTCCTCGCGCCAGGTCCTCGGGCCGAGGCCGACGCACCCTCAGGGAGAGGCGAGCCTCGCCCCGCACGATCTCGACCGGCTCGTCCCCCACCTCCTCCAGGGAGACCCCGCCCAGCCGGTCGAGCACCCACCCGATGGGCGTGCGGGCGTCCGCGCGCCGCGTGCGGTCGAGGGACCCGGAGACGATCAGGCGGTCCATGGCCCGGGTCATGGCCACGTAGTACAGCCTCCGCCGCTCTGCCTCCCAGGCTTCCTCTTCCGCCTTGCGCAGGTCCTCGTAGCCGAAGGCGCCGCGGCGCCTCCCCGTGGCGGGGTCGACCACCTTGAGCGCGAACCGTCCGTCAGGCAGGCACAGGATGTCCTCCCCCCGGCCCCAGGGACGGTCGCGGCCGGCGTCGCACACCACCACCACCTTGAACTCCAGGCCCTTGGCGGCGTGGATGGTGAGCAGGCGCACAGCTTCGGCACCCTCCTCCTCGGCCAGGGCCTCAGCTTCCGGAGAGCCGGCGGCGTCCTGGTCGCGGAGGAAGCGGACGAACCCCTCGATGTCCCGACCGCGCAGCTCCTCGTAGGAGCGGGCCAGGCGACCCAGCTTGCGGATGTTGGCGTAGCGCCGGCGGCCGTCCCACCGGCACAGCACCGCCAGGTCGTAGTCGTGCTCGCAGACGATCTGCTCGACGAGGCGCTCGAGGGTGAGGGCGTGGGCGGCCGCCGCCAGCCGGTCGTAGCGTTGCCGGAAGGCCCGCAGCAAGCGCGCGTCCTCCTCCCCCAGGTCCCGGGGCAGCGAGCGCTCCAGGCCGCAGAAGAGGGGCCGCCTTCCGGCCGCTCGGCGGATGAGCACGAGGGCGTCGTTGGAGATGCCGACGAGGGGCGAGCACAGGACGGTGGCCAGCGCCTCGTCGTCGTAGCGGTTGTGGAGGAGACGAAGGTAGGCGAGGAGGTCGACCACCTGCTGCTGGCCGAAGTAGCCCCGGCCAGCCGCCCGGTAGGTGGGAAGCCCGCGGGCCCGCAGCTCCTCCTCGAAGACCTCGGCGTCGGTACCGGCGGCGAATAGGAGCACGATCTCCCCCGGGCGGGCCTCGCCTCCCTCCACGATCTCCTGCACCCGCTCGGCGACCGCCCGCGCCTCGCCCCGCCGCCAATGGAGCCCGCTTCCCCGGAAGCTCTCCTTGTCGGCGACGATGAGCTCCACCACCGGCCCCCGAGCGGGATCGGGGAAGCGTCCCGCCGCCTCCAGGGGCTGGAAGCTCTCGCCGAAGTCGGCCCGAAAGAGCTCGTTGACCACCGCCAGGAGCTCTGGCCGGGATCGGTAGTTCTTGGTCAGGGGCAGGACTTCTCCGCCGCGAGCCCGTCGCTCCTTGAACACCTCCACGTCGGCGTGACGGAAGCGGTAGATGGACTGGAACTCGTCGCCGACGAAGAAGAGCTCCTCCACCGCTCCTAGGCCCGGCCCGCCGGCTACGAGGTCGATGATCTCACACTGCAGCCGGTTCGTGTCCTGGAACTCGTCCACCATCACCGACCGGAAGCGGAGGCGCTGGCGCTCCCGCACGCCCCGGTCGCGGCGGAGGAGGTCCCGAGCTCGAAGCTGGAGATCCTCGAAGTCGAGCGCCGACTCGGCGTCCTTGGCCTGCTGGTAGGCGCCGTCGAAGGCCACCAGGAGCTCCTGGAGGAGGTCTCGGTCGCGAGCGGCGAGCACGTTGAGGGCGGTCTGCTCGAGCGCGGCCCGAGCCTCCTCGAAGGCGGCCAGCCGCTCCTTGCCCCGCCCCTTGACCGCGAGGTCGGAGAGATCGAGGAGGAGCTCGGCCGGAGGCGTGGGCTCAAGCCGCTCGAGCGCCTGCAGGGCCCGGGCTCGAGCCGCGTCGGCATCGGGGTCGCCTTCCGCCTCGACCAGGACCAGGCGGGCCACCCGGCGAAGCTCCTCTACTCGCTCCTCCAGGTCGGGAGCCTCCCCCTTCGGGAGCTCCAGGGGCCTGCCCGCGGCCCGCAACGTCTCGGCCACGCCGGTGACCATCCGCCGCAGCCCCTGGGAGCCGTAGGTGGCGAGCAAGCGGAGACGGTCGGGGTCGCCCCCGCTGCAGAACGAGGCGAGAGCCTGGTCGAACGCCTCCGCCTGAAGCACCCGCGCTTGGCTCTCGTCCAGCACCCGGAAGCGGGGATCGAGCCCGGCGGCCACGGCGTGCGCCCGAAGCAGGCGGAGGCAGAAGCTGTGGATGGTGGAGATCCAGGCGGCGTCCAGATCGCGAGCCAGCTCCGGACGACCCATGGCCGAAAGCCGCCGGCGGATGCGGCCCCGGAGCTCGCCGGCAGCCCGCTCGGTGTAGGTGATGACGAGGATCGAGCCCACGTCCACCCCGCGCTCGACGGCGCGCGCGAACCGCTCCACAAGCACCGTCGTCTTCCCCGTGCCTGCCCCTGCCGACACGAACACGACCCCCTGGGCCTCGATGGCGGCCCGCTGGTCGGGGTTGGGAAGATGGGTGCCGAGGGCGGTGGTCACGGCCGCCTCACCCGGCAGATGGGCCAGCGATCGCACCACGAGGGGCAGGGAAAGCCTCCCTTGGGGTCGTGGCGAACGTCTCCCGCCCGAATCCGCTCCACGAAGGAGCGGGCGCTCTCCACCGCCCTGTCCACCACGGCCCAGAACTCCTCCTCCTCCAGGTAGTCGCGGGGAGAGAGCCCGGGCAGCGTCTCCCTCGCCTCTGCCCGCAGGAGGCCCCGGGCCCGCCGCTCCCCGGAGAGCGCTCGGTAGATGCCGCCGAGCGGCTCCACCCCCACGAGATCCCGCAGGACGAGCATGTACAGGGGCACCTGGAGTCGACACTCGGATTGGATCTGGGCGGCGGAGGGGGCGGCGGAACCGCTCTTGTAGTCGACGACGATGCCGCGGGCGCTGAAGGGGTCGAGGTCGATGCGGTCGATCTTGCCCGCCAGCAGAAAGCCGCCCAGGTCGAGCCCCCGGCGAAGCTCGGGCGCGGAGCGCTCGCTCCCGAAGGAGACCTCGAACCGACGGGGGACGAGCGGCGAGCCCGACTCGGCCTCGGCCCGGACGAACTCCTCCAGGTCGCGGCGAAGGGTCTCCGCCAGCTCGTGCCGCTCGACCTCCGTCAGCTCCAGCCGGCCGTACGCGTGACCGGCGAGGGCCTCGTCCAGGCACTCGCCCAGGAAGGCCAGGGCCTCGTCGATCCGCTCGGGCGCGACTCGCTCCGAGCCCAGTCTGCGGGGCAGGCCGGAGAAGAAGCGGAAGAGCGCCTGGTGGGCGATCTGGCCGCGCAGGCGGGCATCCACCTCGCCGTCGATGGTGCGGGGGTCGACCAGTCGCTCCACCAGCCACAGGGACGAGCAGTCGGCGAACGCCTCCAGCTCGGTGACGCTGAAGCTGGCGCGGGCTCTGAGCTCCTCGAGCACCCGGGGATGGGAAAGCTGTGTAGGCCGATGGAAGGCCCGCAGGGCCCGCTCCAGGCGCCTGCCCCAGCCGTTGGCAGCCGCCAGCTCGCGGGCCAGGCCCGGCTCCTCGGCGGCCAGCGCCGCCACCGCTCGCAGCTGCTCCCGCTCGCTGGGAGCGCGATCGAGGGGCCAGGTGAGCTGGCTCAGAGGGCGGCGCCTCGTCCAGCGCTCGACGTCGTCGGGGGCGAAGAGGAGCCGCACGTCGTCCCAGAACGGGCTCGGCTGACGGGGGCTGCCGTCGTCGGTGGCCGCCTCCCGCGCAAGGTAGAGGCGCGCCCGCGCGCGGGTGCAGGCCGCGTAGAAGAGGTAGCGCTCGCGAGCGAGGGGGTCGAGGCGGGCTAGGCGGGCGGCGCCGCGGTGGTCCTGGAGGCGCCGGCGGGCGTCCTCGTCGAGGAGGCCCCAGGCGTCCGCGCGGCGAGGCAGGGCTCCCTCCTCCAGCCCGAGCACGAACACCACCTCGTAGCGGCGGGTACGCACGCGCATGAGGTCGAGAACCGCCACCCGGCCGGGGGCGCGCCCCGCTCCCAGCGAGACCGGCGCCTGCTCGAGGAGGGCCACGGCCTCGCTGTGCCCCAGCTCTCCCCCCAAGCTGACCCACTCCTCCATCTCCCGGGTCGCGCGCATCGCCGCCTCGTAGGCACGGAGGTCGAGGAGGGCGTCCTCGGTGGCGGGCGGAGCGGTGGTTCCGTAGGCGTGGCGGAGCATGGAGGCGGCGATCGCCTGCACGGCTGCCGCCGGGGAGGCCGCCCGGCGCACCGTGTCGAGGAAGGGAAGCGGCTGTCCCCGCAGTCTCGCCGTCTCCTCCTCCACCGCCCGGCGGCTACGTACCGCCCGGCCGCGCAGCCGGCCCTCCAGGAAGTCCACGTGGTCGCGGCGAAGCCCCGAGTAGGGCGAGCGCATGAAGGCGTAGAGGTCGCTCCTTCCGCCCCCCATCCACGCGAAGCGAAGGAGCGCGAGCAGGGCCCGCCCGAAGGGGGTCTCTCCCAGACGAGCTTGGCCGTCGAGGGCGTAGGGGAGCGAGACAGCCGAGAAGGCGGTGTCGACCACTCCCCGGTAGCGCTCCAGGCTGGGACAGACGACCGCGATCTCCTCGGCGGCCACCCCCGAGCGGAGGAGGTCCACGATCTCGTCGGCCACGAGCTCGGCGACGCCCCGGGCCCCGGCCGCCTCCAAGAAGCGCACGGCTCCCCCGAGCGCAGGCGGGGAGGAAGGCGGCGTCGCCGGGTCGCAGAAGAGCATCCGCTCGAGGTGGGCCAGGGCGGGATGGGCGTAGGCGTCAGGTCGGGGAGGTAGCGCCTGCAGCCGGCCGCCGGCGAGGCGGGCGAGGTCGGCCACCGTGCGCTCGAGACAGGCGAAGACGGCTCGGCCGGGCTCGTAGGGGACCGACACCGTGACCTCGGCGCGCGCGGCCAAGGCCTCGACCAGCGCCCACTGCACCGGGGTCAGATCCTCGAACCCGTAGACGTAGACCGGTCGCCCGTCCCACGCGTCCAGCTCCCGGCTCAGGCGCTCCACCGCGTACCGGCGCTCGCTCGAGCGATCCCAGACCCCAAGCCGGGTCAGCTCCTCGCGGTAGGCACGGTGGAGGCAGGCGACCTCGCCGTCGAGGTCGTCGGGCTCGAGCAGGTGAGACTCGACCTCGCTCAGGGTCTCGACGAGGGCATCGGCGAAGCCGCTGAACTGGGCCGATCGGGCTAGGGTGGAGAGCTGAGCACGGGCGCAGGCGGCCCGGGCAGCCAACCGCCGCTGGCCCTCGCTCAGGAGCGGCCTCGCCGCCCCGTCCCGGCGAGCGATCTGGGCCAGGAGATCGTCGAACGTCCCGATGAAGCCGCCGACGAGGGCGCCCGCCCGACGCAGGAGGTCGCGCTCCACTCGCTCCACGTCCGCCTGGGCAGGGACGACCAACACCGGGTCGCGCCCGCGCTCGGCCAGGTAGGAATCGAGGAGGAGCGCGACCTTGCCGGCATTGGCGGGGCCGACGATGAGCGTCAGCGGCATGGACGCCCAGTCTAGTGAGGCAAAGCGACGGCGGCCTGCTCGCCCTGGGACCGTTTCGTGGAAAGAGCGTCAAAAGGGAAGGAGGGCAGCCCCGGCCTGCCCTCCTTCCCCCCTACGCCACTTGCGCCTTGGGCCGTCTCCCCCGCCGCGCCACGGTGCGTCCGGGGGCGTTGCCGGCGCAGGCGTCGCACAGATCGGCCTGCTTGGCGCCCCGCCGGGCGTCGGCGAAGGTGACGCGCATCACCGCCCCCCGGCCTTCGGCGATCTCTCCACCGCACTGGTCACACACGAGGATCGTCTTTCTGGCCACAAATTCTCCTCTCGATCGACTTGTCTATGGACTTGACGATACGGCGGCAATCCTAGCCGAAATTCTCGCCCTTTCGACCTCACCGATTACGGTCTAGAAACGATGTCATGATCGTACAATGTCCCTCCGTGTCTCCGCGTACGATCGTCGTCATGGAAGGGGACGAGACCGGCCAAGAGCTCTTGGAGGAAGCGCTGCGCGTGATCTCGCCCTCGGTGATCGGAGTGACGTTCGATCTTCTCCGTTTTGACTTGTCCTTGGAGAGCAGGCGGGCTACGCGAAACGCGGTCGTCTACGCCGCGGCGGAGGCTACCCGGGAGGCCGGCCTGGGCTTGAAGGCCGCCACCATCACCCCCGAGGCGCCCGGCGACGTGGGCTCGCCGAACCGCATCCTGCGCGAGGAGATCGGCGCTCAGGTCATCGTTCGCACCGGACGGCGTATTCCCGGCGTCGCTCCGGTAGGAGGAGTGCATGGGCCGATCTCGGTCGTGCGCATGGCGGTCGGCGATGCCTACGGAGCCAAGGAGTGGCGCCGAGGGGAGGGCGACGAGGAGGAGGCCTTCCGTACCGAGCGCATCGACCGCCGCACCTGCCATGCCGTGGCGGAGCTGGCCTTCCGCCTAGCCGAGCGCGACGGCGCTGCCGTGTTCGGCGGTCCCAAGTACACGGTGAGCCCGATCTACGAGGGGATGCTCAAGGAGGAGATGGACGCTGCCTCGGCCCGCCACCCCACGGTGCCCTACCGACCCCACCTGATCGACGCCACCTTCGCCCTCCTTCTGACGTCGAGCGGCGAGCCGCTGGTCATCCCTACCTTGAACCGGGACGGGGACATCCTCGCCGACCTCGTCCTCCAGCTCTTCGGGTCGATCGCCGGTGCCGAGTCGCTGGTCATGTCCTTGACCGAGGAGTACGCTCCCCGGGTGGTGCTGGCCGAGGCTGCCCACGGCACCGCGCCCAGCCTCAAGGGCAAGAACGTCGCCAACCCCCTGGCCATGATCCTGGCTGCGGCCGCCCTCCTCTCCTACGCCGGGGAGGAGGGACAGGCGCCGTCGCGAGCCATCCGGCAAGCTGCTCTGGAGACGATCGCCGACGGTATTCGAACCGCCGACCTCGGAGGACAGGCCTCGACCACCGAGCTCACGGACGAGGTCATCCGCCGCGTCCGCCGCAAGCTGGCCGAGGCATCGGCCACCTAGGGCCCGCTCGGCCAGCGACGGCCGAGGCGGGGGCGGGGCATGGCCATCGCTCCTTCCCTCCAGGCTTGGACGAACACGGCCACGACGTCGGGGTCGAACTGGCTGCCGGCGCCGCGCTCGAGCTCGGCAATCGCCTCCTGGGGGGCCAGGGCCGGCCGATACGCCCGCTCGGAAATCATGGCGTCGAAGGCGTCCGCCACCGCCAGCACCCGGGCCATGGCAGGGATCTCAGCCCCCTTCTTCCCCGCGGGGTAGCCGCGGCCATCCCACCGCTCGTGGTGGTGGAGGACGCAGGGAAGCGCAGGCCGCAGAGACCTCACCAAGGAGACCATGCGGGCGCCGTGCTCGGGGTGGGAGCGCATCTGGGCAAGCTCGCCCGGATCGAGCGGGCCCGGCTTCCTCAGCACCTCCTCGGGCACCGCCAGCTTGCCGATGTCGTGGAGAGCAGCTCCCAAGCGCAAGACCTCGACCTCCTCCTCGTCCCAGCCCAGGCGGGCGGCCACGATCTCGGCCAGGACGCCGACGCGGTCGGCATGGCCGAGCGAGTAGGGGTCGCGCCGCTCGATCGCCCGGGCGAGGTCGCTGGCGATGGGCATAGAGCGCCTCGTTCCAGCCTGGGCCACGTTTCCCTTCCGCTCGAGGGAGCGTCAGTTGACTAGGAGCGAGCCGGAGTCGGTGGCGTAGAGTTCCGCCCGGCAATGAACGTCGGTGTCCCCAAGGAGACCGTCCCAGGCGAGCGCCGGGTGGCCCTCGTCCCCGAGGTCGTCGCCCGCCTCGCCTCCTCCGGCTTCCAGATTCTGGTCGAGCGAGGCGCCGGCGAGGAGGCCGCCTTCTCCGACGTCGAGTACGAGGAGGCGGGAGCGACGCTCGTGGACACGGTCTTCGGCCGGGCCGAGGTGGTGGCCAAGGTGCAGAAGCCATCCCCGGAGGAAGTGGCGCGCATGCGGTCGGGCGACGTCCTCATCGCCTTCCTCCAGCCGCTCACCGACCAGGAGGGCATCGAGCGCCTGGCCCGTCAGGGGGTGGTCGCCTTCGCCATGGAGTCCATCCCCCGCATCACCCGAGCCCAGCCCATGGACGCCCTCTCCTCCCAAGCCACCGTAGCCGGCTACAAGGCCGCTTTGCTCGCGGCCGAGCACCTGCCCAAGTTCTTCCCCATGCTCACCACCGCCGCCGGCACCGTGCCCCCGGCCAAGGTGCTCGTGCTAGGGGCAGGAGTGGCCGGGCTCCAGGCCATCGCCACCGCCCGCCGGCTGGGGGCGGTCGTCTCCGGCTTCGACGTGCGCCCGGTCGTCAAGGAGCAGGTGGAGTCGCTGGGGGCCACGTTCCTCGACCTCGGCATCCGGGGGGAGGAGACGAAGGGAGGGTACGCGGCCGAGCTCACCCCCGAGCAGCAGGCCGCCCAGCAGGCGGAGCTGGAGCGGCGGCTGCCGGGGTTCGACGTGGTCATCACCACCGCCGCCGTGCCCGGACGACCGGCCCCCAAGCTGATCCCCGCCTTGGCAGTGGAGGCGATGCGCCGGGGCTCGGTGATCGTGGACGTGGCCGCGGAGACCGGGGGAAACTGCGAGCTGACGACGCCGGGGAAGATCACGGTGGAGCACGGGGTCACGCTGGTGGGGCTGGTCAACCTGCCCAGCACCATGCCCACCCACGCCAGCCAGCTCTACGCCCGCAACGTGGCCGCCCTCATCCAGCACCTCGCTCCAGGCGGCGAGCTCAAGCTCGACTTCGGCGACGAGATCACGGCCGGCGCCTGCGTGGCCGGCGGGGAGAAGGCACCGGTATGACCACGAGCTTCCTCATCGAGCTGACCGTCCTCATCCTGGCCGCCTTCCTGGGCTTCGAGGTCATCTCCAAGGTCCCCACCCTCCTCCACACCCCGCTCATGTCAGGCACCAACGCCATCCACGGCATCGTCATCGTAGGCGCCATCATCGTGGCCGGCCTGCCCGACCAGGACACCTGGATCAGGGTGGTCGCCCTAGCGGCGGTGGCCCTGGCTACGGGCAACGTGGTGGGCGGCTTCGTGGTCACCGACCGCATGCTGGAGATGTTCAAGCGGAGGCCGACGGAGCGGCGGGAGGAGGACCGCCCGTGAGCCGCACCGACGGGAGCACCCTCGCCTACATCGTCACCATCATCTCCTTCATCCTCGCCCTCCGCTTCCTCTCCTCCCCTGCCCACGCCAGGAAGGGAAACTGGATCGGAGCCTTCGGCATGGCCGTGGCCATCGTGGCCACCTTCTTCCTGCCTCAGCTCGACAGCGGCACCTTCTGGCCCATCCTGGTGGTGATGGCCGTGGCCGCCCCCGTCGGAGCCTACGCGGCCAGGGCGGTGCGGATGACGGCCATGCCCCAGATGGTGGCCCTGTTCAACGGCGTAGGCGGCGGGGCGGCGGCGCTCATCGCCCTGGCCGACTTCCACAACGCCGCCCCCGAGCCCGGCCTTCTGGACGTGAACGTCGCCATCTCCACCGTCTTCTCGGGCCTCGTGGGCTCGGTCTCCTTCGCGGGCAGCATGGTCGCCTTCGCCAAGCTCCAGGAGTGGATCGGGGGGCGGCCCATCGTCTACCCCGGCCAGAAGCTCGGCAATGCGGCCCTCCTCGGCGCCCTGGTGGCGCTGGCGGTGGTGATCGTGGCGGGGGTGCAGGAGGACCCCCTCCTCATCGGCCTCATCGCTGGAGCGGCCGCCTTCGGGGTCCTGTTCGTCCTCCCCATCGGCGGCGCCGACATGCCGGTCGTCATCGCCCTCCTCAACGCCTTCACCGGCCTGGCCGCCTCCGCGACCGGATTCGTGCTCCACCAGACGGTGCTCATCGTCAGCGGGATGCTGGTGGGGGCGTCGGGAACCCTCCTCACCCTCCTCATGGCTCGGGCCATGGGCCGCTCGGTGGCCAACGTCCTCTTCGGCGCCTTCGGGCAGCTCCAGGTGTCGCCCGAGGCGCTCGCGGCCGGGGACGGGGCCGTACGTCCCACCACGCCCGAGGACGTGGCGGTCATGCTGGCCTACGCCAAGCGGGTGATCATCGTCCCTGGGTACGGCCTGGCCGTAGCCCAGGCCCAGCACGCCGTGCGCGAGCTGGCGGACGAGCTGGAGGGGCGGGGCGTGGACGTCCGCTTCGCCATCCACCCGGTGGCCGGGCGCATGCCCGGCCACATGAACGTGCTCTTGGCCGAAGCCAACGTGCCTTACGACCAGCTCTACGAGATGGACGCGATCAACCCCGACTTCGACCAGACCGACGTCGCCCTCGTCATCGGGGCCAACGACGTCGTCAACCCGGCGGCCCGCAACCAGCCCGGAAGCCCCATCTACGGCATGCCCATCCTCAACGTCGACCACGCCCGCAACGTCGTTGTCCTCAAGCGCAGCATGGCCCCCGGCTTCGCCGGCATCGACAACCCGCTCTTCACCGACCCCAAGACGGTCATGCTGTTCGGGGACGCCAAGGACTCCGTGGAGAAGCTGATCGCCGCCGTCAAGCGGGTGTGAGCGAGGCCCTGCTCTTTCGGGCCGAGGACGTCCTGCGAGCGGTCCCGCCGCTACGAGCCCTGGAGGCGGTGCGTGAAGCCTTCGTCGCCTACGCCGAGGGCCGGTGGACGATGCCGGCCAAGGTCTACGTCACCAACTACCCGGCCGGGGACTTCCGGGCCATGCCCGCCCTCGGCGACGGGTACGCCTTGCTCAAGTGGGTCACCTCCTTCCCCGGCAACCCCGCCAAGGGCCTTCCCACCGTGACCGGGATCGTGCTCCTCTCCGACGCCTCCGACGGGCACCTGGTCGCCCTGCTCGATGCCGCCTCGGTCACCTCCCTCCGCACCGGCGCCGCCGCCGTCCTGGCGGCAGAGACCCTGGGCCAGCCCGGCGCCTCCTCGGCGGCGGTCATCGGCTGCGGGGCCAACGGCAAAGCCACCGCCCGCGCCTTCGCGGCCCGGGGCTGGCCGGTGGCGGTCTACGACGTCGACCCGGCTCGAGCGGAGGCGGCCGCCCGCGAGGTGGGGGCGTCGGTGGCATCCTCCCGCGAGGAGGCGCTGGCGGCGGACCTCGTGGCCACGGTGACGCCGGGGCACGAGCTCGTCATCCGAGAGGGCGACCTTCGCCCCGGCCAGCACGTGAGCTTGATGGGGGCCGACGGCCCCGGCAAGTCCGAGATCGCCGTCTCCGAGCTCCTCCGCTGCCGCCTCTTCTGCGACGACTGGGGGCAGGCACGCCACGGCGGCGAGCTCCAGCACGCAGTCAGGGAGGGTCGTCTCGACCGAGGGAGGGTCGCCGACCTCGGCCACGTCCTGGCCGGAGCGTCCGAGGGACGCCGCTCGCCCGAGGAGATCACCGCCTTCGACTCGACCGGTCTTGCCATCCAGGACCTGGCCATCGCCTTGGCGGCCTTGGAGGCGGGAGGAGAGCTCGACCTGCCCCGCGTCCGCTGGTAGCCTCCTCTTCCACCAGCCGACCGCAGGAGCACGAGGGCTCGCCGCCGCGTGCCCCAGTCGGCGAGGGCTCCGGCCGGGCTCAGGACACGGCTGCGATGAGCCGGCGCATGGGCACGAACGCGAGGGTGCCGATCGCCCGGCCCCTCCTGGTCGCGTTGTAGGCGTAGACGAGGCCGGGAGCCTCGATGGCGAGGCCGGCCGCCCGTCGCGGGAGCCTCGCGACCACCACGTCCTTCCCGGTCGTGAGCCGGAGCGCGTGCACCGTGCGCCAGGTCGCGTACACGGCGATGCCGAAGTGGAGGTCGAGGAAGGAGGCGCCTCCCGCCACCGGCAGGGAGCGCACGAACGCTCCCGTGTTGGCGTCGAAGACGTCGATCCGCCCGTCGGCCAGGACGAGGAGGAAGTCCTTGCGCAGCGCTACCTCCTTGACTCCCGGCGTCGAGACCGAGCGGAGGAGCACGCCCTGGCCGGAGTAGAGGGCGACGGCACCTTCTCCTCGCACCGCCACCCGGCCTTGGTCGGCCGAGCCCGCAGCGAGAGCCCCGGGCCCGGAGGCCACCGTCCTCAACTCCGCTCCCTGCAGCGCTCGCAGCGTCGTCTCCGCGCTGCCGGTGGAGTCGACGGTCGTGAGCGTGGCCGCCAGGAGGTCGCCGTCCCCGACCACCCCGGTGATGGCGCCTCCCTGGGTGGGCGGCTCTCCTACCCGACGGGCGGCGGCCAGTCGCCGCTCCCGGGGGCGGGCCACAGCGGCCGCGTACAGGTAGTCGTCGGCCTCGGTGTTGCCGGTGATGTTCCGGATCCAGGCCACGCGCCCGTCGGCGATCGCCACCGCCGTCACCCGCTGGCCGTGCGGCTGGTCCGAGAAGCAGCGACCGCGGGCAGGGCCGCTGACTCTGGTGGCCGCCTCGGTGATCACGTTCCAGACGACCACCTTGTGACAGCCGCTTCCCGCGTCGTCGTCGGTGGCATAGGCGACGAGGGGGCCGTCCATGGCCAGGGCCTCGACCCACCCGGCCACGTTCTTGACGCGAGCAGGAGGGCCGGCCGCCGCTCCTCCGGCCGCGCCGACGGCCGCGAGGGCCAACGCTCCCAGTCCGAGGACAAGACCCCGCACGCCGGCTCACGTTACCTGAGCCCGGTAGAGGCCGTTCGCCTCTACCGCCAGCCCCTCCAGCTCGAGCTCGGAGAGCGCCCTCGCCAGCTCGCCGGCCCCCATCCCCAGAGCGCGGGCGAGCTCGTCCGCCTGGGCAGGGCCCTGGCGAAGGCGGGCCAAGACCCTCTGCGCCCCCTCCCCCACGGTCGGCGGCCGGGCAGCGGGGGCGTCGATGCCGAAGGCCTGGAGCACGTCGGCGGCGGAGGTGACGACCACCGCCCCCGCTCGGATCAGGCGATTGGTGCCCACCGACAGGGCGCTCGTGATCTCGCCCGGCACAGCTAGGACCTCCCTGCCTTCCTCCAGAGCCAGGTCGGCGGTGATGAGGGCGCCCGAGCGCTCCCGGGCCTCCACCACCACCACCGCCGAGACGAGCCCGGCGATGATTCGGTTGCGGGCGGGAAACCGCCACGGCGCCGGCTCCACTCCCGGGGCGTACTCGGACACGAGCAGGCCGCGCTCGCACACGCGTCGGGCGAGCTCGGCGTGGGTAGCGGGGTAGTCGCGATCGATGCCGCAACCGAGCACCCCCACCGTGACGCCGCCCGCCTCCAGCGCCCCCCGGTGGGCCTCGCCGTCGATGCCCCGGGCGAGCCCGCTGACTACGACCAGCCCGGAGGCGGCGAGCTCGCGGCCCAGCATGCGGGCCACCGAGGCCCCGTAGGGCGAGCAGGAGCGGGCGCCCACCACCGCTACCGCCGGGCGGTCGAGAGCCTCCAGCTCCCCTGACCCGCGGACGAACAAGCCCAGGGGAGGGTCGAAGATCGAGGCCAGGGCGCGGGGAAATGAGGGAGACGAGCGGGGAAGCCAGCGGAGGCCGCGCTCGGCCAGGGAGGCGAGGTAGCGGCGCTCGTCGAAGGCGGCCTGGAAGCGCTGGAACCGGGCCCCCTTCGGCTCCGCCACGACGTGGCAGCCCGTCTCGGCAGCGAAGACGGCCCAGGCAAGCTCGCTCACGGCCCCTCCAGCTCCCGCGGCGCCCGGTAGGAGAGGGCCTCGGCCACGTGCTCGGGCAGCACCTCGCTCCGGCCGGCCAGGGCGGCGATGGAGCGGGCGACCCGAGCCACCCGGGCCCGGCCCCTGCCGGAGAGTCGAAGCCGCTCCACAGCCCGGGTGAGGAGCTCGTCGGCGGCGGCTGCCCGGCGCGGAGGAGCGGTGGCCAACAGCTCGCGGGCCGCCGCCACTCGCCGGCGCACGGGCTCCGAGGGCTCGCCCGGCCCCGCGGCCAGCTCGGATGCCCGCGGCCGGGGAACCACCACCACGAGGTCGAAGCGGTCGAGGAGGGCTCGGGAGAGCTTGGCCCTGAAGGCTTGGAGACGCTGGGGCGAGCAGACGCACTCCGCCGCCGGGTCGCCCCTGCCCCCGCACGGGCAGAGGTTCATGGTGGCCAAGAGCTGGAAGCGGGCTGGATAGAGGGCCTGGCCCTGAGCCCTGGCCACGCTGACCACGCCGTCCTCGAGCGGTTGCCGCAACGCCTCCAGGGCCGGTCGAGCGAACTCGGGCAGCTCGTCGAGGAGGAGGACGCCGTGGTGGGCGAGGCTGGCCTCCCCTGGACGGGGGCCGGGACCGCCGCCCACGATGGCGGCGGTGGAGGCACTGTGGTGGGGAGCCCGGAAGGGCGGGGTGCGGACGAGGGGGAGGCCGGGCCGAAGGAGACCGGCCACCGAGTGAATGCGCGTGACCTCCAGCGCCTCAGGGTCGCCGAGCGGGGGAAGAAGCCCGGGGAGCCGCCGGGCCAGCATCGTCTTCCCGGTGCCCGGCGGCCCCGCCAAGAGGAGGTTGTGGCCGCCGACGGCGGCGATCTCCAGCGCCCTGCGGCCCCGCTCTTGACCGCGGACGTCGCTCAGGTCGGGGTAGGCAGGCGGGGGAGCCTCCCTCCGCCCGTTGTCGGGGACGTAGGCGGGAGAGGGGATCTCGCCCCTCAGGTAGGCGACCGCCTGAGCCAGGTGGCGCAAGGGGATGGGCTCGATCCCGACAAGAGCCGCTTCCGCCGCCGACTCGGGGGCGCAGAGCAGCCGCCGTAGGCCGGAGCGGCGCGCTCCCTCCGCGGCCGCCAGCACGCCGCTCACCGGCCGCACCCGCCCGTCCAAGCCCAGCTCGCCGATCGCCGCGTGCTCCCTCAGGCCCTCGAGGGGGATCTGGCGGCTGGCGGCGAGGACGGCTAGGGCGATGGCCAGGTCGAACCCCGAGCCCTCCTTGCGCAACCCGGCTGGGGCCAGGTTGACCGTGATCCGGCGCTGGGGCCACTGGAGCTCGGCGGCCACGATCCCGCTGCGAACGCGGTGCTTCGCCTCCTGGCAGGCCCGGTCGGCCAGCCCCACGATGGTGAAGCTGGGAACGCCGCTCGCCACGTGGGCCTCCACCTCCACCCGCCGCGCCTCCAGTCCCACCAGGGCATGGGTCACCGTCCGGGCCAGCACCCGGGTCACGCTAGCGCCGCTTCCGACTCGACTCTCTACCCGAGCTGTGACGACTCAGCGCCGAGAGGGAGGGGGACCGCTGCCCAGGAGCGAGCTGTGGATCCTGGCGATGGCCAGCTCCAGCTCGATCCGATCCGCCACCCCCAGCCGGATCGGCAGCGGTATCGAGGCCCGCAGCCGGTCGCATGCCCCCACGTCCGTGGGGTCGGCGATGGCTACCAGGACGACGCCCTCGGGCAGCAGCCGCACCGGCAGCGCCTGGTACCGGCGGGCCAGGGGAGCTGGGAGGAGCCTCGCCAGCTCCTCGTCGATCCGCTCCCGGCCCAGGTCGACGAACTCCATCTCGTACTGCCGGGAGAGCGCCCAGGCGACGTCGCGGCTCGTCACCCAGCCCAAGTCGACGAGGATCTCCCCCAGGCGCCGGTGGGCGTGCTCCTGGTCGAGCAGGGCCAGCTCCAGCTGCTCGAGCGTGATCAACCCCTCCTGGACGAGGAGCGATCCCAAGGGAAGCCAAGGGGGGCGTTCCGCCATCACCGACATCTGTCGGCATCCTTCCCCGCGCTCCTTAGCCCCCGTCAGGCCCGTCCGCGCGCCTCCGTAGACTGCGGCGCCGTGCCTGGACTCACCCAGGAGGCCCTCTATGGCCGCCTCGACCTCGAGCTTTCCTGGTCGGAGTACGAGCTGCCCCAGATCGAGCGCACCAAGCACGTCCACGGCCTCCACCCCTACCTGGGGAAGTTCATCCCCCAGCTCGTGGAGACCTTCCTGCGCCGCTACTTCCGGCCCGGCCAGTGCGTGTACGACCCCTTCTGCGGATCGGGGACGACCCTGGTGGAGGCCAATATCTTCGGCTGCGACGCGATCGGCTGCGACATCTCCGCCTTCAACTGCCTGCTCGCCCGGGTGAAGACGACTCCCCAGCCCCTCCTCCGCCTCGAGCTCGGGCTGGGAAGCGCTCTCGAGGAGGCTCTTCGCTCCCCCCCGCCCTCGGTCGAGGAGGCCACGGACTGGCTCAAGCGCTGGTACGCGCCCCGGGCCCTGAGCGAGCTTCTCGCCTACCGGGCGGCTATCGCCCGCCTCGACCCCGACCTTCGGCCCGTGGCCGAGGTCGTCCTCTCCCGCGCCGCCCGCTCGGCCCGTCTTGCCCCCCACTTCGATCTCGACTTCCCCTCCCGACCGGCGAGGGGGCCGTACTTCTGCCACAAGCACAAGCGCACGTGCCGGCCGGTCGAGGAGGCAGGGAAGTTCCTCCGCCGCTATACCGTGGACACCGTCCGCCGGTTGCGGGAGGTCGCTGGGCGGCGAACCAGTCGGCGGGTGGCCGTCCTCCACGGGGACGCCCGCGCTCTTCGCCTTCCCTTCCCCGCCTCGGGGATCATCACCTCGCCCCCCTACCCCGGCCTCATCGACTACCACGAGCAGCACCGCTACGCCTACGAGCTTCTGGGCCTCCGCGATCGACGGGAGGAGGAGATCGGAGCGGCAGCCTCCGGCACCTCGCGGGCTGCCCTCCGCCGCTACGTGGAGGAGGTCGCCCGCGCCTTCGCCAACGCCACCCGCCAGCTCCCCCGGGGTAGCCCGGTGGTGATCGTGGTCAACGACTCCCGCCGCCTGTACCCGGAGATCTTGGAGCGAGCAGGACTCCTCCTCGAGGATCGGATTACCCGCCACGTCAACCGTAGGACCGGCCGCAGAGCAGGCGAGTTCTTCGAGGACGTGCTCGTCTGCCGCGTCCCCTGACCCGCCTGCCGCCCAGGGCCGTCGGGAAGGCCGGGGCCGGCCGCCGAGGGCCGGCCCCGACACGCTGCGCGCTCAGCCCTAGCCGTAGTGGAGGCCGCGGGCCGCGTCGTAGGCCCGCAGCCGCCGCACCCGCTCGGCGATGGGCGGGTGGGTCGAGAACAGGGTGGCGACGCCGCCGCCCCGCAGGGGGTTGACGATGTAGAGCGAGGCGGTGGCCGGGTTCACGTCCATGGGCACCGCCTGCCGGCCCCGCTCCAGCGTCTCCAAGGCGTCGGCCAGGGGCTTGCCCTCCCCGAGCACCCTCGCCGCCGTCGCGTCGGCCAGGTACTCGCGCTGGCGGGAGACGGCGAGTTGGAGCAGGGTGGCGGCGATGGGACCGATCACGAGCGCGGCGATGGCGCCGATCGCCCCCAGAGGGCTTTCGTCCTCGTCCCTGGAGACCCCGAAGAAGAGCATGTACTGGAGCATGGAAATGGCCCCCGCGATCATGGCCGCGATCGAGGCCACCAGGATGTCCCGGTTGCGGATGTGGGCGAACTCGTGGGCGAGGACGCCCCGCACCTGGTCGGCGGGAAGGTACCGTAGCAGCCCCTCCGTGACGGCCACCACGGCGTGCCGCGGGTTGCGGCCGGTGGCGAAGGCGTTCGGCTGCTCGGAGGGGATCATGTACAGCCGGGGCATGGGCACCTGGAAGCGCTCGGCCAGCTCCCGCACCATGGCGTAGAGCTCCGGCGCCTGGGCCTCCTCGATGGGCTTGGCTCGGCTGGCCATGAGCGCGAACTTGTCCGAGAACCAGTAGGCGAGGAGGTTCATGACCACGGCCATGACGATGAAGCCGTAAAGGGCCCCACCTCCGATGAGCGCCCCGATCCCTACGAGAAGAGCGCTCAGGGCTGCGAGCAGAAGCCAGGTACGGACTCTGGTCGTCAGGCTTGCCTGGGTAACCGACATCGTCTGCTGAAGCTCCTTTCGGCTGAACGCATACGAATACGAGCAGCCGAAGGTTTCTCCCGCCACGAGGGCCGACGCGCCCGGGCCGAGGCCGTTCTGACGAGCGCGCCCGTTCGGGGATAGTGCCCCTCGGCTCCTCAAACGATAGCCGATCGCCCGGGGGCGGCGCTAGAAGGCCTCGCGCATGCGCCGAAGCCTGCCCGAGGACACCGCCACCACCTCGAAGGTGACCTCGAGGTCGGCCAGGTCGGGGCGGGTGGCCAGGAACGCTTCCGCCGCCCGGCGCAGCCGGCGTCGCTTCTCGGGACCCACCATCTCGGCCGGCGAGCCCCAGTCGGGCCCTCCCTTGCTCTTCACCTCGCACAGGACCAGGCGCGAGCCCCGGCGAGCGACGAGGTCGATCTCGTTCCCCGCCGCCCACACGTTGGCGGCCACCACCCGGTAGCCGCGTAGCCGGTAGTGCCAGGCCGCTCGGCGCTCGGCCCGGTTCCTCACGCGACGTAGCACAGAGCCTGGAAGGAGAGGCGGTGGATGGCGCTGGGGCCGTGGGTCCGCACGGACGCCGCGTGGGCAGGGGTGATGTAGCCCACGTGGGAGGCGAACCCATAGCCAGGGAAGAGGGCGTCCATCCGCCGCATGATGCGATCGCGGACGACCTTGGCCACGACCGAGGCCGAGGCCACCGCAGCCGAGCGACGGTCGCCTTCGACGAGGGCCAGGTGCTCGGGCGCCTCCGGCCCCAGGGAAAAGCCGTCGACGAGGCAGGCCTGGGCAGGGGGGCTCAGGGAGGCCAGGACCTCCCTGAGCCCGGCGAGGTTGCAGGCGTGAAGACCGCGGCGGTCGATCTCCCCCGCCGGGTACACCCGCACCACCACCCGCTGGGCGAGTCGCACCACGCACCGAAACAGCCGCTCCCGCTCGTCGGGCCGGAGCTCCTTGGAGTCGGCCAGCCCGGCCAGCGGACGCGCTCTCGAGCCCCGGAGCGAGGCGTAGTCGAGGAGGACGCCGGCCACGACCAGGGGGCCGGCCAGGGATCCCCGGCCCGCCTCGTCGGCGCCCGCCACGAGGCGGACGCCGAGCCGGAGGTCGAAGCTCCGCAGCTTGGCCCCGCTGCTACGCGGGCTCGCCCCCTGCTTCGCTCGGCCTCGCCTCGGCTTCGCTCGCCTCGGGCCCTGGCCCTGTGGCCTGGCCCTCGTCGCTGTCGGTGACGGCGCGGGCACCGGCCGAGGATACCTTGCCCCCGTGCTGCTTTGCCCGCACGCGCGCCTTCTTTCCCAGCTTCGTGCGCAAGTAGTAGAGCTTGGCCCGGTTGACGTCGCCGATCTGGACGACCTCGATCTTCTCGATCTTGGGCGAGTGCAAGGGAAAGGTCCGCTCGACGCCCACCCCGAACGAGTGCTTGCGGACCGTGAACGTCTCCCGAAGGCCGGCCCCCTGGCGCTTGATCACGGTCCCCTCGAACACCTGCACCCGGCGTCGCTGCCCCTCGATGACCTGGAAGTGGACGCGAACGGTGTCTCCCGCCTTGAACTCGGGCAAGGATTGGCGCAGCTGGCGCTGCTCGAGGGCGTCGATAATCGTGCTCATAGCGAGGGCGGGCTGGTGAGGCGCCCCCATCCTAGCGGAATCGAGCTCCCCGGCTTGCCAGAGGAGGCAGCCTCGCTCTAGCGGAAGCCGATCCGGTCGGGGGGCCAGTAGACGAAGAACACCTGGCCCACGATGTTCTTGCGGGGCACCGTTCCCCAGTCGCGCGAGTCGCAGGACTGGGCCCGGTTGTCGCCCATGAAGAAGTACTGACCCTCGGGAATGCGGCGAGGGGGATGGGTCTCCGAGTCTCGCCGGTCGGGCTCGATGTAGGGCTCGATCAGCCGTCGGCCGTTGATGTAGACGACGCCGTTCCTTTCCTCCCACGTCTCCCCAGGGAGGGCGATGAGGCGCTTGACGAAGGTCTGGCTGGAGTCCCTGCTCGTGCACTCCGAGTCCCGCCGCGGGGTCTTGAAGACCACGATGTCGCCCCGGGCCGGCTTGCGGAAGTGGTAGATGAACCGGTTGGCGAGCACCCGGTCGGAGAAGCGGGCCTGGCAGCCGGGCGCGGGCCGGGCGCAGTGGAGGGTCGGCTCCATAGAGGAGGAGGGAATGCGGTACGGGTTCACGACCCAGGCCTTGATCGCGAGGACGATGGCGATCGCCCCGGCGATGGTCACCGCCCAGTCGATGACCACCCGAGCCCATCGGGGAAGGCCGGCGGTGAGTCGGGCGATGGGGTTCCAGGAGGGCCGAGGGGGGGCGATGGACGCCTCCCCCGCCGGCTCCTGCTGCTCGTCCTCCTCGGCCTGCTCGAGCGGGATCGCCTCCCCCTGCTCCACCGGGTTGCCGCTCCCGGGCTGAGCCGGCGGGCGGGTAGCGGGAGGCTCGCCGGGCCCGAGCTCGGTCACCGCTTGCTCCTTGCCCGGCTCTGCTCTCGACGCCAGGCGGCGATGCGTCGGTGATCGCCGGAGAGAAGCACGTCCGGGACCCGCCAGCCTCGAAACTCGGCCGGCCGGGTGTAGTGCGGGTACTCGAGCCCCCCCTCGAGCTGGGGAGAGAAGCTCTCCTCTCGCCTCGACTCCGCGCTTCCCAGGGCCCCGGGCAGGAGCCGGGCCACCGCGTCGATCACCACCATGGCCGCGAGCTCGCCCCCGGAGAGAACGTAGGGACCGATGGAGAGCGTGTCCGAGCAGAGGTGGCGGAGGATCCGCTCGTCGAACCCCTCGTAGCGGGCGGAGAGGAGGGTGAGGCTCTCCTCGCCGGCCAGCTCCTCTACCAGCCGCTGGTCGAGGAGACGGCCCTGGGGGGTGAGGGCGATGACCCGGTGCTCGGGCACGCCGCCGTACACGGCCTCGAGGGCGGCCGCGACCACGTCCACCCGCAGTACCATGCCTGCCCCGCCGCCGTAAGGCTCGTCGTCCACCTGCCCTCCCCGCAAGGGCGTGAACTCCCGGTAGTTGAGGAGCCTCAGCTCGAGGGTATCCCCCAGCACCGCCGCCAGCGGCCGCTGCTCGCACATCCAGGCGAAGGCGTGGGGCACCAGGGTGAAGACGTCGATCCGCACGGGGAGGCAGGTTAGCCGGGGTCGGCGAAGCCGCGGGCGACCACGATCCGACCGCCCTCGAGGTCGATCCTGCGGATGCACTCCTCGTGGAGGGGAAGGAGGAGGCCGCTGTCGAGCTCGAGGGCGTCGTTGGCCACCCCGGGAAGGACGTCCCGGACGCGGCCCAGGAACCTGCCTCCCTCCTCCTCTACGGACAAGCCCACGAGCTGGAACACGTAGTAGGAGCCCTCGTCCGGAGGAGGAAGCTGGGATCGGGGCACGTACAGTCTCTGCCCGCGCTGGACGGGACGGTCGAGACGGATGACAGGCCGCCCCGAGGCTCGCTTGGAGGTGACGACCGAGGCGGGCTTGCCCTCCACCCAGAGGGTCGCCCCCACCCTGAAGCGCTCCTCGGCCTCGCTCGCCTCCTCGACCACGAACGAGCCGTCGAGGCCGTGCGGCCGTCCCACCCGGCCGACAGGCACGAGCTCGTCCTCCACCTACTCGGCGATCTCGAGGAGCACGCGGCGCTCCTGGCGCGCTCCCGCCGCTCGGGCGAGGGTGCGAAGCGCCTGCACCATGCGGCCGCCCCGGCCGATCACCTTGCCACGATCTCCCTCGGCAACGTAGAGGCGGAGCCGCAGAGAGCCGTCCTCCTCCTCGTGCCCTTCCACCCGCACCGCCTCCGGCTCGTCGACGAGCAGGCGCACCAGGTAGAGGACAAGCTCGTCCGGCACCCTAGATGATGTTCTTGACCTTGAGCAGGCGCCGTACCGGCTCGGTAGGCTGGGCTCCTTTGCCCAGCCACTCGCGCACCTTGGCCTCGTCCAGCTCGATGAGGGAAGGGTTTGTCTGGGGGTTGTAGCGTCCCACGATGTCGATGAACTTCCCGTCCCGCGGCGAGCGGGCGTCGGCTACCACCACCCGGTAGATCGGGTTCTTCTTCGAACCCACGCGGGTCAAGCGCATCCGTACAGCCATTCGTCTCCTTTCCTAGCGCTTCTCCTACCGCTTTCGACCGAGACCGGGGAGCGCCGGCATCGTGCCCTTGGACACCTGCCTCACCACCTTCTCCATCTGCTTGCGGGCGGCCAAGAGCTGGTTGACCTGCTGCACGGTGGTACCGCTTCCGCGGGCGATCCGTCTCCGGCGCGAGCCGTCGATGATGTGCGGCAGCCGACGCTCCTCCGGGGTCATGGAGAGGATGATGGCCTCCATGCGGGCGAGCTCCCGCTCGTCCACGTCGATGCCCCGAAGCTCCCGACCCAGGCCCGGGAGCATGGACAGGATGCCCTTGAGGGGACCCATCCTCCGCACCATCCGGTAGCTCGCCAGGAAGTCGTCGAAGGTAAGCTGGCCCGCCAGGAGCCGCTCCTCCATGGCCTTCCTGTCCTCCTCCGCGGCAGCCGCCTCGGCCTTCTCGATGAGGGTGAGGACGTCGCCCATGCCGAGGATGCGGGAGGCCATGCGCTCCGGGTGGAAGACCTCGAGCTGGTCGAGCTTCTCCCCCACCGAGACGAACTTGATGGGGCAACCGGTGACGGCTCGCACCGAGAGCGCCGCGCCGCCTCGGGCGTCCCCGTCCAGCTTGGTGAGGAGGAGGCCGTCGAAGGCGACCCGCTGCTGGAAGGCCAGGGCCACCTCCACCGCCTGCTGGCCCGTCATCGCGTCCAGCACGAGGAGGACGTTGTGGGGCCTGATGGCGTCCCGAATGCGGGTCAGCTCCTCCATCAGGGCTTCCTCCAGCTGGTGACGGCCGGCCGAGTCGACGATGACCACGTCCAGTCCCTGCGAGCGGGCGTGGTCGACCCCCATCCTCGCTGCGGCCACCGCATCCTCGCGCTCCGCGCTGAAGACGGGGACGGCGATCTGGCGACCTAGCTGCTCCAGCTGGCTAACGGCGGCGGGGCGCTGCAGGTCGGCGGCCACGAGCCCCGCTCTCCTTCCCTCCCGCCGCAGCATGAGGGCGAGCTTGGCGGCGGCGGTGGTCTTGCCCGATCCCTGGAGACCGACGAGGAGGATCACCGTGGGGGGCCGGCCGGCGAACGCCAGGCGGGAGTCGCTGCCGCCCATGATCCGGGTCAGCTCCTCGTGCACGATCTTGACCACCTGCTGGCCGGGAGCGAGGCTTTTCAGCACCTCCTGGCCGAGGGCGCGCTCCTTGACGGTGGCGGTCAAGCTCTTGACGACGTCCAGGTTGACATCCGCCTCCAGCAGAGCGAGGCGGATTTCGCGCATGGCCTTGGTCACGGTCTCCTCGTCTAGGGTCCCGCGGGCCCGGAGACCCCCCAGGGCTGCCTGCAGCTTCTCGGACAGAAGGTCGAACACCGCTCGAGAAGGGTACCTGCCTGGCGTCCCGCTTCCGCCGCGGGTGGTAGAGCCCTAGCGCTCCAGGCCGACGAGGGCCCGGGCGAACTCGTCGGGATCGAAGGGACGGAGGTCCTCCAGCCGCTCTCCGACCCCGATCAGCACCACGGGGAGGCCGAGCTCGACGGCGATAGGCAGGACGATCCCTCCTTTGGCGGAGCTATCGAGCTTGGTCAGGCACACCCCCGTGACCTCCACCGCCTGGTGGAAGAGCCGTGCCTGCTGGAGGCCGTTCTGGCCGGTGGTGGCGTCGATCACGAGCAGGGTCTCGTGGGGCGCCCCGGGAAGGCGCTCGCCCACGACGCGCCGGATCTTCCGCAGCTCCTCCATGAGGTTGGCCTGGGTGTGCAGCCGACCGGCCGTATCGACGATCACGACGTCCCGGCCCCGGGCCTTCGCTGCCTGGACGGCGTCGAAAGCGACCGCAGCCGGATCGCCCCCCGGGGCTGAGCCCACGAAGTCGGCGCCCGCCCGCTGAGCCCAGATCTCGAGCTGCTCGCCGGCAGCGGCCCGGAAGGTGTCGGCGGCCGCCACCACCACGCTCCGCCCGTGCTCGCGGAGGCGGCGGGCGAGCTTGCCGATGGTGGTCGTCTTGCCGCTGCCGTTGACGCCCACGACCAGGATGACGCTGGGGCGGGCGGAGAGAGCGAGCGGTCGTGGCCGACCGACGATCGACGCGATCTCCTCGACCAAGGCCTCCTCCAGGCCGGCCGCGTCCCGCCGCCGGCGCAGCCTCTCCACCAGCAGCTCGGTGGCCGCGATCCCCACGTCGCTGGCGATGAGGGCCTCCTCCAGCTCCTCCCACGACTCCTCCTTGCGGGGGTCGAAGCCGGCAAGACGGGCCAGGACGGCGCGCCCACCCCGGCCCAGCGAGCCGCGGAGACGCCGCCAGAAGCCGGCCGTCTCCTCCACCGGATCGGGGGAGGGCTCGGCGTCCCCGAGAAGCTCGGCCCAGCTCAGCGTCACGGCCGGGGAGCATAGCCCGGCCGCTCAGGCGGCCGGGGAGGCCTGCTCGCGCGGCAGCCGCCGGGAGACGACCTGGGAGACGCCGTCGGCCCCCATGGTCACCCCGTAGAGGACATCGGCCGCCTCCATCGTCCGCTTCTGGTGGGTGACGATGATGAACTGGGCCTGCCGCGAGAACCGACGCACGAGCTCGACGAAGCGGCCGATGTTGGCGTCGTCGAGGGCGGCCTCGACCTCGTCCAGGAGGTAGAACGGGCAGGGCCGAGCGAGGAAGAGGGCGAAGAGGAACGAGATCGCCCCCAGCGCCTTCTCCCCTCCGGAGAGGAGCGAGAGCCGCGTCACCCGCTTGCCGGCAGGCCGCAGCTCGACCTCGACTCCCGGCTCGGCCTCCTCGCCCTCGGGGGGGCTCAGCCTCAGTCGCCCCCAGCCACCGGGAAAGAGGGTGGCTGCCACCTGGGCGAAGCTCTCCTGGGCCTTGGCCAGCGTCGAGGCGAACTGGCGCTCGACCGTGTCGGCCAGGTCTCGGCGCAGCCTCTCCAGCTCCTGGAGGCTCCGCTCGAGGTCGGCACGCTGCAGGCGAAGCTCCTCCAAGCGAGCCTTCTCCCGGGCGTACTCCTCCCTGGCTAGAGGATTCACCTCGCCCAGCTCCTGCCGGCGGCGGAGCAGCCGCGCCAGCGCCCGCTCGATCTCGTCTCGGCGCCCCACCGCCGGATCCGCGCCTGCCTGCTCGAGACGGCGGCGGGCCTCGTCGGCCTCTGCCTCCAGGCGAGCGAGCTCCACCTCCGCGGAGGCTGACCGCTCCCCGGCCTGGGCAGCCAGCCGGCGGATCTCCGCCTCCTCGGCCGCCAGCGTCCTCAGCTCCTGGGCAAGCTGGGAGGCCCGGGCGGCCTCCTCCTCCGCCTGGGCGAGAAGTGGCGCCCGGAGCCGCTCGGCCGCCGCCTCTGCCCGCTCGAGCTCGCCCGCCAGCCGCTCGGCCAGGGCTAGGCGGCGGGGGTAGGCGAGGTCGAGGGGCTTCGCCTCGTCGGCTCGAGCAGCGAGAGCGCCGGCCTGGGCGCGAAGCCGCCGCGCCTCGGCCCTCAGCTCGAGCTCCAGGGCCTCGGCCGTCTCCCCTACCAGCCACAGCTCCCCCTGCCCGGGGTCGTAGCCGAAGCCCTCCTCGGTGACGGCCGGCACCGGGGACGCGAGCAGCTCGTCCAGGGGGACCACAGGGACGTCGGCCACGATCTCGTTGGGATCGCGCTCCACCAACACCAGCGCGCTCCCGAGCTGTCGCTCGCGGGCCCGGCGGAGGAGGGCGAGGCCCTGCTCGGGGGTTTCCACCAGCAGGGCAGTCGCCCGATGGCGGAGCGCGGCCAGGGTGGCCCGCTCCTTCCCCGGCTCCACCTCGATGGAGCGGAGGACGAGGCGCCCCCCCTCCTGCGCCAGCGCCCGCGCCGCCGCTGGGTCCTCCGCCAGCGCCTGCTCGAGCGCTCGTGCCCGGGCTTCCGCCAGCCGAGCCTGCTCGCGGAGGGCGTCCGCGTCGACGGGGAAGACCGGTCGGCGGAGGCGCTCGATGAGGTCGCCAGCGGCCTCCCTCCGCATCCGCACCCGCTCCGAGGCGCTGCGCAGACGGTAGAGCGCGCCCGTCTTGCCGTCGGCGCCGCCTGCGAGCCCTGCCAGCCTCTCCTCCGCCCGCCGTCGGCGTCCGAGCACGGCCTCGAGGCGCTCCTCGAGCCGGCGGCGGGCTTCCGCCGCCGAGTCTCGCTGCCGCCGCGCCTCCTCGAGCCGCAAGGCGAGATCGGCCAGATCGAGCGCCGCCAGGCCCGCTTGGAGACGGCGGATCTCGCCCGCGAGTCTCTCCGCCCGCTCGGCGGCGGTAGCCTGGAGGGCGAGCGGGCGCAGGCGCTTGCTGACCTCCTGCTCCAGGTCCCGGGCCCGCTCGACCTGGCGCGCCACCCGGGCCAGCTTGAGCTCCGCCCTGTGCCGGCGACGCTTGAACCGCCCCAGACCGGCAGCCTCCTCGAGCAGAGCCCGCCGCTCGCCGGGGCTGGAGGCGAGAATAGCCTCCACCTTGCCCTGGCCGATCACCGATCCCCCCCGGGGGCCCAGCCCGATGTCGGCCAGAAGCTCGACCACGTCCGTGCGCCGTACTGGGGCTCCGTTGAGGAGGTAGTGGCTGTCGCCGCCCCGGTAGAGGCGACGACAGATAGAGACCTCGGAGAAGTCGAGGCCGGCCAGCTCGCCGTCGACCTGGTCGAAGCGTAGCTCCACCTCGCAGAAGGAGGCCGGCGGACGCCCTTTGGAGCCGGCGAAGAGGACGTCCTCGGGCTTCTCGGCCCGAAGCTCGCTGGGAGCGAGGCAGCCCGCAGCCCAGAGGAGGGCGTCGGCGATGTTCGACTTCCCCGAGCCGTTCGGGCCCACCACCACCGCCACCCCCGGCTCTAGGAGTACCTCCACCGGGTCGGCGAACGACTTGAAGCCGCAGATCCTGATCGCCCTGAGGTACACGGGGCCGCCTACGCTAGCGGGGGGCGCGGACGCCGCCCACCGACATCCCCTCCCTCCTGGCCCGAGAAGGCCGGCCTGCTAGCCCCCCGACCCCACCTGCCCATCCTCCTGGAGCGCCGCCAGGGCCTGCCTGGCCGCGGCCTGCTCGGCCTCCTTCTTCGTCCGACCGCTTCCCGTGCCCAGCTCCCTCCCCTCCACCAGGGCAACGCAGGTGAAGCGGCGGTCGTGGGGAGGTCCCTCGACGGACACGACCGCGTAGGAGACCTGCGAGCGACGGCGGGCCAGGGCCTCCTGGAGCTCCGTCTTGTAGTCGATGTCGTGGGAGGCCGCGTAGTCGATCTGGTCGGAGAACGCCTCCACGATGGGGCGCTCGATGGGCTCGAATCCGTGCTCGAGGAAGAGGGCGGCCAAGGCGGCCTCGATCAGCGCCGCCAGGACATTGCGGTTCTCCGCCAGGCGCTCGAGCTCCTCCGGGGGCAAGGCCCCCTGCTCCCTGAGCTTGTCTCCCAGGCCGAGCTGGGCGGCCACCGCCGCGCAGGCCCGGCGGGAGACGACCTGGGAGCGGATCTTGGCCAGCCTCCCCTCGGAGAACGAGGGGTAGCGCTCGTAGAGGGCGTGGGCCACCGCCAGCTCCAGCACGCTGTCGCCCAGGAACTCCAGGCGCTCGTAGGAGGAGGCCCGGTCGGGCGCCCAGGCCGCGTGGGTGAGAACCTGCTCCAGGCGCTCGGGAGGAAGGGCCTCGATGAGCCGAGCGAGCGACCGGGCGTTGGCGGGGACGCCTCTACTGGTGGGCGACGACGTAGTCGACGGCCTGCCCGACGGTCTGGATCTTCTGGGCGTCTTCGTCGGAGATCTTGATGCCGAACTGGTCCTCGAGCTCCATGATCAGCTCGACGAGATCGAGCGAATCGGCGTCCAGATCCTCTTGGAAGGAGGCTTCCTCGGTGATCTCGCTCTCGTCGACGCCTAGTTGCTCGACAAGGACCTCCTTGACTCGCTCGAATACTTCCTCGCGCGAAGCTGCCATGTCACCTCTCTTGGCGGTCGGATTCTGCCGGCGCGGGGATGCTAACACGCTGTCCCGACGTGGCCTCCTCCTCTCGCCCCAGCCGCTCTGCCAGCCGCTCCACCACCCGGTGCTCGACCCCGCGCGCGGCCAAGCCAATGGCGTTGGCGATCGCCCGGCGGGACGAGTTGCCGTGGGCCACCACCACCAAGCCCCTAAGACCGAGGAGGTAGGCGCCCCCGTAGGTCTCCGGGTCGAGCCGCAGCCGAAGCTTGCGGGCGGCCGGTCGGACGAGGAGCCCGCCCAGCTTGCCCCACGGAGTCCGGGTGATCTCGGCCCGCAGGCCTTCGAGCAGGGAGCGAATGGTGCCCTCGAGCAGCTTGAGACAGACGTTGCCCGTGAAGCCGTCGCAGACCACCACATCCGCCGCCCCCTCGAGCAGCCATCGACTCTCCACGTTCCCTCGAAAGTCGAGGTCGGAGGCGACGAGCAGGCGGTGAGCCTCCAGCGTCAGCTGGTCTCCCTTCTCCGGCTCCTCGCCGATCGAGAGCAGGCCGACTCGGGGCCGACTCACGCCCAGGATCTCCTCGGCGAAGATGGCGCCCATCTCGGCGAACTGCGCCAGCATCTCGGGTCGGGCATCCGCGTTGGCGCCGGCGTCGATGAGGACGGAGGGCCCCCGGAGGGCGGGGATGACGACGGCGATGGCCGGCCGCAGCACCCCTGGCAGGCGGCGGATCTCGAGCAGGGAGGCCGCCAGCATGGCCCCCGTGTTCCCGGCCGAGACGGCCGCGTCGGCGTGACCTGCTCCCACCGCTCGACAGCAGGCGACGAGGGAGCTATCGGGCTTGGCGCGGACTGCCTCCCCGGGCTTCTCGTCCATGCCGATAGCCTGGGACGTCTCCACCAGGCGGAGGCCGCCCGTGGCGAGCCCCTTGGGGCCGTACAACACCGGCTCGACCGACGACGAGCGCGCCGCCAGCGCACCAGCGACGACCTCGCCCGGCGCGCGGTCGCCCCCCAGGGCGTCGACCGCGACCCGGATCACGGGCTAGGAGCCGGGAGCCGGGGGAGGCTCGACCTCGCGGCCGCGGTAGGTCTTGCACGTGGGGCAGACCCGATGCGGGAGCTTGGGCTGGCCGCAGGTGGGACAGAGACTCAGGCGCGGCGGCTCGAGGCGGTGCTGCGCGCGGCGCTTGTCGCGCCGCGCCTTGGACACCTTCTGCTTGGGGACAGCCATGGGCGGCGCAGTATACCGCGAGCGCCTCTCAGAGCCGGTCGCGAAGCTCGGCCAGGGCCGCCCAGGGCCCATCCGCCGCCGGCTCCTCGTGCCGGTGGGGACGGCGGTTCAAGTTCTCTCCGCAGGTAGCGCAGAGACCGGCGCAGCTCGGCCGACACAGGATCTTCTGGGGCAACGCCAAGACCAGGGAGTCTCGGGCCCAGGCCGACAGGTCGAGGCGCCGCTCGACGATGTAGGGGCTGGTCAGCTCCTCGGCCGCGCGGGGGCTCTCGTCCTGGTACTCCCGGAGGGCGAGCGTCTGCTCCACCACAGCGTCGTCGAGGCAGCGGTAGCAGGGACCGTGCAGCCGGGCGTGGAAGCGCAGCTCGAAGACGGTGCCGGTCGTCGCCTTGGTCACGGTCAGCGCCGCCCGCACCCTCTCGGGGACAGCGACGTACCGCTGGCCGCCGAGCTCGATGGGGGCGATCTCGACGTCTCGCTCGTCGCGCAGCTCCTCACCCGACCTCAGCCGGATCGCTCTGAGGTCCAGGTACGTCATGCCCTCAGAGTAGCGCTCCCGCTCCCGGGCGGAACCGGCTGCCGGGGTCGCCCCTCGTCCGGCGAGACGGCAGGTGACGATGGCCGCCACCGACAGGAGGACAATCCCTCCTCCCCCTGCCAGCCGCCACCCCAGCGGCTCCTCCAGGAACACCGTCCCCAGCAGGACGGCCACCAGCGGGTTGACGTAGGCGTACGTGCCCACGAGGGCCGTGGGGGCTGTCCGCAGGAGCCAGCCGTAGGCAGTGAACCCGAGGACCGACCCGAAGAGGACGAGGTAGGCAAAGCCCCCCAGGGAAGCCCCGGAAACAGCTTCGACGGCGCCCGCCTCGCCCAGCCCCAGCCCGACCACCGCCAGGAGAAGCCCTGCTGCCAGCATCTGCATGGAGGCGCCCAGAAGGGGCCCGGGAGAGGGAGCCTGCCGCGCGTAGAGGGAGCCGAGCGCCCACGCCATCGCTCCCCCGAGCAGCGCGCCCTCGCCCGCCACGTCGGACCCACCTCCTGGCGCGACCAGCACCGCTACCCCGCCCAGGCCGACCACGAGTCCGGCGCCGGCCACGGCACCTAGCCGCTCCCCGTACAGGAGACGGTCGAAGAGCGCCAGCCACAGCGGCACCGAGGCGATGATGAGCGCCGCAGTTCCCGTCTCCACGCCGCGATCCTCGGCCCAGGCCACCGCCCCGTTGCCGCCCCCAAGGAGCGCGGCCGCCACGACGAAGGCCGCCCGCCACTCGCCCAGGCTCGGCAGCCGTCGCGGTCGCTGGGCCCGGGCGAGCGACCAGGCGAAGAGAAGCGCGCCGGCGAGCAGGAAGCGCGCCGCCAGCATGAGGAACGGCGGCAACGTGCGGACGGCGAGCTCGATGCCGAGGTAGGTCGAGCCCCACACCACGTAGACGACGGCCAAGGCCGCCCACATCCCTGCCTGGCTCTCCCCCCGCTTCATCGGCCCCAGCCCATGGCCTCTACTGTGCCCGTCGAGATCGATTAGCACAAGTCGTGTTAGGATTGGAGTCGATCATGAAACCTGATGGTCTTCTCGGCCTCGAGCTCCGTCACCTGGCCGCGCTCCAAGCCGTCGCTGAGGAGGGCTCCTTCGGCCGAGCGGCTCGGCGGCTCGCCTACACGCAGTCGGCGGTGAGCCAGCAGATCGCCGCCCTGGAGCGGATTGTCGGCCAGCGCCTGGTCGAGCGGCCCGGTGGACCGCGCCCGGTCTCGCTCACCGAGGCCGGCCGTCTGCTCCTCGGCCACGCCCAGGGGATCACCGCCCGCCTCAAGGCGGCCGAGGCGGACCTGGCGGCCCTGCAGGCAGGCGACGCGGGGGTACTCCGCGTCGGCACCTACCAGAGCGTGGGCGCCCGCCTCCTGCCCCCCCTCCTCCGTGCGTTCAGCCAGGAGCGGCCCCAGGTCACGGTGCTCCTGTCCGAGCGCTCCGACGACGGGGAGCTCTTGGCCCTCCTCGAGCGGGGCGAGATCGACCTCAGCTTCGTCGTCTTGCCCCTGGAGCCGGGCCCCTTCGAGGCGATCGAGCTCTTGCGCGACCCCTACGTCCTCCTCGTTCCTGCCGACTCCCCGCTCGCCTCCCGCCCCCGGCCCCCTTCCCTGCGCGACATCCTCGATCTTCCCCTGATCAGCTTCCGCTCCTGCCGCACGACGCAGCGGGTGGAGGAGCGCTTGCGCCTCTTCGGCCGGGAGCCGCGGGTCGTCTTCCGATCCGATGACAACGGCACCGTGCAGGGGATGGTGGGGGCCGGCATGGGAGTCGCCCTCGTGCCTCGCCTCACCGTGGAGGAGCGGGACCGCTCGGTGCGGGCGATCGAGCTCCGCGACCGGTTGCCGCCCCGTCTCGTCGCCCTGGCCTGGCACCGCCACCGACGCCTCACCCCCGCGGCACAGGCGTTCGTGGACAGGGCACGATCCCTGTGCGCCTCCTGGGAGCGGGCGCAGGCTGCCTGAGCGGGAAATGCGGGGGAAAGCGCGAACGTTTACGTCGACAAGAACGACCAGGGGCGAGAGACGATGAGGACCCGGCTGAACGAGATCAGAGCACAGATCGAGCAGCTGACCGAGCGGCGGGCCGAGATCCTGCGCGCGCTGGGCGAGCGGCACGATCGGGCGCTCGCTGCCGAGCGAGCGCAGATCGAGGAGCGCATCGGTCGTCTGTGGGAGGAGTATCGGATCGAGCGCGCCCGCGTCCGCTTCGGCGAGCGGGAGGCGATCATCGCTCGGGCCCGACACGAGGAGCGCCTGGAGCGGGCGGCCTAGCTCGCCCGCGGCGGGAGCCCGCCTCGCTACGATGGCCTGCGCGGGGCGTTAGCTCAGCTGGGAGAGCGCCGGCTTTGCAAGCCGGAGGTCGCCGGTTCGATCCCGGCACGCTCCACTGACCAGGCCTCGGTCAGGGCCTACCAGCCGCGCTCCTCGCCCGCCAGGGTCTGGTAGCCGGCGAGGAGACGCCGCACGCGGGCAGCGTCTGCCGAGGCCGTCCCTCCCCGGCGCTCGAGAGCGGCGGCGGCGCGGACGAGCCGCTCCCTCAGGGTCAGGGTCTCCCTCCCCTCGGGAGGGGCGGTGGCGAGGAGACGACGTGGTGTCCGAGCCGTCACTCCTCACCACATCGCAGGAGAGGCTCGCCTTCCCCTCCCCCATTCGGTGGAGAGAAGGCGCCGAGAGCCCTCCACTTTGCTTCCGCCTTACAGAGCCCGGGAGGTAGCCGACCGGGCGGCCTCGATCACGGCCTCCACCACCGCCTCGACCGGCAGAGCGGGGTCGACGACCGTCGACCCCTCGACCAGCTCCACCCACCGCGACACGTCCTCGGCGGGGGCGCGCACGACGACGGTTAGACGGGGATGGCGCGCCTTGAGGGCCGCCAGCTCCTCCCGGCTCTCCCGGCGCTCCAGGCCCAGCCCCCACACCACCACGTCCGCTCCCTCGACGAGCGGGCACTCGCCGTGCTCGACCAGGGGACAGCGGGTAGCGCTCCCTCCCGCCCGGGGGCCCGGGCAGACGGCGACGGCGAAGCCGGCGTGGCGCAGGCTCTCGAGGAGAGGCGACCCCGGCTCCGTGTCGGCGTCCTCGACCAAGACCCGGGGACGCTCGGGCCAGGCCCAAGGGTGGATCCCCCCTGCGCGCGCGCCGATCGTCATCGAGGCCACTGTGCAGCGTGCCTGCCGGTCCTGCCTGGTCAAGATCGATCACGCCGCCCGAACGAGGGCGGGATTCCCATGTCAGCACAGGAACGCGCCCGCAGGGGCGGCGACATCGTGCCATCCTTGCATCGATCCCTCCCCAGGGCCAGACCCGTACCATGGGCGGCCGTGCCGCGGCCTTCGGTCCTGCTGGCGGCGGTCGCCGCCCTCTTCCTCGGCGGATGGGTCGCCGCCACCATCCTCCTCCTCTTCCTTCCTGCCGAGGCAGTCCCTCCTCACGCCGACGCGGTGGTCGTCCTATCCGGGAGCAAGCGCCGGCTGGACAGGGGGCTCGAGCTGGTGCAGGGCGGAGTGGCGCCCGTGCTCGTCGTCTCGGCCGGGTTCGATCCTCGCCAGCCCAGGGCCCGTCGCCTGTGTCTCGCCGGCCGGGGGCGGGGGTTCCGCGTGCTCTGCTTCTGGCCGCGCCCTGACTCGACCCGAGGCGAAGCCCGCGGGGTGGAGCGGCTGGCCCGGCGCTACGGCTGGAGATCCATCGTCCTCGTGACCTCCCGCTTCCACGTGACCCGCGCCCGCATGCTGTTCCGTCGCTGCCTCGACGCCCGGGTGGACGCGGTGGGCGTCTCCTACCCTTGGACGAGCACTCCCATGGCCGTCGTGGGGGAGTGGGCGAAGCTCCTCTACGCCCTCGTCCTCGCCCGCTCGTGCTAGCAGCGCGGTGCCTCCGGCCCGCCGCCCCCGGTCACAGCAGGATGCGCACGGCCGTGGCGTGGGGACAGCCGCGGGCGACGAGCTCGATGGCCCAGTGGAGGTCGACGTCGCGACGCAGGGCCAGCGCTACCGCCGCCTCCTCGTCGTAGCCGGCGCGCTCGAGCGCGTCCACCCGCCAGAGGAGGACGCGCTCGTCCTCGCTCAACGCGAGCTCCTGCTCGACAACCTCGACCCGCACGGACTCCACGCGGCGAGTATCGGCAGGAAGGCCCTCTCCTTTGAGAGGGCGAGCTCTGCGACAGGGCTCCGGCAGGAGCGGGTCGCCGGGCCTCAGTCGCCCCAGTCGAAGTCGCGGGGCCGAGCCCAAAGGCCGCTGTCCTCGTCGATGCGCTCCTGGCCCGGCCAGGCCGCGGGGGCGATCCCGGGCTGCTCGCCGTCCATCGTCTCCTCGATGCGGGCCTGCTCCTCGGTCTTGAACAGCGGGTGGTTCTCGAACGGGTCGCCGTTCAGGTAGCGCTCGAGAGGCAGGGTGTCCTCGAGCTGGGCGTTCCGGCGCTTGAGCGCCAGGTGCTCCTCAATGACCTTGGAGAAGATCGACGGAGTGTCCACCGGCATCCGTACCTCCTGCTCAGTTTGGGGCGGGCAGATTGTAACGGATTTGTGAGGGAGGGTCAGGGAGGCCGAGGTCAGGGAGGCCGCAGGAACTTGCCACGAGATCGCGCGCCGGGGAGAATGGAAGCGTGGCTTGGCGAGCGCTGCGAGGAGCGGTGAAGGCCTGGAGGCTGTGGCGACGATTGCCCGCCCACCGTCGCCGGCAGCTGCTCGAGCAGGCGCGCCGGCAGGTCCCTCGGGCGCTCTCGCTCGCCCGCGGCAAGGCTCGGCGTCTCCGCTAGCGGCGAGCCGCCCGCTCAGGGGCTACGGGCGCGCAGAGGCACCAAGGGCCTCCCGCACGATCCGGTCCTGCTCGATGGCGTGGGCGGTGGGGTAGCCCTCGCTCGGGCTCGCCCGCCAGGGCCGGCCCACGTAGCGGAGGGGGACGCCCGGCGGCAGGGCGTCCTCCAGGCGGTGGCGGATCGAGCGGTATGCCCCCATGTTGAGCGGCTCCTCCTGCGCCCAGACCAGCTCCTCCAGGTAGGGGAAGGACGCGACGAGGTCGGCGAAGGGGCGGGCCGGGAACGGGTACAGCTGCTCGAGCCTAGCCACCGCCACCGTCTGGGCGCTAGCACGGGCCTCGTGGCCGACGATGTCGTAGTAGACCTTCCCCGAGCAGACGACGAGCCGCCGCACCCGCTCGGGGTCGACCTCCCGGTCGGGAATGACCGGCTGGAAGGCCCCTTCCGCGAGGTCGGCCAGCGTGCACGAGGCCTCGCGCAGGCGGAGGAGGCCCTTGGGGGTCATGACGACGAGCGGCCGCGCCCTGGGGTCGAGCGCCTGCCGGCGCAGGAGGTGGAAGTACTGGGCGGAGGTGGTGGGGTTGGCAACGCGGATGTTCTCCTGGGCCGCGCTCTGGAGGAAGCGCTCCAAGCGGGCGCTGGAGTGCTCGGGCCCGCTTCCCTCGTAGCCGTGGGGCAGAAGCAGCGTGAGGCGAGAGGTCTGCCCCCACTTGGAGTAGCCGGAGACGAGGAACTGGTCGATCACCACCTGGGCCCCGTTCACGAAGTCGCCGAACTGGGCCTCCCAGAGCACGAGGGCCTCGGGGGCGGCCACCGCGTAGCCGTACTCGAAGCCGAGGGTGGCGTACTCGGACAGGGGCGAGTTGTGTACCTGGCAGGAGGCGGTGGCCTGAGGCAAGTGCTGGATGGGGGCGTAGCGCTCCCCCGTCTCCACGTCGTGGAAGACGAGGTGGCGTTGGCCGAAGGTGCCCCTCTCGGTGTCCTGCCCGGTGAGCCTGACGGGGATACCCTCCGTCACGAGGGCGGCCAGCGCTAGGGCCTCGGCGTGCCCCCAGTCGATACCCCCCTCGTCCAAGGAGCGGAGTCGGCGCTCGAGGAGTCCGGCCAGCTTGGGGTGGAGGGCGAACCCCTCGGGAACGGTCGCCAGCGCCCGGGCCAGCTCGCGCAGGCGCGGCTCGGCCACGGCCGTCGCCACCTGGGCCGGCCGCGCCTCGAGCCCGGCGGGCGAAGGGGAGGGCTCCCCGTGGGCGAGGGAGCCCCGCAGCCGCTCGTGGGCTCGGCGGAGATCGGCCAGCGCTCGCTCGACCATGAGCTCGGCCTCGTGGGCCTCGATCACCCCCTCCGCCACCAGCTGCGCGGCCAGACGCTGTCGCACGGTGGGGTGCTCGGCGATGCGCTTGGCCATCAGGGGCTGGGTGAAGGAAGGGTCGTCCTGCTCGTTATGGCCGAACCGGCGGTAGCCCACGAGGTCGACCACCACGTCGCGGCCGAACCGCTGCCGGTAGGCGAGAGCCAGACGAACGGCGGCCAGCGCTGCCTCCGGGTCGTCGGCGTTGACGTGGATGATGGGGGCGTCGAACCCCTTGGCCAGGTCGCTGGAGTAGCGGGTGGAGCGGCCCTCCGCGGGGTCGGTGGTGAAGCCGACCTGGTTGTTGGCGATGACGTGGAGGGTACCTCCGGTCGTGTAGCCGGCGAGGCCCGCGAGATTGAGCGTCTCTGCCACCACTCCTTGCCCCGCGAAGGAGGCGTCCCCGTGGATGAGGATGGGCAGGGCCACCGAGGGGTCGTGGCGGCCGGCACCTGCCGATCGGTCGGTCTGCTCGGCCCGCGTCCAGCCCTCCACGACTGGATCGACGGCCTCGAGGTGGCTGGGGTTGGGAACGAGGGTGACGGCGATGTCGCCGGCGGAGGTGGAGCGGACGCCCCTGGCGCCCAGGTGGTACTTGACGTCCCCGGTGCCGCCCTCGGGGTCGGCCACGACGGCGGCGATCGTCCGCTCGCCCTCGAACTCGCGCAGGATCGTCTCGTAGGGTTGGCCTACCGTGTGGGCGAGCACGTTCAGGCGGCCGCGGTGGGCCATCCCCACGATGGCCTCGTGGGCGCCTGCCTGGGCCGCCAGCTCGAGGGCGTGGTCGAGCATGGGCACGAGCACGTCCAAGCCCTCGATGGAGAACTGCTTCTGGCCCACGAAGGTACGGCGGAGGTACTGCTCGAAGGCCTCCACCCGCGACAGCCGCTCGAGGAGGCGGCGCTTGTCGTCCCGGGACAGGGGCGTTCGGAAGCGGCCGGACTCAATCGCCTGGCGCAGCCACATGCGCTCCTCGTGGTCGGAGATGTGCTCGATCTCGTAGGCCACGGTGCCGCAGTAGGTCGCCTGCACGTGGGGAAGGGCCTCGGCCAGCGTCTCTCCGGGGACGTGGAGGCCGAGGAGGGAGGCAGGAATGCGGGCCTGGAGCTCTGGGGTGAGGGGCGGGCGGAGGCGCTCGGGATCGAGGGAAGGATCGCCCACCGGCTTGGAGCCGAGAGGGTCGAGGCGGGCGGCCAGGTGGCCGTGGGTACGGTAGGCGTTGACGAGGGCGGTGGCAGCGCCCACGGCAGCCACCAGGTCGGTATCGATCGCAGGCGCGGGCGGCGGGGGAGCAGGGACAGGCTCTCGACCGTCGCCTTCCCTCCCGGCCGTCTCCAGGAGCCGGCGGAGGCCGGGCAGCCGGTCGACGACCTCGCTCCCGCCTCTCTCGAAGAGGGCCCGCCACTCCTCCGGCACCGCTTCCGGGTTGTCGAGGTAGGCCTCGAGCAGGTCGGAGGCGTAGCCTGCGTTGAGCCCATCCACCTCTCTCACGCCCGCCCCCTGTTGTAGCAGGGAGCCAGACCCCCGCTGCGGGCCCCTACCAGAGCGGGTTGTCGGTGACGACGGCAAGAGCCGTGCCGGCCACGAAACAGAGAGACGAGACGGCCAAAGCCACAGCGGCGAGCCGCCGGTAGCGCTCGCTCATCCCCGCGGCCACCAGGGAGAGGAGGATCGCGGCCACCGCCACCGGCACCGGGCGGTAAGCGAGGGCTACCAGCCCGAAGAAGAGGGCGGCCGAGGCGAACAGGCCGGCCAGGGTGTCGACGGTCTCGCGACCGGGGCGGCGACCGTCCATGCTCGTCGCGATCACCGGCACACCCTACCGCGCGCGGGCGCCGGCGGGCGCCGATCGTAGCCCCGAGGCGGGGCTCCGTGCGGTCCCCGACGAGGCGGCCGTCGGCGGCACAGGAAGAGCCAGGCGGGTCGAGGGTCGGGGTCGAGGGGAGCGAGCGCCAGCGCGCCCTCCGGCTCGCCGGGATGGGGCCGTGCCCGGATCGCCCACCAGAGAACCCAGCACAGGTAGACGAGCGGGATCTTCAGGACCGCCAGGAAGAAGACCGCCTCCCAGACCACTGCCACAGTGTACGGCCTGCAGCAGCCCGTGGGAAGGGGCGCAGGAGCGCGCCTAGCGAGGCCGCCCGTACCCTCCCCCGCCCGGAGTCTCGACCCGGACGAGGTCGCCCGCCCGCAGCTGGCAGGTGATCTTGGGGGGAAGCTCGCGACCGTTCAAGAGGGTGCGCCCGGGAGCACCCGGTCGGCCTCCTGCCCGGCCCTGGGGAGCGAAGCGGCGGCGCTCGGAGAGGAGGGAGAGCCGGCAGTCCTCGAGCACCCGGATCTCCCGCACCACGCCGTCTCCGCCCCGGAAGCGCCCCTCCCCGCCCGAGCCCAGGCGCAGCTGGTAGCGCTCCACCCGGAGAGGGTAGGAGAGCTCGAGGGCCTCGACGGGGGTGTTCAAGGTGTTCGACATGGCCACGTGCACCGCGCTCGGCCCGTCCCGGTGGGGGCAGGCGCCCTGGCCTCCCGCCACCGTCTCGTAGTAGGTGAAGCGGTCGTTCCCGAACGTGAGGTTGTTCATCGTCCCCTGCCCCTGGGCCGGGACGGGGATCGCCTGAGCCAAGGCCGAGAGCACGCAGTCCACGATCCGGCTGGACGTCTCCGTGTTTCCCGCGACCACCGCCGCCGGCGGCCGGGCGTTGACCAGGGAGCCCTCGGGAGCCCGCACGGTCACCGGCGCGAACGCGCCCCCCGAGGCGGGAAGATCGGGCTCGGTGAGGGAGCGAACGACGAAGTAGCAGGCAGACCGAGTGACCGAGAGAGGGCAGTTGAGGTTGCCCTGGTGCTGGGGAGACGTGCCGGCGAAGTCCACCTCTACCTCGTCGCGCGCGATCGTCACGGCGACCCTGATCGCAAGCTCTCCCTCGATCGGCTCCAGCCGCTCTTCGGCCCGGTAGCGGCCGTCGGGAAGGGAGGCGATCGCCAGCCTGACCATCCGCTCGGAGTAGCGGTAGAGCGCGTCCATGGCCTCCGCCACCGTGTCGGAGCCGTGGCGGTGCAGGAGCTCCTGCAGCCGGCGCTCCGCCAGGCGGTGAGCCGCCACCTGGGCAGCGAGGTCGCCGCGGCGCTCCTCGGGATTCCGCATGTTGGCGAGAAGCACCCGCAGGACCTCGTCGTCGAGCCGGGTCGGGGGGATCACGATCCCCTCCTGGTAGAGCTCCCGGGAGCCGGCAGGCAGGCTGGCCGGCTCCATGCCGCCCACATCTGCGTGGTGGGCGCGGGAGCAGGCAAACCCGCAGGGGAGGCGCGAGACCATGGTGATGTCGGGGAGGTGGGTCCCTCCCGTGTAGGGGTCGTTGACGACGAAGATCTCGCCCGGAGCCGGATCTCGGGCCCTGACGGCCGCCACCGCTTCCGGCATCGCGCCCAGGTGGACGGGGATGTGCTCGGCCTGGACGATCATGCGCCCTCGCTCGTCGAAGAGGGCGGTGGAGCAGTCGCGGCGCTCCTTGATGTTGGCCGAGAAGGCCGAGCGGACGAGCACGGCCCCCATCTCCTCGGCGACGGCCCGAAGCTGGGCGCCAAGGACTTGGAGCTGGATGTTCACGCTTGGAGCTGAATGTTCACGATCGGGTCAGGATCAGCGTGCTACCTCCATCCCTAACCCCCACCCACCCAGGGGGAAGCCAGCAGGTCGCTCCCTCCAGCTCGAGCACCGCCGGCCCTTCCACCCGCATCCTCTCCGCCTGGGGAAGCGCGACCGGAGGAGCAGGCTTCACCTCGGCCGTGCGCACCGCCACCAGCTCGACGGGGCGCGAGCGGTCGGCGTAGCCGTAGCGCTCCTCGTGGGCCCGGTGGAAGCGCTCGGCCAGCTCCTGCCGCGATCCCCCCAAGGGCACCGTCAGCTCGAACGCCTGGCCCCGGTAGCGGAGGTCGGCCTCCCCGACCGCGGGAAGCTCCTCCGCCACCTCCTCGAGCAGGCAGACGTAGGAGCGGACGTGGTCCCGCCGCTCCTCGCTGGCCACGAGGCCCAGGGCCGACAGCACCCCCGCCGCCGCCGGGACGAGCACGGTCTCGATCCCCAGCTCCTCGGCAAGGGCGCAGGCGTGCAGAGGGCCGGCTCCCCCGAAGGCGACCAGGGCCAGGTCCCGGGGGTCGTAGCCCCGCTCCACCGACACCACCCGCAGCGCGCGCAGCATCTCCGCGTTCACGGCCGCGATGACGTCGGCGGGATCGAGCCCGTCCATAGCCTCCACCGCCGCCTCGGGATCGAGCTCGAGCCCGCCTGCCAGGCGAGGCGGAAGCCGCCCCAGGAGGAGGTTGGCGTCGGTGACGGTAGGTCGCGTCCCCCCTCGCCCGTAGCAGGCCGGCCCAGGGATCGCCCCCGCGCTCTCGGGGCCCACGCGGATGGCGCCTCCTGCATCCCGCCACACGATGGATCCTCCCCCGGCCCCCACCGTGTGGATGTCCACCATCGGCAAGCGGATGGGAAGGCCGCCCACCGACCGCTCCACCGTCCGCTCCACCCGGCCGCCGACGATGAGGCAGACGTCGGTCGACGTTCCGCCCATGTCGAAGGAGATGGCGTCCTCGATGCCAGCCGCCCGGGCCACCAAGGCCGCTCCCACTGCCCCCCCGGCCGGGCCCGACACGAGGACGAAGGAGGCGTGGGCGGCCGCCTCCTCCGCCGTCACCACCCCGCCCGACGAGCGCATGACGAGGGGCGTCGGCAGGCCCGCTTGGCGACACGCGCGATCCAGCGAGCGGAAGTAGCGGGCGCAGACCGGCCCCAGGTAGGCGTCGACGGTGGTGGTGGAGGCCCGCTCGTACTCCCGAAACTCCGGCGCCACCTCGTGGGAGGCCACCACGTGGGCCTTCGGGTAGCGGCGACGAAGCTCCTCCGCCACCGCCCGCTCGTGCTCAGGGTGGCGAAAGGAGAAGAGCAGGCACACCGCGATCGCCTCGGCATCGATGTCGGGGAGCGTGGAGAGATCGAGGGGAACGACGGCCCCCTCGGGGCCCATGCGCTCCCGCACCCCGAAGCAGCGCTCCAGGGGAACGAGAGGCTGGGGATGCTCCTGGCACAGGCGGTACAGATGGGCACGCGTCTGGCGGCGCAGGTAGAGGAGGTGCTCGAACCCCTCGGTGGCCACGAAGGCCGTGCGCGCGCCCTTGCGCTCGAGGAGGGCGTTGGTGGCGATGGTCGTCCCGTGGGAGAAGCGCTCCACACGGACGTTGGTCGCCCCTACGGCCCGGGCGGCGGCGATTACCGACTCCTCCTGGGGCACGGCGGTGGGCACCTTGGCGGTGCGCAGCGTGCCCCCGTCGAGGAGGACGGCGTCCGTGAACGTCCCTCCCACGTCGACCCCGAGAATTGCCACGGAGCGACTCTACGAGGAAGCGGCGGCCGCGCAAAGCTCCTGGAGGGAGGATCCCACGCGACCGCCTCGGCCCATGCGGCCGGCTGCCCGCTGCACGCGGGCGTAGGCTTCCGACACGGTCTCGCCCCCGGCCATGACCTCGCCCGTGGAGCGCATCTCCGGGCCCCGGTCGGCGGCCGTCGGGAAGCGGTCGACGGGGAAGATCGCCTCCTTGGCCCAGGCCCGAGTGGGGCATGCCTGTCGTGGCAGCGATAGCTCGGCCAGCGAGCAGCCGAGCATGAGCCGGCACGCGTGCTCGACCAGGGGAACCCCGGTGGCCTTGGCTACGAAGGGGACAGTGCGGGAGGCCCGCGGGTTGGCCTCGAGGACGTACAGCTCCTTGTCCCGCAGGGCGAGCTGCAGGTTGAGGAGGCCACGGATGCGCAGGCGCCGAGCGACGGCGTCGGCGATGGCCCGGATCTCCTCCTCCAGCTCGTCCGTGACCGAGGGGCCGGGGATGACGCAGGCAGAGTCGCCCGAGTGGACGCCGGCCGGCTCCACGTGCTCGAGAATGCCTGCCACCCAGGCCGACTCGCCGTCGCAGAGGCAGTCCACGTCGAGCTCGAGGGCCCCCTCCAAGAACTCGTCCACGAGCGAGGGCTCGGCCAGCTCCAGCTCCTGGGGCCGGCGCACCACCCGCATCCGCCGCCCGCCGAGGACGTAGTGGGGACGGACGAGCACCGGGTAGCCGATGCGCTCGGCCGCGGCCAGGGCCTGCTCCTGGGTCTCGGCCACCTCCCAGCGCGGAGCCTTGAGGCCCAGCTCGGCCAGGACCTGGCCGAAGCGGCCCCTGTCCTCGGCCAGCTCGATGGCCTGCAGGGGCTCGCCCAGCAGCGGCACCCCCTCCTCGCTGAGCGCGCGGGCGATCCGAAGCGGCGTCTGGCCCCCCAGGGTGACGATGACGCCGACGGGCTGCTCCAAGGCGCAGACGTCGAGCGCCCGCTCCGCCGTGACCGGCTCCAAGTAGAGGCGGTCGCTCGTGTCGTAGTCGGTGGAGACGGTCTCCGGGTTCGAGTTGAGGAGCACGGCCTCGTAGCCGAGCCGACGTAAGGCCTGGGCGGCATGGACGCAGCAGTAGTCGAACTCGATCCCCTGGCCGATGCGATTGGGGCCCGAGCCCAGGATGACGACCGCCCGCCCGGAGGCCTCCGCCCCCCCGTCGCCCTGCTCGTAGGAGAGGTAGAAGTAGGGGGTCCTGGCCTCGAACTCGGCCGCGCAGGAATCGACGGCCAGCCGGCCCGGGCGCCCCCGCCGGCGACGCACCTCCCGCTCGTCGATCCCCAGGATGCGCGCGATGCGCGAGTCGGGGAGGCCGAAGCGCTTGGCCTGGGCGACGTCCCCCGTTCGCTCCAGCGTCCGCTCCGCCTCCCGGATCGCCTCCAGCTCCGCCTGGAAGTAGGGGTGGGCGCCCGGGAAGTCGGGGAGGTCGAGGTCCTGCTCCCGTCCCTCCAGGGCCTTGAGGAAGGCCTCGGGGAAGGTGCGGCCGAGTCCTAGGGCCTCCCCCACCGACCGCATCTCCGAGCCCAGCGAGCGGTCGGCGCCGGGGAACTTGTCGAAGTCGAAGCGGGGCGCCTTCACGGCCACGTAGTCGAGGGCCGGCTCGAAGGCGGCGCTCGACTTGCCGGTGATGTCGTTGGGAAGCTCGTCCAAGGTGTAGCCCACGGCCAGGAGAGCCGCCAGCTTGGCGATGGGAAAGCCCGTGGCCTTGGAGGCGAGGGCCGAGGACCGGGACACCCGGGGGTTCATCTCGATGAGGACGAGCTCGCGCGTGCGCGGCTCGTAGGCGAACTGCACGTTGGCCCCGCCGGTGGCCACCCCCACCGCCCGGGCGCAGGCGAAGGCCGCTTCCCGCAGCCGCTGGTACTCCCGGTCAGGCAGGGTCTGCTGGGGGGCCACCGTCCAGGAGTCGCCGGTGTGGACGCCCATGGGGTCGATGTTCTCGATGGAACAGACGACGACGCAGTTTCCCTTGGCGTCGGACATGACCTCGAGCTCGAACTCCTGCCAGCCCTCCAAGGAGCGCTCGACCAGGACCTGCCCTACCGGGCTCGCCGCCAGGCCGCGGGCGACCCGTCGCTCGAGCTCCTCCCGGCTTCGCGCCAAACCGCCGCCGGTGCCGCCGAGGGTGAAGGCGGGGCGGACGATGGCAGGCGCCGGGAAGTCGCCCAGTTCCTCGAGCGAGGCGACGACGACGCTCTCGGGCACGGGTAGGCCGGCCTCCCGCATCGTCTCCCGGAAGAGCAGCCGGTCCTCGGCTCGCCGGATCGCCTCCACGTCGGCTCCGATGAGCTCCACGCCGTAGCGGGCGAGCACGCCTGCCTCGTACAGCTCGACGGCCAAGTTGAGCGCGGTCTGGCCACCCAGCGTGGGAAGGAGGGCGTCCGGGCGCTCGCGGGCGATGATCTCGGCCACGGTCTCCGCGTCCAGGGGCTCCAGGTAGGTCGCGTCCGCCCACTCGGGGTCGGTCATGATGGTGGCCGGGTTGGAGTTGACCAGGACGACCCGGTAGCCCTCCCGGCGAAGCACCCGACAGGCCTGGGCGCCCGAGTAGTCGAACTCGCACGCCTGTCCGATCCGGATCGGCCCCGAGCCGATGATCAGGATCGAGCGAAGATCCTTCCGCCTCGGCACGCGTCCGCGATCCGGTCGAAGAAGGGCAGGGCATCGAGCGGCCCCGGGGCCGCCTCGGGGTGGAACTGGACGCTGGCGAAGCCGTCTCCGGCCAGGCCCTCCACGGTGTGGTCGTTGAGCGAGACGTGGGTGACGAGCTCAGAGTCGCCGCAGGCCACGGCGTAGCCGTGGTTCTGGGAGGTGACGAGCACACGACCGGTGCGGGTGTCCTGCACGGGGTGGTTGGCGCCGCGGTGGCCGAAGGGAAGCTTGAACGTCTCTAGGCCCAAGGCGAGACCGAGGAGCTGGTGACCGAGGCAGATCCCGAACAGGGGCACCCGACCCAGGAGCTCCCGCACCGTCTGGATCGGCCCGGTGAGGACGGCCGGGTCGCCGGGCCCGTTGCCGACCAGGACCGCTCTCGGTCGCGTGGCCAGGACGGTGTCGGCGTCGAAGTGGCCCGGCACCACCACCACCTCCAGGCCGCAGGCAGCCAGCCGCTCGGGGATCGAGCGCTTGGTACCGAGATCGAGCAGGACCACCCGGGGGCCGGACCCGACCGTGTAGGGAACCTGCGTTCCCACCGGACGGTCGAGCGGGCGGCCGTCGATGGGAGGCTCGGCCAGAGCCCGCGCCAAGAGTTCCTGGGGCGAGGCCTCCCCCAAGGCGCAGCGGAGCACGCCGCCGTCGCGAATGCGACGGACGAGGGCCCGCGTGTCCACGTCGGCCAGAGCCACCACTCCCTGGTCGGCAAGCCAGGCGGCGAAGGCAGGCCTGATGGCCCGGGCCACGACCCCCTCGCACTGGACCCGCTGCGACTCCATCCGCTCCTCGTCCACCCCGTAGTTCCCGATCAGGGGGTAGCTGAAGCACAGGACCTGGGCCACGTAGCTCGGGTCGGTCACCGCCTCCACGTACCCGGCCATGGCGGTGGTGAAGCAGGCTTCCCCCGCGGCGACGCCGGAGGCGCCGACGCTACGCCCGGGAAAGACGGTGCCGTCCTCGAGCACGAGGTAGGCGGAGCGGGAGTCGGTCACGGTTTGCATACTACGCAAGAGTTGGCATAATACGCAAGCCATGCCCACCTCCGCCATCGTCGGCTGTCACGGCTACACGGGCCAGGAAACGCTCGACCGAGTGCTCGCCCACCCCGAGCTCGAGATCGTGGCCCTGGGCTCGGACTCCCTGGCCGGCAAGCCGGCCGCCGCCCTCGACGTGCGCCTGGATGGAGCGCTCCCCGACTTCGTCTCCAACGAGGAGGCTCTGGCGGCGGGCGCGGACGTGACCTTCCTCTGCCTCAGCCACGAGGAGGCAGCGGCGCTCGAGCCGCCCCCCGGCGGCGTGGTCGTCGACCTCTCCGGGGCCCATCGGCTGCGCGACCCGGAGCTCTACGACGCCTGGTACGGCTTCTCCCACCCGCTCCCCGCAAGCCTGAGCGCCTGGACCTACGCCCTTCCCGAGCTGTGGCCGCCGGCAGGGCGCCTGGTCGCCAACCCCGGCTGCTACGCCACTGCCGCCCTCCTCGCCCTGGCGCCGCTCGCCGACGCCATCGAGCCGGGCAGCGTGGTGGTGGACGCCAAGTCGGGGGTCTCTGGAGCCGGCCGCGCCCTCAAGCCGAGCTCCCACGCCGGCTTCGTCCTCGAGAACGTGTCCGCCTACCGCGTGGGGAGCCACCAGCACGGGCCCGAGATCGCCCAGGCCCTCGGCTTTCCCGTCACCTTCTGTCCCCACCTCGTGCCCCTGCGCCGTGGCCTCCTTGCCACCTGCTACCTGCAGGCGGTCGGCGACGACCTCCGCGGGCGTCTGGAGGCGGCCTACGCCCAGGCGCCGGCGGTGCGCGTCCTCCCTCCGGGAGCGACCCCCGAGCTCTCCCGGGTGCAGGGGACGGACGCGGCGGAGATCGCCCTCTTCCACGATCGCCTCACCGGCCGGGCGATCGTGATCTGCGCCATCGACAACCTGGGCAAGGGAGCGGCGGGCCAGGCGGTCCAGAACGCAAACCTGGCCCTGGGGCTGGAGCAGACCCTGGGCCTGCGCTTGCAGGGAGTCCCGGTATGAGCGTGACCGCAGCCAGAGGGTTCGTAGCCAGCGGCGTCCGCTGCGGCATCCGCCGGACGGCGCTCGATCTCGCCCTCGTTCGCTCGCTGCCCCGAGCGACCGGGGCCGCTATGTGGACGGCAAACCGGGTCCAGGCCGCCCCGGTCAAGGTGAGCAAGGAGCACCTAGCCCTGGCCGAGCCCCAGGCGGTGGTAGCGAACTCGGGGGTGGCCAACGCCGCCACCGGGCTTCGCGGCGAGATCGACGCCCGCGCCACCGCCGCCGAGGCGGCCCGCCTCCTCGACCTGAAGGCGGAGGAGGTGATCGTCCTCTCCACGGGAGTCATCGGCGCCCGGCTGCCCCTGGACAAGCTCCTCCCCGGCCTGCGACAGGCGGCGGCGGCGCTCTCCCCTGAGGGGGGAGGGGACGCCGCTCGCGCCATCATGACCACCGACACCCGGCCCAAGGAGGCGGTGGCGAGCGGCGGCGGCTTCACCGTGGGGGGCATGGCCAAGGGAGCGGGCATGATCCACCCCGACCTGGCCACCATGCTGGCCGTCATCACCACCGACTACCCGCTGCGGCCAGGCGAGGCGCTCGAGGTCCTGAAGCCGGCCGTAGAGGACAGCTTCAACTCCATCTCCGTGGACGGCGAGTGCTCGACCAACGACGCTGTCGTGCTCCTCGCCAACGGAGCCAGCGGCATCGAGCGGACGACCGCGTCCGACCTCGCCTTCGCGGCCGCGTTACGGGCGGTCTGCCGCGACTTGGCCAGGCAGATCGTGGCCGACGGCGAGGGGGCGACCATGCTGGCGGAGATCCACGTCACCGGCGCCGTCGACCAGGGCCAGGCCCGGGCCATCGCCCGGCGCATCGCCACCTCCCCCCTGGTCAAGACCGCCCTCTTCGGCCGCGACGCGAACTGGGGCCGGGTGCTGGCCGCCGCCGGCTCGGCTCCCTGGAACGGGGGCTACGCCGAGGTCGACCCCGACCGTGTCACCCTGGCCTTCAACGGCCAGACTGTGATCCGAGCCGGCCGCCCGCTCGGGGCCGAGCCCGACCCGCCCCAGGACTTCTGCCGGATCGAGCTCGACCTCGGCCTGGGGGACAGCTCCGCCTCCTACCTGACCAGCGACTTCTCCTACGAGTACGTGCGCATCAACGCGGAGTACAGGTCGTGACCGCGAACGGTCGCCTGGTGGTGAAGTGCGGGGGAGCGGTGGCCGGCGAGGCTGCCTCGGCCATCATCGCCCTCTCCCACGAGCACCCCACCTGCGTCGTCCACGGCGCCGGTCCGCAGATCTCGAGGGAGATGGAGAGGCGCGGCCTTCCCGTCGAGTTCGTGGGAGGCCGTCGGGTGACGACGCCCCAGGGCTTGGAGGTGGTGCGGGAGGCGTTCGCGGCCGTGAACGCCGAGCTGTGCTCGGCGCTCGGGCCCCGGGCCGTGCCCCTGTTCGGGGACGAGATCGGCCTCAAGGCACGACCCGTGCCCGAGCTCGGACTGGTGGGCGACCCCCTTCCCTCCCGGCCGCCGGCGATCGAGGAGGCCCTGGAGCGAAGGCTCATCCCGGTGGTCGCGCCCCTGGCCGCGGGCCCTCTCAACGTCAACGCCGACGAGGCGGCGGCCGCCATCGCCGTCGGCATCGGCGCCGCCCGCATCCTCTTCCTCACCGACGTCCCGGGAGTCCTCCTCGAGGGAGCGGTGGTCCCGGAGATCGCCGTCGCCGAGGCCGAGCGCCTGCTCCAGGACGGGCTCTTCCAGGGCGGCATCGTCCCCAAGCTGCGGGCGGCGGTGCAGGCTGCCAAGGCGGGGGTCCTGGCCGAGATCGGGGAGACGGTGGTAGCGGCCAGGTGAGCGCGATCTCCTCCGCTCCCCTGCTCCCTGTGTACGCCCGCTACGACGTGACCTTCACGCGCGGGGAGGGGGCGTGGCTCGAGGCCGCCGACGGCCGTCGCTACCTCGACCTGGTGGCCGGCATCGCAGTGGTCGGCCTGGGCCACTGCCACCCTGCCCCCCTGGCCGCGGCCAAGGCTCAGCTCGAGCAGCTTTGGCACGTGTCCAACCTCTACTGGACCGAGCCCATGGCCGCCTTGGCGGAGAGGCTGGCTCTCCGTTTCGGGGGCGCCCAGGTCTTCTTCTGCAACTCGGGAGCGGAGGCGGTAGAGGCGGCCATCAAGTACGCTCGCCGCAAGACCGGCCGTCCCGGGATCGTGGCCCTGGAGGGCTCGTTCCACGGGCGCACGCTGGGCGCGCTGTCTGCCACCGGCCAGCCGGCCAAGCGCCAGCCCTTCGCTCCCCTCCTCCCCGGCGTCAGGTTCGCCCGCTTGAACGACGTGGAGTCGCTCGTTGCCGCCGCTCGTCCCGACACGGGCGCCATCCTCGTCGAGCCGGTGCAGGGGGAGGGAGGCGTCCATCCCGCCAGCGGCGAGTTCCTGGCCGCCGCCCGGGCCCTGGCCGACGAGCTCGGGGCTCTCCTCGTCTTCGACGAGGTGCAGACCGGCATCGGCCGGACGGGGAGCTTCTTCTGCTTCGAGCAGACCGGCGTCCGCCCCGATGTCGTGACCCTGGCCAAGGGGCTCGCCAACGGGCTACCCGTGGGGGCGCTCCTCGTGTCCGAGCAGGCCCTCGACGGCTTCCAGCCGGGCGACCACGCCAGCACCTTCGGCGGCAATCCGGTGGCCTGCGCCGCCGCTTGCGCAGTCGTGGACGCGATCACCGAGGAGCTCCTGGCCGAGGTACGGGCCAAGGAGGAGCTCGTGCGCGCGGTCTTCCCCTCCGTGCGGGGGCGGGGGCTCCTCCTTGCCCTCGACGTCGACCGCCCGGCGGGCGAGGTGGTCTCGCAGTGCCTCGAGCAGGGCGTCCTCGTGTGCACCGCGGGCGAGAGCACGGTGCGGCTGACGCCCCCCCTCACCATCGGTCGCGAGGAGCTCGCGCAGGGCCTGGAGACGCTGCGCCGGGTACTGGCATGAGCAAGCTCGAGCGGAGAGCGGCGATCATCAGGCTCGTCCAAGAGCGCGAGCTCTCGACCCAGGCGGAGCTGGTCGAGGCGCTACGCGAGATCGGTATCGAGGCGGTGCAGACCACCGTTTCCCGCGACGTGCACCAGCTGGGGCTGGTCAAGGTGCGCCGCTCCAACGGGCGCCTCGTCTACTCCCTGCCCGGGGCCGCCGACCTCGACCGCCTGGCCGAGCTCCAGGCCGCCCTGCGCCGGTGGGCGATCTCCATCGAGGCCACGGGAAACTTGGTCGTGATCCTCACGCCTCGGGGCTACGCGGCTCCGCTCGCCGACGCGATCGACGCCGCCGGCCTCGCCCAGGTGGCCGGCACCGTGGCCGGGGAGAACACGATCTTCGTCGCCTCCCGGGAGGGGATCTCGGGGAGCGAGGTAGCAGAGCTTCTGCAACGCCACTTGGAAGGAGAGCACTGATGGCAACCGCTGTCGTCGCCTACTCGGGAGGGCTCGATACGAGCTGCATCATCGCCTGGCTCAAGGAGGACTACGGCTACGACGAGGTGGTCGCCTGCCTCGTCGACGTGGGGCAAGCGTTCGACCTCGACCAGGCCTTGGCCAGGGGGAAGGCCGCGGGAGCCGAGGAGGTCGTCCTCCTCGACCGCAAGGAGGCGTTCGCCGCCGACCAGCTGGCCAAGGCGATCAAGACCAACGCCCTCTACGAGGGGAAGTACCCGCTCGTCTCCGCCTTGTCGAGGCCGGTGATCGCTCAGGCCGTGGCCGAACTCGCCCTGGAGCTGGGCGCCGAGGCGGTGGTGCACGGCTGTACCGGCAAGGGGAACGACCAGCTTCGGTTCGAGCTTGCGTTCCGGGCCAACTACCCCGGGGTGAAGGTGATCGCCCCCCTGCGCGACAGGGTGTGGACGCGGGACGAGGAGATCGAGTACGCCCTCTCGCGGGGCATCCCCGTCACCCAGACCCACGACTCGCCCTACTCGATCGACGAGAACCTCTTCGGCCGCTCGATCGAGTGCGGGATCCTGGAGGACCCCTGGGCCGCGCCCCCCGACGAGCCCTACGCCCTGACGAGCGATCCGACGGCGGCGCCGACCCCCCAAGAGGTGGTGGTGGGGTTCGAGGCAGGCCTCCCCGTGAGCGTGGACGGAAGCGAGCTTCCCCTCCACGAGGTGATCGCCCTCCTCAACGCGCGAGCGGGGGCCTACGGCATCGGGCGGATCGACATGGTCGAGAACCGGGCTGTCGGCATCAAGAGCCGCGAGGTCTACGAGGCCCCGGCGGCGATCACCCTCATCGAGGCCCACCGGGCGCTCGAGGACCTGGTGCTGACCAAGGCCGAGCAGCGCATCAAGCGGGGGCTCGAGTCGACCTGGGCCGACCTCGTCTACGAGGGGTTGTGGTTCAGCCCGGCGCGGAAGGCGATCGACGCCTTCGTGGACGAGACCCAGCGACTGGTGGAGGGAGAGGTGCGCGTCCGGCTGCAGCCTTCGGCCGCGGTAGTCGTGGGCAGGCGCTCGCCCCACGCGCTCTACGCCGAGGCCCTGGCGTCCTACGCCCCCGGGGAGATCTTCCCCCACTCGGCGGCGGCAGGCTTCGTCAAGATCGCCGGCCTGGAGACGGAGCTGGCGGCGGCCCGGGAGAAGAAGCTGGCGGCCCTATGACCCTCTGGGCGGGGCGCGTGGGAGGGAGCCTGGCCCCCGAGGCGTGGGGCTTCCTGCGCGCCGACGACCTCGAGCTCTTGCCCCACGACATCGAGGCTACGCGGGTGCACGCCGGCCGGCTGCACAGGGCCGGGCTCCTTTCCGACGCCGAGCTCGAGGAGGTGGAGCGGCGCCTGTCCGCCATCAGGGCCGACGATCTCGATCCCGCCGACGAGGACGTGCACACGGCCATCGAGCGGCTGCTCGGGGAGGTGGGCCGCAAGATCCACGCCGGCCGCTCGCGCAACGACCAGGTGGCGGCCGCCCTGCGCCTGTACGTGGAGGACGCCTGCCGGGAGGCGGTGGAGGGGATCGAGCGCCTGGCCGCCGCCATCCTCGACCGAGCGGAGGCAGAGGCGGAGACGCCCATGCCCGGCTACACCCATCTCCAGCGCGCCCAACCCGTGACCGTGGGTCACCACCTGCTCGCCTGGGTGGAGATGCTGGAGCGCGACCGGGAGCGATTTCGCTTTGCCGCCGCCCAGGCGAGACCCTCGCCGCTCGGGGCGGGGGCGCTGGCGGGGTCGACCCTTCCGCTTCCCCCTCCGCCGGGCCCCACCCTGCGTAACTCCCTGGACGCGGTCTCCGACCGCGACTTCGCCCTCGACTACCTGTACGCCTGCGCCGTCCTCCACGCCCACCTGTCCCGGATCGGGGAGGAGATCGTGCTTTGGTCAACGAGCGAGTTCGGCTTCGCGCAGCTCCCCGAGGCGGCCGCTACCGGCTCCTCGATGATGCCCCACAAGCTCAACCCAGACGTAGCCGAGCTCGCCCGCGCCAAAGGGGGAACCGCTCTGGGCCGGCTGGCAGGGCTGCTGGCGGTGGTGAAGGGCCTGCCGCTCTCCTACAACCGCGATCTCCAAGAGGACAAGTCGCCCGTCTTCGCCGCCCGACGCGACGCCGCCGCCGCCCTCGCCGCTCTGGCCGCGCTCGTGCGGGGACTTCGCTTCGACCGCGAGCGCCTGGCGGCCGCCTGCTCCGACCCCCTCCTCTACGCCACCGACGCCGCCGAGGAGCTCGTCCGCGCCGGCGTCCCGTTCAGGGACGCGCACGCGCAGGTGGCAGCCGCGGTCCGGGAGGGTCGCTTCGCCCCGCCCGCCCAGCGCCTTCCCCGCCGCGCCCCCGGCCCCCAGGACGTGCGGCAAGCGGTCTCGGAAGCCCGGCGCCGGCTGACCTCTCCCTCCTAGCCATCCCGGGAGCCTGCCCCAGGGACTGTCCTCCCAGACAGGCCCCGCCGAGCCATGTCCGAGGGACTGTCCCTCGGACATGGCCTCGTCGGCCGTGTGCTTTCGGGGCCGCGAGGCAGGCCCATCTTCCCCCGAGCCCAGATCCCAAGCCAAGCTCGGGCATCCGGCGGGCGTGCCCGACTGTGACCGAGCTGGGACGTCTTCGCGGCGGGATTGCACCGCCGGGGCCTGGACTAGGCCCGGCCGACCGGCGCCGCCTCGCGGAGCGGGGAGGCTCGAGGGCGAGGGATCGGCAGGCGCACGGCGAACGTCGTGCCCTCGCCCAGGCGACTCTCCACCGAGACGCTCCCGCCCATGCGCTCGACCAGCTCCTTCACGATCGCGAGGCCCAGCCCGCTTCCCAGCCGCCGGCCGTCGGGATTGCGGTCGTAGCGATCGTAGAGGTAGAAGCGCTCGAAGGCGCGGGGGAGATCCTCGGGGGCGATCCCGACCCCGGTGTCCTCGACCTCGAGCAGCCCGGCCGCCGCCCGCACCCGCACCGCTCCTCCGGGAGGGGTGGACCGGAGGGCGTTCTCCACCAGGTTGGACACCACCTGCAGCACCCGATCCCGATCCCCTTCCGCCGGCGCCGCTCCTGCCACCATCGCCTCCAGCTCGACCCCGCAGGCCCGTGCCTCCGCCTCGTGCCGACGCACCGCCTCCCGGGCCACGTCCGCCAGGTCGATCGCCTGCCGGTGGATGGCGAACTCCCTGCGGCTCATACGGGCGAGGTCGAGCAGATCGCCGACGAGACGCTCCAGCCGCCGTGCCTCCTCCCTGATCGTGGCCGCCGCCTCCGTCGCCTCGAAAGCCCCCTCCTCCAACCCCTCGGCGTAGCCGCGGATGGCCGTGAGCGGCGTCTTGAGCTCGTGGCTCACCGAGAGCAAGAACGAGCGCTCCGACTCCCGCGCCCGCTGGAGCTCGGCCGCCATCTCGTTGAAGGAAGCGGCCAGCGAGGCAAGCTCCGCCGATCCCTCCACCGGGACCGGATCGGGGGAGACGCCGCCTGCCAGCGTGCGGCTGGCCGCGGCCACCCGGCGCACGGGTCTCGCGATCGCCCGCGCGCTCACGAGCGAGCCCAGCGCGGCCAGTACCAGCCCCACGAGACTGGCCAGGAGGAGACCTTGGAGGAACGGCCACCAGTCGGACGACGTCAGGCTCGCCGGCCGGAGGAGAACGAACCCCTTGCCCTGGACGTTGCGGGCGGCGAAGAAGTAGCGCTTGCCGTCGACCGTGACCGTCCCCTCGACCGTCCCTCCTGCCCGGACGGCCAGGCGATCCCGATCCGACAGGAACGGGGAAGGTCGAGCCAGGTCGACCACCTCCACCACCTCGTTCTGCTTCGTCAAGAACGGCTGTAAGCGCTTGAGCTTGGAGAGGGGGAGGATGTCCTCCCGCTCCCTCTGGGCGAGCAGGTCTGCCTGGTGGCTGAGGTCGCTCAGGTTGGCCCGCTCCACCGCTCGACGGGTGAGGAGAACCCCCACCGCCAAGGCCACGCCGATGGAGGCGATGACCACCACCACCGTGGACAAGAAGAGGCGGCGATGGAGGGAGGGACGCTGGCGAGCCGGCCGTCTCACGGGGCCACAGCTTTGTACCCAGCTCCGCGGACGGTGCGGATGAGGCCGGGGCGCCCGAGCTTGCGCCGGAGCTGGCCCACGTGCACGTCCACGGTCCTGGTTCCCCCGGGGTAGCTCATGCCCCACACCCGGTCGAGCAAGCGATCGCGGGAGTGGACGATCCCGGGCGTCTCCAGGAAGAAGGCCAGGAGGTCGAACTCCTTGGCCGTGAGCTCGACCGGCCGACCGGCCACGGTCACCTCCCGGCCCTCGGTATCCACGACCACGTCCCCCAGCTCCAGCCTCGCCTCCCGCGGACCGGGGCTCGACCGACGCAGCACCGCCTTGATCCGGGCGACGAGCTCCCGGGGGGAGAACGGCTTGGGCACGTAGTCGTCGGCGCCCAGCTCGAGGCCGGCCACCCGATCGGGCTCCTCGTCGCGAGCCGTGAGCATGAGGATAGGAACCTGCGAGCGGGCGCGCAGCCGGCGGCAGACCTCGAACCCGTCCATCCCGGGCAAGCCGATGTCGAGGATGACGATTCGCACTGGGTGCCGAACCACCTCTACCAAGGCCTCCTCCCCCGCTCGTACCCACACCACCTGGTAGCCGTGGCGAGCGAGGTAGGAGCGGACGAGCGTCCCGATCGACTCCTCGTCCTCGACCAGGAGAACCACCCCGCCGGTGGCCGATCCCGGCAGGGTAGTGCCCCTCGGGGCCCTGCCCGCCGGCGCCGCGCTCACGGCTTGCCGGGCTTCCCCGGCCTCCCGGCGCCGACCGCCCG
>CAZQRA010000002.1:73289-123913 GCA_964595575.1 uncultured Gaiellales bacterium
CGTCCCCGTCCCGGATCGTGATCACGCTCATCCCCCGGGCGAGGTCGGCGAGGGAGGCGGGCCGGCCGTTGAGGGTCACCTGGGCCGCCGGCGAGACAGGCACCACCTGCCGCGTCCCGTCCCGCTCCAGGAGCTCCAGCCCCTCCGGCCCAGCCGCGAGCAGGCGCCCTTGGTCGATGCGGTAGTCGTGTACGACGCCCCGGACGACCATCACCACCTCGGCCCGGGCCATGTTGGGACCGAAGAAGTACTCCCCCAGGAGCTTGGCCTCCTTGGGCTGCGCTTGGGAGGCGGCTAGGCCGCTCGCCCCCGCCGCCAGGGCCACCGCCAAGGCCGAGGCGGCTATGGCCCGACGCCGGTACCTCGTCCTCGATCGATCGCTCATGCTCGTCCCATCTTGGCTGACACAGTCCTCCCGGGCATAGTGCCAACGTAAGCGGAGCGTAAAGTCGGCTGGAGCGACCATCCTCATGCCTCTCCCCGAGCGAGACTTCGAGCCCACCGAGGCAGCCGTCCCCTGGAAGCTCCTGCGCGACAGCGGCCACGAGGTGGTCGTCGCCACCGAGCGGGGGGGTCGGCCCCCGGCGGCCGACCCGGTGCAGCTGCAGGGCGTCTTCTGGGGCCGCTTCGGCACCGACCCCATCGCCAAGAAGTGGTACCGGGAGATGGAGCGGGCGCCCGAGGTTCGCTTTCCTGTTCCCTGGTCCCAGGTCGACCCAGCCCACATCGACGCCCTCGTCCTTCCCGGAGGCCACGCTCCCGGCATGCGGCCGTACCTGGAGAGCGCCGAGCTCCAGCGGCTGGCAGCGGCGACCCTCGCCGGCGGCAAGCCCGTCGGCGCCATCTGCCATGGCATCCTCGTCCTCGCCCGGGCCCGCGATCCGGACACGGGAAGGAGCCCCCTCCACCGTAGGAAGACCACCTGCCTTCCCAAGTACCTGGAGCGTCTCGCCTACCTGGCCACGTTCTGGCGCTACGGCCGCCGCTTCCGCACCTACCCCGCCTACGTCGAGGACGAGGTTCGCTCAGCCCTCGACGACCCCGACCGCCAGCTCCAGCTGGGCCCGGTCGCGATCTGGAGGCGGGGAACCGCCGACGACGACAGGCCGGCGTTCTGCGTGGTGGACGGAACCTACGTATCGGCGCGCTGGCTCGGCGATGCCTACCTCTTCGCCAAGCGCTTCCTGGAGGTCGTGGAGCGGGCTCAGGCCACGAGAGAGCCCTCCCGCTCCGGCCGGTAGCGCGGATACACGAGCTCCGCCCCGTCGACGAGGGCCTTCACCGTGTCCGACAGGTCGATGCGCGCCTCCAGGGCCCGCAGCCGCTCCAGCTCGGCCCTGGTCTCGGCCACCGGGCTGGAGAAGAGGGTGCAGCAGTCCTCGGCGGGGAGGATGGCCACCTCCAGGGTGCCGATCTCCCTGGCCTCGGCCACGATCTCGGCCTTGTCGAAGGCGAGCAGGGGGCGGAGCAGGGGGAGGTCGCTCGCCTCCTCGACCACCGCCATGTTGCGGAGCGTCTGGCTCGACACCTGGCCCAGGGAGTCGCCGGTGACGAGCGCCTCTGCTCCTTCCCGGCGAGCGAGGAGAGCGGCCGCGCGCACCATGAGCCGGCGCTGGGCCACCACCTGCAGCCTGCCTGCCCCGGCGGCGGCGAGCTGCCGCTGGACCTTGCCGAAGGGGACGACGAAGAGCCGCGATCCTCCCTGGAAGCGGTCGAGACGGGCGACCTGGGCGTAGGCCTTGTAGATCGACTCCGGCCCGGTGAAGGGACGGCCGCTGAAGTGGACGAAGTCGCAGCGAAGCCCCCGCTTCATCGCCCGGTAGGCGGCCACCGGCGAGTCGATCCCGCCCGAGAGGAGGACGAGGGCGCGCCCGCTCGCCCCCACCGGCAGGCCGCCCCGGCCGGGAATCCTCTCCGTGTAGACGAAGATCTCGCGGGTGTCCACCTCGACGTGCACCTCGGCCTCGGGCCGGCTCAGGTCCACCTCCAGGCCGAGGGCATCTTGGACGGCCCGCCCCACGGCCGCCGCGAGCTGGTGGGAGGTGAGCGGAAAGGACTTGTCCCGGCGGCGGGCTCGCACGGCGAAGGTCCGGGCCGGGCGAGCGGCCACGAGGTCGACGGCCGCCTTCCGTGCCGCCTCCTCGGTGCGGGGCACGACGAGGGCTGGGTGGAGAAGGGTCACGCCCAGGAGGTCGCGGGCGCGGGCGACGAGCGCCTCCTGGGGCGCCGGCGACAGGATGGCGAGAGCCCCTCCCCGCTGACGCAGCTCGACCGGGCCCAGGTCCTCGAGGAGCCGCTCGACGTTGCGGCGGAGCAGCGCGTAGAAGCGGGCCCGGTTTCGCCCCTTGAGCACGATCTCGCCCAGCTTGAGGAGGACGCAGGAGCGCACGCCCCTACTGTAGGCGACCGCGACCCCTACTGGGCGGCCGCGCGATCGGCGATGACCACCTGGCGGGGGGCTGCCACCCGTCCGGCCGGGATGGAGCGATCCCCGGCCATGAGGAGGGCGAGGGCTCTCCGCTTGTCCTGGCCGGTGACGACCCAGAGGACGAGCTCGGCCCGGTCGAGGACGGGGTAGGTCAGGGTCATGCGCCGTCGTCCCCTGTACGGCCCCGTCACCGCCACCGGGCGGTCGCGCACCTCGAGCACGGGGTCGCCGGGGACGAGGGAGGCCGTGTGGCCGTCCTCTCCCAGGCCCAGGTGGACGAGGTCGAGGCGCTCGGGCAGGGAGGCCCCGTAGACGGCGCAGGCCTCCTCCAGGTCGGGCTCCTCCACCGGCATGGGAAGAAGACGCTCTCGGGCGGGAGGGGGAAGCAGGCGCTCGAGCTCAGCGAGGTTGCGGTCTGGGTGCCCACGGGGAGCGACTCGCTCATCCACCTGGTAGATGGCCACCTTCGCCCACGGCACCTCCTCGTCGGCAAGGGCCTCCACCATGAGCCAGGGGGTACGCCCTCCCGACAGCGCCAGGGAGAAGCGCTCCCGCTGCGCCACCGCCGACCGCGCCTCCTCCGCGACGAGCGCCGCCGCCCGCCGCGCCACCGCCTCCGGGTCGGGGAGGATCACGAGCTCACGGCGAGCAGGCGCCGACACCGCCGCGCTAGCCTCCCGGCGCGACCGGCGCCCGGGTGAGGAGCTCAGGGCCCGACTCGGTCACGGCCACGTCGTCCTCGATGCGGACGCCGCCGTAGCCCGGGAGGTAGACCCCGGGCTCGACGGTGACCACGTTGCCGGGGACGAGCCGGTCGCTGCTCCCCGGGGTCAAGTACGGGGCCTCGTGCACCTCCAGCCCCAGGCCGTGTCCGGTGCGGTGGACGAAGCGCTCCCCCAACCCCTCCGCCTCGATGACCGCGCGGGCGGCTCGATCGACCTGGGAGCAGGAGGCCCCGGCCTGGGCGGCATCGATCCCCGCCCTCTGGGCCTGGCGCACCACCTCCAGGAGCTCTCGCTGGCGGGCATCGGGGGGTCGACCGCAGACGAAGGTGCGGGTGATGTCGGAGCAGTAGCCGTCGACCACAGCGCCGATGTCGACGATGACGAGGTCGCCCTCGGCGAGCAGAGCTCGGCTGGGCTGGCCGTGGGGGAGCGCCGACTTGGGGCCGGCGAGAACCGCAGGGGGGAAAGCGGGGCCGTCTCCGCCCTCCTCGCCGATGAGGAGGCCGGCGAGGGCCGCCAGCTCAGCCTCGCTGCGGCCCGGTCGGATCTCAGCCGCCAGGCGCTCCACCACCCTGTCCACGACGGCGGCGGCCCGGCGGAGGCGAGCGAGCTCGTCCGCGTCCTTGACGGCCCGCAGGCAAGAGAGCAGAGGCCCGCAGTCGAGGAAGGTGGCGGCCGGGAGCGCTGCCGAGACGAGCTCGTGCTGGGCCAGGGTCAGGTGCGCCTTCTCAATGCCCACCCTGCCCCCGACTCCAGCCACAGCGGCCCGCAGCGCCCCGACCGGCCCCTCCTCGTCCTGCCACACGTGGATCTCGGCCTGAGGAGCAGCCTGGCGGGCCGCCTCCTCCTCCAGCGAGGGCACGACCAGCCGTGCCGGCCCCGAACGCGGCAGGACGAGGGCGACCAGCCGCTCGTACGGCGTGGGCCGAAACCCCAAGAGGTAGGCCATGCTCGCCGGGGCCACGACGAGGAGCGCGTCAAGGCCGCGCTCCTCCATGGCGGCTTGCACCCGCCGGCCCCGGTCGGTCACCGCCCGCCCACCTTCCACTCAGGACGCTGCTGGGAGGGCTTCCCCGTCACCTCTCGAGCCTCACGACCTCGAGGGAGCGCGGGTCGAGCACGACCCCGTAGTCCCGCTCCGCCTGGGCCAAGGTGATGTAGCCGTCCTTCACGTCCTCGATCACCTCCTCCACCGGTCGCTCCCGGGGGTCGCCGAAGCCTCCCCCGGTGCCCGTGACGAGCCTGGCCACCTCCCCCTTCTTCAACCGGTAGCGGGCGCACTTGCCGAGCACGACCTCCCGCCCGTCCTCGTGGAAGATGCGCACCTCGTTGCGCGAGCCTGGCTGGCCCCCGTTCACCCCCCAGGGGACGTACTTGTGCCGTCCGAAGGTGGCAGTCAGGAAGACCTCGTCGGCCACGGCGCGGTAGTCGCGAACGCATCCCCGCCCGCCGCGGTACCTCCCTGCTCCGCCCTCCGCCTGGGTGTCGAGCGCGTACTGCTCCACGAGCACGCCGTAGCGGGCCTCGGCCACCTCGACCGGAATCACGTACGTCTCGCCGTCGGCCACGCACATGAGCCCCTGCTCGCCGTCCCGCTGCGCTGCGGCTCCCCAACCGCCCGCCTGCGGCTCCACGAGCAGGAAGAGCTCCCCGGTGTCGGGATGGAGCCCGGCGACCACCACCCCGCAGACCGACAGGAAGTGGCCGGCCGGGAGCCGGTGGGGGACGACCGGGGCCAGGGCCTTCCAGACGAGGTCGGTCACGTACTCCATCGTCTCCCAGTACGTGGACACGGGCGCGGGGCGCTCGGCAGTGAAGATCGTGCCCGGCGGGCAGACGACCTTGAGCGGGCGGAAGCAGCCCTCGTTGACCGGGATCTGCGGCCCCGTGATCGCCTTGAAGATTGTCCGCACGCCCGAGTGGAGGCCGGTCAGGGTGCAGTTGACGGGACCCGGCACCTGGGGGTGGGTGCCGGTGAAGTCGCACACCATCTCCTCGTCGGTAATCGTGACCTTGACCCGAACGGGAAACGGCCCGTTGCCGATGCCGTCGTCGTCGATCATGTCCTCGGCCTCGAACACGCCCTTGGGGAGCTTGGCCAGCTCCAGGCGGGTTAGGCGCTCGCCGTAGTCGAGGAGGGCCTCGATCGAGCCGAGCACGACCTCGACCCCGTACTTGTCGCACAGCTCCTGGAAGCGCCGCTCCCCTAGCCGCAGCGAGGCAGCTTGCGCGTACATGTCGCCGAGCGTCATGTCCGGGAGCCGGACGTTGGCCTCGATCACGTCGATCAGGCTCTGCACCGGCCGCCCGGCCTCGTAGAGCTTGACGCAGGGGAACTGGAGGCCCTCTTGGAAGACCTCCGTGGCGTCGGTCGTCCACGAGCCCGGGTCCTTGCCGCCCACCTCGGTCCAGTGCGCCTTCGAGGCGGAGAAGGCGACCAGCTCGCCCCGGTAGAAGATGGGTACCAGGAGGGTCACGTCCGAGAGGTGGGTGCCCCCGCCCGTGTAGGGGTCGTTGGTGATGATGACGTCCCCGGGGGCGAGTCCCTGGCGACCGAACTTGTCCAGGGCGTACCTGACGGCAAAGCTGAGGGTGCCGAGAAAGCCGGTGACCCCGTTTCCCTGGGTGATCAGCTGACCCTTCGCGTCCGTCAGCCCGGACGCGAAGTCGAGCACCTCGTAGATGATCGTGCTCTTGGAGGTGCGCTGCAGGGCCACGAACATCTCGTCGCCGATCGCGATCAGGCCCTCCTTGACGATCTCGAGGGTGAACGGGTCGATGTCCGTCTTTGGGGCTACGGCCACGGCTACGCCTCCGTCTCGATGATGAGGTTCCCGTACTCGTCCACTTGCAGGATCTGGCCGGGAAGGACCACGGTGGAGGCGGCCGGCTCCTCCACCACCGCCGGCCCCTCCAGGCGAGCCCCGGCCCCGAGGAGGGAGCGCTCGTAGATCGGGGACTCGAGCCGGCCCAGATCGTCGAAGTCCACCCACCGCCGCCCCTTCGCGGCAGCCTCTACCCCCCGGCAGGGGGGGATGCGCCCCAGCGTCGGCTTGCGGACGGCGCCGAAGGCGGTAGCTCGGAAGTTGACGAGCTCGATCGGGGAGTCGAGGCGGAAGGTGTACAGCTGCTCGTGCAGCTCGTGGAAGCGGCGCTCGACCTCGCCCCCGGCCGCCTCCATCTCCGCCTCCGGGACGGGCACGTTCACCGTGTGCTCCTGCCCTGCGTAGCGCATGTCCAGGGAGCGGACGAATGTCACCTGGTCAGCGGCGACCCCCTCGTCGCGGAAGGTGGCAAGGAGCTCCTCCTCCAGCGACCGCCAGATCTCCCTGAGCTCCTCCGCGCTGATCCGGTCGGCTCGCACGAGCCGCGTCTGCACGACGTCGTGGCGGAGGTCGCTCGTGAGCATGCCCCAGGCGGAGAAGTGCCCAGGGTAGGGAGGCACGATCACCCGCGGCACCTTGAGCTCCCGGGCGAGGGCGGAGGCGTGCATGGAGCCGCCGCCCCCGAAGGCGACCAAGCAGAACTCGCGGGGATCCCGGCCCCGGCGCACGGAGACCAGCTTGAGCAGGTGGATCATGGAGGCGTTGGCGATGCGGATCACCCCCAGGGCCGCCTCCTCCACGTCCACCCCCAGCGCCCTCGCCAGCGGCGCGAGCGCCTGCTTGGCCCGGTCGGGATCGAGCTCGATCCGCCCGCCCAGGAAGTAGCCGGGGTTGATGCGGCCGGCCACGAGGTTGGCGTCGGTCACCGTGGGCTCGCTCCCGCCCCGCCCGTAGCAGGCAGGCCCGGGATCGGCGCCGGCGCTGCGGGGACCGACCTTGAGGGCACCGGCAGGATCGAGCCAGGCGATAGAGCCTCCGCCGGCGCCGATCTCGACGATGTCCACGACCGGCACCTTGACGGGGTAGCCGGCGAAGGTGGGGGTTCGCTCGATGTGGTAGTCCCCGGTGAGCCGCACTGTCCCCCGCTCCACCAGGGAGGCCTTGGCGGTGGTCCCTCCGATGTCCAGGGTGATCAGGTTCTCCTCCCCCAGGAGCGCGCCCAGGGCCGCCGCCCCGATCACGCCCCCCACCGGGCCCGACTCGACGAGGTTGATGGGGGCCCGAGCGGCGACGTCGAACCGGGACACGCCGCCGTTCGACTGCATGCAGTAGCGAGCGCGGGCGGGGATGCCCCGCTCCTCGAGCCTGCGGGCCAGTCGCTGGAGGTAGCGCGAGGCCACCGGCTTCACGTAGGCGTCGAGGACGGCGGTGGAGGCTCGCTCGTACTCCCGCCACTCCCTGGTCAGCTCGTGCGAGACGCTCACGGCCACCTCGGGCCACTCTTCGCGCACGATCTCGGCCGCCCGCCGCTCGTGCTCGGGGTTGGCGTAGGCGTGGAGGAAGCAGATGGCCACCGCCTCCGCCCCCTGGCGGCGAGCCTCGGCTACCGCCCGCCGCACGTCCTCCTCCTGGAGCGGCACCAGCACCTCGCCCTTGTAGGTGACCCGCTCGGTCACCTCCAGCCGTAGCCGCCTGGGCACGAACGGCCGCGGCTTCTCGTACAGGAGGTTGTACAGGTCAGGGCGATTCGCCTTCTGGATCTCCAGCACATCCCGGAAGCCGCGCGTCGTGATCAACGCGGTACACGCGCCCTTGCGCTCGGTGAGGGCGTTGATGATCACCGTGGTGCCGTGGGCGAGGAAGCTCACGCCCTCGAGCTCCGCCTGGGCGAGGGTGTCCATCACCCCGTCCTCGAACCGCCCGGGGGTGGTCGAGCTCTTGGCCACCCCCACCTCCCCCGTCCCCTCGTCCAGGTAGACGAGGTCGGTGAACGTGCCGCCGATATCCACCGCTGCCCGCGTCCCCATCGGCTCAGCCTCGGGCAGGAGGGAAGGCCTCGTCCAGGCGCGCGAGCGCCCACACCGGCAGCTTGAGATCGACCGCGGCCGCGTTCTCCTCCAGGTGCTCGATCCTGCGCGTCCCTGGGATCGGCACCGCGCCCTGCCGGCACAACCAGGCGAGGGCCACCTGGGCAGGAGTGGCTCCCAGCTCGGCGGCTACGCCCTCGAGGACGGCCAGGGAGGCCCGGGCCGCCTCGAGCGAGGACGGCTGGAAGGCCGCCAGCCCCCGCCGGAAGTCGCCCGCTCCCAGGTCGTCCCACCGGGACACGGCCCCGGCCAAGAACCCGCGTCCGAGCGGGCAGTATGCCACCAGGCCGATGCCCAGCTCGGCAAGGGCGGGCACGAGCTCCTGCTCGGCCTCCCTCGCCCACAGCGAGTACTCGTTCTGGACGACCGCCACCGGGTAGGTCGCGGCCGCCCGCCGGGCCAGAGAGGGCGAGACCGCGCTCAGGCCCAGGTACCTGGCCTTCCCCTCGCGCACGAGCTCGGCCAGGGCGCCCAGGCTCTCCTCCACCGGCACCTGGGGATCGACCCGGTGGAGGTAGAGGAGGTCGACCTCGTCCACGCCCAGCCGGGCCAAGCTTCCCTCCACCGATCGGCGCAGGTACTCGGGCCGGCCGCAGACGAGAGGAGCCCCCGGCGCGTCCCGGACGATGCCGACCTTGGTGGCGAGCACCACCTCCTGCCGACGGCCCCTGATCGCGCGACCCACCAGTCGCTCGTTCTCGCCCTCGCCGTAGACGTCGGCGGTGTCGAGGAAGGAGAGGCCGAGGTCGAGGGCCCGCTCGAGGACAGCCGTCGCCTGGCGCTCGTCGACGGGGCCGTAGGGCCCAGAGAGCGGCCAGGCGCCGACGCCCAGCGCCGGCACCTCAGGCCCGCCCCTGCCCAGTCGGACGCGCCTCACCCCTCCACGCAGGTGTAGAGGGCACCCTGGGCAACCTCGTGGGCCAAGAACGGCTCCAGGGCGGCCGAGAGCTGGGCCCTGCGGGGACTGGCAAGCCACCGCTCGTAGTCCTCCTCGCTCTCCCACTCGGCTACGACCAGGAACGGCTGACCCGCCGCCGAGGGCCGCAGCAGGCGGCCGCCCCGAAAGCCGCCCGACCGGCGGGCCTGCTCGAAGACGGCAAGCTCCCGGAACGCCCGCTGGAAGGCGTCCTCCGCCCCTGCCCTGACCGGCAAGGAAAGCACCGAGGTGACCGTCACTGCCGCACCCTCCGGGCCCAGGCGTCGAGAGCCACCGCCGCCACCAGGATCGACCCCTTGAACACGTTCTGGTACTCCGGACGGACGTCGAGCAGGTTGAACCCGTTGCCGATCATCTGGAGGAAGAAGGCTCCCAGCACGGCTCGCCAGATCGCCCCCTCCCCACCCAGGATGGAGACGCCGCCGAGGACGATGGCGGTGATGGCGTCGAAGGTGTTGCCGGCGTTGTTCGACTCCGCCTGGGCCGTCGACACCTCGGAGGCCAGGATCACGCCCGCGATCCCAGCGGAGAGACCCGAGATGGCGAAGGTGACGGTGCGCACCAGGCCCACCGGCACCCCGGAGAGACGGGCGGCCTCGGCGTTTCCCCCCGCCGCGTAGATGTAGCGGCCGAAGGAGGTTCGCGACAGGAGAAACCCGCAAACGAGAGCGAACCCGGCCCAGACGAAGATGGGGTAGTTGATCCCCGCCACCTCGCCCAGCCCCAGGGTCTCCCAGGCGGGCGAGTCGATGGAGATGAGGAACCCCCCGGTGACGGCGATGGCGATCCCGTACACGATGATGGAGCTGGCCAGCGTGGCGATGAAGGCGTTCACCCGGGCCACGGTCACGAGCAGACCGTTGCCCAGCCCGAAGCCGAAGCCGGTCAGGGCTCCCAGGACGAGGGCCGGCCACACCGGCACGTCGGCGTCGACGAAGGCCTTGGCAGCCACGACCCCTGCGAAGGCGGCGATCGCCCCCACCGAGAGGTCGAAGCCGCCGGCGATGAAGACTAGCGTTCCCCCGCAGGCCATGATCCCGATCGGCGCGGCCTGGAAGGCCAGGTTGACGAGGTTGTCCCAGGTCAGGAAGACGTCGCTCGCCAGGGAGAGGGTGACGAACAGGAAGACGAACGCCACCACGATCCCGTAGTCGCGGAGCACGGCCAGGTGGGAGACGAGGAGCCCCCGCCGGGGCACCGCCACCGCCGTCTCGGCCTCGGGCCCCACGGTCATCCCACCCGCTCCAGCGGTACGGAGGTGTCGGCGGCGAAGGCTGCCCGGAGGACGGCGTCCTCGCTCATCGTTTCCCGATCGAGCTCGGCCACGATCCTGCCCCCGCGCATCACGAGCACGCGGTGGGCGAGCCCCAGCACTTCCTCGTGCTCCGAGGAGATGAGCAGCACGGCCTTGCCCTCGGCGGCGACCCCCCGGATGAGGTCGTAGATCGCCCGCTTGGCACCCACGTCCACCCCCCGGGTGGGCTCGTCGGCCAGGAACACCTTGGGCTGGGTGAAGAGCCACTTGGCGAACAGCACCTTCTGCTGGTTCCCGCCCGACAGGGTCATCACCCGGGCCGACGGCCCCCTCGCCCGCACGTCGACCCGCTCCATCAGGCGTACGGCGGCCCGCCGCTCGCCGGCTCGGGCGATGACCCCGAGCCGACTCACAGCCCCCAGGCGGGGGAGGGTGACGTTGTCCACGATCGAGCGGAGCATGAGCAGCCCTTGGGTCTTTCTGTCCTCGGGGAGCATGACGATGCCGGCCCGCACGGCCTCCCGGGGCGACCGGATGCGCACAGGCTTGCCCTCGACCAGGATCTCTCCCGAGGCCCGGCGGTCCGCCCCGAAGATGGCCCTGGCCACCTCCGAGCGGCCGCTTCCGATGAGGCCGGCTAGGCCCAGGATCTCGCCGGCCCGGATGTCGAAGCTGACGTCGATCACCTGGGGAGGACGGTGCAGATGCCGCACCGAGAGGACGACCGGGGCATCGGGCGGGGGATAGGTCTTCTCGGGGAAGGCGAGCTCCAGCGAGCGCCCCAGCATCGCCTGCACCAGCCGCTCAGGGGTCTCCTCGGCCGCGGGCGAGGTGCGCACCACCCGCCCGTCTCGAAGCACCGTCACCGTGTCCACCAGGCGCAGCACCTCCTCCAGGAAGTGGGAGACGTAGATGATGGTCGTGCCCTGGGCCCGCAGCCGACGGACGAGCTCGAACAGCCGATCCGCCTCGTCGGTGGTCAGGGCCGACGTCGGCTCGTCCATGACGATGAGTCGGGCGTTGCGGGCCAGGGCGCGCAAGACTTCCACCTTCTGCTGGTCTGCCACCCGCAGCGTGCGGGCCAGGGCCCGCGGATCGATCTCGATCTGAGCCTGCTCCGCGAGCGCGGCGAACCGCCGGCGCATGGCCCGGGTGTCGAGCACGCCGGCGACCGTCGCCTCGATGCCCAGGAACACGTTCTCCAGCACCGATCGGTGAGGGACGAGGGTGGGCTCCTGGGCGATCATGGTGATGCCGTCGCGGAGAGCGTCCCGAGGCGAGTGGTAGACGGCCCTCCGTCCGTCGACGAGCAGCTCGCCCTCGTCGGGGCGGTACACCCCCGCCACGATCTTGCCCAGCGTCGACTTGCCGGCCCCGTTCTCGCCCACCAGCCCGTGGATGGAGCCGCGCTCGATCTCGAGGTCGATGCCGGCCAAGGCCACCACGCCCCCGAAGCGCTTGCTCACTCCCCGGAGGGCCACGTGGGTATCGCCGCTCGCAGAGCGCGTCATGGCGAGACCCCCTTCCAGCGATCGAGACGGGGATGGGGACGAGCGGGCAGGCCTGCCTTGAACACCCCTGTCACCGCCCCCGGCTCGCGGAGAGAGGAGAGATCTCCGGGATCGTGGTCGAGGACGATGGCGTCGAACACGTACCCGGGGGCGATGCGACCCAGGCGATCGGCCACCCCGCAGAGCTCGGCGCCGCCGCGGGTGGCCGCCAGGAGCACCTCGGAGGGAGTCATCCCCGCCTCCCGCATGAGCACGAGCTCCTCCAGGTTGCGCCCGTGCTGAGCCCGAGTGATGTAGTCGGTGCCCACCGCCATCGGCACGCCGTACTCCTTGGCGATGCGCACGCACTGACCCAGCTCGAGGCCGAGGTCGAGCACCTTCCTTGCCTTCGCCGGACCGAGGCTGCCCGAGCGGGCCCAGGCCAGGCAGTCGCGCATGGCGGCCAGGGTGGGCACGAGGAAGCAGCCCCGCTCGGCCATCAGACGCGCCTGCTCCTCGGTGAGGAAGCCTCCGTGCTCGATGGAGCGAGCCCCCGCGCGCACGGCGTTGTCGAGACCCTGGCCTCCGTAGGCGTGGGCCGCCACCGGCTTGCCCCGCCGTCGCGCCTCGGCTACCGCCGCCTCGATCTCCTCCACGGTGAAGTCAGCCTGCAGCGGATGGTCGTGGTCGGAGAAGAGGCCCCCGGTGGTGGCCAGCTTGACCCAGTCCGCCCCCGCCCGCAGGATGGCCCGGGTCGCTCGGCGCAGGCCGTCCACGCCGTCGGCCAGGAAGGGGGGCCTGCCGGGGTAGTCGGGAACGATGTAGCCCGGCGACAGCTCCAGGCCCGGCCCGGCAAGGAAGCCGTCCCCGTGGCCCCCAGTCTGGGAGAGGAGCACGATCGCCACTTGCAGCGTGGGCCCGACCACGTCCCCCCGGGCCAAGGCGTCGCGGATGCCGGCATCGGCGCCGCCCAGGTCGCGGACGAAGGTCACGCCCGCCTCCAGCGTGGCCCGAGCGTTGGCCGCCGCTTGGAGGACCCAGCCGGTGAGGGGCGTGGCCAGGGCCTCCGCCAGGTCGATGGTGGAGAGGGCGACATGGCCGTGGCAGTCGAAGATTCCGGGGGCGACGAAGAGGCCGGAGAAGTCGAAGGAGACGGCTTCCTCCGCCCTCACGTTGGGGCCCATGGCCTGCACCCGTCCCTCCGCCACGTGGATGTCGACGGGCCCCTCGAAGGTCCCGGTCTCGTCGAGGACGAGCGCCTCCCGCAGGACGTAGCCAGCCCTCATGCCCCTCCCTCCTCGGGGGCACGGCCACGCTCCTCCTCCCCGATCGCGTAGTCGCTCTTGTACAGGTGGGCGACGAGCGACCGCAGCGCCCCCTCGGCGTCGCGGCGCTCCAGGTAGTCGGTGATCTCCTCGTGCTCCCTCACCACCTGCTCGAGCACGCTGGGAGGGCGGCGAGCTCCCAGCCGGGCCACGCGCACGAAGCCCCGCAGCTGGCTGAGTACGCCGTACAGGATGGGGAGACGAGCCCCCTGGGCGATGCGGAGGTGGAACTCCTCGTCTAGGTCGATGAACTCGTCCTCCCGGCCGGCCTGGGCCGCCCGACGCTGCCGGATGAGGTTGAGCCGCAGGTAGTCGATGTCCTCTTCCTCCATCACCTCGCAGGCCCGGCGCACGGCCACGCCCTCCAGGGCCTCCCGCAGCATGAGGATCTCGGCCCGGTGCTCGGGCGTGAAGCCGCGCACGATCACCTGCCTCCGCGGCCCCACCTCGACCAGCCCCTCCTGGAGGAGAAGGCCCAGCGCCTGGCGGACCGGCGTGCGCGAGTGACCCAGGGCTCGGGCGATCTTGCCCTCGGCGAGGACGCTGCCGGTGGGGAAGTCGCCGCGAAGGATGCCGTCGCGCAGGTACTGGTAGGCGCGCTCGGTCAGGCGCCCGCGCTGGACGGCCTCGGTCATGCTGCCTCCGCCAGCGAGTCGAGCATGCGGGCGATCCTGTCCGCGGCCTCGCGCAGCCTCTCCTCCGGGGCCGTGAGGGCCACGCGCACCATCCCCTCGCCGCCGGGGCCGAAGGCGCTTCCGGGAACGACCGCTACCCGCTCCTCGGCGAGCAGACGGCGGGCGAGCTCCTGGGAGGGAAGGCCTCCCCTCGCCACGTCCACCATGGCGTAGAAGGTCCCGCGGGGACGCTCGTAGGCCACCCCCCGGCCATCGAGGGCGGCGAGGAGAGCGTCGCGGCGGCGACGGTAGGCCTCGCGCATGGCCAGCACGACGTCCTGGGGGCCCTGGAGCGCCGCCTCGGCCGCCTTCTGGGCCACGGTGGACGGGCAGGAGAGGACGGGCTCCTGGAGGTGGGCGAGGGCCTGGGCCACCTCCGGCGGCGCCACCGCGTAGCCGACCCGCCATCCGGTCATGGCGTAGGTCTTGGAGAAGGAAAAGACGGTGACGACCCGGTCGTAGTGGCCCACGCCGGCCGCGCTCACGTGCTCCCCCTCGAGCACGAGCTCCTCGTAGCACTCGTCGGAGATGATCCACACGCCCCGCTCGCTCGCCAGCTCGAGCACCCGCGCCAGGCTCTCCGGCGAGAGCAGGGAGCCGGTGGGGTTGGCGGGGGAGTTGACGACGATCGCCCGCGCCTTCCGCCCCATGAGGCGGCGGAGGGCGTCCGGGTCGGGCTGGAACCCGCTCGCCCGGTCGAGGGGGTAGTGGACGGGGCGGGCGCCCACGGCCACGGCCATGGGCACGTAGTGGGACCAGCCCGGGTCGGGGACGAGGACCTCCTCGCCGGGGTCGAGCAGAGCCAGGAAGGAGAGGAAGAGGGCGCCGCACCCTCCGCTCGTGACCACTACCTGCTCAGGGAGGCAAGGGAGGCGGTTTCGGGCCCGCACCTTCTCGGCCAGGAGGGCGCGCAAGCTGGGAAGGCCGGCGGAAGGGCCGTAGTGGGTGAAGCCCTGGGACGCGGCCCGCAGGGCCGCCTCCACCACGTGGGCAGGCGTGGGGAAGTCGGGGTCGCCGATGTCGAGCCTGATGGCGTCGCCGACCTGGGAGGCGAGGGCCATGGCCTCTCGCACCCCCGAGCGGGGCATGCTCAGCGCGCGCTCGCTCAGCCGGGAGGGGCTCATGGGCGGAGGAGGGCTCGGAGGAGGAAGAGCACGTTCGCCGGCCGCTCCGCTAGCCTGCGCATGAGGTACGGGTACCAGTCCGGCCCGTAGGGGGTGGCCACCAGCACCGAGTAGCCGCGCCCCACCAGCTCCCGCTGCAGCTGGGGGCGGACGCCGTAGAGCATCTGGAACTGGAAGCGCTCCCGGGGGATGCCCTCCCGCTCCGCCAGCTCGATCGCCCGCCGGATCAGGCGCTCGTCGTGGGTGGCGATGGCGGCGAAGCCCGCCTCCCTGAGGGCTACCTCCATGAGGCGGGCGAAGGCGGTGTCGACGTCCCGCTTGCGCGGGTAGGCGACGGTGGCAGGCTCCCGGTAGGCGCCCTTCACGATGCGCACGTTGGGGCGGAGGGGAAGGAGCGACCGCAGATCCTGCTCGCTTCGGTACAGGTACGCCTGGAGGACGACTCCCACGTTGTCCAGGCCTCGGTCGCGCAGGCGCCGGTAGATGCGCAGGGTGGCGTCCACCCACCGGGACTCCTCCATGTCGATGCGGACGAAGTTGCGGTGCTCCGCTGCGCAGCGGACGAGCTGCTCCAGGTTGGCGTAGGCGAGCTCCTCGCTCACGCCCAGGCCGAGGTGGGTGAGCTTGAGGGCCACGTTGGTGCGCAAGCCCTCGGCGGCGATGCGGGAGAGCACCTCCCGGTAGCGGTCGACGACCTGGGCGGCCGCGCGCTCGTCCCCCACGTCCTCGCCGAGGAGGGTGGTGTTGGTGAGGAACCCCTCCCCCTCGAGGCGGCGAAGGACCTGGACTGCCTCGTCCAGCGTCTCGCCGGCCACGAACCGGCGGGCGCCCAGCTGCAGCCCGTAGCGACCGACGGCGCGGCGCACGGAGGGGCTGTCGGCGGCCGCCAGGATCGCTCCCCGCAGCAGACGGTGGAGAAGCTCCCCGGGGGAGTCGGGCAGGAGGAGAGGCGACGCCGCCGGGAAGCTGCCGGCGGCGCCGCCTCTCGCCATGGGAAGACCAGCCTTCCTAGGAATGGAACTCGGGCTTGAACCGGGCGATGTTCTGCCTCGTGCCCACCGGGCCGATCGGGCTGAGGGTGAGGGGATCGATCGAGCGCCCCTGCACGCGCTCCCCGTTCACGGCTCGCACGAGGAGGTCGACGGCGATGCGGGCCTCCGTGCGGGGCAGGTACACCGCGCACCCCCAGATCTTCCCGGCCAGGATGTCCCGCTTGGCCTCGAACGTGCAGCCGTTGCCGAACATCTTGATCTTCTTCTCCAAGCCGGCCAGCTTGGCGGCGCGGTAGGCCCCGGCGATCATCTGGTCGCCGCTACTCACGATGACGTCGATGCCGGGGTTGGCCTGGAGCACGTTCTGGGTCGCCTTCAGCGCTGGCGCCGCTAGGTACCCCCCGGCCTGCACGGCCACCACCTTGATGTTCGGGTCCTTCTTGATCACCGAGTAGAGGCCGTCGGTGCGGGCCTTCTCCAGCGGCAGCTCGGGCAGGCCCGGAAGCCAGAACACCTCGCAGGGGCGCTTGCCCTTGCACGCCTGCCTGACCAGCTGTCCCAGGAGCTGGCCGTTCTCGTAGAAGCCGATCCCGATCTGGGCGACCATGCCCGGGATCTGCACCCTGGTGTTGCGGATGTCGGGGCCGCAGGGAACGAGGGTGCAGGCCACCTTCACTCCCTGCTTGATCGCCTGCCTGATCGTGGGAGTGAGCGGCCCTCCATCGTTGGGGCCGATGAACCAGGCGTCGAAGCGCTTGGAGATCAGGGCGTCCCGAAGCTGATCCACCTGCTTCTTGGTGTTGAACTGGGCGTCGAACACGGTGAGCTTGACGTTGCCGTACTTCTTGGCCACGTCCTTGGCACCCTCGAGCTCCGCCGTCCAGTACGTGTTGGCGGCTGAGGCCAGGAAGACCCCGATGCGAATGGTCTTGGCCTGCCTCTCGGCCGCCCCCCCCGCGCCGGCCGCAAGCACGCCGGCGAGGACGCCTGCCGTACCGAGGGCAAGAGCCGCAAGCAACCTCGGCCTTCTCATCCTTCCCTCCCTTCTGACTGGGATCCCATACTATCTTTGGGATACATTTCCTCCGTGGCCATCCTACGACCACCGGGCCGGCGGCGTCAAGGGCAGTGGGCGCTCCCTCCGTCTATCGCCAAGCGATGTTGGCTCGACAGGAGCGGACTGCGCCTCGTCGGTCCTCTGTGGCCGCCGCCAGTTCACGCACAGCAACATACTCTTTCCCCTGCAGGAAGACAAGCGGCCGCCCAGGCGCTAAGGTCCCGCCCGCGTGGACGCGGTCATTGCCAACCTGGGACGGCGGTTGCGCTCCCTGCGGCGGGCCCGCAGGCTGACCCTCGAGGAGCTGGCCGCCGCCACCGGGTTCACGACCGGCTACCTGTCCCAGATCGAGACCGGCGAGGCAGTCCCCTCGCTGGCCGCCCTCTCCGCCATCGCCCACGCCCTGGGTACGGACATGTCGAGCTTCTTCCCCTTCGAGACGGCGCCGAAGGTGCACGTCTCGCGGGTAGGAGATCGCGACCGGCTCCGCATCGCGCCCAACAGCCGGGCGGAGTACGTCATGCTCTCCGGGCGCCGGCCCCACTCCACCTTCACCGCCCTCATCGCCCGCTACTTCCCGGGCCGGTCGGTGGCTCAGTACAGCCGCTTCGGCGAGCGCTTCGCCCTCGTGCTGGCGGGGGAGGCCCTGCTCCACGCCGGGGGCGGCGACCATCGCCTCGCCCCGGGGGACACGATCCACTACACCTCCCACCCCGAGGACACCCTCGACGTCGTCTCCCACCAACCCGCCGAGATCCTGTGGCTCGTCGCGCCGCCGATGATCTAGGAGGGCCTTCCCTCCCCTTGGCCCAGACCGTAGGCGCGCGCCTCCGGGCCCGCCGCCGCGAGCTGGCGCGGACGCTGAGCGACGTCGCCGGGGAAGCGCGGGTCTCGGTCTCCCACCTGTCGGCGATCGAGAACGGAAGTAGCCTCCCCTCCCTCCCTACCCTGGCTCGGGTCGCCGCTGCGCTCGACCTGCCCCTCCACGAGCTCTTGCGCGACGCCGACGGCGTGCAGGCAGCGGCGAGACGCCGCCTCGAGGCCGACCGCCTGGGGTCGGCGATCCTGTCGAGCGGCCGCCACCACCTCGTCGTCGCCTCCCTGGTAGCCGAGGCCAGAGGCCAGGGCGCCTGCCCCGTTCCTACCGGGGGGCGAGACGTGTTTCTCTACGTGCTCACGGGGACGGTGCGGGCCCTGGTGGACGGCCTCTCCTACACCCTCCACGCCGGCGACTCCCTGGACGCCGAGACCCCCGCCTCCGTCGCCTACGAGGTGGCGGAGGACGACCGAGCGGTGATGGTGTGGGCGTCGGCGAGAGCAGGCTGGGAGACCCGTTGACAAGCGTACGCGCTCCGGGCTCGTACCCGACCGTCTCGATCAGGAGGTCACGATGACGCAGCTCTTTGCCGTCGACGTGGGCGGAACCTTCACCGACCTCGTCGTGCTCGATACCGAGACCGGGCAGGTCTCCTTTGCCAAGGCCCCCACCACTCCGGCCGAGCCGGCCCAGGGCGTGTTGGCGGCCATCGCCAAGTCGCCGCTCGCCCTGGCCCGCGCCCGAGCCTTCTTCCACGGCACCACCCTGGGCATCAACACCATGCTCGAGCACAAGGGGGCGCGCACGGGGGTGATCACCACCCTCGGCTTCCGCGACATCCTCGAGATCGGCCGGATGGGCTGGCCCATGTACCAGCTCCATTGGGATCAACCGCCTCCCCTCGTCCCCCGCTACCTCCGCCGCGAGGTGCCCGAGCGGGTGCGGGCGGACGGGGTCGTCCTCGTCCCCCTGGACGAGGAGGCGGTACGGCGGGAGGCTCGCTACCTGGTCGAGCAGGGGGTGGAGTCGATCGCCGTGTGCTTCCTCCATTCCTACGCCTACCCCGAGCACGAGCGACGAGCCGGGGCCATCATCGCCCAGGAGTTCCCGTCGGTGGCCGTGACCTTGTCCCACCTTGTGACCCAGGAGTACCGCGAGTACGAGCGCACCGCCACCACCGTGGGAGACGCGGCCATCAAGCCCCGTCTTGCCCGCTACATCGACGACCTGGAGCGGAGCCTGCGCAGCGAGGGATTCGAGGGGGCCTTCCTCCTCACGCGCTGCGACGGCGGGGTCATGAGCGCTGCCGAGGCCAAGGAGCGCCCCATCCGCACCCTCATCTCGGGGCCGGCAAGCGGGGTCATGGGGGCCGTCGCCCTCTCCCGCTGGATCGGGGTGCCGAACCTCATCTGCGCCGACATGGGGGGTACCAGCTTCGACGCCGCGCTCGTCATCGGTCACGAGCCGGCCTTGGCTGCCTCCACTCGGGTCGAGAGCCTACCCCTGCTCGTACCGGTGGTCGAGCTGGCCACCATCGGGGCGGGCGGGGGCTCGGTCGCCTGGATCGACGCCGGAGGAGCCCTCAACGTCGGCCCCCAGAGCGCCGGGGCCGATCCCGGCCCCATCTGCTACGGCAAGGGTGGAGAGGAGCCCACCTTCACCGACGCCGCTCTCGTGAGCGGGCTGCTCGACCCGGAGCGGTTCTTGGGCGGGGAGATGGCGCTCGACGTCGAGGCCGCCCGCGCCGGCATTCGCTCGGCCGTGGCCGAGCCGCTGGGGCTGACCGTGGAGGAGGCGGCGGCCGGCATCGTCGCCCTGACCGAGGCCAAGATGGCGGCGACCCTGGAGGAGCTGACCATCGGCAAGGGCCACGACCCCCGCGAGTTCGACCTCCTCGTGTACGGGGGCGGAGGCTCCTTGGTGGCCGTGGCCTTGGCGAGCCGGCTGGGGGTTCCCCGCGTCATCGTCCCCCTGTCCCCGGCCACCTTCTCCGCTTGGGGGATGCTCACCCTCGACATCGTCCACGACTTCGCCCGCACCTCGCTCTCGGCCCTGGACGCGCTCCGCCCACAGGACCTCCGCTCCCAGCTCGACGACCTGGCGGGGCAAGCCCACGCCGCCCTCGACCGAGAGGGGGTGCCGCCGGAGAGACGCACCCTCCTCTACTCCCTCGACATGCGCTACGAGGGCCAGGAGCACACCTTGACCATCCCCCTGGACGAGTCGCTGCTCGCGGCCCTCGACATCGCCGAGCTGCGCCGGGTGTTCGACCGGCGCCACGCCGTCGTCTACGGCTACTCCATGGCCGACCCGGCCGAGGTCACCGCCTGCCGCATCCGCGCCGTCGGCGCCCTCGACAAGCCCCAGCCCCCGTCGATCGAGCGGGGAGGATCGAGCGCCCAGGCAGCCCGAGTGGGCAGCCGCCGGGCCTTCCACCGCGAGTCGGGGGGAACCTTCGAGTGGGCGATCTACGACCGCGACCTCCTGCGGGCCGGAAACCGCCTCCGAGGGCCGGCCATCGTGGAGGAGGCGGCGGCCACCACCCTCGTCGGGCCCGGCCACGAGCTGGAGGTCGACGAGCTCGGCAACCTCGTCATCACCCTCGACACGAAGGAGCGCTGACCGTGGCTTCCACCAAGCTCGACCCCATCACCTTCGCCGTCGTCCGCAACGCCCTCATCTCCGCCGCCCGCGAGATCTACTGGGTGTTCAAGCGGACGACCATGCTGCCCATCCTCTACGAGTACAACGACTTCGGCATGTCGCTCTACGACGACCAGCTCAACCTCATCGCCGAGGCCCCGGGGCTCCCCATCTTCGTGGGCTCTCTGGACGACTGCATCGCCCGCACCATCGACGAGCTGGGGGGCCGCGACGCCCTCGAGGAGGGCGACATCCTCCTCAACAACCACCCCTACCTGACCGCGGGCCAGCCCGCCGACGCGGCCCTGATCGAGCCCATCTTCCACCGCGGCCGACTGGTCGGCTTCGGCGCCCTGCGGGCCCACATGGGCGATCTCGCGGCCATGGGCCCCTACCCCACCAACGCCACCGAGCTCTACCAGGAGGGGGTCCTCTTCCCGGCCGTGAAGCTGTACGAGCGAGGCAAGCTCAACGACACCCTCATCCGCATCATCAGGGCCAACTCGCGGATCCCGGCCGAGACGGCGGGCAACATCCTGGCGGGGGCAGGCGCGCTACGGGCGGGAAGCCGGGCGCTGCGGGCCATCGTCGAGAAGTACGGCGAGGAGACCTACTACGCGACCATCGCCGAGCTCCTCGACCACGGGGAGCGCGTCGCTCGGACCGGCATCGAGCGCATTCCCGACGGGGTGTACACGTACGAGGACACGCTCGACGACGACGGGGTCGTGCTGGGCGTACCGGTGCCCCTCAAGGTAACGGTCACGGTGGAGGGGAGCGAGATGACGATCGACACCACCGGGTCGGCGCCGCAGCAGCTGGGCCCGGTCAACTGCCCCTGGGGCTACACCCTCACCACCTGCCGCTTCTCCCTCAAGCGGCTCGTCACGGCCGCCATTCCTGCCAACTCCGGCGAGCACCGGCCCCTGACCGTGATCGCCCCCGAGGGAAGCGTCTTCAACCCTCGCCCCCCTGCCGCCAGCTTCATCAGCTGGCTGACCTCGCTCCGCCTCTCGGACATGATCATCGCCGCCCTGGCGCCCGCTCTTCCCGACGAGATCCCGGCCCAGAACGGAGGCGACCTGGCCGGGATCCTCGCCTACATCAAGCAACCCAGCGGGCGGTGGGCCTTCTTCTGGGACGAGGCCGGGATCGGCCACGGGGCCAAGCGGGGTAAGGACGGCATGAGCGCCCTCATCCACCCCATCTCCGCGGGCATCGAGGCTCTTCCCGCCGAGCTCATGGAGACCCGCATGCCCATCTTGAAGCACCGCTTCCAGCTCGACCAGGACTCGGGAGGGCCGGGGCGGTGGCGGGGAGGCCTGTCCACGGTGGCCGAGTACGAGTTCCTGGCCGAGGGACTGGCGGTGACCATCTCCGATCGCACCACCGGCCGCATCCAAGCCCTGGAGGGCGGTATGCCCCCGCCCCGCCTCAACGAGGTCGTCTTCTACGCGGGAAGCGACCACGAGCTTCGCCTGGGCAAGAAGGCCGACCTCCAGGTGAAGGCAGGCGATCGCTTCATCAACCGGCCCGCGGGCGGGGGCGGCTTCGGCGACCCCAAGGAGCGCGACCCCCAGGCCGTGGCCTGGGACGTCCTCAACGACTACGTCTCCCGCCAGGCAGCCGAGCGCTACTACGGGGTGGCGATCCGCGAGGACGGCAGCGTGGACGAGGAGAGGACGGCGCAGCTCAGGGGACGACGCTGACCGCCCAGGCCGCTGAGGGCTCGGCTGGGCGCCTCGCTCGCCGGCGAGCCTGAAGCGCCCTTCTCGCCCCCAGGGCCTCGTCCTCGGACGGGCGAGGAGGTGCTGCTGCCTCAAGTCAACCCCGGCCTCCGTCGATAACGGACAGGACGGGATGACGAGACCCCCCTCCACCTCCTGCTGGGGCGACGACGGCTCCCCCTGCGAGCACGCCCTGTCCGTAGCGGCGCTCGCAGCCATCATCGCTAGGAGGATGGGGCTGCCCGAGGAGGGGGTCGGCCGCTGCGCCCTGGCAGGACTCCTCCACGACCTAGGGAAGGCCTTCCTCCCCGAGGAGATCCTCCACAAGCCGGACCCCCTGAGCGACGAGGATTGGCAGCGCCTGCGCGAGCACCCCGAGCGGGGGGCCGCTTTCCTCCGCTCCCTCTCCAGCGCCCTTGGCGACCTCGCCACCATCGTGGAGAGCCACCATGAGCGCCCCGACGGCCGGGGCTACCCGGGCGCGAGACGAGGGCGCGACCTCCCGCTCGAGGCCAAGATCGTGGCCGTGTGCGACGCCTGGGCGGCCATGCGCTCCACCCGCCCCTACCGGCCCGCCCTCAGCTTCGAGCAGGCCTTGGCCGAGCTGCGGGCGGGGCGGGGTTCCCAGTTCGATAGCGGGGTGGTGGATGCCCTGGTGTCCGTCCTCTGCCCGGCCGGGACCGCGGCGCGCCGGCCGCGGGAGGCGCGAGCGAGCCTCGCCGGCCTTGCCCGCTGACCGGCGTCCCCCGGATGCCGCGGGACCCGGGCAGGAGATCGCTCCCGCCCGGATCCCGCTAGCCGGCCCTAGAAGGGGCCCCAGCCGCTACCGCCCGCGACCGCCGCGGCGATGGCCGCGCCGACCAGGGCGAGCCGAGCGAGTGCCGCCATGGCGCCACCTCCCTTCCGTAGCTCGGGCCCGAGCGCGCTCGGGCAGGTCTCTCCGTGCCCGGGATACAGGCCCTTTTGTCGACTTTTGTCAAGCCCCAGGGACGGACGTTGACTCCGTCCGGCCCAGAGGCCAGGATTGGGAGCCGTGACCGACGCGACGGAGCGGCCGAAGAGCGGGGTCGAGACCCTAGGGCAGCGGCTTCGCCGGCTTCGCAAGGAGCGCGGCCTCTCCCAGCGCGACCTCGCCCGCGCCGGCGTCTCCTACGCCTACGTCTCCCGCATCGAGAAGGGGACGCGCCAGCCCTCCGTCAAGGTGCTACGCAGGCTCGCCCGAGCGCTGGGCGTGTCCGCCGAGTACCTGGAGACCGGCCTCCACGTGGGCCCCCGCGAGCGGCGGGAGATGCGGCTCCGGGACGCCGAGCTCTCCCTCCGCCTGGAGGAGACGACGGCCTCCGCCGAGCGCGCCCTGGCCGCCATCCTCGAGGAGGCGGAGCGCGACGGGGATCGCGCCGGCGCCGCCCGCGCCCGGGCGGGGCTCGCCCTGGCCGCCCTCCGCCGGGGAGAGTACGCCCGGGCCATCGCCGAGCTAGAGACGGTCGTGAGCTCGCAGGCGGTGTCGCCGTCCTCCCATCCTGAGCTTTTCGGGATGCTCGGGCGCGCCTACGCGGGAGCAGGCGACCCCCAGCGGGCGATCTCCCTCTTCGAGGAGTGCCTGGGGCGCCTCGACCGAGACGACCTGGCCCAGCGCCAAAGCGCCGTCCGCTTCTCCCTCTACCTCAGCTACGCCTTGGCCGATGCCGGCGACCTCGACCGCGCCAGAGGTCTCCTCTCCCAGGTCCTGGCCGAGGCGGACGAACTGATCGATCCCTACATGCGCGTGCGCCTGTACTGGTCGCAGGCGAGGCTCGCTGCCCAGCTCGACGACCCTTCCAGCGCCCTCCACAACCTGCGACAGGCGGTGGCCTTGTTGGAGGCGACTGAGGATCGCCGCCAGCTGGGACGGGCTCACTTGCTGTGGGCGGAGATCCTCGTCCTCGAGGGTCGAACGGAGGAAGCCTCCTCCCACCTTGCCCTGGCCGAGGACTGCCTGGCGAAGGACCCCGACCACGAGGATCGGTGCTGGCTCCTTGCCCGCAAGGCCCTCCAGGCAGGGAGGAGCGGCCGGGGAGAGGAGGCGGTCAGCTTGGCTCGGCAAGCGCTCGACCTGCTGGGGGATCACGATCCCCGCGAGCAGGGCGTCGCCCGCTGGGCGCTTGGGCTCGGGCTCGCTGCCAGGGGCGACCTGGACGGCGCCGAGGAGGCGCTGACGACGGCCCTCGACCTCCTCTGCCGGGCTACGAGCTTCCGGGAGGCGATCGAGGCCTCGCGGGACTGGGCCTCGATCCTGAGGAGCGCAGGGAGGATGAGCGAGGCCCTGGCCGTGCTCGAGCGGGCGACCGAGCTCTCCCGCCGCCTCTCCCTCCGTCTTCCCAGCCCAAGCTAGCTCGCCCGCGCTGCCTGGAGGCAGCGGGCGCCCGCTCCGTTCCCTCTCCCGGGGGAAGGGCGGGGCTCGAGGCTCCCTGTCTACCCGTCGATGGAAGGAACCGTGGACATCCCTCCCTCCCCGCGGCGCCCCCTGGGGCTTCTCCTCCTCGACCGCGGTCTCATCACCCCCGGCCAGCTGCGGGAGGCCCTGGCCGAGCAGGAGAGGACCGGCTGGCGCCTGGGCGAGATCCTCGTCCACCACGGCTGGCTGTCCTTGGCCTCACTCCACGCCGCTCTCGCCCAGCAGCACGGCCTCGACCTCGACGGCGAGAGGAGTCTCCGCCGTCGACTCCGGGGCGTCGAGGGGGACGGGGCCCGGGGAGAGGCGGCCTAGGCTCGGATCGACCCCCTGCCCTGCGCGGGCCTCTCGTCGGGCATCCGCCTGCGCTCGGCCGCGGTGGCCGAGGCGCGCGAGCGGAGCGGCCGTCCATGGAGCCGACGGGACTCGAACCCGTGACCTTTTGGCTGCCAGCCAAACGCTCTCCCAGCTGAGCTACGGCCCCGTGCGAGGACTCAGTCTAGCGTCAGGCAGTCGCCGCCTCGAGCTCGACGGAGGGGACGTCCGCCCACAGCTCCTCCAGCCGGTAGAAGCGGCGGGTCTCGGGAGTGAACACGTGGAACACCACGTCCAGGTAGTCGGCCACGATCCAGGTCGCCTCCCGCTCGCCCTCGACCGAGCGCGGCAGGGCCCGCGCCTCCCTCTTGAGCCTGCCCACCACCTCGTCGAAGATGGCCTTGGTCTGGCGGGGGTTCTGGCCGGTGCAGATGACGAAGTAGTCGGTGTAGGCGCAGACAGGCCGCATGTCGAGGATAACGACGTCTCTCGCCAGCTTGGCCTTGGCGAGATCGGCGATGCGGCGGGCCTGTTCTAGCGAGCTCAGGTCGGGTCTCTCTCCTTGGGGATACTCGAGGCCAAGTCTAGCTCGCCTCCTACGGGCGGCGATAGAGCTGCAGGCGGGCGATCTCCCGGGCGACGGCCTCGGGGACGAGCCCCTCGATCGGCTCCCCAGCCGCCACCCGGCGGCGCACCTCGCTGGAGGAGACCTCCACCGGCTCGATCTCGAAGAAGACCACCCGCTCAGGACGGCTGACCTGCGCCAGCACGCGCTGGAGCTGCTCCTTCGGGTAACCGGGCCGGGTGGCTACGCCCAGGCGAGCGAGCTCGAGCACCGCCTCCGGCTCCTTCCACTCGAGGAAGGAGACGAACTCGTCGGCCCCCACGAGAAAGAGGGGATCGGGGTAGCGACCCTCCCGCAGGAGGTCGACCGTGCGGGGGTGGAGGTCGAGCTCGACCTCGTACCCTGGGAACGCCGTGCGGGCGAGGGCCAAGCGGGTCTCGGCCGGAGTCGACACCTCCTTGTGGCCCGGCCTAGCCACCACCAAGATCACCAGCCTGTCGAAGGAGAACCGGCGCTCTGCCCCCCGGAGGAGGGCCACGTGCCCCAGGTGGGGAGGATCGAACCGCCCGCCGAAGAGCCCGGTCACGGCCCGTACTCCTGCACCTCGTCCCCGACCACGACCTCGTCCCCGGCCTTGGCCCCCGCTGCCCTCAGCGCCTCCGCCAGCGCCTCGGGGCTGGGCGGCCTCCCGACCACCCGAAACCCCCGGTCGGTACGGAGAATGCGGAACGGAGCTCGCCGGGGACGGGGTCGGTAGACGAGGTAGTCGGCCAGATCCGAGCGATTGGGAGGCGACTCGGACAGGGGCGGAACTAGGCGGAAGAGCCCTCGGCTCAGCTCCTCGATACCCTCACCGGTGAGGCAGGAGACCGCAAAGACGCCCGCAACCTGCGGCTCCCCGAGGGGGAGCGAGGGCAAGGCCGGGCAGAGGTCGATCTTGTTGAGGACGACGATCTCCGGTAGCTCTTCCAGCCCGGCACCGTACTCGGCCAGCTCCCGGCGAATGGTGCGGTAGCGTCCTGCGGGATTCTCGGCGGCAGCGTCGATGACGTGGACGAGGGCGCGGGCCCGCTCCAGGTGGGCGAGGAACTCATGGCCGAGGCCCGCGCCTCTCGCCGCCCCCTCGATCAAGCCGGGAACGTCGGCCACCACGAGCTGGCGCCCATCGGGCGCCTCCACCGTGCCCAGCGCCGGCTCGAGGGTGGTGAAGGGGTAGTCGGCCACCTTGGGCCGGGCGGCAGACAGCCGTCGCAGGAGAGAGGACTTCCCCGCGTTAGGCAGACCCACCAAGGCAGCATCGACGAGGAGCTTCAGCCGTAGCTCGATCTCTGCCTCCTCGCCGGGAAGACCCGTCTCCGCCACCCGCGGCGCCCGCCGAGTAGGCCCGGCGAAGCGCTTGTTGCCCCGGCCGCCGGCTCCCCCCTGGGCCACTACCACCCGCGCCCCCGGGTGGGCGAGATCGGCGATCAGCTGTCCCTCCCTGTCTACGACCTGGGTACCCACGGGTACCCGCAGCACCAGGTCCTGCCCGCGAGCCCCGTGGCGGCCGCCTCCCCGGCCGTGCCCGCCCCGACCGGCGCGGAAGACCCGTCGGGCCTGGAAGGCGGAGAGATCGCGGAGGTCGGGGTCGGCGACGAGCACCACGTCCCCGCCTCGACCGCCGTCGCCGCCGTCGGGGCCGCCCCGGGGCACGTGCTTTTCCCGACGGAAGCTGATCGCGCCGTCGCCGCCCCGCCCCGCCCGCACGAGGATGCGGGCGCGGTCGTGGAACATGCCCTAGACGACCGCCACGTAGCGGCGATCGCCGCTCGAGCGGAACTCGACCCGTCCGTCCCGGGCGGCGAAGATGGTGTCGTCACGACCGATCCCCGTCCCCGGCCCGGGCCGAAAGCGGGTGCCGCGCTGGCGAACGAGGATCATGCCGGCCCGCACCTGTTGGCCGGAGAAGATCTTGACCCCCAACATCTTGGGGTTGGAGTCGCGGCCGTTCCGCGACGAGCCAAGCCCTTTCTTGTGCGCCATCTACGCCTCTTTCGCTTCCTTGGGTTGCCTCTTCGTCGATCCCCTCTCGCTCTTTTCGCTTCCCTTCGCCCTCGCGGAGGGGCGGGAGCCCTGCCGCCTCCCCGCCCTGGCCTCGGCTAGGGCCTTGTCCCCGACGGCGGTGATCTCGATCTCGGTCAAGCGGCTCCTGTAGCCCCGGTGGCGGCGGTAGCCGGTCTTGGGCTTGTACTTGCCGATGCGGATCTTGTCCCCGAGGACGTTGCGCACCACCGTGGCCGTCACCTGCGTGTCCTGGGGCGACAGGTCGGCCTTCCCCTCGCCCCCCACGAAGAGGACGCGGGGGTGGAAGGTAGCGGCCTCCGGGTGGGGGAGGCGGTCGACGAGCAACCGCTGCCCCTCGCAGACGCGGTACTGCTTGCCGCCAACACTGATGATCGCGTACGTACTCATAGCCGGGATCGCCGCGGAAAAAGCGCGGGCGGACAGCCCGCGACCTCCCCAACTCTAGCGCACGCCGGCAGCGTGAAGCACCCGCACCAGGAAGGAGCCCACCCGCAAGAGCTCGACGGCGGCCCGGGCAGAGCGGCGGGCGTCGGCGTGCGCGAGCGCCTCGCTGACAGTGACTCGCACCAGGGGGGAGGCGCGGGCGAGGGCCAGGGCGTGCTCCAAGGGGAAGTACTTGTCCCGGGGGTCGACCAGGAGCTCGACCGGCGCCCGCAGGCGCCCTGCTCCCTTGACCGGCGACAGGCGGTCCACCTTCGCCCGTGACCCCTCCGGAAGGGCCGCGTAGAGGGCGTCGAACCTGCCTGGGTCGCGATTGGCGAGGAGGGCGAGGGCCGCCCGGGCCTCCTCCCCCAGCCCCGCGACCTGGAGCCCGCGGAGGGGAGCGAGCGGGTCAGGATCGTCCTCGGCTACCCCCTCCAGCGCCTGGGCCAGAGCTTCCTCCCCCTGCCCCTCGTCGAGCCCGGCGCACACCGAGCGGGCCACGCACAGGGCCAGGAACGGCCCCGCGGGATAGCGGCGGAGCTCGCCTCGAGCCTCGTAGGTGCCGGTGGTGGCCAGCCGGATGAGGTCGCGGAGGTCCGTGTAGCAGGTGGTGCCGGCCACCACGGACACCTGCTCCGCCAGGTCGGGCTCCTCGGCGGCGAGGAGGGCCAGGGTCGTTCCGCTGGAGATGCCGAGGAGGGCGACCTTTCCCCCCTCCGCCAGCTCCTGGGCAGAGGCGACCGTGGAGCGGACGCCGGTCCAGGTCACCTCGCCCTGGGCAAGACCGGGAAGATCGGGGACGAGGACGGAGAACCCTGCCCGGGCGATCCCGCGAGCCAGCTGGACGAGCCGGGGGTGGCGGCGACCGAGGGGAGTCGCCCCGTTGAGGAGGAGGGCCCGAGGAGCGTCCCTCGGACGGCGGGGGAGGTAGGCCGTGGCGGGGTAGCCGGCCGCCTGGGTCTCCTCCTCCCGCGGGGAGACCGTGCACAGGGCGACGAGGGGAGCGAGCCCGGGCAGCCGGAACGCCCAGGCGCCGATCACGAGCGCCCGCCAGGCCGCGTCTATCGAGGCTGGCCTTTCGATCGTCGCCAGGCTATCTATTGCGCACTATTGCGCACCGTGCCGGCCCGCTCCCTCCCGCTCCCCGCCAAGCTCGCCTACGCCTCGAGCAGCCTGGGCAGCGAGGCCCTCGCCCAGAGCCGAGGGGCCTGGCTCGTCTACTACTACGCGCCGCCGGCCGACGCCGACCTTCCCCAGCTCCTCGCTCCCGGGGTGGTGGCGGCCATCCTCCTCGCCGCTCGCGTCATCGGGTCGCTGGACGACATCCTCATCGGCTTTTGGAGCGACCGCACGCGCTCGCGGTGGGGAAGGCGGATCCCGTTCGTGGTCGGGGGAGCGCCCCTCTGGGCCCTCTTTGCCTTCCTCCTCTTCACCCCCCCGGCGGACGCCGGAGCCGCCGCCACCGCCGTCTACCTCTTCTTCACCCTGGAGCTCCTGAACATCTTCTCCAGCCTCGCCGGGGGGCCTTACGAGGCGCTCCTACCCGAGCTGGCGACGACCAACCGCGACCGCCTCCAGATCGTGGGCATGAGGGTCTACTTCGGGGCTGCCGGGGGAGCCGTGGGTTTGGTAGGAAGCGGTCTCCTCGTCGACCTCGTGGGCTTTCAGGTCATGGCCTTGGTCATGGCCGCCCTCGCCCTGGGCTTCCGGTACCTGGGCATCGGCGGGGTGTGGCGCGAGGCGAGGGAGACGGTCGCGCCTGCCCGAGTCTCCCTGCGGACGGCGCTCGCCGCCACCTTCGCCAACCGCCACTTCCTCGCCTTTCTTCCCAGCTTCGTCCTCTTCCAGACCGCCGTGGAGATGGTGCGAACGGTGCTTCCCTTCTACGCCGGGGAGGTGCTCGGGCGGGAGAACGAGGGCACCTGGGTGGCCATCATGAGCGCGGTCACCATCTCGACCATGGTCGCCTCCATCCCCCTGTTCGTCGCCTTGGCTGGGCGGACGTCCAAGCGCCAGGCGTTCGCCTGGTCGATGCTCGGCTCGGCGGCCGGTTTCTCCCTGCTCTTCTTCGCCGGCTTCCTCCCCGGCATCCCCAAGGAGGCCCAGGCCCTGGCCTTGATGGTGCTGGTGGGGATCCCGCTCGCCGGGGTCTTCCTCTTCCCTGCCAACCTCACCGCCGACATCATCGACGAGGAGCTGCAGCGAGTGGGCCTCCGCCGCGAGGCCACCTACTACGGTGCCCAGAACTTCGTGGAGCGGACGGCGACGGCGGTGGGCCAGCCGCTCGTGCTCGTCCTCCTCCTCCTGGGACGGAGCGAGGACGACCCTCTCGGTATCCGGCTGGTCGGGCCCGTGGCCGGTCTCGTCGTCCTCGCCGGCTACCTCTCCTTCCGCCGCTACCGCCTCCCCGACGCCATCCCCCGAAGCCAGGTCGGGCACGAGCGCGCCCCGGCGTGACCGGCGAAGGGCCCCTCCCGTCCGCCCTTGTCGAGACCTGACCCCGCTACCGGGAGGCGGCGTGGAGGGCGCGGACGAGGGCCCCGTTCAGCCTCGCCAGGCCGGAAAGATCGTCCCCAGGAGAGCCTGGGGACCGCATGGCCGAGCGTGGTCGTGACGTCACGTGGACCCGAGGAGCGCGCTGGGCCAGGAGACGCGACTCGTCGGAGGAGCGAAGACGATCCCGGAGACGACCGCGGCCAGCAGAGTCGTCCCCACCAGGGCCTGCCACAGCCGCCGGAGACCTCTCCCCGACGGCACGGAGGCTAGGCGTCAGAGGCAAGGTCGGCTGCCGGCTCGACGGTCCCGACGGCGGCCTCCGCGCGCCTGCGGCGTCCCCGGCCACCCCGCGACCCCCGCCGCGTCCGCCGCCGCTTGGGCCCCTGGGTTGAGGCCCCGTGCTCCGACTCCCCGGCGCCGTCGTGGGCCGCCGGCGGCGGCTCCTCCCCTTCCTCCACCCCCAGCTCGGGAGGGGGAAGGTGGATGCGGGGCCCCGGCGAGGGCGGGCTCGCCCCCCGGTCCTCCCCGGAGGCGCTCTCCCCGCCCCTGCTCGCCCCGGCCCCCTCGGCCGCGGGCGCCTCCCCGGATGCCCCTTCCTCTCGCGAGGCAGGCTGCTTCTTCCGACGGCGCCCTCCCCGCGAGCCCCGTCGCGAGCGCTTGCGCGGCGGGGGCTCGAGCTCGTCCGGCCCTTGCCCGGCTGCCTCTGCTGTCCCCTCTTCCGCCGCCTCGGGGAGGGCTTCAGCTCCGGGGACGGGGGCAAGCTCCTGCTCGGCCCCCCCGTGGTCGGCGCCGTCCTCGTTCGGCTTCGCTCCTTCCTCGTCCTCCTTGGCCCGCTGGCGCCGGGCTCGGGTGGGCCTCTCGGCCAAGCTCTCGGCGGTGACCGGGCCGGGGCCCGACGCCACCTCGTCCACGAGGGCGGCGTAGGCGGTGCCGGCAAGGACGCGCTGGATCCGCGCTCGCACGCGCTTCCCCACCAGCTTGGCGGCCTTGGCGATGGCCACCTGGTAGCCATCGAACTTGGCCACCCCTGCCTGGGGGTCGTACAGCCCCACCTCCACGGGCTTGACCTGGAGCTCTGCCCCCTCCGCCACGGGCGCCTCCGGGGCCAGCTTCTCCTCGGGCCCCTTGTCCACCACCAGGAAGTGGTCGATGGGAACGTCCTCCCGCCCCTCCAGGAAGAAGCGTCGCTTGGTGGCCGCCTCCAGGGCGAGGAGCTGCTCCGCCCCGGGACCGATCAGCGTCTCGGCCACCCGAGCGTTGAGCTCGACGCGGAAGGCCTTGGTGCGCGGGCTGTCGGCGGCGAGGCGGCGCAGCCTGCGCTCGGCCTCCACAGCCGCCGAGAGCTCCGACAGGACGATGCCGTCGCCGCCGCAGGACGGGCAGGGCTTGGTGAGGATCTCCCGCGGCCCGTCGGTCACGTTCTGACGGGTCATCTCCACCAGGCCCAAGGGAGAGATCTCGACCACGTACGTCTTCGTCCGGTCGCGCTCCAGCTCCCGCTTCAGCGCCTCCTCTACCTCCTGCCGGTTCTTGGGGTTGGCCATGTCGATGAAGTCGATGACGATGATGCCGCCGATGTCCCGCAGCCGCAGCTGGCGCACGACCTCCTTGACGGCCTCCAAGTTGTTCTTCGTCACCGTCTCCTCGAGCCGAGCCCCCGAGGTCTTGGAGCGGGAGCCGACGAACCGGCCCGTGTTGACGTCGATAACGGTGAATGCCTCCGCGTAGTCGAAGACGAGGTAGCCGCCCGAAGGTAGGTCGACGCGCCGGCTGAGCGTGGAGCGGATCTCGGCATCGACCCCGTAGGCCTCGAACAGGGGCGTCCGCTCCCGGTAGCGGTGGACGCGCTCGGCCATGTGCGGCGAGGTCTTCTTCAGGTAGCCCACGATCCGCTTCAGGGTGACCTCGTCGTCGACCAAGGCCCGCTCGAAGTCGCCGGTGAAGAGGTCGCGGACGACCCGCAGGGGGAGCTCGGCCTCCTGGTACACGAGCGCAGGGGCCGGCAGGACCTTGGCCCGGGCCTGGATCTCCTTCCACAGCTTCTCCAGGAACAGGATGTCGCGCTCGATGTCCTCGGCAGAGGCGCCCTCGGCGGCGGTGCGGACGATGATGCCGCCCTTGGGGAGGGAAAGATCCTTGAGGATGTCGCGCAGGCGCGCCCGCTCCTCCTCCTCCAGGCGCCGGGAGACGCCCACCCCCTCCCCGAGGGGCACGTAGACGACGAAGCGGCCGGGAAGCGAGATCTCGGTGGTGAGGCGGGCCCCCTTCGACTTCATCGGGTCCTTGACCGCCTGGACGAGGATCTCCTGGCCCTTGGCCAGGAGGTCTTGGATGCGCCGGCCGTGGCGACGCCCCTCCAGCTCGGCTCCCACGATCTCGTCCACGTACAGGAAGCCGTTCTTCTCCAGGCCGATCTCGACGAAGGCCGCCTCCATCCCGGGTAGGACGTTGTCGACCACGCCCTTGTAGATGTTTCCCGCGATCGACTGTCGGCCGGGTCGCTCCAGGTAGACCTCGGCCACCTGGCCGTCCTCGAGCACGGCCACCCGTCGCTCGGTCACGCCCACCGACACCAAGAGCTCGCGCTTGGCCTTGGGAAGAGGCGCCCGCCGGGTGGGCTGCTTGCGCCGAGCCGGACGCTGCCGACGAGACGGCTCTCTCCTCCGCTCGACCGTGGGCTCGGGAGCTACCTCCGCCTCGGCGACTGCCTGCGCCGAGCTCTTCCGCCCTCGAGCCCGGCCTCCGCGGCTACCGCGTCGGCGCCGGCGCCGTTCGACGGCGCTCGACTCCGACGTCTCGGCGGCGACTAGGGAAGGGGCCTCGTCAGCTCGTCCGTCCTGATCGTCCTCGTACTGGTGGTACTGGGTGTCCTCGGAAGCGCGCCGCCCGTCTCCGAGCAGCTTGCGGCGAAACCAGGAAAGGGGCAAGTGGAATCTCCTTCTCTCGAGGCGCGCGCGCCCTCGCCGCCCGGCCAGGAGGGGCGCGGAGCGCGCAGCGCGCTAGGGGATAGCAATACCATGGTCAAGACCTCGTCCGCAGGGTAGCAGCGGGGTCGGCGCGAGGCGGCGCTCGATCACGCGGCCGCAGGCTTGAGCTTCTGCCTGCGGGCGCGGATCGCCCGCAGGCGCACGCAGAGCCGGGCCCAGGCCCAGGGCTCCACCTCCTCGTAGCGCTCCCTGCGCCCGGCCACGGCCCGGGTAGCCTCCAGGTACTCGAACCAGGCGTCAGCCTCCTCGATCTGGAGAAGCTCCTCCGCCTGCCTCCCGCCGACTTCGGGCTCGCTCCTCTCCTCGCCCACGGCTGCGATGGTAGGACCCCCATCGGACGACGGAGGAGGAGGCCATGAGCGACGAGCGCTACGAGCGGGGCCGGCAGCGTCTGCGCCAGCTGGCCGGCGACCAAGGAGAGCGGGCTCTGGAAGGAGTCCGGGACATCGCCCCCGATCTTGCCCGCTACGTGGTGGAGTTCGGGTACGGCGACGTGTACTGCCGGCCGGGTCTCGACGACAGGACTCGCCAGCTCCTCGCCATCGCCGCCCTGGCCGCCGTGGGCGGGGCCGAGGCCCAGCTCGAGTACCACGTGGGCATCGCCCTCAACGTGGGGGTGCCTCCCGAGGAGATCGTGGCGGCCGTGGTGCACCTCGCCCCCTTCCTGGGCTTCGCCCGAGCCCTCAACGCGGCCCGCTCGGTGAGGAGGGTGTTCGCCGCCCGGGGCCTTCTCTCCTGAGCCCGGGGCCTTCTTCCTGAGGCGCGGGGACGGCCTCAAGAGGCTCCCGGCCTCAGCGAGGGAACACCAAGCGCGACGTCACCGTCCTCGTCACTGGGGCGCGGGCGGCGAAGTAGCGACGAGCCGCCTCCCCCACCGCCCGTGTCCCGGCGTAGGCGATCCCGCCCCTGACGAGCCAGCCCGCCACGGGCACGAGACCGAGCGCCGCCCGCCCCAACGAGCGGAAGCCGAGGCCGCCTGCGATCACCCCTAGGACCTCGGGAAGACGCTCCCGGTCGAGGGCGAACCCGTAGGCATCGGCGATGCGAAGGAGCAGGCGAGCCTGGATGAGGGCGAGGGCCGGCATGTCTGCCCCCGGAGCGAGGGCGGCCGCCCCGAGCACAGCGCTGCGCCGGGCCGCGCGCCGGATCAGCTCGTCCACCACCGCCTCCCTGAGCACGGGAAGGCGCGCCGCAAGCGGCGTCGCTCTCTCGCCCAAGGCCCTGGCAAGAGCGCGTACGAGCCTCTCCCTGGGAAGCGACGAGCCCCGAGGCACCCGAACCACGTGCTCTGCCAAGACGTACGGCGGGTCGGGCAGCCTGGCTCCCGGGGGCTCGATCACAAGACAAACCACCGGCACCCGGGCGCGCTCGAGCCGGCGCAGGAGATCGAGGTCGTCAGGGGCCGGCTCCCCCGCGAGGACGTAGACCACCGCCGCCGCCTCCTCGGCCGCCCCCTCCTCGCGCACCGCCGCTCCCACGCCGTCTTCGATGAGCTCCCGCTTCACGAGCGATCGCAGCTCGGGCGGCCCGAGGACGAGGAGGGGCCGCTCGGCGCCGGCCTGGGAGCGAAGCTCCCGGATCAGCCTGAGGACGTCGGACGGCGAGAGCCCACCCGCCTTGGCCCTCACCGCCGAGCGCTCCGGCCGCGCGCGTGAATCGCCTGCAGGATCCCCATGGCTACCAGGTTGGAGACGAGCGAGGAGCCGCCTACGCTGACGAAGGGGAGGGTGATCCCGGTCACGGGAGCGAGCCCAATGGTCATGCCCACGTTGACGAACACCTGGAAGGCGAAGGCGAGCACGATGCCGGCCGCGGCCACAGCCGAGAAGGCGTCGGCGGCCCGCACCACGATCTTGAGGCCTCGCCAGACGACGAGCAGGTAGAGGAGGAGGAGCCCGGCGGCGCCCACGAAGCCGCGCTGCTCGGCCAGGGAGGCGAAGGCGAAGTCGGTGGCGTGCTCGGGAAGGTAGTCGAGGCTGGTCTGGGTCGCCCCCTCCACGCCTAGCCCGTCGAAGCCGCCGGCCCCCACGGCGGTGATCGACTGACGCACGTTGTAGGTCGAGCCCTGGGGATCCTCGTCGGGGTTGGCGAAGCCGGTCAGACGGGCCACCTGGTAGGGCTTCAGCACCTGGACCCCGACCGAGGGAAGGAGCCAAAGGACGCAGACAGCCAAGAAGACGGCCACCGCCCCCAGGAGGGCCAGGTGGAGCCAGCGGGTGCCCGCCACCAGCAGGCAGGCGCCCAGCGCAGCCAGGTATACGAGGGCAGTACCGATGTCGGGCTGGGCGAAGATCAAGACGAGGGGAGGGAGGGAGAGCGCCACTGCCGCAAGCGGCGTCCTCGCCTGCTCGATCCGCTTGGCCCGATCAGCCAAGAACCCGGCCACGAACAGGATGAAGAGCACCTTGCCCAGCTCCGAGGGCTGGAAGCGGAAGAAGGAGAGGTCGATCCACCGCCGGGAGCCCCGGGCCACCTCGCCGACCACGAACACGAGCGCCATCAGGCCCAGCATCGCCCCGTAGAGGACGGCCTTCCCCCGCCGGTACCAGTCGGGGTCGACGACGAGGCCGAGCACCATGAGCCCCAGCCCGACGCCGGCGAAGATGGCCTGACGGACGAGGTAGTAGCGCGGATCGCCGGGGATGTCGTGGCGGGTGATACCCTCGATCGCCCACAAGCCGAAGCCGACCAGCGCCACCACCGTGAGCATGAGCGTCCAGTCGAGCCGGCGGACGAGCGGGGCTGCCTCCGCCTCCCGCGGGGAGACCCGTCCTCGCGCTGCGCTCTGGCTTAGGTACTCCACCATCAGTCCCAGCGACCCACCGTCAGTCTGAGTGGATGGGGCCGAACGACTCCGACGCCTTGACCGAGAAGAACCGCTCCAGCACTTTGAGCGCCGCCGGGGCTGCCGCCGTGCCCCCGTGCCCTCCATTCTCTATCACCACGCACAGGGCGATGGTGGGTCGATCGACAGGAGCGTAGCCGCACCACCACGACTGGTCGAGGAGCAAGGGCTGGGGCTGCCCAGGGAGCGACACCACCTTCTCCGCCGTTCCCGTCTTGCCGGCCACGGGGATCGGGAAGCCGCGGAAGACCGGCTCCGACGTGCCCCGGCGATCGCTGGTAGCCAGGCGAAGGCCCTCCTTGACGACGGCCAAGGCGGCTGGATCGACGCCCGTGTCTTGGGGGGGTGGAGGCTGGAAGCTACGAAGGACGACGGAGGAGGTGGTCTCGCTCCCCGGCTGCTCGACCGAGGCCACTACGTGGGGGGTCACTAGGCGACCCCCGTTCGCCAGCATGGCGTAGAAGCGCGCCATCTGCAGAGGAGTCACCGCCAGGTCCTTCTGGCCGATGGCGAGCTGGATCGAGTCGCCTGGCTTCCACAGGCGGTCGACCCGCCAGCAGCAGGGGTCGGTCTCCTTGGTGTAGGTGGCCTCCCTCCACTCGGGCGTGGGCAGGATCCCCTTCTCCTCAGGGCCGATGTCGATGCCCGCGGAGGCGCCGAACCCGAACCGGCTCGCCCAGGCTTGAAGGGGGTGACCGCGATCGGGGGGAAGCTTGTAGAACTCGTAGCCCAGGCGGTAGAAGTAGGTGTCGCAGGAGGTGGCCAGAGCGACCGGCATGGTCATGAGCTCGTTGACGTAGGGGTCCCAGTTGCGGAAGGTCTGGCCGGGGCCGGTGACGCCGGACACCCGGTAGGACCCGGTGCAGGGGAGGGCCTGGTCGGGGGTGACCAGGTGCTCCTGGAGCGCGGCCAGGGCTGTCACCGGCTTGAAGGTCGATCCCGGCGGGTAGATGGCGGCCGTCGCCCGGTTGAGGGCCGGGTAGTTGGCCTCCTTGGCCGCCTGGGGATCGAGCAGCGGGCGCAGCTTCTCCCGGTCGACCCGACCGCTGTAGACGGCCGGCTTGTAGGTGGGGGCGGAAGCCATGGCCAACACCTCTCCCGTGTTGGGATCGAGGGCGACCACGGCTCCCCCGTCGGCGGCCCAGTCGCCGTTCTGGTGGGCCAGGCGAATGCCGTAGGCGAGAGCCCGCTCCGCCGCCCGCTGGAGGGCGATGTCGATGGTCAGCCGCACGGCGTTGCCGGCGGTCGGGGTCTGGATGAGGGTGAGCGGCCCCCGGGGACGGCCGAGCGCGTCTACCCGACGCTGGGCGATGCCCGGCCGGCCGCGCAGGTACCCGTCGTAGGCCGCCTCGACGCCGCTCTGCCCAATCCGATCCCCCGGTCGGTAGCCCTCCTTCGCCATCCGATCGAGCTGCGCCTGGGAGATCTCGCCCACGTAGCCCAGGACCTGGGCAGCGAGGGCCTGGGAGTTGTAGTAGCGAAGGTAGGTCTGCTTGACCTCGACGCCGCGGAGCTCGTCCTGGTGCTCGTAGATGTAGGCCACCTGCTCCGGACGCACGGCCACCTTGAGGGTGACCGGGGTCACAGGGTCGCTCCGGCGGGCGCGGATGCGCGCCTTGACGGTGGCCAAGGGGAGGTCGAGGACCCTGGCCAGCCGGCGAAGCACGGTGTCCCTGCCTGCCCCCTGGGGAAGGTCGCTGGGCCAGACCACCACCGCCGTCGAGGCCACGTTCCTGACCAGGACGCGGCCGTGGCGGTCGAGGATGGGCCCCCGGGGAGCCTCGATCGTCACCGTGCGCAGCTGGTTGTCGAGCGCCGTCTGGCGGTGCTCCGCCCCGGCCAAGATCTGGAGCGACCACAGCCGCAGGAAGAGGACGGCGAAGGCGACGAGGGCGACCGCCCCCAGGATGGTGACGCGCAGAGCGGTGCGGGGCGTGAGCAGGTACGGCTCGTCCACCCGGGGGTCGGGGGGAAGGAAGCGAGGCGTCGAGGAGCGCGGGCCGACGCTAGCCAAGGGCACCCACCCTCTGTGCGCTCCTCGCCCTGGGCGGGGGCGGCCCGAGGCGCCTGATCAGGCTCATGACCGGCCACGCGAGCGCCAGGTTGAGGGCGATCGTCTGCAGAAGGGTCGCGACCAAGACCTCGTACGCCGGTGCCGGCTGGCCCAGGACGAAGCGGAGCGCCAGGGCGCCGAGGGCGTAGCCGACCGTGGCCAAAGCCACCGCCAAGGCGGGCAGGCGAGCTCCCCGGCCCGCGGTCTCCGCGTACCGGCCCAGCCAGTAGCCGACCAGGGTGAGGAGGAAGGAGCTCTCGCCGAGCGTCCCCAGGGTGGCGGTGTCGAGGAGGAGACCCGCCCCGAAGCCTCCCGCCGCCCCCCACGTCGCCCCCCGGCACACGGCTACGGCGGCCACGGCCACGAGCACGAGGTCGGGGGTGCCGCCCAAGATGTCGACGCCGCTCACGATCGCCGCCTGGAGGACGACCGCGAGGAGCAGGACCAGGCCGATCTTGAGCGCCGCCGTCACCGCCTCCTGCCCTTGGGCACGAGGACGAGCACCGAGTCGAGGGAGCCGAAGTCGACGAACGGCTCGACCTCGATCTGCTTGTAGACGTCGGTGTCGAGCTGGCCTACGCTGGTGACGACCCCGATGGGAATGCCGCGGGGGTAGAGGGAGGAAAGCCGGCCCGCCCGCCAGCCGGCCGTGATCACCACGTCGCCCGGCCGCACCACCTTGTCCTTGGTGACCCGGTCGAGGACGAGGGTGCTCCCGGAGGACTGGCCGTGGCGAAGGATGCCGGAGGCGTTGGTGTTGAGGTCGAGGGCCGACACCGCGCTCGTCTCGTCGGTGAGGAGCGTCACCTGGCTGACGCCCTTCGCCGCCTTGGTGACCTGGCCGACCAGGCCCGAGGCCACCACCACCGGATCGTGGACGCGGACGCCCTGAGCGGTGCCGGCGGCGACGACAACCTGGCGCTCGAGGCGACCGGGCGTGCGGGCGACGATGCGGGCGGCGACGGCCCGATAGCCGGTAGGGAAGCTGGGGCCGTCTCGGTAGCGGAGCTGCCTGCGGAGCCAGATGTTGTCTCGGCGGATGGTCTCGTTCTGGATCAGCTGCTGGCGCAGCCTCTCCAGTTGAGCCCGCAGCCGCGCGTTCTCGGACTTGGCATCCACGAGGTCGCCGACCCAGCCGGCGCCATCCTCGAACGGCTGAGCTACCCGCTCCGCCGCCGCCAGCAGGGGGCGAAGCGCGCTTGCCCCCAGCCCCTGGGCGCGGTGGAGGACGCCGGCGGAGGGCTCCCGGAAGTAGACGCTGAGGAGGACCAGGGAGACGAGGAGCAGGGCGGCGAGCAGCACCCGACGCCGGGCCGCGGTGGAGGGACGGAGGGGCAGGGAGGGCGTGGCGGCGCGCCGCCGCGCCGGGCCAAGCGCCTCGACCCGAGCTGATCGATTACGGGGCACGGGCACCTCAGTTTAGGGGAAGCCGGGAGCCACCCCCGGCCCTGGTCAGAAGCGGTGGTTGGAGCGAAGCCGCGCTCGACCCCGGCTCGAGCGCTGGGAGCGGTGGATCACCTCGAACTCCTCCAGGCTCTTGCCCGAGCCCACCGCCACGCAGGTGAGGGGGGAGTCGGCCACGTGCACCGGCATCTGAGTCTCCTGGCGAAGCCGCTCGTCCAAGCCGGTGAGGAGGGCACCCCCGCCCGCCAGCATGACGCCTCGATCCATGATGTCGGCGGCCAGCTCGGGGGGCGTCTTGTCCAGGGTCTGCTTGATGGCGTCGATGATCTGGCCGACCGGCTCCTCCAGCGCATGACGGATCTCCTCGGAGGAGATGATCACCGTCTTGGGCAAGCCCGTGAGGAGGTCGCGGCCTCGCACCTCCGCCTGGAGCTCCTCGTTCATGGGGTAGGCAGAGCCGATCTCGAGCTTGATCTCCTCCGCCGTCTGCTGACCGATGAGGAGCTTGTACTCCTTCTTCACGTAGTTGATGATGGCCTCGTCCATCTCGTCGCCCCCCACGCGCAGGCTCTGGGAGACGACGATGCCGCCCAGCGAGATCACGGCCACCTCGCTGGTGCCGCCGCCGATGTCCACGATCATGTTCCCGGCCGGCTCCGCCACGGGCAGCCCGGCCCCGATGGCCGCCGCCATCGGCTCCTCGATGAGGTACGCCTGGCGGGCTCCGGCCGAGAGGGTCGCCTCCTCCACCGCCCGCCGCTCTACCCCGGTGACGCCGGAGGGCACGCACACGACCACGCGGGGGTGGGCGAAGCGGTGCTGGTGCACCTTCTGGATGAAGTGGCGAAGCATCTGCTCGGTGATGTCGAAGTCGGCGATGACCCCGTCTTTGAGCGGCCTGATCGCCTGGATCGTGCCCGGCGTTCGCCCCAGCATCCGCTTGGCCTCCACCCCAACGGCATGCACCTCTCCCGTGCGGGTGTCGATGGCGACCACGGAGGGCTCGGACAGCACGATCCCCCGGCCGCGAACGTACACGAGCGTGTTCGCGGTGCCGAGGTCGACGGCCATGTCGCGACTGCCGAAGCCGGTGAGCGTATCGAACAGACCCATGGGCAGAAGTTCGAGTTTAGCCGTGGGAGGGGCACAAGCGGCAGGCCCTCCGCCCCGGGAGGGGATCGGCGCCCGTCCTCGGCCCCCTTTCCCTCGCCGCCCGACGATCGACCGCTAGTGGATGGCGGCGATCACCGGAATCATGAGGATGGCCACGATGTTGGTGATCTTGATCATGGGGTTGATGGCGGGCCCGGCGGTGTCCTTGTAGGGATCGCCGACCGTATCTCCGGTCACGGCGGCCGCGTGCGCCTCCGATCCCTTGCCGCCGAAGGCTCCGTCCTCGATGAGCTTCTTGGCGTTGTCCCAGGCGCCCCCGCCCGCGGTCATGGCGATGGCCAGGAAGAGACCGGTGACGATGGTGCCGATGAGGAGACCGCCCAGCATCTCCGGCCGGATGATTCCTACCACGATGGGGAAGAGGACGGGAATGAGGGCAGGCGCCATCATCTCCTTGAGCGCCCTGCCGGTGACGATGCTCACGGCCCGGGAGTAGTCGGGGCGGGCAGTCCCCTCCATGATGCCGGCAATCTCCCGGAACTGGCGCCGCACCTCTTGAACGACCTCGCCCCCGGCTCGGCCCACCGCCTGCAGGGCCAGGGAGGCGAACAGGAAGGGCATGAGGCCGCCCACGAACAGCCCCGCGATCACCCAGGGGTCGTCGAGGGAGAAGCCCACCGTCACGCCCTTCTCCCCCAGCCGGCGCACGTACTCGTCGAAGAGGATGAGGGCGGCGAGACCGGCCGAGCCGATGGCGTACCCCTTGGTCACCGCCTTGGTGGTGTTGCCCACCGCGTCCAAGGGGTCGGTGATGGCCCGCACCGAGTCGGGGAGGTCGGCCATCTCGGCGATGCCGCCGGCGTTGTCGGTGACGGGGCCGTAGGCGTCCAGGGCCACGATCAGCCCGGTCATCGAAAGCTGGGCCATGACCGCCACCCCGATCCCGAACAGCTCCTGGCCGGCCGCGTAGTAGGAGCCGACGATGCCGGCGGCGATCACGATCACCGGCGCCGCCGTGGCCTGCATGCCCACCGCCAGGCCGGAGATGATGTTGGTGGCATGCCCGGTCTGGGAAGAGCGGGCGATCACCTGCACCGGATGCCAGCGGGTGCCCGTGTAGTACTCGGTCAAGGCGACTAGGGCGAAGGTCACGGCCAAGCCGATGAGGGCAGGCCCGTACAGCTCGCCGAAGCCGAAGGTGCCGCCGTCGAAGTGGAGCGTGACGGGTACGAAGCCGGCGGCAGAGAGCACGGTCGCCACCACCACGGCCTTGTAGAGGGCGTTCATGATGGAGCCGCCCCGGCCGATGCGGGCAAAGAAGGTGCCGATGACGGAGGCGAGGATGGAGATGCCGCCGATGGCGAGCGGGTACAGCCACAGCTCCTCGGCCGGGAACTGGGTGGCGATGAGCATGACGGCCACCGCCGTGACGGCGTAGGTCTCGAAGAGGTCGGCGGCCATGCCGGCGCAGTCGCCCACGTTGTCGCCCACGTTGTCGGCGATCACGGCGGGGTTCCGGGGATCGTCCTCGGGGATGCCGGCCTCGATCTTGCCCACGAGATCTGCCCCCACGTCGGCGGCCTTGGTGTAGATGCCGCCGCCCAGGCGGGCGAAGACGGAGATGAGCGAGCCCCCGAAGGCCAGCCCGACGAGGTCGTCGATGGTGGCGTCGGGATCGATACCGAACCAGTCGGTGAGGGCCCAGTAGTAGCCGGCGACGCCCAGGAGCCCGAGGCCCACGACGAGCAGCCCGGTCACCGATCCCGCCCGGAAGGCGACGCTCAGGGCAGGCTTGAGGCCCTGCTTGGCCGCCTCGGCGGTGCGCACGTTGGCGCGCACCGCCACGCTCATGCCGATGAAGCCGGCGGCGGCAGAGAAGGCCGCCCCGATGAGGAAGCCGACGGCGGTGCCCCACCCCAGCTTGTCGTAGGCCCCGATGGCAAGGAAGGGGACGACCGCCACCAGGGCGATGGTGGTGTACTGGCGGCGCAGGTAGGCAGCGGCGCCCTCCTGAACTGCCCGGGCGATCCGCTGCATGCGCTCGCTGCCGGCCGGACGGGAGAGGAGCCACCACACGAGGTAGAGGCCGTAGCCGACCGCCACCCCGGCGGCGACGAGCGCGAACAGCACCGCATGGTCGTTGAAGAAGCTCGCTAGTACCACTGCACTCCTCACAAAGTCAGCGCCGGTGGGGCCGGCGCGCCGAGATCTTCTATCACGAACGCGGGGAGCCTAACGGAACCAGCCACCGCGCGTCGGCCCCTGCAGGCTCGTCCTGGCCGCGCTCACAGGGTACGAACGCGCCATGCGCCAGGGCTAGGGAGATCGGGAGAAGCCGATCGCTTCTCTCGCGCCGCCCGCGGCGCTCAGGATCCCGGTCGGGCTTTCCCTTCCGGCGGCATCGGGGCAGTACAAGGCTCAGGTCTCGCCGATCCACGCCAGGCCAAGCCCATGTGTGCACGTGGAGCCTAAGCCCGCCGGCAGACGACCCCGGCCGCAGGGTGGTCTCGCAGCCGGACCTCCACCCCAGCCTGCCGTCTGGCACCACAGCTGGGACGCTCGCAAACCTGCGACGATGAATCCGCGATCGCGTCGCACAAACTGCAACGGCTTGGCTCAATCCCAACAAAGGACACGCCCAGACCGGACACGCCCGAGGGACAGTCCCCGGACACGGAGACCGTCCCCGGACACGGAGACCGACTGCTCGTCGCCGCGGCCGCGCTCGACCCGCCCGCCCTCCGCGCGCTCGACGCCCTCCATCTGGCGACCGCGCTGAGCCTGGGACCAAGCCTCTCAGCCTTCGTGAGCTACGACAGCCGACAGCTGGAGGCGGCCGGAGCGCTGGGGCTCCCGGTGGTCTCGCCGAGGTGAGGCCCTGAGCGACGAGGCGACCGGACGGCGCGTAGATACGGGCCACGGCGAGGGGTCGGCGGGTCGGTCACCGCTCAGCCCAGGCGCATGTTCCACTTGTACGTGGTTCTCCCGGTCTCCTGCCGCACCGTGGTGGTCCCGGGTCGTCCCCTTCCACGCCTGCTCGCCCGTGGCGAGTACCGCGAGCTGAGAGTAGGGCGACTGGGGAATCACCGCTGTGTGATCCGGGCAGACGACGGTGGCATCGACTGTGGCGGCACTGGTGATGGAGATGGCGTACCTCCACGGCCGCTTGCCCCGTAGCACGAGCTCTGCCCCGCCCAAGAGCGGGCGGGTTATCGTCACGGGGCCGAACTCGACGCGGCAGGGGCTTCCGCCCCGCCCCTGCACCGTCACCGTCCCGCGTACGAGCTTGAACTCGATGATCGTCGCGCCAGAAGGACCGGGATATGTCTTCTCGCTGACGAAGGTCGCCTCGCCGCGCCAGCTCACCGTCCACTCGTACGGGTTCTCCGGAATGTAGGCCCCGCCGAAGGTACCGCTGATCTGGCACACCGCCGGCGCCGCCGCCTCCTGCGCCAGCCGGCGGAAGCTCCCTCCGCCCGGGCAGGCGGCCACGTGGTAGGTGATCTCCATCACCTCGCAGGCGCGGGGCCCGACCAGGGCTTGTATCCAGCCGGCGGCGAGCTCGACGATCGACTTGGCCAGGCCGAGGCCGCCCTTGGCGGCGCCGGTGAAGGTGCTCGTGCTGGGGGGCTGGCTGAAGTCGACCTGGGCGCAGGCGACGGCCTGGGCGCGCTCGAGCCTTCCCGGATGGTCGCTCTCGCGCTCGGGTTGCACGTCGACGACGAGGAAGGCGTGCCCGGAGTGGACGTTACGGCGCTTCAGCTTGTGCTTGCGCTGGCCGGGGAAGTCGAACTTGCTCTCGCGCACGTTGAGGCGGGCGTGGTTGGGGCTCGCCTGGAAGTCCCACTTCACGTGCCACTTCTCGACCTCGTCGGCGATGTCGCCGAGGTCGGTGAGCATGGGCACCCCGCTTGCTCCCAGGCAGTCCTTGAGGGCGCGGAGAATCTGCGCGACATCCCCGGCGAAAGCTCCAATCTCGCGCGTGTAGCGCTCCCAGTCCGCCGCCGTCAGCCCCGCGACCGCCTCGAAGCGCTGCTGCCGCGCGCTCCTCACGTTCGGCTGCTCCGTCGGCTTGTGCACCGAGTCGGCGTCCGGGTAGACCTCGATCGCCACCGAGCCGTAGAGGGCGACGAGCTTCTGGATCAGGAGCGCGATCTCCGCCGCCTGCATCGCCTTGCCGAAGTCCTTCTCGTCGATCGCGCTTCCCGTCGCCTTCTCGAGCAGCGTGCGGAGCTGGTCCTGCACGACGTCTTGGAGCTCCGACTGCGCGATCTCGCCCAGGTAGGGCACCTCCTTCTCGACCAGCTCCTTCACCTCCGAGCAGGGACCCGCGGCGAGAGCGGAGGCGGCCTGGGGCTTGCGGCCGCGCGGGGCGGGCCCGCGCAGGAACGCAGCCGCGAGCAGCTCGCCCTCGAGCAGCGTGAGGCGGAGCTCGCCCGGACGGTACTCGCCGCGGGCCAGGTCGACCGCCGGCCGCTGGAGCCTCGCCATCTCGGCCAGGAAGAGCGGCGTGAAGCTGCGCGGGTCGCGCGGACGCCGGCGCGCCTGGGCGATCCACTCGCGCACGAACGCTGCCAGCTGGGCGCCGGGATCGCCGCGACCGAACGGGAAGCGAAAGCCGCGCAGCATCCGCCCCAGCTCCGCCAGCGTCAGCCGCTCGACGCTCTCCCGCTCCCTCGCCTCCACGGCCAGGTGCAGGGCCTCCAGCGGCGTCGCCGAGACGGCGCCGGAGGGGCCGCGGCCGCGCGCGTACACGCGACCCCCCAAACGCACGGTCACCCCGCCCCAGGCCAGGGCCTGGCGGGTCGCCGCCTCGGCTCCGGCCAGGGTGCGCGCCTTAACAATGGCCCTGGCCAGCCGCGCCGCCTGGGTCCCCCGGGGAAGCCTGGCCGGCCCCGTCCCCGCCTGCGGGGGCTCAGCCCGGGGCGGAGCCTTCCCCGCGGGCGGCTCCGCCGGCGGGCGGGCGCCCCCGCCCTGGAGACAGGCCTGCAGCCGGCCGGCCAGGGCCTGAAGCTCCTTCGTCTTTCCGGCCAGCGCCTGCGCCTCCGCCGGGTCGAGCTTGCCGTCGGCGAGAGCCCGCCGCTGCAGCGCCTCAAGCTCCTTTTGCATCCTCTCCAGGGCGCGCTGCAGCTCCTCGCAGGAGGCCGCCGGCCGCCCCGTCGTCGCGCTCGCCTGGGCCGCGGCAAGCGGGATGGCGGCGAGCAGGGCCGCCGCCATCAAGAGCCCGAGCAGACCGCGCCGTGCTCGCCCTCGTCCCGCGGCTCCTCCTAGGCCAGCATGTCCGAGGTCGCCAGGCCTCGCGGAGCTGCGCTGGCGAGACGGGAGCGCGGGTCGGGCCCTGCACCGGGCGAGGGCGAGCAGGTGGTCGAAGAGGATCCTCCCCATGGCTCAGGCCGGGACGCAGGTTCCGTTTTGACAGCGCTCGCCGGGAGCGCAGGCGCGGCCGCAGCCGCCGCAGTTGCGGGCGTCGAAGCGGGTGTTGGCGCAGCGGCCGTCGCAGCAGGTGGTCGCGAACTCGGGCACGCTGGGGGAGCCCGACGAGCAGCAGGTGAGGTTCCGCCCCGAGCCGCAGAGCTTGTCCTTGCGGCAGCAAAGACCGCCGCCGCCCCCCGGAGGAAGGATCAGGTCGCCGCCGAGCGAGACGTGGCCGGGGGGGCAGCAGACCTTCCGAGCCAGGGGAACGACCCGTTCCTGGGGACAGCAGACGCGCCGGGCGTTCTTGGGGACGCCGGCCGTGCGTCCAGCTGGAGTCAGGCCGAGCAGGGGAGCGCAACTCGTCCCCTGGGGACAGCATGTCCACCGCTCGCCGCTGCCCTGCGGAGCCGTGTTACAGCACTCCCTGCCCCTCGGGCAGCAGAGTGCGCTTCCAGGGTGGCAGCAGAAGCTCCCCCCGGGGCAGCACCGCTTCCCGCAGGCCTCCTGCCCGGCTGGACATTCGGTACAGCGCCCGCCTCTACACCGCTCGCCCCTCGCGCAGCAGCGCGGGCCGCAGCGGACCCGACCGGGCGGGCAGGGCTTGGCGCAGGTGCCACCCCGCTCGGGCGAGCAGGTGTTGTAGGGCGGTACGCAGCAGTAGCGCCCCTGCGTCCAGGCGCGCTCGCCCTGGCGGTCCGTGCCCTGGCAGCAGGCGGAGCCGAGCGGGCAGCAGAAGGGGAAGGGCTTGGGAGCGCCGGGCGGCCGGATCCAGCCGCATTGCACGGTATCGCGCGGGCAGCCGCCGGCCGCGGCGGGAGGTGCCCGCCAGCCCGAGAAGACGGCAGCGCCCACCGCCAGCGCCATGAGCTTGAGCGCCTGCCGCCGCGGCATCGGCTCGGCGAGGGCACGGGCGAGGTCGTCGAAGAAGCGCTCGCTCATGCCCTCGCGGAGGCGGGTCCTCCGACCAGCGCGAGCACCGTCTCCGTGCCCACGGCGAGCGGAGACGCGATCCTCCCCTGCCGATCGACGAGCACCGCCGTCGGCGTCCCGGTCGCGCCGAAGGAGCGGGCGACCTCGAACGTCTCGTCCAGCGCCACCCGCGAGCGGAACCCGTCAGCGCTCGTCTCTACGGCCGACCCGGACGAGACCACGACGAGCGTCGGCGCCCCGGCCGGCCGCTCGACCTCCCACGCCAGGATGTCGTCGCGGATCGCCTGGCAGAAGCCGCACCCCGGGCTCCAGAAGAGGACGAGGACGTCCTCCCCGCGAAGGTCGGCCAGCCGGAGGCGCCCCCCCGACGGCGTCGGCAGCTCGAACGTGGGAGCAGGCGATCCGACCGGGAGCCCCTCGTCGTGCCCGTTCGTGCCGAACTCTCCCGCGATCCAGCCGCGCTCGGCGTCGGCGAAGTCCACGGCGTTCAAGATGCGCTCGGGCGTCTCGGCGTCGGCGAAGGCCTCGGGGGGGATGGGCACGCGCTCCCAGCGCTCGCCACGCGACCGGCGGGGTCGAGGAGCACCGCGCTCGGGGTTCCGGCGACCGCGTAGGCAGAGGAGACGGCCCCCTGCTCGTCCAGGAGTACCCGCTCCAGGCCGTGCTCGCGAGCCTCCGCGCGCACGGCGTCGGCGTCGCCGCCCGAGACGACCGCGACCGTCAGCTCGCCCGAGTGCTCGCGCTGCCAGCGCGCGATCTCCGGCACGAGCTCGCGGCAGGCGCCGCAGCCGGGATCGAGGAAGACGAGCGCAAGCGGCCGCCCGCTCGCCACGAGCTCGGCGAAGCGCATCGTGCGCCCCGCCGTGTCCTCGAGGGCGAAGGCGGGCGCCTCGCTCCCGACCGGCAGACCAAGCCCGGCGGAAGCGTCCCCCAGGTCGACCCCGAGGCCCGAGAGGGCCGCTTCCGCCCGCTCGAGCCGGATGAGCAGACGGCCGTGCTGCTGCAGGAGCTGGAGGAACGCCCAGGTCCCGGCGACGGTGACGACGACGAGTGCTGCGGCAACGCAGACGACGAGGAGCTCGGCCGCCTCGAGGCGTCCGACCCAGCCGAAGGCACTCGGGGCGTCTCCGCTCCAGGTCGCCACGGCGAGCAGCGCCGCGCCGGCCACGAGCGCTGCGTTCCGAGCCAGCGTCGTCCAGCCCGCCGGGGCAGAGTGGAGCTGGCCGAAGCAGTGGCAGTCCGGTCTCCGGTCTCGCGCGAGGTTGGCCGCGATCGCCCCGCAGAAGGCGAGGAGGAGGGCTGCCGCCGCCAGCGCGCCGAGCCGGGCGCCGCCCGACGTGAGCAGAAGCGCCGCCACGCCGAGCTCGGCGAGGGGAAGGGCGACCGCCAGCGCTGGCACGAGCCGAGCGGGAACGCCGAACCCGCTCAGAGCCTGCCGCCACCCGCGCAGGTCGACGAGCTTCGTCACCCCGGCGAGCGCGAACACGCCCGCGAGAGCGATCCGGGCTACGAGAACGGTCGCGTCGAGCATCGCTCACGCCTCCTTCTCATCGGCTGCGGCCGAGCGCTCACGGCCGCTTCCCCTTGCTCACGACGAGGCTGACCTTCGTCCCCTCGACGGCCAGCGTGCCGGGAGCAGGCTTCTGCGAGATCACCCGGCCCTTCCTCACGGTGGCGGAGAAGGCCTGCCTGACGGCGCCCAGGGCGCACTTGCTCCTCGTGATCGCGCTCTGGGCCGCCGCCAGGGGCCTTCCTCGCACGTTGGGAACGAGGCAGGCCGCCCGGCCCCAGTCGACGTTGACGTCGGCGTCCACGTTCAGCCGCCGCAGGCCTGAGCCGCCGGCGCCGACGGCGTAGAGCTCCTCCTGGAAGGCGCCTCCGGTGTCGGCGACGAAGACGATCTGGGAGCCGTCCGGCGACCAGCTCACCTCCCAGATCTCGTCGACGCGGCCCGGGATGAAGCCGCCGGCGAGACGCTGCGGAGCACCGCCTGCGGCCGGAACGACCCAGAGACCGTCCAGCGCTCCGTAGGCGATGCGGCTGCCGTCGGGCGACCACGAGGGGGCGTGCGGCCGTCCCGGCGCGCCCCCGGTGAGGGACCTCAGCCCGCTCCCGTCGGCGTTGATGGTGTAGACGTCGAAGGTGTCGTTGAAGGCGATCTGGCTTCCGTCCGGCGACCACTCGGGATCGTCGACGTTCAGGTCGATGGTCGGGGTCAGGTTGGTAAGCCCGGAGCCGTCGCTTCCGACGACGAACAGTCGCGGCCGGGGGCCGACCTGGCGCACGAACACGAGCCGCTTTCCGTCGGGCGCCCAGGCGGGATCGCTGTCGCTCGCCTCCTTCGTCAGCTGCTTGGCGCCGCTGCCGTCCCGCCTCTGGATCCAGATGCCGGAGGAGACGTAGGCCAGCCAGAGGCCGTCCGCGGACCAGGCGGGATCGAACGGGCGCACGTTCTGCGGCACCTTCGCCGGCCGCAGCCCGGAGCCGTTGGCGTTGACCGTGTAGAGGACGCCCGAGCGCGCGAAGGCGATCTGCCCGGCGCTCCCCGGAAACGTCTGCTTCTGCGCCGCTCCCGGCTGGGCCAGGGCCGCGACGAGCGTGAGCGCGGCCGCCGCGGCGAGCCCGCCTCGACGCCGCCTTCCATCCATGGTCATGCCTCCTCTCCTTCCTTCTCCACCGTCTCGATCACGCGCGCATCCGCCAGCCCGCACCTCCGCGCCGCCTCGAGCAGCGCCTCCCGCGAGGGCGCCTCGAGGACGTGGAAACAGGTCTCCTCCTCGGCCAGGTGCAGGGAGCGCAGGTAGCGGACGGAAAGCCCCGCCCCGGCCGCCGCCTGGGCGAGGCCGCGAACGCGGGCCACCGCCTCCTCCAGCGAGCTGCCGCGGGGGAGGTAGAGCTCGAGGAGGAAGCTGGGCACGCGGCCAGGGTGGCAGAGCGGGCAGACGTGGAAAACAGGGAAAACCCCAGGGTTTGCCCCCGGCGGCGGGCCAGGACCACGGCTTCCGCCGCTTCGCGCGGCTGCGCCTGGTCGACCCCCTCTCCTGAGCAGCGCCGCAGCGCTCAGGCTTGGCCGAGGAGCGTCCGCACCAGCTCCACCCGGGAGCGGACGCCGAGCTTGGCGTAGGCGTTCCGCAGGTGGAACTCCACCGTCTTCGGCGTCACGTACAGGGCGTGCGCCACCTCCTTGTTGGAGCGGCCGGCGCAGACGAGCTCGACCACCCGCCGCTCCGTGGGGGTCAGCTGCGAGCGGGAGGGCGCCCGGCCGCCGATCTGCCGGAGCTCCGCCCGCGCCTTCTCCGCCCAGGCGGCCGCGCCCAGCGTCGCGAACACCGTCTCCGCCTCCTGCAGGGCCGAGCGCGCCTCCCGCTTGCGCCGGGCGCGCCGCAGCGCCTGTCCGAAGGCAAGGAGCGCCCGTCCCCGTTCGAAGGGGAGCGGGGCGCGGCGGGCCGCGGTCGCCGCCCAGGCCAGCGGCTCTAG
>CAZQRA010000003.1:0-10648 GCA_964595575.1 uncultured Gaiellales bacterium
TGATCCACGCCCAGGACATCTGGCGAAGTTCCCACGAGACGGCCGACATGCGGCTGGTCGCGGTGCTCACCGAGGAGGCCCCGGCCATCGTGCGCTGGCTGGAGGCGCTGGGGGTCGAGTTCACCCGCGAGAACGGGCGCTACCGGCTGGCCCGCTGCGGCGGGGCCACCCGCAGGCGGCTGCTGCAGGTGGGAGATCGCACCGGCCATGCCATCACCTCGGCCCTGCGCCGGGCGGTGGAGGCGGCGAAGGTGGAGCTTTTCCCCAAGTCGCCCCTGCTCGATCTCGAGCCGTCCCCGGCAGGGTGGCGGGCCCGCTGCGGGGAGCGGCAGATGGAGGCGGGAGCCGTCGTCCTGGCCGCGGGCGGGCGCTGCTACCGGGAGGCGGAGAGGCGGGGCGAGCTCTCGACCAACCACCCCGGGGCGACCGGGGAGGTGACCGAGATCGCGGTCGGGCTGGGGGCGGAGGCGCGGGACTTGGACTGCCTCCAGTACCACCCCAACGGAGGGGTGTGGCCGCCCAGCGTGCAGGGCTACTCCATCCCGGAGACGACCAGGGCCTACGGGGCGGTGCTTCTCAACGCCGACGGGGAGGAGTTCACCGACTCCCTGGGCCCCCGCGACGCCGTGTCGCAGGCGATCTTCGACGAGGTAGCCAAGGGCAAGGGCCTCTCCGCCCCCGACGGCCGGCCGGCGGTGTGGCTCGATACCACCCGCATCCCGAGACAGGATGCCGAGATCTCGCTTCCCTACATGCTGCGGCGGTACCGAGCCTGCGGCGTCGACCCGCTGCGGGAGCCGATTCTCACCTACCCGGTCCTCCACTACCAGAACGGAGGCTTGGTGATCGACGTGCACGGCGAGACGACCCTGCCCGGTCTCTTCGCCTGCGGCGAGATCGCCGGCGGCACCCACGGCCGTAACCGGATGATGGGAAACTCCCTCCTCGAGTGCTGCGTGTTCGGCCGCCGGGCAGGGCGGGCGGCGGCGGAGAGGGCGAGGGCATGAGCCAGACGGTAGAGGTAGACCTCTACAGCACGGTGGAGAGCGCCGCGGCCTCCCTGTACGTCTGGGCACTCAAGGACATCCCCCAGGACCTGCGGGACGCGCTCAGGCGGGCGGCCGAGATCGAGTCCTCGGAGACGGGCCGGCGGGTGCTCGGCACCATCCTCAGGAACGTGGAGGTGGCGGACGAGGAAGGGAACCTCGTCTGCCAGGACACGGGCATCGCGGTCTACGCCTGCCGGGTGGGGGAGCGCTTCCCGCTCCATCCTGCCCGCATCTACCAAGCCCTCAAGGCCGGCACCGAGCGCGCCACCATCGAGCACCCGCTCCGGTCCAACGCCGTGCACACCCTCACCCGCCGGAGCACGGGCCCTAACACCGGCTACCGGCTTCCCATCGTCCACTGGGAGTTCGTGCCCGACTGGGACGGCCTCGACGTCAAGTGCGTTCCCAAGGGATCGGGCTCGGAGAACATGAGCTTCCTCAAGATGTGCGTGCCCGCCGACGGCGTGCGCGGCATCAAGCAGTTCGTGCTGGAGTCGATCGTGGGCGCCGGCGGCAAGCCTTGCCCCCCCGGCATCGTCGGCGTCGGCATCGGCGGCTCGGCCGACTACGCCATGTACCTGGCCAAGGAGGCCATCGCCCGCCCGGTCGGCACGCGCAACCCCGACCCCGAGGTGGCGAGGCTGGAGGAGGAGCTGTTCCAGCTCCTGAACCAGACGGGCGTCGGGCCCATGGGGCTGGGCGGGGACGTCACCGTCCTGGCCGTGCACGTGGAGCATGCCGACACCCACATGACCCTCAACCCGGTCGCCGTCAACTACCAGTGCTGGGCCGCCCGCCGGGCGAGCGCCCACATCTTTCCCGACGGCACCGTCGTCTACGACCGGGAGGCCTGACCCGAATGAGCGCCCGGCACCGCATGGTGTTCCCCACCGACGAGGAGGCGATCCGCGAGCTGCGGGCAGGGGACGAGGTCCTGGTGGACGGCGAGGTCATCGGCATCCGCGACCGCACCCAGATCCGCATCTTCGACGAGGGGGTGGAGCCGCCCTGGGACTTGAGGGGTGCCCTCCTCCTCCACACCGCGCCCAACGTGCGCAAGGTGGGGCCCGGCCGCTACGAGCCGATCTGCGTCGGCACCACCACCAGCGCCCGCATGGTGCGGTTCACGGAGCCGTTGGGGGAGCGCTACGGGGTGCGGGCGATCTGCGGCAAAGGGGGTCTCCCCGACGAGGCGATCGAGCCCATGCGCCGACTGGGCATGGTGTACCTGGCCATCGTGGGAGGGGCGGCCGCTCTAGAGACGACCCAGATCGAGGCCATCGAGGAGGTCGCCTGGGAGGACCTCATGCCCGAGTGCCTGTGGCGGTTTCGCGTCAAGGACTTCGGCCCGCTCACGGTGGCCATCGACTCGCACGGCGTTTCCCTCTACCGCGAGGTCCAGGAGCAGGCGAGAAAGCGACTGGAGGAGCTCTATGCCAAGCTATGACGGATTCCTCGACCTCCCTGCCCGGCCGGGCAAGCCGCGGCGGGAGGGCCTCACCCACGTCCTCGACAAGGGCCTCGGCCTCCGCGACATCGAGGGGCTCTTCGACACCGCCGGTGCCTACGTGGACATCGTGAAGCTGGGCTGGGGCACGGCCTACGTCACCAGCAACCTGAGAGAGAAGGTCGCCCTCTACCAGTCGCTGCAAGCGCCGGTCGTGTGCGGGGGCACCCTGTTCGAGGCCGCCTATGCCCGGGGCAGCCTGGACGGCTTCAAGCGGTGGCTGGCAGAGCACCGCTTCTCGCACGTCGAGATCTCCGACGGCACCGTCGACATACCCCGGGAGCGGAAGCTGGAGCTGATCGCCGACTTCGCCCGCGACTTCGTGGTGCTATCCGAGGTGGGCTCCAAGGACGAGGCCACCGTCTACCCGCCCTACCAGTGGGTGGAGTGGATCGCCGAGGAGCTCGCCGCCGGCGCCTGGAAGGTCATCACCGAGGGCAGGGAGACAGGCACGGCCGGCATCTACCGCCCCACCGGGGAGATGCGCACGGGCCTCGTGGACGAGATAGCCCACGAGATCGACGTCCGCGACCTCATCTTCGAGGCGCCCACCAAGGGCGCCCAGGCGTGGTTCGTCAAGCACTTCGGCCCCAACGTCAACTTGGGGAACATCCCTCCCGAGGAGGTGATCCCGCTGGAGACCCTCCGCCTGGGGCTCCGCGGGGACACCCTGAACGAGATCCTCCTCGGGGAAGGTGGCGCCGTCCCCGGCCCCCTGGAGGGGGCGGGCAGCCGCGAGGGGGGCAGGCGGTGACCCTGGGTCAGCTCCTCACCGAGGAGACGGCGGAGGCCCTCTCCGCCGAGGAGCTCATCCTCGCCGCCTACGAGCGCTTCGGGGACAAGCTCTGCCTCACCTGCTCCTGGCAGAAGCAGTCCTCCGTGCTCGTGCACATGGTGTCGGAGCTAGGCCTCGATATCGACGTCATCGAGCTCGACACCCACCTCTTCTTCCGGGAGACCTACGAGACGCGGGACAGGCTGGTGGAGCGCTACGGGCTTCGGCTCGTCCGCCCCCCCATCCCCACCGTGGCCGAGCAGCACCGGCGGGAGGGCCCCAACCTGTGGGAGCGGGACCCTGATCGCTGCTGCCACATCCGCAAGGTGGAGCCCTTGATCCGGGCACTCGAGCCCTACGAGGCCTGGATCTCCGGCATCCGGCGCGACCAGTCGCCAAGCCGGGCGGGCACGCCCAAGATGGTCTGGTCGGAGCGCTACAAGGTGTGGAAGCTCCACCCCCTCGCCGACTGGGACGAGAAGCGGGTGTGGGCCTACATTCGGGTGCACGAGATCCCCTACAACCCCCTCCACGACTCCGGCTACCGCTCGATCGGCTGCATCCCCTGCACGCGGCCGGTGGCCCCCGACGAGGAGGAGCGGGCCGGGCGGTGGGCAGGGTCGGACAAGCTGGAGTGCGGAATCCACCTGGAAAGGAGCAGCGACGATCGCCGATGACTGACGAGAAGAGCCTGGGGGCGACATCCCCCGTCCTCATCTACGCCCACGACCACCCTGAGTCCGATCGCCGTCGCCACGGGGGCTTCACCCTCTGGCTCACGGGACTCTCGGGCTCGGGCAAGTCCACCATCGCCCACCTCGTCGGCCCCGAGCTCGAGCGCCGCGGTCTCCTCGTCGAGTACCTGGATGGGGACACCGTCCGCACCCACCTCTCCAAGGGCCTCGGCTTCTCCAAGGAGGACAGGGATACCAACATCGAGCGCATCGGCTGGGTCGCCTCCCGCCTCACCCGCCACGGAGCGGCGGTGATCGTGGCCGCCATCTCGCCCTACGCGGAGACGCGCCGGCGGGCGAGGGAGATGGTGGAGGGCTGGGGCCGCTTCGTGGAGGTTCACGTCCACGCGAGCGTCGAGGAGTGCGCCCGCAGGGACGTCAAGGGCCTCTACGACAAGGCCTTCCGGGGCGAGATCGTGGGCTTCACCGGCGTCGACGATCCCTACGAGCCGCCCCAGGATCCCGAGCTGGTGATCGATACCGAGCGGTACAGCCCCGAGGAGAGCGCGCGTCTCGTCCTCGCCAAGCTGGAGGAGCTGGGGCTTCTCCCCGAGGACGCGGGAGCTCGGGCGTGACGGTCGTGGCCGAGGAGCGGCTCATCCGCCCCCACGGGGGCGTCCTCGTCGACTGCACCGGGGAGCGACCGCCGGGCCTGGAGCGCTTGGAGCGGGTGTCCCTGACCCCTCGGGAGCTCTCCGATCTCGACATGATCGCCTGCGGGGCCCTGTCTCCCCTCACCGGGTTCATGGGCAGGGAGGACTACGAGCGGGTGGTGGAGGAGATGCGGCTGTCCTCGGGGCTTCCCTGGGCCTTGCCGGTGTGCCTGGCGGTGGAGCGCCCGCCCCGGGGCGATCGGGTGGCTCTGGCCGACGAGGGCGGCCGGATGTACGCGGTCCTGGACGTGGAGGACGTCTACGGCTACGACAAGGAGCGGGAGGCGGAGCGGTGCTTCCTCACCACCGACCCCGCCCACCCCGGGGTAGCTCGCCTCTACGCCCAGCGGCCGCTGTACGTGGCCGGCAGGGTGACCGTGTTCGAGCGGGTACCCCAGCCCTTCCCCGAGCTCGCTCTCGACCCGGCAGAGACGCGGCGGGTGTTCGCCCAGCGGGGGTGGCGGAGGGTGGTCGGGTTCCAGACCCGAAACCCGATCCACCGCGCCCACGAGTACCTCACCAAGGGGGCCCTGGAGACCGTCGACGGCCTCCTCATCCACCCCCTGGTGGGGGAGACCAAGGCCGACGACGTTCCCGCCGAGGTGCGCGTGGCCTGCTACCGGGCGCTCCTCGACAACTACTACCCTGCGGACCGGGTGGTCTTGGCCGCCTTCCCGGCCGCCATGCGCTACGCGGGTCCCCGGGAGGCGGTGTGGCACGCCATCTGCCGCAAGAACTACGGCTGCTCCCACTTCATCGTGGGCCGCGACCACGCCGGCGTGGGCAACTACTACGGCCCCTACGACGCCCAGCTCATCTTCGACGAGTTCGGGCCCCACGAGCTGGACATCGAGCCCATGTTCTTCGAGCATGCCTTCTGGTGCCGGGCCTGCGAGCAGATGGCCACCGCCAAGACCTGCCCCCATCCTGCCTCAAGCCACGTCCACCTCTCGGGGACGAAGGTGCGCGAGCTTCTGGCCCGGGGCGAGCTTCCCCCCCGCGAGTTCTCCCGTCCTGAGGTGGCGGAGGTCTTGATCCGGGCTTACCGCGGCGGCGGATGACCTGGGAGCTGACCCTCACCGGCTTCCTCGTCGGCACGCTCGTGGGGTTGACGGGGATGGGAGGCGGGTCGCTGCTCACGCCCATCCTCGTCATCCTCTTTGGCTACTCGCCCACGGTGGCGATCGGCTCGGACATCGCCCACGGCGCCATCTTCAAGACGGTGAGCGCGGTCCAGCATCGACGCATGGGTAACGTGCGGGCCCGCCTCGCAGGCTGGATGCTCCTGGGCTCGGCGCCCATGTCCCTCGTTGGCGTGTGGCTCGCCCACGAGCTCGAGTCGCGCCACGGCGACAGCGCCCAGTCGATCATGGCCCAGGTGCTGGGGGGAGCGCTCCTCTTCGGCTGCGTGGGGCTTCTCGCCAAGACCGCGATCCAGGCGCGGGCGATCGGCGACGCTCCCTGGACCCTGTCTACCCGCGACCGGGTGGCGGCGGTCTTGATCGGGCTCTTCGGGGGGTTCGTGGTGGGGCTCACCTCGGTGGGAAGCGGTGTCTTCTTCGGTCTCACGCTGCTCGTGCTCTTTCCCCTGCGGGCCCACAAGGTCGTGGGCACGGACATCTTCCACGCCGCGGCCCTCCTGTACGTCGCCGGCCTAGGCCACCTCGTGGCCGGGAACGTGAATATGGCCATCGTGGGCTGGCTCCTTCTTGGGTCCATCCCCGGGGCTCTTCTCGGCGGGCGTCTCACGCTGTCCATGCCCGAGCGGCCGCTTCGGGTCGTGCTCGCCCTCGTCCTCGGGCTCGCCGGTATCAAGCTGGTACAGGTGCCGGGGGCTGCCGTCGTGATCGTCGTCGCCTTGGCTCTGGGGATGGCCGTCCTCCTCGTGTGGTTGGGCCGCCGCACCTGGGTGCGCTTCCAGCGCGTGCGCGACGGTCGGCTGGCGGCCGAGGAGAGCGGCTAGGACACAGGCGTCGCCGGGGACGACAAAGCCGCCCCGTCAAGCGGCGTCCTCACCCTTCCTGCTCCCAGGCCGGGCGGCGGGGAAGCGGGCAGGAGACGAACGGGCGCCCGGTGAGGAGGCAGCCGAGCTTGTAGGCCTCGCAGCCGGCGCAGAAGCCGGTGGAGGCGGCGAGGAGAGCCAGCGCAGCCACCAGGCTGCCGAGGGCAAGCCCTGCGACGTCCGCTCCCAAGCCGCTTGCGATCGCGGCCGAGGCCAGGAAGACGGTGCCCACCATGTTGGCGAAGCGGGGCGGGCGAGCGTCCTCGAGGGGGCCCTCTCCGACCAGGGGCTGCACCAGCTCGAAGTAGACGAGGCAGGGAAGGCAGAAGCGTCGCCCCAGCACGAGCCCCACCGCGAGCTGGCCGGCCAGAATCGCCCATAGCCACCACCACCCGGTAGCGGCGGCCAGGGCCGCGAGCGCCCCCACTACCGCCTGGTTGAAGCGGGGAGCCCGCGAGTCGATCACGTCCGTGTCCCGGTAGGGATGGGCAAGGCGGCGGGGCGGCCGTCCCTTCATTGCCGAAAGTCGCTTCATCGACGAAAGTATTGCCGACACAGGAAGGCTGAGCAACGTCGAGGAGGGGGCTCCGGCTGGGATCTACAATGCGGCCCGCCTTGCCCCGAACCGCGACGACGCTCCTCGTCCTCGCCCTGCTTGCGGGGTCGGCGGTGTCCTTCGCCGTGAGCGAGCGGCTCAAGCTCGAGAAGAGTCCCATCTCCCACACGCGCGTGGACAAGGTGTTCTCTCCCGCGTGCGGCTGTCCCCGCCATCGGGCCGTCATCCGGTTCCGGCTGCGGCGGAGCGATCGCCTGTGGCTGACGATCATCGACGAGGAGGGGAAGGAGCGGCGGCGGCTGGTGGATGGTAGACGCTTCGGGGCCGGCTTCCACCGCTTCACCTGGAACGGCCGCGACGACGCCGGAGCCCTCCTGCCCGAGGGCCGCTACCGGCCCAAGGTGGAGCTCGACCGCGCTCGGCGCACCATCGTCCTTCCCAACTCCATTCGGCTGGACGTGACGCGGCCCCGCGTCGACGTGGTTCGGGTAGAGCCGCGGGTCATCTCGCCGGACGGGGACGGGCGTGGCGACCGGGTGGTCGTCCGCTACCGCCTGAGCGAGCGTGCCCACGCTCTCCTCTTCGTGGCCGGAGCAAGGAGGGTGCGGACCCGGGCCCAGCGGCCCACGTGGCAGCTTGCCTGGTATGGCCGGGTGGACGGCCGCCCGCTTCCCCCCGGCCGCTACCGCCTCCTCCTCTCGGCGGAAGACGCGGCCGGGAACACGGCCCGGCCGGTGGCGGCGGGCTGGGTGCGGATCCGCTACCTGGTCGTCAGGCCGCGGCTGCTGCGGGCGCGGCCTCTCCAGCCACTTCGGCTGTCCGTGGACACTGACGCCGAGAAGGTCAGGTACGTCCTTCGCCGCGGCTCGAGCGTCGTCACGAGGGGGACCTCCTCGCCCCGTCTCTCTCTACGCGCTCCCGCTCGACCGGGGCGCTACCTCCTGACCGTGGAGGCAGCCGGCCACCGCGCCCGGGCCGTCGTGGCAGTAGCCCGGAGGTGAGTCCGCCGCCCCTCTTCCTCCTCGGGGTTCGCCGATCGGGGACGACCCTCCTTCGCGTCATGCTCGACCGGCACTCCCAGCTAGCGGTACCGGACGAGTCGTACTTCATCCCTCAGCTCGCCGAGCGGCACCGGGGGCCGATCGACCCGGAGGCGTTCCTCGACGATCTGCGACGCCTGCCCACGCTCCGCGAGTGGGGGCTGCGTCCGGAGGCAGTACGTCCCCGGCTCCGGCCGGGCATGGCCCCCGGCCGGGCGATCGCGGCTGTGTACGAGACCTACGCCGAGGGCCGCGGCAAGCCCCGCTGGGGCGACAAGACGCCCCTCTACATGCAGTACCTGGAGCTCCTCGAGCGGCTATTCCCCCAGGCTGTGTACGTGCACCTGATCCGGGACGGTCGCGATGCCGCAGTGTCGTTCCTGTCTATGCCGGAGGGGATCGTCACCCGCACTTGGGCTCATCCCCGCTCGGCCGCCGCGTTCGCCTGCCAGTGGCGCAGCGAGGTCGCTGCCGCCCGCCGGCTGGGCAGGCGGGTGGGCGAGAACCGCTACCTCGAGGTGCGCTACGAGGCCCTGGTGGCCGATCCCGAGGGCGAGCTGCGGCGGGTCTGCGCCTTCCTAGGCCTCGACTACGAGCCGGGCATGCTCGCCTACCCGGGTGAGGTCGACGTCAGTCGGCGTCCCCACCAGCGAGCTCTCTTGCGGCCGCCGACGCCCGGTCTTCGCGACTGGCGACGGGAGCTCTCCCCGGCGGAGGCGCAGGCCTTCGAGGAGGTGGCAGGGGATCTCTTGGCCGAGCTCGGCTACGAGACCAGCCGCAAGCGGGTCCCCTCCCTCAGTGGCCGGCTGCGGCTTGCCTCCTACCGGGCGAGGTCCCGTGGCTGGCGCCTGGCGGGGACGCTCGTCCGCCGCTCGCCCCTGTGGAGGCGTCGCCATCCGCCCCTGTGGTGAGCCGCTGGGGGCGGCTTCCCTCCGCCCGGAAGGCGACCAGGAGCCCGTTGAGCGAGAAGTAGTAGCGGCGATCGGTGGCGATCCCCGGCGAGTACTTGCCCATGTTGATGCGCCAGACGATGCGGCCGTCGCTGACCCGGGCGGCGTAGGTCTTCTGCTCTAAGGTGGAGAAGAAGACGAGGTTGCCCACGACCACGGCCGGGGCCAGAAGGCGGCCGCCGACGTAGCGGCGCCACAGCTCCTCGCCGGTCGTGGCCCGGTAGCTGTGGAGGTAGCCGTTGAAGTCGCCCACGAACACGCGCCCGTGGGCCACGGCCGGGGTCGAGTAACCCCAGGAGGAGAGCTCGTGGGTCCACAGGACGCGCCCGTCGTCGGCGTCCAGGGCCACCACCTTGCCCGAGCGAGAGACGGTGTAGAGGCGCTTGCCGTCGGTGGAGGGGCTGGCATAGAAGCTCTCGTAGCGCAGGGCGTCGCGCTTGACGTAGGTGCTCCACAGCTTGCGGCCGCTTCGCCGGTCGAGGCAGAAGACGCCACCCGCGTAGGTGGTGATGCAGACGCGGCGGCCGTAGACGGAGGGGCTGGCGTTGATGCGCCCGCCGGTGTCGTAGGCCCAGCGCACGCGGCCGTCGCGGGGGTCGAGGGCGAAGAGGCGACCGTCGGTCGCCCCCACGTACACGGTGCCGTCCACCGCTACCGGCGACGACTCGACCTTGGCCTCGGTGCGAAGCTGCCAGAGGAGGCGGCCGCTGCGGCGGTCGAGGGCGGTGACCGTCCCGTCCTTCGAGCTCACGACCAGCCGATCGCCGACGATGGCGGGGGTGGAGGGCTTCGGCCCTCCCCCTCGGCGCTCCCAGATGACCCGTCCTGTCCGGGCCTCCAGGGCCACCGTCTTACCGGCGAAGGTGTTCACGTACAGGACCCCGTCGCAGTAGCTGGGCGGGTACTCCATGTAGCTCCCCATGGCTCGGACCCACACGGGCTTGGTGGGTCGGCCCAGGCGGAGGTCGACGCGGGCGAGCGTGCGCTGGGCGTCTCCTCCGAAGGTGGGCCAGCAGGGTCGGTCGACCGCTACCTGGGGCTTGCGGGGAGCCTTGCGGGGGGGTCGAGGCCGAGCCGCGGTCGAGGGGCGAGCCACCGAGACGTCGGTGAGGGTCTGGACGAGCTTCCCGGAGGGGCGCTCGAGCGCCGTGAGGACGTAGGCGACGCCGGCCCCGACGGCGAGAAGGAGGACGGCAAGGCCGGCGAGGAGGAGCCTCTTTCGCATCGGGGCCGAGGCAAGTGTGCCAGCCTTGCCGGACCCTCCTCGTGCCTAGGCGCCGAGCGCTCGCAGGGCGGCGAGCAGGGTGGGGGCGGCCTCGCTCCCCTCCACCCGCACCCGGGCCATGGTGTAGAGCTCGTCGGGACGGGCAAGGCCGTACCGG
>CAZQRA010000003.1:10669-105004 GCA_964595575.1 uncultured Gaiellales bacterium
GTCGTGGTCGCTCCCAGGTAGCCTGCTGCTCGGACGGCAGCGATCACCCGACCGTCGTAGCGGCCTGCAGGATAGGCGAAGAAGTCGACGGGGACGCCGAACTGGCGCCGCAGGAGAGCCCGCGATCCTGCCACCTCGTGAGCCAGGGGGGCGTCGTCGAGGCGGGTGAGGTCGGGGTGACTGATGGAGTGGGCGTCGAGCTCCCACCCTGCCCGTAGGAGCCTGCGGATCCAGCGGGGCCGGAGGCCCCAGGGGAGGGCCTCGTGGCGCGTCTCCAGGTTGAGCACGGCGGCCCAGTGGAGAGCCCTCAGGATCGGGAACGCCTGCGTATACACGCTTCGGTAGCCGTCGTCGAACGAGAGGACGAGCGGATGGCGGGGAAGGGGCGCCCCCGAGCGCCAGTGCGCGTAGACCCGCTCCAGGGTCACCGCCCGGTACCCGCGGCGGGCGAGCAGGCGAGCCTGGGCTCGAAAGAGGGCGGGGGAGACATACAGGGCGGGATAGCGCGCGCCCGGGGGCGGCGTGGCGATCACGTGGTACATGAGTACCGGCACCGCGAGCCCCCTGGGCGAGGCGGGAGTAGCGGATCCTGCGAGCGCGCTCAGGGCGACGAGCAGCGTGGCCGTGGGGACGATCCCCCTAGGCATCCGGCTTGGCCAGGTCGGCGGAGGCGGGCACCGGAGAGCCGCTCGCCGCCAGGGGCGAGGCCCGCCCCCTCGCTTCCCTCGTCTTCTTCGCCGGCGCCCGGGCTGGCTCGGCTACGGCCAAAGAGGAGGCTGCCACTGCCAGCGTGCCCCAGGTGATGGGATCCTCGAAGAAGCCGCTGTAGAAGAGCGAGTGCAGGAAGAGCACGAGGAAGGCCGCAGCCAGGCCCAGGGCCGCAGGGCCGTGGCGGCGGCGAGCGAGGAGGAGCAGGCGCGTCGCGCCGACCAGGAAAGCGAGGTAGAGGAGGGAGCCAACCGCCCCCAGCTCGGCAGCCACGGTGAGAGGGGTCGTGTGGGAGGCCGACCTGGCCACGCTGCGGCGACCGGTCTCCTGGCGGCTCGCTCGGGGCTGGGAGCCGACCCCGACGCCGACCAGGGGGTGGTTGGCGATGACCGTGGTGGTGATGGAGACGAGCCGCGACCGCCCGCTCGTCGCCTTCTGGAACGAGGCCTTGTGGGCCGAGGTGGCAGCCACCGTCCCTCCCGCCACCGCCGCCACCAGGGCGCAGACGGCGACCAGGCGGCGGCTGCGACGGTCGGCCAGGACGAGCGTGACGAGCAGGGTAGCGGCGAACAGGACGACCATGCTCGACTGGGAGTACGAGAAGTACAGGCCGAGGAAGAGTAGGCCGACGAGGGGGGCGCCCCAGGCCAGCCTCGCCTTCCCCAGCCACAGGAGGACGACGAGGAGGACGGTAGCCAGCACCAGGTGGCGGCCGTAGATGCTCGGGTCCTTGAACATGGAGGTGACTCGGAAGTAGCTCGTGTAGGCGTTGGCGACGCGCAGGTCCTGGGCGAAGAAGAGGGTGCGCGTCCAGGCCTGGTAGAGGCCGATAACGGCGAAGACGGAGGCGAGAGCGACGAGCGTGGTCGCGAGCGCCCGGGGAAGCCAGGCGGCGTAGGGAGCCCGTCCCACCACCGCTACCAGGCAGGCGAAGGGGAAGATGAAGAAGAGGAGCTGGATGCTCCCCTGGGCGGGATCGCGGGCCCAAAGGAGGGAGACGGCATCGAAGGCGATGAAGGCGGAGGCAGGGAGGGAGAGGGCGAGGGGGAGGCGAGGGACCTGCCCCCGTCCTGCTCGGTAGAGGAGGGCGAGGGAGGAGGCGGCAAGGACGCCGTACAGGGGCACGAGCAGGAAGGCGTGCTGACTTCCCAAGTCGACGGGGATGCGGAAGGGGGCGGCGAGGAGGACGGCTACGGGGACGAGGGCGGGGAAGCGGGCAAGGACGGCGGCCAGCCCGATCACGGCCATCCCCGCCGCCACCAGCGCCGCTATCCGGCCGGGGGTAGCGAGGGCCTGGAGGTCGCGAAAGGGGACGAGGACCACCGCCAGCAAGGCCTCCGCCGCCGCCACGAGGACGAAGCCGAGGAAGAGCGCGGGGCGACGGCCGGCGCCGAGGGCGGCCACGGCCCCTCCCGCTCCCAGCAGGGCGGCGATCTCGGCGAGGGCTTGGTGGCTCATGCTGGCAGCCCTCGAAGACTAACGCCGCGGGCTTGCCCGGACGCGGGCGAGGCGGAGTGCGAGAATTCTCCCGTGACCCTGGGCTGGAGGCGCGTCCTCGTGCTTGCTCCTCACACCGACGACGGGGAGCTCGGCTGCGGCGGCACCATGGCCCGCCTGGTCGAGGAGGGGGCGGAGGTGCGCTACGTGGCCTTCTCCATCGCCGTCAAGTCATTGCCTGAGGGCTTTCCCCCCGACACCCTGGCCCGGGAGGTGCGAGAGGCGACCGGGGAGCTCGGCATCCCTGAGGCCAACCTGACGGTGCACGACTTCGAGGTTCGCACCTTTCCCGAGCGTCGGCAGGACATCCTCGAGCTCCTCATCGAGCTCTGGGAGGAGTGGCGCCCGGACGTCGTCTTCCAGCCCAGCCTGCACGACGTCCACCAGGACCACCAGACCGTGGCCGCCGAGGGCCTGCGCGCCTTCAAGCGCACCACCATCCTCGGGTACGAGATTCCCTGGAACAACTACGACTTCGCCTACCAGGCCTACGTGGCTCTGGAGCGGCGCCACCTCGAGCGCAAGGTGGCGGCCCTAGCCAAGTACGCCTCCCAGCAACACCGCCGCTACGCCGATCCCGAGTACATCTGGAACGTGGCCCGCGTGCACGGCGTCAACGTCAACCGCGAGCTGGCCGAGTGCTTCCAGGTGTACAGGATCGTGGCGTAGCGGCGGCTGAGGCCGGCGGCCGTCAGAGGACGTCGTCGTCCACGTGGACGAGCGACTCGAGGCCCGACTCCAGGCCGATGGGGATGGGAGCGCTACGGGCGGCCGCTGCCCGGCTGTCCCGGCACTCCCGGCAGATGAAGCGCACGCTCGTCTCCTCGAGCCACCAGTAGTAGCTCGCGGCCGTGTTCTTGCCGCAGCTCGAGCAGAGCTTCTGGGGACGGCGGCCGGCCTCGGTCGTCGTGCTGTCGGTTCCGGTCATAGCTCGGGTAGGGGTCGCGAACGAGGGACTGGCGAGGGATCGCCGGCGCCAGGGACGACGCTCGGCGGCGAACAATGGTAGTAGCTCGCGTCCGGCTGGGAGGGAGGGAGGCGAGCCTCGCCCCCCCTGCGTGCCTAGCCCGAGCGGACGGGGACGAGCCGGCGGATGCGTCGCAGCTCGGCGGGGAGGTAGAACCGAAGCGGGAAGAGGACAAGGGGGTAGGAGGCGGCGAGGGCGATGGCGGCGGGGAGGTCGACGTCGAGGCTCCTCCCCAGGGCGTAGAGGGCCACGCCGGCGGCGGCCAGGGTGACCACCCGTCGCCACTGGTAGGGCACCGGGTACACCCGCTGGGCCCACCAGGCCATGGCGGCGAACATGAGCACGTAGGCGGCCACGGTGGCGATGGCCGCTCCCACCATCCCGTAGGGAGGGATGAGGACGAGGTTGAGGGCGACGTTCACGAGGGCGGCGGCTCCCGTAACCACCCAGTTGAACTGGGTGCGCCGGGCCCGGCCCACGCCGATGGCGATGACCGTGTACCCGCCCAGGGCGGCGGTGGCAAAGGCAAGGAGCGCCACTACCCGCGAGGCCCCGTAGAAGCTGGGCGTGGCCAAGAGCCGGACGATCCAGGGGGCGAGCAGGCCCAGGGCCAGGGCGACCCAGGTGGCCACGAGTAGGAAGTAGGTGAGCACGAAGCCGTAGGTGCGCCGGGCCTCCCGGTCGTCCTCGATGGAGTAGGCGAAGGCCGGCCAGGCGGTGCGGAAGGCGGTCAGGAGGAGGACCATGGCCGAGGCGATGCGGGAGCCCAAGGAGTAGAGGCCGACCTCCTCCTGCCCCGAAAGCTTGACCAGGAAGAAGCGATCGCTGAAGTTGAGGGCCCACAGGGCCAAGGCGGAGGGGACGAGGGGAAGGCCGAACCGGTTCATCTCCCGGAGGAGGGAGCGGTCGAGCTGGAGGCCGAGTTGCTCCCGGCGGTAGCCGAGGAGGGCGGCGTACACGCACAGGGTGCCGGTGAAGTTGCCCACCACGAGCCCGGTGGCTCCCCAGCGCAGGCCCACCACGAACCCCACGGTGGCCGCCACCGTGATGAGGATGTTGGCCAGGCTGGCGTAGACGAACTGGACCGAGCGCTCCTCCACCCGGAAGAGGGCTGTGAGCTGCTCGTAGTTCATCTGGGCCCACAGGGCCACGAACGCCGCCCGCACGAGCCAGGCGCGGTCGGGGCTGGCGAAGAGCGCTCGCGAGAGGGGCTCGGCCAGGGCGAGGCCGGCGGCGAGGCCGGCGCTGGCCATAGCCATCGTGAACCAGAACGAGGTGCGCACGACGAGGAGGCGGCCCTCGGGCTCCTTGAAGTCGAAGTAGAACCGGAAGAAGGCGCTGGAGATCCCCAGCCGAAGGACGGTGACGAGGACCGCCGACAGGGCCACTAGCGTCTCCACCGCCCCGTAGTCGGCGGGCGTGAGGTAGCGGGTGTAGAGGGGAAGGAGGAGGACGGCCAGGACGCGGGACACGAGCCCCCCCAGACCGTAGATGGCCGAGTGCTTGGCCAGGCGCCGGATCTGGGCGGCCAGGCTCATGGCCGGGGAAGGGAGCGGACGCGGACGCGCCTCGCCGATTCCCCTCGCGGCTGCGAGCCCGCGCCAGCCACCACGGAGGCGACGGTAGCACACCGGGGCGGCGGCGGACGCGCGGCTAGAGGTCGGCGTAGATCTCCAGGAGCCGGTCGGCGATCCGGTCGGCGTCGTGGACCTGCTCCACGTAGGCGCGGCTCTCCTCGCCGATCCTCCGCCGCTCCTGGGGCGACTCGACCAGCCGGCGCAGCGGCTCGGCCAGGGGCTCCTTGGTGGCGGGGACGAGGGGGAGGCGGAGGCCGAAGGCCTCCTCGGCGCGACGGACGGCGTCCTCGTGGAGGAAGGTGACGACGGGCTTTGCCAGGGCCATGGCCTCGATGGCGAAGACCCCGTACCAGCCGGCGTTGAGCTGGTCGACCACGATGTCGGCCTTCTGGTAGCGGAGGAGAGCCTGCTCGTGGGAAACCCCCTCCACGATGTCGAGGTCGACGGGGAGGGAGTCGCAGGCGGCGATGACGTGCTCGGTCCCCTTGCGGGCTCGGCTGGAGGGGGCGTGGACGACGAGGGGGCGAGCCCGGTCCGCGGGGGGGCAGGGGCGGAGGCGCCGGAGGTCGACGCCCGGCGGCACCACGTGGGCCTGGGGGAGCCAGCGGGCGGCATCGTGGGAGCCCACGATGCAGGCGTCCGCTCGATCGGCGTAGGCGAGCTCCGCGGGCGTCTTGCCGCGGATGTCGGAGCCGAGGAAGTGGTACACGGACTTGCGGCCGGTAGCGCGCAGGATGGGGAACTGCAGCCGCTTGGGGACGAGGGTGAGGCCGAAGTAGAAGTGGAAGACGTCGAAGCGGGGAAGGAGGCGGAGGAGGGCCCGCCACTGGACGAGCTGTCCCGCGAGGAAGCCCCGGGGGCGGTCGAGCGACCAGTCGGCCTCGGGGTGGAGCCGGTAGCGGTTGAAGACGACCAGGGTAGCCTCCACCCCCTTGCGGCGGAGCGCCTGCACGTTGGTCCAGGGGATACCGGCCGTGTTGACCGGGCAGTGGACGACCCGCAGCGATCGCCGCCCCGGCCTTGTCACGGTCTTGGCGCTGGGCTGGTACCCACGCGTGGCGGAAGCGGCGGTAGGCTGAAGGCGGGTGGAGGCACGGGGTGGCCCCAAGGGCCCTCGTCCGCAAGAGCCCGGTCTCTCTCCGCCCTCACTCGTCCCACTCCACCTGGTCGAAGTAGCGGAGCGCCCGCCGGCTGGGACGGACTCGGGCGGACAGGGCGGCCAGCTCCTCGGCCGAGACCTCGCCCAGGGCGTGCTTCACCCCCAGCCAGGGGAGGTTGAGGTCCTCCTGGTAGACGATGGTCGAGATGCGGGGGTTGATCTCGATCACGCAGTCCCCCACGAGCTGGATGTTGAAGAAGTAGTCGAGCCCCAAGGCGGCCACGATGCGCTCGGCCACCTCCATGAGGCCGGGGTCGACCAGGGTCTGGAAGTACATGGCCAGGCCGGCCCGCATGGCCTCTCGGGTCTTGGGATGGCCGAGGAGGATGCGCCCGCCTGCCGCGATCCCGTCCACGGTGCGCTCGCCCCCGGTGGCTAGCTCCATGACCAGAAGCTCGGTGGTGTCGTCGTCGCCGAGGAGCTCCACCACCTCCTCCAGCCGCAGCGCCTCCGGCACTCCCGGCCGGTTGGCCAGGAGCTGCTGGCGGCGATCCGCTCGCGCCGACAGGATGCGGAAGCCCCGGGTCCCGGAGGAGAACACCGGCTTGAGGCACAGCTCCCGGCTCGGGTAGCCGAGGTCGCGGGCGGCCCGATCGACCGCCTCCCCTCCGACCACCCGCCGCCAGGCGGGGCCGCGCACGCCGATGGCATCGAGGAGGGCGTACGTCTCCGCCTTGTCGTTGCAGCGGCGGACGGCCTCCGGCGAGGAGACGAGGACTGTCACCCCCTGGGCGGCGAACCGCTCGCGAGCGTGGGCGAGGCCGGGCAGGTCGAAGGAGGACTGGGGAAGAACGACCCTCGCTCCTTCCCTGAGGCAGATATCGAGCACGGCGTCGGCGAATCCGGGGTCAGAGCCCGGCGGGACGAGGTAGAAGGCGTCGCAGGCGTGGCGGCCGATAGCCCGCTCCGACATGTCGGTGCCCACCAGCCGCACCTCGCGCTCGCCGTTCTGGCGAAGCGCACGGAGGAGGGCGGCCGTGCCCGGCGCCCCGCTGGCGGTGACCACAATGGTGAGCGGGGTCACAGCTCGATCCTGTCCTCCCGCAGCCGGCGCAGGCGCAGGGCTCGGTCGGCCTCGAGCAGGGAGCGCACCGTCTCGGCCATGGTCTTGCCTGGGTAGACCCAGATCTCGGGGTGGACGAGGAGCTGCAGCCAGTCGAAGGCGCCCCGGGCCAGCTCCTCGTGGGGGCACCCGTGCCGCCAGCGTTGGTTCGAGTCGGAGCGGTAGCGATCGGGATGGAAGAACGCCGGCTGCATGACGTTCACGACCCCCTCTATCGGCGCGGTCATGTACTCCGGATCAGGGTTGTGCCAGGCGAGAACGGGGTCGAAGCGGGAGTCGAGGTCGACGTGCGGGTAGCGGGCGTGGAGGCCCACGCGGTGGCCGAGGGACCGCAGGCGGGCGAGGGCCTCTTCCCCCGATGGCGCCGCTAGGTTGTAGAACTCGCTGCGCGTCATCAGGAAGTAGGTCGCCCGCACGCCCAGCTCGGCCTCGAGCTCGGCCAAGGTCAAGGCTGCCTCCAGCGACAGGTCGACGTCGTGGCGGAGGAGCAGGTCCCCCGGGGCCGGGGGCCGGTCGAAGGAGGAGAAGCGGTACCCGCCTGCCCGAGCGGCGGCCAAGAGCTCTCGGTAGTGATCGAGGCTGAAGTCGCAGCTCATTCCACCTCCACCTCGACCAGCGACGCAGCCGCCTCCGCTCGGGCCAGGGCCTCCTCCCTGCTCTCCCCCACGGCGATCACGTAGCCGCGCCGATCGCCGTCCAGCCTCACCGGCCGGATCGTCTCTCCCACCTCCATGTAGCTCTCGGCTTGGACGACGCCGGGTTGAGCGAGGGCTCGCTCTAGGCCCCTCACCGCCCGCACCTTCCCCACAGGGAGCGGCCCCGGGCAGGCGGTGAGGAAGCGGATGGCCAAGGGCCGGCGGAAGCGAGCTAGGCACAGCTCGTCGGGGACCGGCTCCCCCAGCGCTTGGCGGAGGGCGATCTCCACCAGGTCGACCCCGACGGCGTGGCGAACGAGGTCTGCCATCTGCCCTCCCGGGATGCGGGCTGCCACCTCCACTACCCGGAGGCTGCCGTCCTCGGCGGCGATGAGCTGGGGGAAGGCGATGCCGTCGTGGAGGCCGAGGGCGCGGACAGCTCCGGCCACGATCTCCTCGGCCAGGCGAAGGCGCTCTGGGGACAGCGAGCAAGGGTAGAGGTGGATCCAGCCCACCCCGAATCCCACCCCGGGAGGACGGAGCCGGTCGGACAGGGTGAGGGTGGAGACGGCGCCGCCGCGGGCGACGGCGATGCCGTTCATCTCGGTGCCGGGCAGGAACTCCTCTAGGATGACCTCGCCTGTCGCCGACTCGGCCAGGGCAGCCGGGAAGGAGGCCTCCAGGTCGCCGGCCGAGCGGAGGCAGAAGACGCCCCGCTGGCCGCCCGAGTCGGCGGGCTTGAGGACGGCTGGGGTGCCTACGCGCTCGAGGACGGCTCGAGCCTCGTCGAGGGTGCGGGCCGCTCCGAAGGAAGGCTGGGGGATACCGCCGGCGGCCAGGGAGCGGCGCATCTCCACCTTGTGGGTGAGCCGACGAGCGGCCTCGAGCCCGATTCCGGGCAGCCCCAGCGCCTCCGCCACCGCCGCCACCACCGGCACCGCCCGGTCGGCAGAGACGGTGAGGACGCCGTGGGGGCGGACGCGGCGGGCGAAGGCAATCACCGCCTCCAGGTCGCGGAAGTCGGCCACCGCCGGCAGGTCGGCCTCTGCCAGCCCAGGCGCCTTGGGGTTGCGGTCGACGGCGGCGACCCGGAAGCCGAGCTCCCGGGCGCGGGCGATGGCTCGGCGCTGGTGCCGCCCGGCGCCGACGAAGAGAACCGTCCTCACGCGCGGGGATGCTATCGGCGGGGTTAGGGCCCGCTTCGACGCCTTGGGGGAGGTGGAGGAAGGAAGCCGCTCTCCGCGTCGATGACGACCCGGCCCGGGTGTACGCTGAGGCATCGTGGCGCTCCAGGGGAAGCGGATCCTGATCACGGGCGGGGCCGGCTTCATCGGCACCACCCTCGCCCGTCGGCTCGTCGACCGCAACGAGGTGGTGGCCGTGGACAACCTCCACCGTGACGCTTTGTCCGGAACCGACCTCGTCGACCACCCCAACTTCACCTTCTACGAGGCCGACGTGCTCGATCGCGACCGGCTGGTCGAGCTTGCCCGGGGGGCCACCCACATCGTCCACGCCGCCGCCATCGCCGGCGTGGACACGGTGCTGGAGAGCCCGGTACGGACGATGCGCGTCAACCTCATCGGCACCTACCACGCCCTGGAGGCGGCGCTGGCGACGAGCGAGACGCTGGAGCGGTTCGTCGACTTCTCCACCAGCGAGGTGTTCGGCCAGCAGGCGATCAACGTGGAGGAAGGGCACGTCACCACCACCGGCTCGGTAGGGGAGGCCCGCTGGACCTACGCCGTCTCCAAGCTCGCCGGCGAGCACATGACCCACGCCTACCACGACGAGCTAGGGCTGCCTACCGTCACCGTCCGCCCCTTCAACGTGTACGGGCCGGGCCAGATCGGCGGGGGCGCGATCCGCGCCTTCGTGGAGGCGGCCCTGGCCGGCCGCGACCTCGTCATCCACGGGGACGGCTCCCAGATCCGGGCCTGGTGCTACGTCGACGACATGGTGGAGGCGCTTCTTCTGTGCCTGGAGCGACCCGAGGCGGTCGGCCACACCTTCAACGTGGGCAACCCGCGCTCCACCGTGACCATCCTCGACCTCGCTCAGCGGGTCAAGCGCATCTCCCGCTGCCCCGGGAACATCGTGTTCCGGGCCCTCCACTACGTCGACGTCGAGATTCGCATCCCCAACGTGCGCAAGATCAAGGAGCTCCTCGGGTGGGAGGCCAAGGTCGACCTGGACGAGGGACTGGAGCGCACCATCGCCTGGTACCGGGAGAAGCTGGCGGCGACAGCGTGACCACCCCCGACGAGCTCGTCCGCCTCGCCTGGCCCGACGTGGGCGAGGAGGAGGTAGCGGCGGTGGCCGAGGTGCTGGCGAGCGGGCGCCTTACCCAGGGGCCGTGGGTGGAGAGCTTGGAGAGAGAGCTCGCCTCCGTCTGCTCGGTCGACCACGCGGTGGTGGTCTCCTCCGGCACGGCTGCCCTCCACCTCGCTCTCCTTTCCCTCGACCTCCGCCCGGGAGACGAGGTGCTCGTGCCCGCCTACACCTTCCCCGCCACCGCCAACGCGGTCGTCCTCGCCGGGGGGCGGCCCGTGCTCGTGGACGTGGACGCGGAGAGCATGACCATCGATGTCGAGCAGGCCGCCGCCAGCGTCACGCCTCGCACGCGGGCGTGCATCGGGGTGCACCTGTTCGGGCGCCCGCTTCCCTGGGAGGACTTGGTCGAGGCCCTGCCCGAGCGGGTGGCGCTGATCGAGGACGCGGCCGGCGCCCTCGGGGCTCGCCGCCGAGGCCGGCCCTGCGGCTCTCTGGGAGCCATGGGCTGCCTCTCCTTCCACCCCCGCAAGGTGGTGACGAGCGGGGAGGGGGGAGCGGTCACGACCGACGACCGACGACGGGCCGAGGCGGTCCGCAGGCTGCGAAACCACGGCTGGCAGGGCCCCGGCTTCGCCGACCTTCCTTCGCCCGGGCTCAACTACCGCTTGTCCGACGTCCTGGCAGCCCTCGCCCTCCCCCAGCTGCGGCGTCTGGAGACGCTCTTGGCCGCCCGCCGGCGGGTGGCCTCGGGGTACGAGGCCAGGCTGGCCGAGGCGGAGGGGATCCTCCTGCCCCGGGCCGAGGCCGGCGACAGCCACGGCTGGCAGGCCTACGTCGTCCAGCTCGAGCGCCGCGACCGGGCCCTCGAGGCGCTGGCCGCGGCCGGTATCGAGGCCCAGATCGGCACCTTCGCCCTGCACAGGCTCTCTGCCTACGCCGACCAGGGCCCCTTCCCGGGGGCAGACCGCGCCTACGAGCGGGCCCTCGCCCTGCCCCTCCACTCCCGGCTCACCGACAGCGACCTCGACCGGGTGAGCGAGGTGGTGCAGGCGGTCGCTCGCGGGGGGTGAGCGGGGCCGGCCCAGCTGCCCCAAGTACCCTTCGCCTTCGTGGACGTCTCCGCCCTCCTCTCCCGTCGGTCGGGGGTGACGGCCAGGCTGCTTCGGGGAGCGGCCACCCTGCTTCTGACCGGCGCCTGTCTCGCCTACATCGCCTGGAAGATCGACGTCGGGCGCACCCTCGCCGTCCTGGCCGGGGTGGAGCTCGGCTACTTCCTGGCGGCGGTGGCGATCATGACCGCGGCCGTGCTGCCCATGGCCTGGCGGTGGCAGCGGCTGCTCGCCTGCCGCGGCATCGACGACCGCCTCTCCTGGCTGGTGCGGGCCTACTTCGTCGCCTACGCCGCCGGGCAGGTGCTCCCCACGGCCGTGGGCGGAGACGCCGCCCGCATCGTCGACGCCGTCCGACGCCACCCCGGCCGGGCCGGCCCCATCGCCGGCTCGGTCCTGCTCGAGCGGGCGCTGGGGGGCGCCGCCACCTTGGCCCTGGCCGCCGTCGGCCTCGTCCTTGCCTTCGGCCGCTACGAGGTGGGCGCCTACCTGTGGCTCGAGCTCGCCTTCGTGCTCGCCACCTGCGTCCTCGCGGTCGTCCTCTTCTCCCGGGCCGCCCGCAGGCCCCTCTCCCGTACCGTGCCCTTCCTCCGTCGGCTTCGCCTCGACCGGCCCCTCCGAGCCGCCTACGAGGGCATCCACGCCTACCGAGGTCATGCCTCCCTCGTCGCCTCCGTCCTCGCCCTCACCCTGGCCGTGCAGGCGGCGCGGGTGCTCGCCATCTGGCTCACGGCCAAGGCCGTGGACGTCGACCTCTCCCCCCGCGTGTACTACGTCATGGGGCCGCTCCTCTTCCTCGTGATGCTCGTGCCCTTCACCATCAACGGGCTGGCGGCGAGGGAGGCCTTCTTCGTGAGCTTCCTGGGGCAGCTGGGCGTGGGCCCCGATCCTGCCTTTGCCGCCGGCTTTCTCTTCTTCCTCGTCACCGTCTGCCTCGCCCTCCCCGGCGTCCTCGTCCTCGCCTGGGAGGGGGTGCGGGGGCTCGTACGGCCCAGCGTCGGCCATGGCTGAGCCCGCCGACGTGTCCGTGATCGTGGTCACCTTGAACGCCCTCCCCTGGGTGGAGCGCTGCCTGGAGAGCGTGGCCGGCTACGAGACGGTGGTGGTCGACCACGGCTCCCGGGATGGGACCGTGGAGCTGGTGCGGCGCCGGTTTCCAGAAGCGCGGCTCGTGGAGCAGGAAAACCGGGGCCTCGCCGCCGGCTGGAACCGCGGCATCCGGGAGGTGAGGGGGCGCTACTTCCTCCTCCTCAACGCCGATGCCTGGGTGGTGGGCGACGGGGTGGAGCGCCTTCGCGCCTTCGCCGACTCCCGACCCCGGGCGGCCGTCATCGGGCCCCGGCTGCGCAATCCCGACGGGACCCTGCAGCGCTCGGCCCGTCGCTTCCCCACCCTGTGGCGGCTTGCCACCGAGTACTTCTTCCTGCGCAAGCTCGCCCCCCGCTCGCAGCTCCTCAACGCCTTCTACGAGGGCGGCTTCGACCACGACCGGGAGCGCGAGGTGGACTGGCTCATGGGGGCCTGCCTGCTCGTTCGCCGAGCAGCGGTGGAGGCCGTGGGCCCCCTGGACGAGTCGTTCTTCCTCTTCAGCGAGGAGACGGACTGGTGCTACCGCTTCCGTCAGGCCGGCTGGCAGGTGCTGTTCTACCCGGGGGCGGAGGTGGTGCACGTGGGGGGAGCCGCCCACGGCGGCCGTCTGTTCCGGGAGAACCTCCGCGGCCACTTGCGGTTCCTGGCCAAGCACCGGGGAGCCGAGGAGGCCGAGCGGGCCCGCCGGCTCCTCGTGGCTGCCCTCCGGCTGCGGGGAGCGCTCTTTACGGGCGAGCGGGGCCGTGCCTACCGCGAGGCCGCCCGCTGGCTGGCCTCGGGGACAGCCCTGGAGCTCCTCGACCGACCATGAGGCGGGCTCCCCCCGAGCTCGCCGGCCTCCCGCTCCTCGCCGTCTCCTGGACCCTTCCCTCGACGGGGGCGGGGACCTACCTGCGCCTGGCTGCCGCCACCGCCGTTCTCCTCCTGCCGGGAGCCCTCCTTGCCCGCGCCCTCGGCCGCCCCAGCGTGTCGGCCACGCTCGCCCTCAGCTCAGCCGGCCTGTTCGGGGCGGGGGCGGTCATGTTCGCGGTGGGAGGCTCGCTGTGGCTTGCCCTGGGGCTCTACCTGGGCCTGGGCCTGGCGGCGGCGCCGCTCGCCCTCGCCCGCTCCCGCCCCTCGGTGTCGGCGCCGCTTCTCGCCGTGCTTGCCGGCGGGGCCGGCCTGGGCGGGGCTCTGTGGCTCGTGGCCGGGTCGCTGGATGGGGATGCCCTCTTCCACCTTGCCCGAGTGCGGAAGCTGGAGGCCTTCGATCGCCTCCATCTGGCCACGGTCAACGAGCTCGTCGACGGCGGCCTGCACCCTGGCTACGCCTTCCCCCTGTGGCACCTCCTCCTGGCGCTCATCGGGCGGGTGGGCGGCCTCGATCCCGGCACGGTCCTCCTCCACGAGGCCAGCGTGCTTGCCCCCGTGGCCGTGGCCGTCTCCTACGAGGCGGGCAGGGCTGTCCTCGGCACCGCCTGGGCGGGCCTGGCTGCGCTCCTCGCCCAGGTGACCACCATCGCCCTTGCCCCCGGCCACGGGGGCGCCTACACCGCCCTCGCTCTCCCCGCCACTGCCGCCCGCCAGCTCCTGGTGCCGGCGGTGCTCACCCTCTTTTTCTCCTTCGTCCGTCAGCCGGGGGCCCGCGCCTCGGTCACCCTCGCCGCCGGCGCCTTAGGCCTGGCCCTCGTCCATCCCACCTATGCCCTGTTCCTGGCCGTTCCCCTCCTCGGCTACGTGGTCGCCCGCGCCCTGCTCGCCCGCGGCGAGCTGGCGGCCGGCCTGGGAGCCCTCCTCTCGCTCGGCCTTCCTGCCGGGGCGGTGGCCCTGTGGCTGCTTCCCATCGTGCGAGAGACCGCCTCCTACCAGCCCTCCCCAGAGGAGCGCCTGCGCGGCCTTGCGCACTACGCCGGCCAGGTGGAGGTCCTGGCCGACGGGAGCTTCCGGCTCGCTCCCGAGCTCTTCGCCCGCACGGGGGCGGTGGCGGTGGCGGCTCTTGCCTGCGTGCCCTTGGCCGCGCTTGCTCGCAGTCGGCGCTGGGCGGCGCTCGTCCTGGGCGGGTCGCTCGCCGTGCTTGCCTTGACCCTCGTCCCCGACCTCTTCACGCGCTTCTCCGACGCCGTCTCCCTCTCCCAGGCCCGGCGGGCGGCGGGGTTTCTCCCCTTGGCCGTGGCCTTCGCCGGAGGAGCGGCGGTGACGGCCCGCCTGGCCGGTTTCGCCGGCCCTCTCGTCGGGCTGGCCGCCGGCCTCGCCCTCCACCTCGCCTACCCCGGCGACTTCGGGTACCGCCTCGACCACGGGGGGCCGGCGGCCGTCGTCTGGGTGGCGGCCTTCGGGGGAGGGGCGGCGCTGCTCGTGGCCATGCTGGCTCGGCGCCTGCCTGCGCTCGAGGACCGGGGGCCGCTGGCGGCGGTCACCGCGCTTGCCTTCTGCCTGCCCGTGGCGGTGCACGGGTTCTCCCGGTGGACGCCGGCCCCCGCCCAGGCAAGCCCGCTCACCCCCGGGCTCACGAGGGCGGTCGAGCGGGTGGCGCCACCGGGATCGGTCGTGTTCTCCGACGACCTCACCAGCTACTGGCTGGCGGCGGCGGCGCCCGTGTACGTGGCCTCGGCCCTCCCCGGCCACGTGGCCGACACCAAGGCCAACCGGCCCTACGCCCGCCGTCGGGACGCTCGCCTCTTCTTCCGCACCGGGGATCTCGCCATACCCCGGCGCTACCGGGCCGACCTCGTCCTCGTCGACCGCTCTCGGTACCGGCTGGAGCTGTCTCTGCCGCGCCTGTACGCCGATCGCCGCTACGTTCTCTATCGGTTGCGGTGAAGGTCCTGCTCGTCACCCTCTACTTCCCCCCCGCCGCCGGCGCCGGCGTGCAGCGGCCCCTCAAGCTGGCCACCCACCTTCCTGCCTTCGGCCTGGAGACCCACGTCCTCTGCCCCGACGATCCCCGCTGGCTCCATCGCGACGAGGAGCTGGCTCCCCCCAGCCAGGCCTGGGTGCACCGCGTTCGCTACCTAGGCCCGGAGGGGCGCCGTCCCGCCGAGGAGCTGCGGGGGAAGCGCGGGCTCGAGCGCCTGGCCCTGCAAGCCCGCCTCCTCGGGCGTCGGCTCCTCGTCCCCGACGAGAACGTGAGCTGGAACGTGACCTCCATCCCGGCGGCGGCCCGCCTCGTGCGCGAGGAGGGGATCGACGTCGTCATCACCACCTCGCCGCCTCCCTCGGTGCACCTGGTGGGCGCGGCGGCGAAGCGGTTGACGGGGGTGCGCTGGGTGGCCGATCTTCGCGACTCGCTCCTTGCCCACCCCCACCGCCGCGACGATACCCTGGCCGCTCGGGCCAAGGAGAGGACCCGCCAGGCGGTGGCGGCCCTGGTGGCTCGGCGGGCGGACGCCATCGTGTGCGCGGCCGAGGCCATCGCCGAGGAGACCCGCTCGCTCAGGCCCCGGGGGCGGGTGGTGACGATCGCCAACGGCTGCGACTTCGACGACGTGGCCGGCCTCGAGTACCGCCCCTCCCCCCGCTTCCGCATCACCCACACCGGCAGCTTCTTCGGCCGGCGCGATCCCCGCCCCTTCCTGACTGCCCTTGCCCAGTCGGGACTCGACGTCGTCGCCCGGTTCGTGGGCGACTTCCGATCCCGCGACCGGGAGTACGCGGAGCGGCTGGGCCTGGGGGATCGCCTCCAGCTCATCCCCTACGCTCCCCGCCGTCAGGCCCTCGCCCTCCAGCGCGACTCCGAGGCCCTGCTCCTCCTCGTGCCCGAGGCGGGAGGGCGGGGCCGGGGCGTGCTCTCGGCCAAGGTGTTCGAGTACCTGGCTGCGGAGCGACCCATCCTCGCTGCCTGTCCCCCCGACGGCGCTGCCGCGGCCCTCGTCCGCGAGACTGGGGCCGGCATCGTCTGCCCTCCGGACGACGTGGAGGCCCTCAAGGCGGCCCTGGCAAGCCTGGTGGAGCGGTGGCGGGCGGGCGCCCTCGACGGGGTGCGGCTGTCCCCCGAGCTTCGCGCCCGGCTCGACCGCAGGACGCGGGCGCGGGAGCTTGCCGACCTCCTCGCCACCCTGCCGTGAAGCTGACGCGGTTCCTGTTCCTGGCCACCGTCTTCGCCGTCACCTTCGAGAAGGTGCGCTGGGAGGTGGCGGGGACGGTGAACCTGGCCGACCTCCTCGCCCTCGGGTTCCTCTGCGGCTACCTGGCCGATCGGGCCTGCCGGCGCGACTGGAGGCTTCCCCGCACCGCCCTCGTCGTCGTGGGCTTCCTGGCCGCGTTCCTGCTCGTATACCTCCTCGGCTTCTTCGATCTGACCAGCGCGCAGGCGGAATCCCAGTTCTGGAAGGGCCTCGTCAAGTTCGGCATCCACTTCCTCTTCCTGGTCCTGGGCGTCTCCTACCTTGCCCGCCGCTCCCAGCGCTTCTACCTGCAGACCCTGGCCGTGCTCGCCGCCGGCTTGGCCGTGAACGCCGCCTACGGCGTCCTCCAGCTCCTCGTCGCCCGCTCCGGGGGGAACCTGGACGCCACCGTGCTGTCGCCGCTCACCGGCGGCGCCAGCTCGATCAACGTGTACGGAGCCGTGGACGGGGCCAAGGTGTACCGGATGAACGCCCTCACCGGCGATCCCAACCACCTGGGCGTGATGCTGATCGTGCCCCTGCTCGTCCTCCTTCCCCTCTACCTCCGCTGGGAGCGGGGGAGCCGCTGGCGACCGCGCCTGGCCGTCCTGCTCGGCTTCCTGTTCGTGGTCGAGGTGGCCACCCTCTCCCGGAGCGGCCTGGCAGGGATTCTCGTGGGCTTGCTCGTCCTCGCCCTGCCCTACCGCCGCCACCTCGCCACCCGTAGCTTCTTGGGGCCGCTGGTCGGGGTGGTCGCTCTCTTGGGGGCGGTCGTCCTCAGCCGTCTCGACTACTTCCAGCGGGTCATCTCCTCGCGGCTCCAGACGGGGGGTCGATCCACGAGCGCCCACTTCGACGTCTACAGCTTCATCCCCGACATCCTCCACCGGGAGCCGCTCTTTGGGCTTGGCCTCAACACCTTCTCCGTCTACTACGAGGAGGTGACAGGCCAGACCAACTGGGGCCCGCACTCCTTCTACGTGGCCTTGATGGTGGAGACGGGTCTTGTGGGGACGGCCCTGTTCGGGGCCTTCCTGGTCTACCTCTTTGCCCGCCTAGCTGCCGCCCGCAGGCTGGGAAAGGCCCTCGCCGCCGCCGGCCATCCCGACGCCCGTCGCCTGCTCCCGCTCGCCTACGGCATGACCGCCGCGCTCGTGGGGACGATGGTGGCGAATGCCTTCTACCTCACCATGTCCTTCTACTACTTCTTCGCCTTCGCCATGCTCGTTCTCGCCTTGCCGCTCGTCTTTCACCCGCGTCCGACCACGGCGGTTGCAGCCGAGCTCCGCCCGGGTCTCCGCCCTCTGCCCCGAGCTGCTCCTGCGTCCGGGGGCTGAGAGGCGCGACGACAGCAGGAGCGCCGTTAGACCCGCTGTCAGGCCGGCAAAGGCGAGCCAATTGGCGATCTCGTCCAGGGGCCGCGCGGGATCGACGGTGTCGGCCAGCCAAAGAGCGGCGAGCACGGTCACCAAGGTAAAGCGGGGGAAGGGCACCGGCGCCGGTCTCTCCCAACTCCAGCGCGCGAGCTGAGGAAGCGTGAGCAGGAGAAAGGTCAGGCGGTAGTCCCAGTTGCGCATGACCGCGAAGCTCCCGGCGTAGACGGCCGCGCCCGCGATGAAGGCATCGGTCGCGAGCGAAGGCAGGTTGCCCCGCTCGTCTTGTCGCCTCCAGTCGACGAGCTTTTGCTGCCTCCAGCCGATGAGCGTCGCGGCGCCGCTGGCGAGGAGGAGAAGGAGCGGAGTCGCGAGGAGACCTACGGGCTCATCGCCGAGCGCTCCCCACACGTTCCGTGCGAGCCATCCCCGGAGGCTGTCCGGTCCCACCTCGGCTCCGTAGGAGAACCACGTCGCCTGGGGGACGACCCTGAAGATCGTACGGACGTCGTCCAGGGTGACCAGCACGTAGGCGAGAAAGCCGAGCGCGACCGCTGCCAACCCAGCGAGGCGTCTGCGCTCTGCCTTCCGAAGCAGGACGACCAGGGCGAAGGCAGGGAAGAGCTTGAGCATGGCCGTGAGGGTGAGCGCCCCGTGCCCCGCCATCCGCGCTGCCGAGCTCCGTCCGCGCAGGAGGAGGAGGGAGACGACGAGGAAGGCGAAGACGAGCAGGTCGGCGTTCCCGCGCTCCACCCCCAGCATGACCGGCGGCGAGACGAGCGCTGCGCCGACGACGAGGCCTTCCCAAAGGGAAGCGGCGCGGAGAAGGAGCGCCACGGCGGCGAGGAGCGCAAGGGCGGTGAGAAGGCCGAGGGCAACGGTGGCTTCCTGTCCGAGGCCCAAGAAGGCGGGGAGGAGCCACAGCTTGGGGTAGTTGGCCGGCCGACCGGTAGGGTCACAGGGGTTGCCGGCGAGGACCTCGATTCCCCTGCGCGTGCACTCCCAAGCTGAGGTGATGGAGCGCATGTCGAGGAAGGCAGGCTGGAGGTCGGGGACGTAGAAGACGTCCCAGCGCGAGTGGCCGCCGAGGGCGATCAGAGCCAGGAAGTAGCCATAGACCACTGTCATGGCGAGCAAGCGGCCTCCGGGTCGGGCGAGGAGGGTCATGGTCGGGTGCGGAGCTCGGGCCGGGACTTGACGAGGGTGCCCTTGGCGTCCCAGAAGTCGCCGTAGGCGTCGAGCCAAAGCCCGAGCGCAGGAAGGAAGCGCCGCCGAGGCGGATTCTCCACTCTGTTCCCGAACAGGTCGTAGTATCCACCGTCCCTGGTCTTGAAGTAGCCCGTCCAGGGGTCGTAGCGGGCGTGGGGATGGTCGTAGGGTCGGTCGACGCCCTCGCCGGCGATCAGCTTGAACAGGGCGAGATTGGGGTCGCTGGTGCGAGGGAGGGGTTCCACGAGGTACCGGCCTCCCACGCCCAGCATGCGCCAAGCGCGGCGCGGCCTCGGGCTCCGCTCGGCGCTCGTAAGGAGGTAGGCGAAGCGCAGGCCGCGCTCCTGGCTGACTCGGCGCGCCGAGGGAGCGTCAGGGAGGAAACGATACGGGTAGGGAGGCTTGAAGGAGATAAAGGTCTCTCCCAGGCCGAGCCAGCGGACGTCGGCGAGGGTGTCGATGTCGGTGAGCACCACCTGGCCAGGTCGCAGGAGACCGCGCACCATGCGCTCGGCGGCGAGGGCCCGCCCCTCTTGAGCGCGCGCCGCTCGCGCCTCGTGGGTGACGTCCTCGAGCTGGGGGAGGAAGACGTACGCGACGAGCACGGCCGCTGTCGCTGCGCCGAGAAGGCCGCGGCGGCGAAGAAGCCACAGGGCGGCCGGAATGGAAAGGACGAAGGCGGGGGCGAAGTAGTGCCAGGTGCCGAGCCGGGCGGCGGCCATGGTACCCGTCGTGGCGGCGCCTGCGTACCACAGCGCGGGGGCCGGCTGGCGGTGGGCGATCCCGACGGCGGCGGCGAGGGTGGCGACGGCGAAGACCATGAGCGCCTGGCGCAGGGGCCAGCGGCCCAAGAGCCCCCAGTCGATGGCGAAAGGCTCGACGCTCTCGTTGATGCCGCCCCCCGTCAGCCCTTGCTCGATCTTCCAGAGCATGAGGAGCCCGTCGTCGAGAAAGAAGGTGGCGGGAGCGATCATGCCTCCCGCCAAAAGCAGGCCGAGCGCGGCAACGAACGGACTGAAAAGGCGGGCAGGCCAGGAATCTGGCGCCAGCCATGCCAGCGTGAGGGAGAGCAGAGCGTAACCGCTGAAGAGGACAGCCGCGCCGGCGAACAGGCGGTGCTCGAAGGCGTAGGTGTCCAAGGGGAAACGGGAGCGGTTGAAGGTGACGGCCAGGGCGAGCCAGCCGGCGGCCAAGGGGATCAGGAGCCGTCTCCGTCTGCGCAGGCAAGCCCAGGAGCGGGCGGCAAGCTTGCGGGGCCAGCCCTGAGCGGGAGGGCGAAGAAGCAGCGCGAGGCCGAGGGGCACGAGCAGGCCGGCGGCATGCATCTTCACCGTGATGGTGAAGCCGAGGAGGGCGGCAGACAGGGCATAGAGGGTGGCGTCGCGCCGCTCTGCTGCTCGGACGATGAGGTAGCCGACGAGGAGGACGAGGCCGGCGAGCAGAACGTCTGGCCGGTACTGGATCGCCATTCTGGAGAGACCCGGCGCCGCCGTCCACATGAGCCCGCCGGCGAGCCCCCAGCCCCAGTGCCCGAGGAAGCGACTGCAGACGACGAAGGCAACTCCTGCCCCGAAGAGGTAGAAGAAGACGGCGTACGTCCGCCAATAGGCGCGCGAGGCGTCCAGGTCGAGCATGCGCTCGGCGGCGAAGGCGTGAGGGCTTTGGTCCCGACCGAGGATCTTGTCGGCCAGGTAGTGGATCTCGAAGGTGACCGCCATCAGGGTCTGCAGGGGAAAGCCCGGATGGTCGAGGTAGAAGGTGTGCTCTCCCGCCATGAGGTTGGCGGCGGAGGCGACGTAGGTAGCGTCGGCGTCTGCGTAGACCCACCACGGGCTCCTGATCGGCTGCGAGAGGGCGAAGCCGAGCGCGACCGCCAGGGTCGCCGCCAGGGCCAGTCGTTCCTGCCGCGCGACCAGACGCGACGCCGCTACGAGGAGGGAGCGGCTCGGAAGACGGAAACTCGAAACATCCAAAACGCGACGACCGTCATCCGCAACAGGAGGAGCCCGTGGCGGAAGCGGCTGATGTTGGAGCGGCCGTAGGTGCGGGGACCGTAGCGTACGGGGAGGTCGACGATGCGCAGGCCGAGCCTGCCGGCGCCGAGGAGGAGCTCAAAGTCGCCGAAGGGGTCGAAGTCCCCAAGGGGAGAACGGGAGGCGGCGATGCGCTGGTAGTCGCGGCGAAGGAGGGCCTTGGTGCCGCAAAGGGTGTCCTTCACATGTTGGCCCATGAGGAGCCTGAGCGCCAGCGAGAAGAGGCGATTGCCGACCAAGTTGAGGAAGCGCATGGCTCCAGGAGGGAGGTCGTACACGAGGCGGGAGCCGTTGATGAGCTCGCCCCGTCCCTGCGTGAGGGCCTGGTAGAACTTGGGCAGGTCCTCGGGGGCGACGGTGAGGTCGCCGTCGAGGATCATGAGCACCTCGTGCTTGGCATGGGCGAAGCCGGCTCGGACGGCATCGGCCTTGCCCTGCCCAGGTTGGACGAGGAGGGTGAGGTCGCGCTCGGGATGGAGGCGGATCTGCCGCTCGATCTCCTGCCTCGTCCCGTCGACCGAGCCGCCCTCGACGAAGATGATCTCGGTCGCCTTTCCCATGTGGGGCACCCGGCGCACCACCTCGGCCACGTTGCCGGCCTCGTTCCGACAGGGGCAGATGACGGAGACGGAGAGCTCCCCCAGGGGCTGGCTCGACGGGCGGGCGAGGATCCACCACGTCAGGCACAGGTAGTTGAAGGGCCAGAGCGAGCCGAGGAAGCCGTTGAGGAGCACGGTCAGGCCCGGGATCTGCGTCGGTACGAGGATGCGACGGGCGTGGGCCACGACCTCGAAGCCGGTCAGGCGGAGGAGGTTGGCGACGTCCTCGGCGGCGACCCAGTTTCGGATCGGCTTTGGCGCCTTCAAGCCCAGCGCCTCCGCGCAGCGGATGAGGGGACGCCAGAGCTGGCTGTAGGAGTTGACGAGGACCCGCGTTCCGGGATGGCAGTGGGCGGCCACCCGCTCGAACAAGCGGAGGAGGTCGTGGACGTAGGGAACGAGGTCGGAGAGGAGGATGTAGTCGAAGGTGGTACCGAGCTCGAGGTCCTCTCCGGCTGCGACCAGGAACTGAAGGTGAGGGTGGCGGCGGCGGGCAAGCTCGACCATGCCGGGGCTGACATCCACTCCCACTCCCAGGGACGGCTGCACGGCGGCCAGGAGGTCGCCGGCCCCGCAGCCGATCTCGAGCACCCGCGCTCCGGGCGGGACGTGGAAGCGGGCGATAGCGCCCACCAGCCGGTGGTAGCCGCGGCTTCGGCGCCGCCAGTGCTCCTCGACAGCGGCGAAGTCGTCGAAGAAGGATGCTATCTCCCGGTACTCCCGCTCCCAACGATACGGCGCGGTCTCTGGGGCTGTCTGCACCGGGCGATCGTACTCGACGTCGGGCATGCTTGGCCTGTGCGGGTCCTTGTGCTCACTACCTCCTACCCGCGGCACGGGGACGACGTGGCCGGCGGCTTCGTGCGGGACGCGGTGGAGCGGCTACGGGCGGCCGGGGTCGAGGTGGAGGTGGTGTCGCCGGCCACCTTCTCCCACTTCGGCCTCGCCTACGGCCACGGCATCGTCGGCAACCTGCGCCGCCGGCCTGCCCGCGCTGTCCTGCTCCCCGCCTTCCTCGCCGCCTACGCCCGGGCGGCGCGACGGGCGGCGCGATCGGTCGACCTCGTCCACGCCCACTGGCTTCCCTCGGCCCTGGCAGCGTCCGCTACCGGAAAGCCCTACGTGGTCCAGCTGTGGGGAACGGACGTCGAGCTTGCCCGGCGCGCCCCGACCCTGTCCTCGTGGCTCTTGCGGCGGGCGCGGCTCGTCCTCGCTCCCTCGCGGGCTCTGGCCCAGGAGGCCCTGCGGCTGGGAGCGAGAAAGGTGCGGATGGTGGCAAGCGGAGTTTCCCTCCCCGAGCGGGTGGGGCCGCCCCAAGAGCCGCCCCACGTCCTGTTCGTGGGCAGGCTCTCCCCGGAGAAGGGAGTGGAGGAGCTGGCGGCCGCGACCGAGGGCCTGCCCCGGGTGGTAGTCGGCGATGGCCCCCTGCGGCGGGCGGTGCCCGACGCCGTCGGCTTCGTGCCGCCGGGGGAGCTCGGCCGCTACTACGAGCGGGCGGCCCTCGTCTGCTGCCCTTCTCGGCGGGAAGGGTACGGCGTGGTCGCCCGGGAGGCGATGGCCTACGGCCGGCCGGTGGTCGCCTCGGCGGTGGGGGGTCTTCTGGACGCGGTCGAGCACGAGGTCACAGGCCTGCTCGTCCCCCCCGGCAACGCGCGGGCCCTACGGCGGGCGCTGGAGCGGCTCCTCGCCAGCCCTGGGCTGCGCGAGCGGCTGGGCCGAGCCGCGCGCGAGCGAGCCCACGAGTGCTTCTCCTGGGAGGTCGCGACCGCCTCCCTCCTTGCCGCCTACGAGGAGGCCCTCGCCGGGAGGCCGAGGGCGGATCGCCCGCTCAGCCCTGCCGCTCCAGCCTGACCTGAAACCCAGCCGCCCTCGCCTCCTGGACGAAGTCGCGCCCCACGGCCAGGGAGGGGATGCCCCGCAGCACCACCTCCACGCGGCCGCAGGCGTTCCGCTCGGCCACCACCCCCTGGAACCCGGCTCGGAGAGCCCGCTCCCGGAGGGGGGTTGCCCGGCGGGCGCTGGGGAAGGAGCCGAACACGGCCTCGATCTCTCCGTTCCCGGTCGGGGGGCGGGCGCAGTCGGAGACGGAGGGGAAGCGAGGGCCACCGCCGGCGAGGGTGGCCAGGGGGTAGGCGAGGGCTGCCGCTGTCACCAGGAGGGCCGAGTGGGCCGGCCTCGCGCCGGTCGCCCGCAGCAAGCGAGGAAGCGCCGTCGCCTGGATCATCTCCCGGCCGGGCAGGACAGGATGGAGGAGGAGCGGCAGGAAGGCGGCCGAGAGGAGAACGAGCGAGGCGCTGAGCCGGACGATGGGGTTGACGCTCTCGTCCTGGACGAAGGGAAGCTGGAGCTCGACGAAGGACCACAGAACCCAGGTCAGTCCCGCCACCACGAGCAGCGTCAACAGCCCGACGTAGGAGGCAAGAAGGCGGGCCCCGGCCAGGAAGGCGAGCACGACCGCCACGGCGAGGAGGAAGGGCACGATCAGCCACAGGTCGTAGTCGAAGAGGGTGGAGAGGACCGACCGCAGGGCGGGGAGGGCCCGCTCGCGGTGGTCGAGGAGGCCGAGGAGGCCGATACCGGGAAGCTCCCCCTGGAGGTCGCGGGACGTGAACCAGATCCGCCAGGGCAGGGCGAGCGCCCCCGCCGCGGCGCCGGCGGCGAGGAGGCGGGGCCAGGCCCGGCGCCGCTCCCTCCACGATGCGGCCAGGGCGGCGGCCACGATGCAGGCGGCGAAGAGCTGGCCCTCCCGCTTGGTGAGCATGGCCGCGGCCAAGAACAGCGAGCCGGAGACGAGCTGCCAGCGCTCGCCCTCGAGCAGCCACAGGGCGACGAGGAGGGCGGCGGCCACGAAGAAGTAGTCGAGCAGGAAGTCCGCCTGGGGGTCGAGGGTGCGCAGGACGATGCGGGGAGCGACGAGGACGAGGAGGAGGGAGGGCCACAGGAGGAGCTCGGGCACGCGGGGAGCGAGCGTCCCCGCCACCGCCGCCACGAACCCAGCCAGGAAGAACCAGAACTGGAGGTGGAGGGTGACGACGTCGGCCGAGCCCATGAAGTGGAAGGCGGTCGCCTCCAGCGCCGGCACGATGGGGGGGTAGGTGGCCCCGGGGAGCTCGCGGAAGAACTGCTCGTCGAGGCCTCCGAAGTAGTAGATGGCCTTGGCCTTGGGCACCCAGAAGGCCCAGGCATCCCAGGCAGAGAGGGCGTTGAGGCGCCCGGCCCGAAACAACGCCTCCAGGTAGACGACGACGAGCGCCGCCCCCGCCGCCCCCGCCAGGCCGAGCCGGGGGCGGGGAGAGGAAGAGAGCGGCCACGGTCTTCCTGCGGCCCGGCCGAGGGCGATGCCGGCCCCGGCGAGAGCGGCCGCGGTGGCCAGGATGGTGGCCAGGGAGAAGGGGATACCGACCACGAGCTCGAGCGTGAAGACGACGCCCAAAGCCGCAAGCCCCACCAGGTAGGAGAGCCCGCCCAGTCGGGCAAGCTCGGTGGCCGAGGAAAAGCCCCGCAGGCCGAAGAGAAGGCAGGTCCCTACCACCGCCACCAGGCCGTTGAGGAGGACGAGGCCGACGAGGGAGGCGACGCTCACGGTACGAGCCTGCCCACGGCCATGGCCGGCCCCTCCTGCCAGAGGACGCGAAAGCGCCTGCCCAGGGATCTGCGGTCGCAGCCGTAGCAGATGATCCAGCGGGCCTCGTCCTGGGGCCGCCGGGGCATGAGGAAGGAGCGGGCGAACTCCCCGACGTGGGGAGCGGTGAGCGGATTGGACGTGTCCAGGTAGGGGCCGGTCACGAGGCGGTAGCTCGCCCGGGCCGGGATCAGCGCCCGGGCCTCGTAGAGGAGGCTCTTGTCCACCCCCAGGGCGTTCCCGCCTCCGAATTCTCGGTCGTCGTAGTTGAGGGCGGCGTTCTCGTCGGCCTTGGCGTCGAGCCGGCCCAGGGCGCGGGGAAAGGAGACGACGGCAAGCACGGCGACCACGGCGACGCACAGGGCTGCCCCCGCCCGGGCGAGCCGAGGCCGCAGGACGCCCGGGTAGTCGGGGCCGCTCTCCCGCGGACCAGGGGACGCCGCCGTGGGACGGGACTCGCGCACCTGGGGCTCAAGGATAGGCGCTCGTTCCCTCCTCGGCCGGCCAGGATGAGTACCATCGCGGGGTCGAGTGGAGACAGGAGGACGCGTGAGGGAGCTCGTCATCGACGGCACCCGCATCAGCGACGAGGACGACTGCTACGTCGTCGCCGAGATCGGGCACAACCACCAGGGCTCGCTGGAGAAGGCGAAGGACCTCATCCAGGCCGCCAAGGCGTGCGGGGCGAACGCGGTCAAGCTCCAGAAGCGGGACAACCGTCGCCTCTACACCCGGGAGATGTACGAGGCCCCCTACGACCACGAGAACAGCTTCGGGCCCACCTACGGAGCCCACCGGGAGGCGCTCGAGCTCGGCCGCGACGAGTACCTGGAGCTCAAGCGCTACGCGGGGGAGCTCGGCATCACCCTGTTTGCCACCGCCTTCGACCACGCCAGCGTCGAGTTCTTGGCCGAGCTGGACATGCCCGCCTTCAAGATCGCCTCTGGGGACATCCACAACACCCCCCTCCTCCGCCACGTGGCCTCCCTGGGCAAGCCGGTGCTCCTGTCCACCGGGGGAGCGACGCTGGAGGACGTGCGCCGGGCGGTGGAGGCCATCCTCCCCCTCAACGACCAGCTCTGCCTGCTCCAGTGCACGGCGGCCTACCCGGCCGAGGTCGAGGACCTGAACCTGCGCGTCATCACGACCCTGCGCCAGGAGTTCCCCGACCTCGTGGTCGGGCTCTCCGACCACCAGAACGGGATCGCCATGGCCCTGGTCGCCTACATGCTGGGCGCCCGGGTGATCGAGAAGCACTTCACCCTGAACCACGCCTGGAAGGGCACCGACCACGCCTTCTCGCTCATGCCTGAGGGCCTGCGCAAGCTCGTCCGCGACCTGCGCAGGGTGCCCCTGGCCTTGGGCGACGGCGTCAAGCGGCCGCTCCCCTGCGAGGAGCCGGCCCTGCGCAAGATGGGCAAGAAGCTCGTCGCCGCCCGCGACCTTCCTGCCGGCCACGTCCTCGCGGCAGGCGACCTCGAGGCCAAGTCCCCGGCCGACGGGGGGCTCAAGCCCTACGAGCTTGACCGGCTCATCGGCCGCGTCCTCGCCCGCCCGCTTCGCTACGAGGAGACGATCAGCCTCGCCGACCTCGTTCCCCTGCCCAGCGAGGCGACCGCGAGCGAGGCGCTCCCTACCGGCTAGGCGTGGTCGACGACCTGAGGCAGGCGCTCCGCTCCGTGCGGCTGGCCGTGTTCGACTTCGACGGCGTCTTCACCGACAACCGGGTGTGGGTGAGCGAGCGGGGGGAGGAGTGGGTGGCCTGCTCCCGTGCCGACGGCCTCGGTCTTCGCCGCCTGGCCGAGGCGGGAGTCGACTGCCTGATCGTGACCAGCGAGGAGGTACCGGTGGCGAGCGCCCGGGCCCGCAAGCTGGGCGTCCAGTGCGTCCAGGGAGCTGAGGACAAGCTGGCCGTCCTCCGGCAAGAGGCCGCTCGACGAGGGGTCTCGCTGGAGGAGACGGCCTACGTGGGGAACGACCTCAACGACGCCGACTGCCTGCGGGCGGTGGGGCTGCCCGTGGTACCGGCCGATGCCTGGCCGGAGGTGCGGCCGCTTGCCCTGTGGGTGCTCTCGCGCCGGGGCGGCTTCGGCTGCGTCCGGGAGTTCTGCGACGCCGTGTGGCGGGCGCGCCGCGAGGAGGGCCTGCGGTGAGGGACCCCTTGTTCGACCTCTCGGGGCGGGTGGCGGTAGTCACCGGAGGCATGGGTCAGCTTGGCAGCGAGTACGCAGCCGGCTTGGCCGAGCGGGGTATGCTGGTGGCGGTGCTCGACCTCGCCCGCGAGCCCAAAGCCGGAGCCCGCGACCTCGCTCCCTGGCTCGACCGAGGAGCGATCCAGGCCTACCAGGTGGACGTCACCGACCGCGCGTCCGTCGAGCGCGCGACCGAGGCGGTGGTGGCCGCGTGGGGGGTACCGCACCTCCTCGTCAACAACGCCGCCCTCGACGCGCCTCCCGGCGTCTCGCTCGAGGAGGCAGGGCCGTTCGAGACCTACCCGGAGTCCTCCTACCACAAGGTGATGGACGTGAACGTCAAGGGCGCCCTGGTCTGCTGCCAGGTGATCGGCGCCCGCATGGCCCAGGCCGGGCGGGGATCGATCGTCAACGTCTCCTCCGTGTACGGGATGCTCTCCCCCCAGCAGGACGTGTATGCCTTCCGCCGCCGGGCCGGCGAGCCCTTCTACAAGCCGGTCGCCTACTCCCTGTCCAAGGCCGCCATCCTCAACCTCACCCGCTACCTCGCCACCTACTGGGCCAAGGCGGGGGTGCGGGTGAACACGCTCACCCTGGCCGGGGTGCGGGCCGACCAGCCGCCCGAGTTCGTGGAGGCCTACTGCGCCCGGGTGCCCTTAGGCAGGATGGCGGAGGCCCGAGAGGCCCTGGGCGCCCTCGTCTTCCTCGCCTCCGATGCCTCCTCGTACGTCACCGGCGCCAACCTGGTCGTGGACGGCGGCTGGTCGGCCTGGTAGCGCACGACAGGATGGAGGCGGGGGGACGAGGAGGGACGGCGCCGGCGGCAGGGGACTAGCATCAGGGGCGATGGCGTCGCCTGGAGCCGGCCCTGCCCTCGTCTCCGCTCCTCCCCTGGCGGTGCCTAACGTCATCGCCGGCGAGGAGCGGCCGGCCCAGTCGGGCCGGTGGCTCGACAAGCTGCGCCCCGCCGACGGCACCCTCCTCTGCCGCCTCCCGCGCTCGGGCGAGGCCGACGTGGAGGCGGCGGTGGAGGCGGCCCGCCGGGCCCAGGAGGCCTGGGCCGAGCGCACCGTGGTGGAGCGGGGAGAGGTGGTGCGGGAGATCGCCCTCCTCCTGCGCGAGCGGCGGGAGGAGCTATCCCAGCTCGTCGCGGAGGAGACGGGAAAGCCGCTCGATCTCGCCCGCGGGGAGACCGACGCGGCCGTGGAGATGGGCCTGTTCGTGGCCGGGGAGGGTCGCCGCTACTACGGGCGAACGACCACCTCCAGCATGAGGCACCGCACCGTCATGGCCGTGCGCCAGCCGGTGGGGGTGGCGGGGCTCATCGTCTCCTTCAACACCCCCCTTCCCAACGTGGCCTGGAAGGCGTTTCCGGCCCTTCTCTGCGGCAACGCGGCCGTGCTCAAGCCCTCCGAGGAGGCTCCCCTCTCTGCCTACCGGTTCGTGGCCGCCTGCCACGAGGCCGGGCTCCCTCCGGGGGTCCTCAACCTCGTCCAAGGCCTGGGGCGGGAGGCAGGAGCAGCCCTCGTCCGGCACCCCGGGGTCGACCTCGTCAGCTTCACCGGCTCGGTGGAGACCGGCCGCTGGGTCAACGAGACGGCCGCCCGGCGGCTGGCCAAGGTGTGCCTGGAGCTGGGGGGCAAGAACGCCCTCGTCGTCTGCGACGACAGCGACCTCGACAACGCCGTGCGCTGGGCCTGCGCTTCTGCCTTCTCCAACGCCGGCCAGCGCTGCGCCGCCGCCAGCCGCATCGTCGTCCTCGAGCCCGTGTACGAGGCCTTCCGCGACCGCTTGGTCGAGGCCGCGCGGCGCCTGGAGGACGTGGGCCCGCTGATCAGCGAGCGGGCCCTGGCGCGAGTGCTGGCGGCGGTGGAGCGGGCGCGGCAGGAGGGGGCGAAGGTGCTCTGCGGGGGCAGGCGCCTCGATCGCCCGGGCTGGTACCTGGCGCCCACGGTCCTGGAGGAGGTCTCCCCCGAGGCCGAGATCTCGCGGGTCGAGCTGTTTGGGCCCGTCACCGTCCTCTACCGCGCCGGCAGCTTCCAGGAGGCCCTCGACCTCGTCAACGCCTCCCCCTACGGGCTCACCTCGGCCATCCACACCTCGAGCCTGCACCGGGCGCTGCGCTTCGCCGAGAAGGCCCAGGCCGGGGTGGTGGTGGTAAACGGGGGCACCCACGGCTCCGAGCCCCACATGGGGTTCGGGGGGGTCAAGCAGTCGGGGACCGGCTGGCGGGAGGCAGGGGTGGAGGCGCTGGACGTCTACTCGGAGTGGAAGTACGTGAGCCTCATCGCCGATCCCGACCTGGTATGAGCGGTGCGGTGGCGGTGCTGGGGCCGGGGGCGGTGGGAGGCCTGCTCGCCGTACGCCTGGCCGCCTCGGGGCGCCGGGTCGTGTGCGTGGGCAGGCCGGCGGCGGTCGAGGCTCTCCGCCGGGAGGGCTTGACGCTCGTTTCCCCCTCGGGGACGGCCCAGGCCCGGCCGCAGGCGGCGGAGCGGCTGGAGGAGCCGGTCGACCTTTTGCTCGTAGCCGTCAAGGCCTTTGCCCTGGAGGAGGCGCTCGAGCGGGTGGCCTTCCCTCCCCGGGCCGTGGTCCCGCTCCTGAACGGCGTCGACCACCTGGCGGTCCTCCGCTCCCGCCTAGGGGCAAGGGTCGCGGCGGCCACCATCGGTCGCCTGGAGGCCTACCGGGAGTCGGCCACCCGCGTCGTCCAGGTCTCGGCCCCGGCCCCGCTCGTCACCATCGCCCGCGACCACGTCCCCGCCCTGGCGGAGGAGGCGGCGGCGATCCTGCGCCGGGCCGGGATCGAGGTGCGTCTGGCGGCCGACGGCTCCGCCGTGCTGTGGGAGAAGCTCGCCCGGCTGGCTCCCCTGGCGGCCATGACCGCTGTCACCGGCAAGCCCCTAGGGGAGATCCGGCGCGATCCCCGGCTACGGGCGGGCGTGACCGAGGCCTGCTCGGTGGCCGCCGCCCTCGGCGTCCCGGTGAGCGCCGGCGAGCAGTGGAGGATCATCGAGGCCCTGCCTGCCTCCTTCACCACCTCGGCCGCCCGCGACGTCGCCTCCGGCCGCCCCTCCGAGCTTGCCGCCATCGTGGGGCCGGTGGTGCGGGCAGGTCGCCGGCTGGGGGTGGAGACCCCGATCCTGGAGGAGCTCTTGGCTCGGTGCCCAGCGTGATCGCCCTCATCCCCGCCCGCTCCGGCTCGGTGCGGGTACCCCACAAGAACATCCGCCCTCTGGCCGGCCATCCCCTGCTCGCCTACGCCGTCGCCACCGCCGAGAAGGCGGGCGTCTTCGACCGCATCGTCTGCTCCACCGACTCCGAGGAGATCGCCGCTGTCGCCCGCTGGTACGGGGCCGAGGTCCCCTTCCTGCGGCCGGCCGAGTACGCCACCGCCACCTCTCCCGACATCGAGTGGATCCGCTTCACCCTGGAGCGCCTGCCCGAGCGCTACGACCTCTTCGCCATCGTGCGGGCGACCAACCCCTTCCGCGGCCCCGACGCCATCCGCCGGGGCCTCGACCAGCTGCTCTCCGTGCCCGAGGCCGACTCGCTGCGGGCGGTGGAGCTGGTGAAGCAGCATCCCGGGAAGATGTGGGTGCTCGACGACGGAGGCCGCACCATGCGGCCCCTCCTCGACCAGTCCCACCTGGAGGTCGCCTGGCACGCCGGCCAGTACCAAGCGCTTCCGCCCGTCTACGTCCAGAACTCGGCCCTGGAGATCGCCTGGACCCGGGTCGTCTTCGAGACGGGGACGCGGGAGGGGCGGGTGGTGGCCCCCTTCCTCACCCAGGGTCTGGAGGGCTTCAACGTCGACGACGAGGAGGACTGGGAGCGGGCCGAGGCCCTTGTCTCCTCCGGTCGAGCGAGATTGACCCCCGTCGACCGCCCTCCCTACCCCTATGCTCCCCGGGTATGAGGGTGGCGCAGCTCGAGACGCTCGCCTGCGACGGAGGGTGGCGTCCCTTCCTGTTCGTGAAGGTCACGACCGACGAGGGTCTCGTGGGGTGGGCGGAGGTCACCGACTCCCACGGATCGCCCCGCGGCCTCTTCGGCGTGATCGAGGACCTGGCCCCCCTGGTCGTGGGACGCGACCCGCGGGCGACCGAGGCCGTGTACTGGGACCTGTACCGGGCCACCCGCCAAAGCCCAGGGTCGATCGTGGCCAAGGCCGTCGCCGCCATCGAGAACGCCCTCCTCGACGTCAAGGCCAAGGCGCTGGGGGTGCCCGTGTACGAGCTCTTCGGCGGGCCGGTGCGGACGAGGGTGCCCGTGTACTGGTCCCACTGCGGCACCACCCGAGCTCGGGCGTGGCAGGCGACGGGGACGCCCAAGCTCGACTCCTACGAGGCGGTGGTCGCCCTGGGCCGAGAGGTGGTGGAGCGCGGCTTCCGGGCCTTCAAGACCAACCTGGTCGTGCCCGGGGAGGAGCCCCAGGTCCTCCACCCCGGCTTCCACGGGCCCGGCCTCGACCGCAGTCCCTCCCGGGAGGTGGAGGAGGCCCTGCGCCGCCTGCTCGACGCCTTCCACGAGGGCACCGGCGGCCGTGCCGAGCCCATGGTCGACCTCAACTTCAACTTCGCCTGCGAGGGGATGCTGCGGGTGGCCAGGGCGCTCGAGGAGTACGGGCTCATGTGGCTGGAGGTGGACACCTACGAGCCTGCCGCCCTCGCCCACCTGCGGCGGGGGACGACCCTCCCCGTCTGCTCGGGCGAGAACCTCTACGGGGCCCGAGCCTTCCGCCCCTTCCTGGAGCAGGGAGCGATGGACGTGGCCTCGGTGGACGTGATCTGGAACGGCTTCGCCCAGGCCAAGAAGATCGCCGACCTGGCCGAGACCTTCGAGGTGAGCTGCGCTCCCCACAACTACTACTCCCACCTCGCCACCTTCATCTCCGCCCAGTGGTGCGCCACCATCCCCAACTGCCGCATCCTGGAGGTGGACGTCGACGACGTCCCCTGGAAGGACGAGCTGACGACGGCCGTGCCGGCCATCTCCGAGGGGGAGATGGCGATCCCCACGGGGCCGGGCTGGGGGGCGGAGGTGAACGAGGAGGTGGCGCGGGCGCACCCGTGGCCCTCCACCTGATCCACCACCTGTGGCCGGCCGGCCTCGCCGTCAGGGCGGTGTGGGCGACGGCGGTACGGCTGGGCCTGCAGGTGTACGACCCCAGGCGGGAGAGCCTCTCCCGGCTGGACGAGCTGAGCGAGTACGTCCTCGATTCCCGCCCTGTGCGGGACAAGCGCCCCACCACGGCGGCGGAGGGAGTCCCCGACCTGACGCTCGTCCCCGAGGCCCTGGCCGACGTGCTCGACCTGGAGCGGTTCCGCGGCTGCCGGGTGCTCGAGGTGGGGCCCAAGTACGGGGTGCACTCCCTGTGGATCGACCGGGAGCTTGCCCCCTCCGAGATCGTCTTCTGCGACTTCGCCTCCGATCGCCCCTTGCACGAGCGCTGGACGGGCAAGCTGCGAAGCCCCCACCGCTTCGTCTACGGCGACCTGCGCACAGCCTGGGAGCTCGTCGAGCTTTCCCCCTTCGACCTCGTCCTCTTCCTGGGCGTCCTCTACCACTCCGCCTGGCACCTGGAGCTCCTGGCCATGCTCAACCGGGTGACGCGCATGGGGGGGACGATGCTCCTGGAGTCGACGGTCGATCCCCGCCCCGACGCCCTGGTACGGCTCCGCTGGCCACCCGACACCGGCAAGGCCAAGGCCGTCCCCACCGTGACCGCTCTGCGCATGGAGCTCGCCTGGACCGGCTGGCGCCGGGTACGCCGCTTCGCCGACTACCGCCCCGGCTCGAGTGAAGCCCTCTTCCTGTGCGAGAAGACCGACGAGCTGGAGGAGGCTACCGGCCTTGCCCCGGTGGTCAGGCCCCACCGTCCTGCCTGAGGGGAGGATTCCGCCCCCGCGCTCGGCTCCGCGCGCTAGCGTCTCCTGCGTGCCCGAGCTGACCCTCGTCGCCAAGGCCGAGCTCGACCGCGTCCGCGCCGCCCGGGGCGACCGCGACCTCGTCCTCTCCTGTCTCGCCGACATGTGCCGGCTCAACGCCCTCACGGCCGTCAAGCGGGCAGGCTCCGGCCACCTCGGCTCCAGCTTCAGCGCCATGGATATCGTCGTCCACCTTCTGCTCGAGGAGCTGAACACGGCCACGGTCGGCTTCCAGCACCCCGACCGCGACGTCTACTTCTCCTCGAAGGGCCACGACTGCCCCGGCCTCTACGCCGTGCTCTACGCGCTGGGCGTCATCCCCCGGGAGCGGTTCCTGCGTCTGCGCCGGCTGGGGGGGCTCGACGGTCACCCGGACGTGGCCGTTCCCGGCATCGAGGCCAACTCGGGCTCCCTGGGGATGGGCATCTCCAAGGGTAGGGGGATGGCCCTCGCCAAGCGCCTGCTCGGCCGCTCCGGGGTGGTGGTGGTGATGGTGGGAGACGGCGAGCTCCAGGAGGGGCAGAGCTGGGAGGGCCTCCAGGGGGCTTCCCACCACGGCGTCTCCAACCTGTGGGTCGTCGTCGACCGCAACGAGGTCCAGTCGGACAAGCCCACCGAGGAGGTCCTCGCCCTCGGCGCCCTGGAGGACAAGCTCGCCGCCTTCGGCTGGGAGGTGGCAAGCTGCGACGGCCACGACCACGCCGCCCTCCGCCGCGCCTTCGCCCGCTTCCGGGCAGGGTCGCCCAAGCCCAAGGCTCTCCTCGCCCGCACGGTCAAGGGCAAGGGGGTCTCCTTCATGGAGCACCCGCTCGCCCTGGCGGAAGGAGGGGGCGTCTACCGCTGGCACGCGGGTGCCCCTGACGACGAGGCTTACGTGCGCGCTCGCGACGAGCTCCGGGCTCGGATCGAGGACAAGCTGGCCGAGCTCGGCCTCGAGCCGCTGACGCTGGAGCCGGTGGAGCAGGAGCCCGAGGAGGGCGGCTACAGCTTGCAAGGGGAGCCCCAGTCGGGGGCCGGCTCCCGGCGCACGGTGACCGACGAGTACGTGGCCCAGGCCTACGGGGAGGCCTTGCTCGACCTCGTCCGCGACCACCCCCGGATCGTCGTCCTCGACGCCGACCTTGCCTCCGACTGCCGGGTGCGGGGGGTAGAGGTCGCCTACCCTGAGCGCTTCCACGAGTGCGGCATCGCCGAGCAGGACATGGTGTCGGCCGCCGCCGGCCTCGCCCGCCAGGGGCTCCTGCCGGTGGTGAACTCCTTCGCTGCCTTCCTCGCCTCCCGGGCCAACGAGCAGATCTACAACCAGGCGAGCGAGGGGACGAAGGTGGTCTACGCCCTCCACTACGCGGGCCTCGTCCCCGCGGGGCCGGGAAAGTCGCACCAAAGCCTGCGGGACGTCTCCCTGCTGGCGGCGATCCCGGGCATGACCATCGTCCAGCCGGGAAATAGCGAGGAGACGAGGGCGCTCCTTCGCTGGGCGGTGGAAGAGGCAGAGGGGGACGTGGCCATCCGCCTTGCCATCGGCCCCTCTCCCCGGCGGATCGCGCTTCCTGGCCTCTCCCCCGTCCCTGGGCGGGGGGCGATCCTGCGTCCGGGCAGGGACGCCCTCCTCCTCGCCTACGGCCCGGTCATGCTCCACGAGGCCCTCGTCTGCGCCGAGACGCTGGAGCGCCGGGGCGTCGATCTCCAGGTGGTGAGCATGCCCTGGCTCAATCGAGTGGACAGGGAGTGGGCAGAGGAGCTCGTCGCTCCCTTCCCTGCCGTGTACGTCCTCGAGGACCACGCCCCCGTGGGCGCCCTTGGGGACGCCCTGCGGCGGGCCCTTCCGGGCCGCCCGGTGACCGTGCTCGGAGTCGAGGGCTGGCCAGCCTGCGGCACGCCGCGGGAGGCTCTCCGCTTCCACCGCCTGGACGGAGCCTCCTTGGCCGGGCGCGTCCTCGCCCAGCTCGCCGCTCGTGCGACGTGACCAGGACGATGCCGCCTCCTTGCCTCCCTCGTCTCCTCCGAGGTCGCTCGCGCCGGCGGCAGCTTCCACCCCCACCATGGGCAGCTGGTGGCTCCGGCTCCCGTTCGACTCGACACGGCGTCTTCTGCGGGCTCGCTGGCCGCCCGGGAGCGACCGGCAGCCGCTTTGCCTGGATGGTGGACGTGCCGGCGCCGATGGAGGAGGAAGCCGCCCTCGAGCGCCTAGCGTAGGGTGGAAGCCGTGCGGCCCCGCTCGGTCTCCAAGCCCCTCTGGCTCGTCCTACCCGACCAGCTCTCGACCAGGGTCTTCTTCGACTGCGGGATCGTGGAGCTTCTGGCCGAGGAGCTCGGCCCAAGCCTGCGCCTCGTCTTCCTGCTTCCTCCCGAGGAGGGCGCCGAGTGGGCGGGACGCATGCCTGGGGTGGCGGCTACCCAGCGCCTCGACCTCTTTCCTTGGCGGCCGAGCCTCCCCGAGCGGGCCCACCGGCTGCTCGATCGCTGGCTCGACCGGCAGATCGGCTTCTATCCCCTCGCGCTCCGCCACAGCCTCCGCCACGGCTTCCACCGCGAGCGGATGCGGCCCGGGCACCGGAACTGGTTCCTCGACCCCAGTCGGGCCGGCCCGCTCCCGCGCTGGCAGTGGCTCGACCCCTGGATGCGCCGCTGGCACTACGGGCGGCTCCGCTACGTCCCCTCGGCTCTGCGGGCGGCGCTAGTGCGGGAGCGGCCCACCGTCGTCCTCAGCAACGTGCAGATGCAGTCGGTGGTGCCGGTGATCGTGGCCGCCCGCCGGCTCGCGCTCGCCTGCGTCGGCTACGTGGCGAGCTGGGATCACCCCCTGGGCAAGGGGATCGTGTGCCCCCACCTGCGGCGCTACCTGGTGCAGAACCAGGCCATGCGCGAGGATCTCGTGCGCTACCACGGCATCGAGCCCTCCCGCATCGTCGTCACCGGCTGGCCCCAGACGGATCTCTACTACCGCCGGCGGCCTCGGGCCGACTACGAGGATCTGGTGCGCGGCTACGGGCTCGACCCCGGCCGGCCGCTCGTCATGGTCATGGGGAACACGCCCACCAACGCGCCCTACGAGCCCCGCCTGGTGGAGCGGCTCGTGGCCTGGTGGGAGGAGGAAGGTCGCGATCGGCTCCAGCTTCTCTTTCGCCCCCATCCCCGCGACCGGGAGTGGCGGCAGCGGTTCGCGGCAGCCCTGGGCAAGCCGGGGACCTACGTGCAGGAGCCCAGCTTCACCGACCTGGAGGCGCTGGCCACGCTCCTCCAGCACGGAAGCTGCGTCGTCGCCAACGCCGGCACCATCCTCCTCGACGCCCTCGTCAACGATCGCCCTGCCGTGTGCGTGCTCTACGACGAGGGCGCTCCCTCGGGGGAGCGGTTCGCCGCTACGAACGCCCTGGGGGAGCACTACCGGGCGCTCATGCGCTCCCGGGCCTTCTACCGGGCGGAGCGGTTCGAGGAGGTCGTGGCCGGCATCGAGCGGGCCCTTGCCCACCCTGAGGAGCTGGCCGAGGAGCGCCGGCGGGTGGCCCTGGAGGTGGTGGGGGAGGTGGACGGCAGGGCGGCCGAGCGGGTGGTGGAGGCGATCGTCGCTGCCAGGTAGGATCCGACCCCGCGTGCGAGGATGAGGCTGGTCATGACCCTCCTTGTCCGCGACGAGGCGGACATCGTCGAGGCCCAGCTTGCCTTCCACCTGGCGGCGGGGGTGGACTTCGTCATCGCCACCGACCACCGCTCCCAGGACGGAACGACGGACATCCTCCGCCGCTACGAGCGCCAAGGGGTGCTGCGCCTGATCCAGGTCGACGAGGAGGCGTACAAGCAGGCCGAGTGGGTGACCCGCATGGCCCGCCTGGCCGCCACCGAGCACGGCGCCGACTGGGTCATCCACGCCGACGCCGACGAGTTCTTCTGGCCCCGGGGCGGCGACCTCAAGGAGGTGCTGGAGGCGATGCCGCCCCGCTACGGCGTCGTGCAGGGGTACTGCCGGAACTTCCTCCCTCGGCCCGGAGAGGGCCCGTTCTGGGAGCGGATGACCGTGCGCCTGACGCCCCAGGCGCCCATCACCGACCCGCGGACGCCCTATCGCCCCAACGTGAGGGTCGTTCACCGCGCTCACCCCGATGCCCGGGTGGGGCTGGGAAACCACGTGCTCGTGGAGCCCCGCCTTCTCACCCTCCACGGCTGGTACCCGCTCGAGGTCCTCCACTTCCCCATCCGCAGCCTGGAGCAGTGCCGCAGGAAGAACCTCGCTATCTACGAGGCCCTGGGGGACAGGCGGCGGGGCGACCACATCGAGGCCGTCCAGGCCCACGCACGCGGCCGCATGCAGGAGTACTACCAGTCGCTTGAGGTGGACGACCAGGAGCTGGAGCGCGGCTTGGCCGAGGGGACGCTGGTCGTCGATACCCGCCTGCGCGACGCTATGCGCGAGATCGTCCGCGCCCAGGGCGAGGGGCAGACCCCCAGCCTCCGCTTCCCCCGCCCCAGCGTGGTGGAGGAGGCAGCCTACGCGGTGGACGTCGCCCTCCTGGGCGAGACCGACGTGGTGCGCGCCCGGCGCCACCTGGAGGAGCTGGAGCGACGGCTGGCGGCGCTCGAGCGGCGCCCTTCCGCCCGGATCCTTCGGGCCCTGCGCCGGATTCGCGGCCGCGTATGAGGCTGGCGATGGCGCTCCGCGTCCGCGACCACGCGGCCGTCGACGGGCAAGAAGAGATCGTCGGCGCCGGCGTCCCCGGCCGCGGCGTCGTCGAGCCCGGCGAGGTTGCCTCGGGTCGCGGCTCTTGCCGGCGCCGGCTACGGGGCGCCGTCGGCCCGCGTTGATCGAGCGGACGACCTGGTCGCGCTTGCCTAGCCGCCGGCCTGCCGGTCCCCGATGCGCTTCGGGAGCGCCCCAAGCTTGCTGGAGAGCCGCGCGGGGAGCCGCCGCTCGCCGGCCCGAAGTCGCTGCTCGAGCGCCTCGAGCCGCCGTTGTGCGCGCACGAGGTCGGCGTCCGTGAGGACGGCGGCGTCAACCGCGTAGGCAGCAGAATCGGCGGCGTCGGGCTCGGGGAAGGACAGCACTGACTCGGCGGGCGACAGGGCGAACCCTGTCGGCGACGTCCTTCCGGCCCGGAGCGCGGAGCGCGTCGCGCAGGCGCGTGTCCAGCACCGGGGAATCCTCGCGGAGGCCGCGCTCGAGGTTGGTGGCCGCTCGCCAGCACCGTCAGCACGACCTTCATCACCTGCGAGCGTAGCGGTGCACGGGGGATCGGCAGGTCACCCGAGCCACGCAATCTCCTCCCCTCCCTCCCGTACCTCGCGCCAGAGCATCGACCGCAGGCGCTGCTGGGCCCTCGGCGTCATGCCGAGGAGGGGGAGTTGGCTCGCGTACTGCCGGATGGCACGCCACTTGGCGATCCAGTCCCGTGGGGAGGACGCCACCCGGATCCAGCGCGGCTGTCCACCGACCGCATCCGCGAGCCAGGGCACGGGCTCGGGCCGCGGGTCGAGCCCGGTTGCGACGCGGAAGGCGTACGGCTGCTCGGCATACAGGACGACATCGCGCACCGGCAGTGGGGACGTAAGGAGGGCGCGGGTCAGCCACGCGTGGTCGCGGTGGGAGAGCGGATAGCCCGGGAGCAGCGCGACGTCGGCCCCGCGCACGACGTCGTGAACCGACTCCATGATCTCGCGCTCGCTCCCGCCGCGCTCGTACTGCTCGTCGCCGTACGGAAGCCAGATGGGCGTCGCGCCCAGGGCCCGGCACGCTCGACGATCCTCCTCGCGGCGGACGGAGGCGGCCTGACCCTGGGTCGCGAATCCGGCACGGCGATCCCAGCCCCCGGCCGGAGCGGGCGAGGCAGGATCGCCGCGAAGACCGTAAGCACGAGAACCCTCGCACCTGCGCGCGCTGCACCCGCGATGGTCGCTCCCAGCGAGAGCGCCGCGTCGTCCAGGTGCGGCGAGATGACCACTACCCGGCTCGAAGGCAGCTCGAGCCGGGGCGGCGAGCATTCAGATGACACCGTCGGACTATCATCGGCGACCTGTGAGGTCGAGACAAGGACCGAACGGGCCGGCTGGAGAGGGCTCGTCCCCGAGCCCGTCAAGCGTCGCCTGCCCCCAACCGTCGAGAGGGGGCGCAAGGCGCGGCGCGCTACGCGCCTCAACGTCCTGCAGGCGCTTCAGTACCAGTAGCCGCTACTCGCTGATCGCCTTCGGCACCACCCGCTTGCGCCGACGGGCGGCGAACCTGGAAGCCCTGCTCCCACGGCGCGAGGACGAGCTTGCCCCTCCATGGTCGGGAGGACGACCTGGTGCGACGTCGGGTGCCGCTTGGTCGCGGCGGTGCGGCGTCTCGAACCAGAGTGGCCGGCCGCGTGCCGGTGCTCCCGGCCGTACGTACGGTCTTGATTGGCCGGCGAACAAGCGAGCCTCGCAAGGACGCAGGGAGAACCGAGACCGGTTGGCATTCGGCCGACCGAGGACACGGGCATGCGACGGCTTGCAGCCCGCCAAGCCTGCTCGGCGAAATAGGCCTTGGCGTCGTAGCCGGTCCCGGGACGCAAGCCGGGAACGTCGAAGGCCTTCGTCAGGGCAACCGCCTTGCGCGCGCACTGCTGGACGCTCCGCAGTGGCAGGAGGGGGGATCGAGGAGTACTACGACTCCATGGTCGTCGCAGACGACGCTCTTGCCCGTGGGCTCGAGGACGGCACTGGAGTGGCTGCGAGCGGCGCGGGCGAGCCTGCTCGTCCCCTTCATCCGCGCCGCCACCACCATCGCCGAGCACGCCGAGGCCGTCGTCAACGCGATCAGGCTCGGACTCTCCAACGCCCGCCTGGAAGCGATGAACTCAACCGTGCGCCTCATCTCGCACCGCTCCCGCGGCTTCCGCTGCCTCGAATCCCTGCTCGCCATGATCCGACTCGTCTGCGGCAAGATCCCGGTCGCCCTACCCACGTGAATGCCGGAAGAGCCGGATTTCGCACGGAGGGGGAGGAGGTGCGCGCGAGGCGGGGGGAGGACGCTGCCGCTTGCGCGCTGCTCGGCGCGCGCCGGCGCTGGCTTCCCTTCGGAGACGCTCCGTACGACCGCCGCGGAGGCGAGGACGAGATCTTCTCGGCTGTAGCGGAGGCCTGCGCCGGCGCGGATGTCGTCGTGATTCCGGGCTTCCCGCTCGAACACGACGACCACGCGTGGCTCAGTCCGCTCTTGCTTCGCAACGGGCTCCCGGGCCGCAGGCTGGGTCTCTACGCAGAGCAACCGTATGCGTATCGCTCGGGCAGGCCACCCGCGGTCCCCGATTGCCTGCGACCGTTCGTTCCCCAGTCGGCTACCTGGAGGCGGCTGCCCGCCCGCCCGGTTGATTGGGTGAGGAAATGGAGAGGGGTCCGCTCCTACCGCTCCCAGCTTCCGTTGCTCGGGCTCACCCGCCGAGCAGGGGCGAGCCTCCACCGCATGCTCGTGGACGAGATCACGGGGGGAGGCGAGGCGGTTGCCTGGCTTGCGGCTCCGGAGTGATAGCCCCTCTCAGGCACGCGCCTTCGTTCCGAGCACGCCGGCCGCCGCGAGCTGCACGAAGCTGGGAGGACTCCCGGCGCGACATCGAGGGAAGCGCCGCGCCTTCGCACTGCACCGTAATCGCGCCATCACCGCGGCCAAGCCGCCATCAGGCTGTCATCGACCACGATGGCGCTACGGGCGGACTTCGATGAAGCCGGCGGCCGAGAAGTCGCCGTCGAAAGCCAGAGCCTCGCGGATGCGGAGACGCCGCATGAGGGCGAAGCTGGTGGCATCGAGGAGGGAGTAGGGCCGCTCGTCATGGCGTCGCAGCCAGCGCCAAGCTTCGGTGACGAGATCCTCGTCCACGTGTCGGACGGTGAGCTGGGGCAGCTCGCTCGCCGCCTCCAGGAAGTCTACCGCCCGCCGGTGCCCGGCCCGTCTGGCCAGGAAGGTCCATGTCTCGCCGAGGACGAGATCGGTGGACAGAAGCGGTCCCGTGCCCGCTTCCCAGATGGCTTTGGCTGCAGGATGGCGGCCGTCTCGGCGAAAGCGCAGGGCGACGAAGAACGAGGTGTCGACGAATCTCACCGGCCGTACACGACGGCGTCGATGTCTCCCGCCTCGTCGTCGATGTCGCCGATCAGCGCCGCCATGGGGTCGCGCGTGTTGTGCTTCTGGGCGCCGAGCTGCTCGCGCACGTAGAGGCGGATCAGGGCGGCCTTCGACGTCTTTCGCCGTGCCGCCTCCACGGCCAGGGCCTCATCGAGCTCCTCCTCGATGCTGATCTGCAACCGCTTCACTCGCATGATGATACATCACTTGTGACGCGCTTACGTCACCTGGGGTGCGCCTGTGACCTGGGAGGGGACGCAGTTAGGCTGAGGACGACGAGCGCTACCGCCAGGCCGAGTGGGTGACGCGCATGGCGAGGCTGGCTGCCATCGAGCACGCTGCCGACTGGGTCGTCCACGCCGACGCCGACGAGCTCTGGTGGCCGCGGGGGCAGCCAGGGACACGCCGGCGCCGGCGTCCCCGGCCGCGGCGTCGTCGAGCCCGGCGAGGTTGCCTCGGGTCGCGGCTCTTGCCGGCGCCGGCTACGAGGCGCCGTCAGCCCGCTGATCGAGTGGACGACCGGGTCGCGCTGAGGAGCCGAGGGAGCGCCCAGACGCCGATCCCCTCGCTGCCTGCGACGGGCCGGTAGGACGTAGCGAGGAGCCGCGCGGCCCCGTCGACGAACACGTCCCAGCTCGTCCGGGCATCGCGCCGCCGGGCGAACGGGTAGGAAACGAGGATGAGCTTCGGGCGCCGCCTGCGGATGCAGGCCAGGACTTCGTCGAGATGACGCGAGAAGGGATACTGGTGGAAGCGGGGACAGGCGAGCCTCCAGTCGCCGTGCAGGAACGCCGCGTGCGCCTGCTCGTTGTTCGTCCCCAGCACCGCGTAGGTGACGCGGGGGACGTCCGGTAGGAGCGCGGCTCGCGCCTCCTCGAGGGCGATCGCGGCCCGGCTTCGTCCCTCGGAGCCCCAGCTCTCGCCGATCGCGAGGCCGGGGGCCGAGGAGAGCCCGCCCAGGGCCCACACCGGAAGAGCTACCGCCGCCAGCATCGCCGCAAGGCGCAGCGGCAGCGGTTGGAGGCGCTCGGCAGCCGTCGCCAAGAGGGCGACGAGCACGACCCCTGGAAAGGCCAACATCTGCGCGTGGTGGTCCCACACGGCTGTGGCGGCAAGCGTGGCGGCCGTCGCCGAGCCGGTGGCCAGGAGCAGCCCGGACAGCGCCCGCAGGGCGGCCGGCGGCGCCCCTCCTTCGCCCCGCCTTCCCCGCCGGAGTCCGGCCGCGGCCACGGCCGCCCCGGCTGCGAAGACGACCGCGATAGCGAGCGAGTTGTCGGTGACCCCTGCCAGCGACCAGAGATGACCGTAGAGGCCCTGGGGACGACCGGTGGCGCGGAGGACGTCGCTCGAGTAGAAGACGTTGTCGACGAGGACGCGACGGTATGCGCCGAGCTCGCCACGGCCGGCGAGGAGGGCGGCCGCTACCGCGAGGACGGCCGCCAGCCCCCCGGCCGCCCGCCCCGCTCCCTGTCTTCTGCCCTCGGGCAGCGCCACCGCTAGCAGCGCCAGCGGCCCGCTTGCGACGACGAGCAGGAGGCTCGCCTTGTAGAGCGTCGCGATCCCGAGCAGCGCTCCTGAGGTAACGAAGCGGCGGCGGGCCCACAGCCAGGAGACGAGCGGCGCGAGCCCGAGGGCCGGCAGCATCGAGTAGCCCGCGTAGTAGTAGGCACCTGTGAGGAGCAGCGGGTAGGCGACGAGCCCGATGGCGGCCACGAGTCGTGAGCTGCCGAGCGCTCGAAGGAGCGCTGCGATCCCGGCCCCGCCGAGCGCCAGCCAGAGCGCGTCGAGGAGGAACGGCAGCCGCCAGTCACCGGCGAGCGCCGCTGCGAACGTGTAGAAGAAGAGCGGATCCTTGTTGTCGAAGACGTCGCGGTAGAGATGGTCTCCTGCGAGCAGCCGCCCGGCGACGCTCAGGAAGATGCCGGCATCCGACTCCACGCTGGGGCGGCCGCGAAGCAAGACAAGCACTACCCCGAGGCCGAGGCCTGCTCCGCCGACCGCCAGGTAGGCTCGCCACTGATGCTTCACCCGGGTAGCGTAGAGTCCGCGGCGAGGCGCTACGGTGGGGCGAGGGGCGACCGACTGCCCGCCGGGGAGAGGCGTCGCCTCTCCCCGGGCCCAGGCGCCGAAGGTCGTTGCCGGCCCGACCTCGGGGCCTATCTGGGGCGCCATTCTCGGGGACGCCGAGTGCCAGGAAGGAGGCGAACGGCTCGACCGTGCCCCCGCGTCCCGGCGATCCCGAGCAGGGTGGCGCGCCCGTGAGGATCGTCATGACCCTCCTTGTCCGCGACGAGGCGGACATCGTCGACGCTCAGCTTGCCTTCCACTTGGCGGCGGGGGTCGACTTCGTGATCGCCACCGACCACCGCTCCCAGGACGGCACCACCGACATTCTCCGCCGCTACGAGCGCCAAGGGGTGCTGCGCCTGATCCGCGAGGAGGACGAGCGCTACCGCCAGGCGGAGTGGGTGACGCGGATGGCGAGGCTGGCTGCCACCGAGCACGGCGCCGACTGGGTCATCCACGCCGACGCCGACGAGTTCTTCTGGCCGCGGGGCGGCGACCTCAAGGAGGTGCTTGCTGCCATCCCTCCCCGCTTCAGCCTCGTCTTCGGCCTCTGGCGCCACTTCGCGCCTCGTCCGGACGACGGACGCCACTTCGCTGAGCGTATGGTCTACCGCCTCTCTCCCTACGGCCCCGGCACCGGGTCCGCCGATCCCTTCCATCCCCAGGTGAAGGTCGCCCATCGGGCCGACGAGGCAGCGGTCGTCGCCCCTGGAAACCACGATGCCTCCTCGCCCCGTCTCGTCCTCTTGCGTGGCTGGTACCCGCTCGAGGTGCTGCACTTCCCCTTGCGCTCGCTCGGACAGCTGGGAAGGAAGTACGGGCCCAAGGCGAAGGCACGGAGACTCGGGCCCGAGCCCGTGCCCCGACACATCGAGGCTGCAGAGCAGGCGCTGGCCGATGGGCGCCAGGACGAGCTGTGGCTTCGCTGGCAGCTCGACGACGCTCGCGCCGAGCGCCGGCTCGCGACCGGCGAGGTCGCCTTGGACACGAGGGTGCGGGACGCCCTCCGCCTCCTTGCCGGGGTCGGGGAGCTGCCGGCCGCGCCGACCTTCCCGGACGCACTGCCTCGGCTGCGCTTCCCGGAGGAGGACCTGGAGGCGCGAGCTTCGCATGCCGACGATGCCTCGGCTCTCGCTGCCATCGACGCCCAGGCTCGGCTGGAGCGTCGGGTGGTCGCCTTCGAGCGGCGGCTGGCTGCGCTGGAGAGCTGGCGCTTGGGAGCGATCACTCGACGAGCGACGGCTCGGGTCCTGCGGAGACGGTGAGCGGCGGCAGTCGTCTCCGGGGAGCCCGAGTCGTGCTCGTCCTTGCCTGGCCCTTCCTGGGCGGAGCGGAGCGGTCTGCCCTCGCCCTCGCCCGCCACCTGAAGGAGGCGGAGGGTGCGGAGGTCGAGGTGTGCGCTCTCAGCGCCGAGGGGGGCCGGGCGGTGGAGACGGCGGAGGGGCTGGGGATCCCTTGGCGGCCCTGTCCCGTGCTCTGGAGCGGGCCGAGGTGGGCGAAGGCCGCCGAGCTCCTCCGGCTTGCGACCTTCCTTCGCTCCCGCCGCCCCGATGCCCTCGTGCCCTACTGCAGCTTTCCCAACGTCCTCTGTGGGCTCGTGTGGCGCTGGACGGGGGCCAAGACGTGCGTCTGGAACCAGCAGGACGTGAGCCCCTTTCGGCGTTTGGGGCCCCGGCTGCAGCGGCTGGCTGCCGCCAGGACGCCGCTCTTCGTGTGCAACGCCGAGCACGCCACACGCCACCTGACGGAAACGCTGGGCGTGCCTCGAGAGCGGATTCGCACGGTTCGTCCGGGCATAGCGCTGGAGCCGCCTCTCCTGGACGGGCCTGCCTGGCGGAGGCGGCTTGGCCTCGGGGAAGACGACCTGGTCGCCTGCATGGTGGCCCACCTCCACCGCCAGAAGGACCACGCCACCCTCCTTCGGGCCTGGCGGAGCCTGGTCGACCGGCTCACGGTGGCAGGCCGGCGGGCGGTACTCCTTCTGGCCGGGCGGCCGGCCGGGAACGAGGATGCCCTCAAGGCCCTCGCCTTCGACCTCGAGCTGGGGACGAGCGTCCGCTTCCTGGGTGAGGTGGAGGACGTGGCCGGCCTCCTCTCTAGCTGCGACATTGGCGTCCTCAGCTCGCCCAGGGAGGGGCTCCCGACCGCGGTGTTGGAGTACATGGCGGCCGGGCTTCCGGTGGCGGGGACGGACATCCCCGGCATCCGAGAGGCAGTGGGGGAGGAGGGCTACCCCTTCCTCGCCCCTCCCGGCGACGCCGACGGCTTGGCCCAGGTCCTCCTGCGCCTAGCGGAGAGCCAGGACCTGCGCCGGAAGCTGGGCCGAGCGGGCGCCGAGCGCGTCCGCAGGGAGTTCAGCCTGGAGCGGGCCCTCGAGCAGCACTCGTTGCTCCTCGCCGAGGCGCTGGCCGGTCCCAGAGACAGGCTCCGGCGCCGCTGAGGACTCTTCCGCTGGGCGGGGCGGCCGGGCCGGGATCGCGCCGGGCTCGAGCGCGGTCGGCGTTTGGCGTGGGAGGCGCGCTCAGCTCAGGTCGTCCAGGTGGATGTACGCGAGCGTGTCCAGACGGCGGAAGTCGCCGTCGTTGGCGACGAGGGCCGTGCAGCCCTCCTCGGCGGCGGTGGCAGCGACGACTGCATCGACGAGTCTCAACCCCAGCCGGGCGCGAAGCTCGGCGGCCCTCCTACCGACCGTGCGAGTGACCGGCGCCGCTCGCAGCAGGGATCCGTCGAAGAGCTGCTCGATGGCAGCCGCCTCCCCGGGGCGATCGGCTACGAGGGCACCTACCAGAAGCTCTGCCTCGCAGAGGACTGAAGCCACGAGCTCGATGGAGCCGGAGGCCGCCAGCTCGAGGAGCTCGGCGACCAGCTCGTCCCGAGGCGAGTATCCGCCCAGGAAGTACACGAGAGGCGCCGTGTCCACCGCGACGCGCTCGTGCCCGGCGAGGGCCCGCGAGAGAGGGCCGCCTACCGCTCCCACTCTCGCCGGAGACCGCGGAGGTACTCGTCGGGGTCGTCGCCGTAGATGCCCCTGAGCGCGCCTTGCAGGCTCCTGACCTCCTGGTCGAGGCGGCGAACGAGCAGCGTACCGTTCTCGACCCGAAGCGCCACCCGGTCGCCGGGGCCGATGCCGAGCCTCTCCCGGACCCAGGCGGGAATCGTTATCTGGCTCTTCGAGGAGAGGGTGGCCGTGGTCTTCATGCTCCGAGTATAGCTACCTAGGCCATCAAGTAAAGCTCTCGATAAGATGTAAAGCGTGTCGGGCGAGACCAAGCTAGGGAGGTAGGCGCTGACTCGGGTCGGCGCCGTCGTCCTCAGGGACGGGCTTCCCCGAGGCCGATCAGCCGTCGGGCCTGGGCTGGGGTGGCCACGTCCCGCTCGTGGGCGCGGGCGATGGTCGCCACCCGCTCCACCAGGGCGGCGTTGGTGGCAGGGCGGGTCTTGGCCGCGTCCATCCACAGGTTGTCCTCCAGGCCCACTCGCACGTGACCGCCCATGGCAATGGCAAGCCCGTTGACGGCAAGCTGGTAGCGACCGATGCCGGCCCCGGCCCAGGTCGAGCCCTCAGGAAGGGACTCGACCAGGGCGGCCAGGCGGAGGGGGGTGGCAGCGAGCGTCCCCAAGGATCCGAGCAGGATGTTGAAGTAGAAGGGCGGCTCCAGCACGCCCCGCTCGATGAGGTAGCGGGCGTAGTCGACCATCCCCCAGTCGAACACCTCCAGCTCGGGGACGATGCCCCGCTCCTTCATCCGCTCCGCCAGCCTGCGGATCATGTCCGGCTCGTTGACCGAGGCCTGGCGGGGGAAGTTGAGGGAGCCCAGCGTGAGGGAGGCCATCTCCGGCTTGAGCGGCCCGTCCAGGTCGAGCACGGCCGAGCGCTCCTCGAAGGTCTTGAACACGCGGCCGCTCGTGGACACGCAGACGATGGCGTCCGGGCAGCGCTCGCGCACCCCGGCCACGATCTCGGCGTACACCTCACGCCGGTACGTGGGCCTACCCTCCTCGTCGCGGGCGTGGAGGTGGAGGATGGAGGCGCCGAGCTCGTAGCAGCGCTGCGCGTCATCAGCAATCTCCTCAGGGGTGACCGGCACGCTCGGGTTGTCAGCCTTGGTCGGCACCATGCCCGTGAGGGCGGCGTTGATGATGAGGGGAGGGGGATCGATCACCGTCCGCGCACCCCCTCTTCACGATGCGAGCAGGCACGCCCACCACCTGCACGTTGCCGGGGACGTCCTCGACCACCACCGCCCCCGCCCCCACCACCGCCTCCGGCCCGACCGTGAGCCGGTCCGTCACCACTGCCCCCATGCCCACGTAGGTAGCTCGGCCGATGCGGCAGGATCCGGCGATGTTGGCCCCGGACATGAGCGAGACGTAGTCCTCGATGACCGTGTGGTGGCCCACGAGCGCTGCTCGGTTGAGGAGGACGTGCCGGCCGATCTGGGCGCAAGCGGCCACGATCGCCCCGGCGCTGACGACGGTGCCCTCCCCGAGAGTGGCCGTCCTCGATACCCGAGCCGTGGGATGGACGACGGTGGCGAAGCGAAGGCCGAGGGCGGCGGCTTGGTCGGCGAAGAGGCTCCGTTGGGTCGTCCCCAGGCCGCACACGGCAAGGTGGGTGTCGGCCAGGGCTCGCACGTCGTCGATCCAGTGGATGGGGCGGTCGGCCAGGGTGTCGCGACAGCGCTCCCGGTCGAGGTTCTCGACGAACCCCTCCACCTGGAAGCGGCCCGTGTCCTCGGCGATCTCGGCCACCTCTACCGAGAAGGGCCGGGTGCCAAGGACGAGGAGGGGCTGTCGACTCATCTCCCCTCGCAGAAGGCTCGGACAGCTGCCGCCACCCGGTCGACGTCCTCGTCGGCCAGCGCGAGGTGGCTGGGGAGGGTGAGGAGCTCGCCGTACAAGCGCTCGGTGGCGGGAAGCTGGGCGGAGAAGGCGCGGAAGGCGGGCTGGAGGTGGCAGGGAAAGTAGTGCACCCACCCCTGGATGCCTTGCCGCCGGAGGCAGGCGAGGAGCGCGTCCCTGCGACCCTTTCCCACCCGCACCACGAAGAGGAGCGGGAAGGAGGAGTCGAGGTCGCCGACCAGGGGCTCCACTCCCTCCAGGTCGGCCAAGGTGGCCAGGTAGCGGCGGAAGATGGCCTGCTTACGGCGCCGGCGCGCCTCCAGTCGGTCAAGCTGGGTAAGCCCGATCGCGGCCTGGACGTCGCTCAGGTGGTAGCGGAAGCCGGGCTCCACCGCCTGGTAGTGCCAGGGGCTGGACGTTCCCCGGCGGGCCAAAGCGTCGCGATCGACGCCCAGGTTGCGAATACGGCGGAGCCGGGCAGCCAGGTCGTCGTCGTCGGTGGTGAGCGCTCCCCCCTCGCCGCAGGTCACGTTCTTGACGGGATCGAAGCTGAAGCAGGTGAGGTCGCCCAGCGATCCGATCGGCCGCCTGCGGTAGGAGGAGCCGAGGGCGTGGGCGGCGTCCTCCACCACGGTCAGATCGTGCCTGCGTGCGAGGGCCAGGAGCTCCTCCATGGCGCAAGGAAAGCCGGCGTAGTGGACGGGCATGATCGCCCGCGTCCGGGGCGTCACCCGCCGGCCTACGTCCTCAGGGTCGAGGCAGGCAGTGGCTGGATCCACGTCGCAGAAGACCGGCCGGGCGCCCGCAGCCAGTACGGCCTGGGGCCCTGCCACGTGGGTGAGCGAGGGAAGGAGGACCTCGTCTCCGGGCTCCAGGCAAAGGGCGTGGAGGGCGAGGTGGAGCGCGGCGCTGCCGCTGGCGCAGACGACGGCGTGGCGGGCGCCGGCGAGCGCGGCCACTCGGCGCTCGAAGGCCAGGGCGACCTCTCCCATGCCCAGCCAGCCGGAGGCAAGGACGCTCGCCACGGCCTCGAGCTCCGACTCGCCGACGACCGGCCGGTGGATGGGGATGGGGGGCGTTCCCACGGGGCGGATCCTACGTCCGAAAGCGATGAGCGGCTCAGCGAGGGGCGATCTCCTCCTTGACGATGCGGGCGGGGACGCCCACCACCAGGGAATGGGCAGGAACGGTCGCCGTCACCGCCGCGCCCGCGCCGACCACCGACCCCGAGCCCACCTGCACGCCGTCGACCACCACTGCGCCTGCTCCCACGTAGACGCATCGACCGAGCAGGCAGTCCCTGCCCACGTTGGCCCCGGCCAGGATGGAGGAGCAGGGGCCGATCTCCGCCCGGGCGCCGACGAGCGCTCCCTGGAGGACGATGGCGTGGCGGGAAAGGCGTGCTCCCGGCCCGACGACGGAGCGAGGGCTGACGTAGCACCCGGGCTCCACCACCGCCGTGGGGGAGACGACGGCGGCGGGGTGGACGACCGTGGCGAACGCCATCCCCGCCGCTTCTGCCTGGGCCACCAGGGCCTCGCGCTGGGTCGTTCCCAGGCCGCAGATCGCCTGGTGCGTGGCGGCGAGCGAGGCGAGCTCGTCGACCCAGTGGACGGGAAGCCCGGCTAGGTCGCCTCGGCAGCGGCTCCGGTCGAGGTTGTCGACGAAGCCCGCGACCCGGAAGCCCGCCTCCCTGGCGACGACCGCCACCTGCTGGGAGAAGGCGGTCGTGCCCAGGACGAGGAGGGGATGGGTGTCCCCGCGTCGTCGCTGGTAGCGTCGATCCCCGCTAGCCCCATGCGCGTCGTCGCCGTCCTCAAGACTCGGGATCAAGCGGACATCGTGGAAGCCGTGCTCGCCTTCCACCTGGCCGCCGGCGTGGACCTGATCGTGGCGGTCGACCACCGCTCGGTGGACGGGACAAGAGAGATCCTCGAGCGCTACGCGGCGAGCGGCCGCGTCCTCCTCCTCCACGAGGAGGGCGACGGGTTCTCGTGGACGAGAGACGAGTTGGCCCGGATGGCGGCAAGGGAGCTGGGGGCCGATTGGGTCCTCCATCCCGACGGGGACGAGCTGTGGTGGCCGCGGGGCGGATCGTGGCCGGAGCTCGTCTCGCTCGTCCCTCCCCGCTACGGCATCCTCCGTGGCGCCTGGCGCCACTTCGTTCCCCGGCCGGAGGAGGAGCGGCACCCGCTGGAGCGGCTTACCGTCCGCATCTCCCCCTACGCCGAGCGGACGGCGGAGGAGTACCCCTTCCACCCCGGCAGCAAGGTCGCCCACCGCGGAGACCCGGAGGCGGTGGTCGGGCAGGGAGGACACGATCTCCGGGGCGGCCCCCTTCGGCCGCTGCGGGGCTGGTTTCCCTTCGAGATCCTCCACTTCCCCCTCCGTAGCTTGGAGCAGGGAAGGCGGAAGTACGAGCAGATGGCGGAGGCCCTGACGGCGTCGGGGAGGGACGTTCCCCCTCACGTGGAGCGGGCCCGGAAGGCGATCGCGGCCGGAACCTGGCAGGAGCTGTACCGAGAGCTGGTCGTGGACGATGGAGTGCTGGCCGACGGGCTGGCCCAGGGGACACTGATCGAGGACGCACGGCCCCGGGATGCTCTGCGGCTTCTCGCCGGGGTGGACGAGCTTCCTCCCGGGGCGCGCTTTCCCCTTCCCGGGCAGGGGCTTTCCCGGCTTACCTTCTCCCCTCCGCCCCTCCGCGACCAGGCTGCCTTCGCCCACGAGTGCGAGATCCTCTACCAGCGGGAGGCAGACGTCCGGCTCCGCCGGCGCATAGACAGGCTGGAAGAGCGCCTCCGGCTCCTCGAGCGCAGCGCAAGCCTGGGGCGGGAGCTTGCCCGGCGCATCAGGCGGAGGCTCGGGCGGGGACGCCGCTGACCCTGGAGCCCGAGGGCACGTCCTCGATGACCACTGCGCCTGTCTCGACCACGGCCCCCGCCCCGATCGCGATCCTGTGGATGACCCGCGCTCCCGGCCCGACCCAGGCTTCCTCCTCGACGAGGCACGATCCGGCCACGTTGGCGCCGGCCCCGATGACGGCGTAGGCCCCGATCGTCGTGTGGTGTCCGACCATCGCTCCCTGGCAGAGGAGGGCGTGGGGACCGATGGCCGAGTAGCCGGCGACGCAGGCGGCCGCTCCGATCGCTGACCCCTGCTCGAGGGTGGTGGTGTGGGCGACGTACGACGAGGGGTGCCGGAGGGAGGCGAAGCGAAACCCAAGCCCGGATGCCCTGGAAGCGATCTCCCGCCGTCCTTCCTCCACCCCCACCACGGCTAGGTGGGAGGGAGCGAGCGCTCGCGCCTCGTCCCAGGAGAGAACGGGGAGCCCAAGGACCGAGGCGGGGGAAGGAGTCGACTCCTCTACCTCCTCTACCGCCACCAGCCCGACCACCCGGTAGCCCTGGGCCTGAGCGACATCGGCCACCTCCAGGGACGCAGCCGATGTCCCCAGGACGACAAGGGCCTCTCGGCCGCTCCTCCCCATCCCCGGGCAGTATGCCTTGGCCTACCGGGCCCCGCCAAGGGATCGGGCCGTAGGGTGGGGCCGCCTCTGCGAGAGCGCAGGGTAACGATTACGCATCAGGCTCGTCCATTGCCGGTCTGCGAGCGTGCCCGTCGGGGTGAGTGTCGGGCCACCGGCGACCCCGAGGGCCGAGGAGGGATCCGGCGGCGAAAAGGACGAAGGCAGGAGCGACGGGTAGCGCGAAGTGGGGGTCGGCGAAGAGGCCGAGGGCGTTGAGGACGATGACGAGGAGCGCCGACAGGGCGAGGGCGAGGAGCGCTCGCGCGCCGCGAGGCCGTCGCCAGGGGAGCGCGAGCGCTCCCACGGCGAGCCACAGGATGGGCCGGGGATACCAGCGGGAGAGCTGGTTCAGGCGGAGCGCGAGCCAGCCTTCGCCCTTGCGGTCGGGGAGGTTGGCGAGCAGCCGGTCCCGCTCCCGGACGATCGTTCGGAACCGCGGTCGGTCGTGCGGGTTGAGGAAGACGAAGTGGTGCTGGGTGGGGGACGTCCACACGTCGCGGATACGGTTGTCCGGCCGTGAGATCCACACGCTCTGGCCGGCGGGGATGGGCTGGCCCTCGCCCGGGTCGGGGAGGCGCCGGCCGTGGACGACGATCGCGCGCGGACGCCCGTTCTCTACTCCGGAGCCGCCGCCCGTGGCCCGGAAGTAGGAGCGGCTGAGCTGCAGCCAGACCGTGTCGGCGACGCCGCGGGCGTAGGCGCCGGGGTGGGCACGCACGGCCTCGAGGCCGGCGTCGCGGAGCACGGCGTAGTCGCTTCCCCAGCCGAAGACCTGGTCGGAGAGGAGGTACAGGTCCTCGTGGATGCGAAAGCTGCCGCTGGAGAAGACCTGGTCGAGCGTGACGCCGTAGGAGCGGTACGGCTCCCGCGTCAGCAGGTGCTTCGCGATCGCTTCCGCCAGGCGACGGGAGGCGGGCCCGTTGTCGGGGGCCACGATCCGGTCGGTGATGAACGCCCGGTAGAAGGGGATGATGGCGTTCCCGCCCCGGGCGAGGGTGTACTCGCCCAGGCGAAGGCCGTTGTGGACGCTCCAGGCTGCGAGGGGAACGAGGCCGGCGAGGAGCAGGGCGGCGCTCCAGCGCAGGCGCTGGCGCCATGTCGCTGAGAGGACGAGCGGGAAGAGGGCGAGGCCGAGGAGGACCGCGTTCCCCGGCCGGACGAGCGCGCCCAGGGCGATGCCGAGCCCGACCCACGCGAAGCGACGGGCCGAGGGCTTTCGCCAGGCCCGCACGACGAGCAGGGCGAGGAGCGCGTAGGCGGCGGAGAACACGGGCTCCGAGGAGAGCTCGTGGAACATGAGCCCGTAGGCCGGGTAGCCGAGGAGGGCGCAGGCGACGAGGAGGGCGGCGCGGGCCCCGAAGGCGGCCGCGGCGGCGCTCCAGGCCACCACCGAGCCGGCGAAGAGGAGGGCCATGACCGGCTCGGCCAGGGCTCCGCCGGCCACGTCCAGCGACAGCCCGGCCACGATGGGCGTGACCGGCGTCCGGAAGAGCATCGACCAGGGAAGGAGCGGGTGTCGGTCGAGGAGCTGGATGTAGACGTAGAGGTACTCGTCCAAGTCGCGCCCTACCTGGAGAGGCCAGGCGAGGGCGCGGAGGGCGTACACCCCGAGAGCGAGGAGGAAGAGGAGGACTGCCCCCGAGCGTCGGGCAGCCAGGCGCTCCAGGCGGGCAAGCTGCCGAGCGAGCACAAGAAGGGGAGGGGAGGCCAAGACGGAGGCCAACGCTACCTACGCAGGCTCGAGGCAGTCTGCCCGGACAGCCTGGCCGTTAGCGCGGCGCTCCCGCCCAGGGCAGAAGCCAGGGCGCGAGCCGATCCCAGCGGGCGATCTCGCACCCGTCCCGGCGGAGGAAGCGGGCCCACACCCGGCGGCCGCGGAGAACGCCCCGTACCAGGGCGACCTGGGGTCCTCCGTAGATCGTGGTGCAGGCGGTATCGGCCGGCACAGGCGCGAAGGCGGCGCTCCCCAGGCGGGCGAGCCGGCGGCAGGCGCGGGCAGGCTGGGGCAGGGTTCCCCCGGGAGGCGAGCAGCGAAGCGTCCACGTCCGCGACTCGGCAGGAACGGCCTCGTTCGGCCAGTAGGTGACGGTGAGCGCGGTAGGCTTTCCTCCTACGCCCTTGGCCGTCGCGACGACGACTCCTGCCAGAGCTACGATCACGCCAGCCTGCATGGGTCAAGAGTACCCTCGCCATCCGGCTCCGAGCGGCCGGGCAGGAGACGGCTGGTCGTGCTTGGCGTCCTCGGGAGGAGCCTGCGTGTCGCGATGACGCTGGGAGGGATGACTTCGGCGGGCCCGTCCACACGCCGGGAGGACGTCTGTAACCGTGGGTCAGGCTACCGGCCCTAGGCTGCGGCAGTTTCTGGCACCGCAGCGTCTCCGAATCGCGCTTCGGGTCGGGTGGCACGGCCTCGCTACGTTCCGGAACTGGCCGTCTCTGTACCTGCGGTGCGGCCTCGCCTACGGCAGGCTGGCCCGAAGAGATCTCGTCTTCCGGACACGGACGGGGCTCGTGCTCCGCGCGCCGGCTCGTCCTCCAGAGCCATTCCCCCTCTTCGAGGTGCTGGCCCTCGACACCTACCGGCTCGGGCGCCTTCGCGCTCTGGCTTCCTCCCGGCAGACGACGGTCGTGGACGTCGGCGCACACGTGGGCGCGTTCGCCCTGGAAGTCGCCAGGCGCTTCCCGGGCGCGCAGGTCTTCTGCTTCGAGCCGAACCCTCGGGCCTGCTCCTACCTCAGGAGGAACATCGAGGACAACGGCCTCGAGACTCGAATCTCGGTCGTGCCTAAGGCGGTCAGCTCATACGCCGGGCGCGCGGTCATGTTCGATGCACGCGGAGGGTCTACGCTCCTGCCGTCCCTCCAGGAGGCTGAGCGACCCCAGTTCGAGGTGGAGGTGATGAGCTTCGGGGAGGCCCTGGAGGCTTGCGGTGGCAGGGCCGACCTCGTGAAGCTCGACTGTGAGGGCTCCGAGTACCCCATCCTTCTTGAGACCCCGGACGCCCTCTGGGCCAAGATCGAGCGGGTTCTTCTCGAGTATCACCCCGCGGCAGGCCTGGGGTGGGGAGACGTGAAGCGGCGGCTGGGAGAGCTCGGCTTCAGGGTGGTGTGGCACGAGCCGCACCCACGCGTCGCCGATCACGGCGTGGCCTTCTTCGCCCGGTGCCAGCGCCCCGGAGACGGTGGATGACTGGGAGGGGGGACACCTCCATCGTCGGCTTCATCGGGGGTCGTGACGGCAAGGCCTGGTGGGGTGTAAAGGTCGGTAGCACGCGTGCCGCCTGTTCCATTCAGTCCACGAGCGATTGCGGTCGCCTTCTCGTCGGCCTGATGGTGTCGAGCAGCGGCCGGTCACACGCGGCAGACAGCGAAGTTGTAGGCGAGAAACGGTCGAAGCGGGGCCAGGCGCTCGATTGTCTCCTCGAGCAGGTGCTGGACGCTCAGGAGTCGTCGCACACCCGGGATGTAGTGTGCCTCGAAGGCGCCGAAGCGGGCCTCAGGAAAGACTGAGCGCACGAGCCGGTGAAAGTGGGCGCGCGTGAAGTGTTGGTGGCCCCTGAGCAGCGTCATCTGGAGGTACAGGCTGGGGCAGTATCTGTTGGCCTCGATGATGAGGGCCGTTCCGCCCGGTCGCAGGACGCGGCGGTACTCGGCGAGCGCACGCTCCGGATGCGCCATGTGGTGGAGGGCGTCCTTGGAATGGACTACGTCGAAGGAGTCGTCCGGGAAGGGAAGCGCTTCGCCGTCGGCGACGCGAAAGCTGAGACCCGCCTGGTCCTGCCAGTGCGGCGAGCGATCGAGGTCGACGGCAAGCACTGCGCCGACGCGGGCTTTCAGCAGTCTGGCAACCCCTCCGTCGCCGCAGCCAACGTCGAGGAGGATCTCATCGCCGCGGAACGTGTGCCCCGTCTTGTCGATGCAACGCACCCTGTATCGAAGCTCACCAGGGGACACCGGCTGGAACGCGATGGTAAGGCATAAGCTGTGGCCGTGCGCTGGGCGCTCGCCGGCGGTCCGTAGAATCGGCCGGATGGCAGCTCCTTCGGCGGCTGCAGCAACACCGGGCACGGACGGGGAAGGGCGCCGTGCCCGGCCGCTTCTCACGGTGGTCGTGCCCGTCTACAACGGCGGGGAGGAGATCGTCGCCAACGTGGAGCTGATCCGGCGGACGGTCACTGAAGGTCTCCCCGGCGAAGAGGTGGAGGTGATCGTCGTCTCCGACGGCTCGGTGGACGGCACGGCAGAGCGGCTGTGGGAGGCCCGGCGGGAGGCGGGGATCCGCGTGATCCACTACGACCGCAACCTGGGCAAGGGCTACGCGGTCAAGGCGGGAGCGCTCGCTGCCCACGGTGACTGGGTGGCGCTCGTCGACTCCGACCTCGACCTCGATCCCGGCGCGATTCCCGAGTACCTGGCGGTCGCTCAGCGGGAGGGACTCGATCTCGTGGTCGGGTCCAAGCGCCACCCCGACTCGGTGGTGCACTACCCCACCGTCCGCCGGTTGGCGAGCTGGTGCTACCAGCAGCTGAACCGTCTCCTCTTTCGCCTCGACGTACGCGACACCCAGGTTGGGCTCAAGGTGTTCAGCCGCCGTGTGGTCGAGGAGGTGATGCCGCTTCTCCTCGTCAAGCGCTTCGCCTTCGATCTCGAGCTTCTGGCTGTGGCCGCGGCACTCGGCTACCGCCGTGTGCGCGAGCTTCCCGTGCGGCTTGACTACCGTTTCAGCGGCTCAGAGCTCGGCTCCCGCGCGGTGGTGCGGGCGCTCCTCGACACGGCGGCGATCTTCTACCGCCTGCGCATCCTGCGCACCTACCAGCGCAAGCGGCGCTTCCTGCGCGCTGCTCGATCCTCTTCGTGGCAACCGCTGGTCGCGGTGGTTGCCTCTCCTGAGGTGGTGGCCGCACTCGACTACCAGCGAGTTGCGGCCGTGCAACGAGAGGAGGTCTCCACCGTCCCTGCCGAGCTGGTTGCCCTCCTGCCATCAGGCGCTCGTCCCGCCGGGAACTGGCTCACCGCGGCCGTGCCGTTCTTCGCCGATCCCGGTGTGGCTGCCGTGGTCGTTCCGGCGGTGGCACCCCTCACCGGCAGTCTGGCTCAGCGGGCTGCAGCCGCCGTGCTCGAGTCGCGCGTCGGCGGTGGCTCCCGACGCAGCCTCTACTTTCCCGGCAACGTTCGCACCGTCACCGACCACTCGGCCGACGCCGTTGTCGTCCGACAGGCGGACTTTCTCGCCGCCTCGCGGGCGGGAGTCAACGGAGAGCGTCTCGTCTCCTGGTTGGCTGAGCGGGGCAAACACACCGTCTACACGCCCGAGACCTCGATTTCGATCGCACCACAACCACTGCTCGTTCCTCACCTTCGCGGTACGGTGCGTCACGGGCGCGCCCGCGGCGCGGCCGCTCGGCGGACGCGTGGGGCGAGCATGAGCGCCGCGACGGGATTTTCCCTTCTTCCGCCCACCTTGGCGCTCGTCGGAGCCTCGCTTCTCGCCGTTGACGGCACATGGACGACGACCGGGGTGGCGCTTCTCCTCGCCTACGCTGTAGCCTTGACGCTCTCGTCCGCACACGCCGCCCTTCGGTTCCGCTCATTGGGCGTGGGCGCTCTCCATCCGCTGGCGGTGATCTTTACCCAGGCCGCCTACGTGTGGGGGTTCGCGTGCGGTGTCACCCGAGGCTACCGCGAGGCCGCGACGTCCAAGCCGAGTTGCTCGAACAGCCCTGCGAACAGGAGCTCCCAGTCGAACCGGCGGGCGTAGGCGAGGGCAGCCTGACGTCGCTTCTGCCACGCCTCGGGGGAGGCGAGGATGCGGCAGATTGCGTCGGCCAAAGCCTGGGAGGAGAAGGGTACGATCTCGGCTCCCGCCTCGCGGGCAAGCTCGTCCGCGTTGGGGGGCACGTTGGTGAGCACGATCGGGAGTCCTGCTCCCAGGTAGGCCTTTAGCTTGCCCGGGTCGGCAAAGGCGGTGAACGTGCCGTCGCCCGGCCGGTAGGGTGCGACCGCGATCGACGCGTCGGCGAGGAGGCGCTCGACGTCTCGATGGTCGGCGACGAAGCCGTGGAACCGCACCATCTCGTCGAGACCAAGCTCCTGTGCGCGTTCTCTCAGGCTCGACTCGAGAGGGCCGGTTCCGATCACGTCGGCCACGACCTTGCCGCCCCTGGCTCTCAGGAGCGCGAGGGCGTCGAGCAGCAGGTCGACGCCTTGTCTGGGGACGAGATGGCCGAGGAACACGACCCGCTGCTTGAGAAAGCCGTCGGCGGATGTCGTCGGTACCCGCCGGATCCAGATTCCCATGGGGACGATGTGGGTTGGCGTCGAGTTATCGGCCAGGCCGTGGCGGCGATTCCGGGCCGAGCGTGCCGCCTCGGACAGCTCGACGCGGGCGTCGGCGCGCATGCAGCACAGCCTGTCCAACCGGTCGTAGATGCGGGTAGCCGGGTTGCGCGTCCCGAACCGATCGGGCACGAAGTCCACCGACCAGAGCACGACCAAGCGGGCACGCCCCCGCCGGCGGGCGAGGAGGCCGCGGGCGCAGGCGAGCGGGTTGAACCCAAACCAGATGTCCACGGGCGGAAGAGCGAGCGGCACGAACGGATCGAGGGCGTAGGAGAGGGGAGGGGTGAGAGGGAGGCGCACAGCGCGCTCGCTCGCGCAACGTCCGCCGGCGTACACCGCGATGACGTGCTGCCCCCCCTGTTCCGCCGTGAGCGGGTGGAAGACGGTCACGACGTGGGCTCCCCGCTCGACCAGGTAGTCCCGGAGCGCCTGCGCCGGGCCATCGGCAAAGCCGTTCGCGACGATGGCGAAGGACTGTTTCCGCCCGGTGCTCATGGGTTCCGTCTGAAGAGAACGCTGAGCTGCATCCTTCCGCGTCGAACGTGGGCGCGACGCAGGTCTCGGGCCTCGCACCACCACCAGAAGCGATCGCGGAGTGGGAGGGGCAATCTCCCCGCCGCCGCAAGCTGAAGCACCTTGATGGGATGGCCGGTGAACTGGACGTCGACGGCGGTCAGTCCGACGCGATCCCCTGCCTCGACGAGTGTCTCGGCTTCGTACCGGCGGAGGTGGCCCAGCCGCCTGTCGTGCACGCGGTTGGGAAGCCGGAAGACGGGCGAGATGTTCGGCAGCGCGTGAGGAACCGTGACCCAGAGACGCCCTCCCGGCCGAAGCACGCGCGCTGCTTCTCGCAACGCGGCCACGTCGTCGGGGACGTGCTCGATCACGGCGATGGCGAGGACGGAGGCGAACGCTCCGGTTGCGAGCGGCAGTCGCTCGGCTGAGCAGCACACCCAGAACGTCCTGTCTGCAACGCCCTCGGTCTCGGCGAACCGACGAGCTCTCACCAGTGCCTCCAGGGAAAGGTCACAGCCGACCGCGTAGCCGCCGCCTCGTGCCGCTTCGATCACGGTGTACCCCGAGCCTCCGACGCCGACATCCAGGAGCAGCACCTCGGGATTCCCGAGCAGACCGGCGGTGCGCAGGCGCTGGAGGTAGCTCAGGCGCCAGCGGTCGAGCTCGTAGCAGCTGTAGCGCGCGAACTCGGTATCGAAGTACCGCCGCTGGCGGCCGTACTGCGGGTCGGTCTCGAGCATCCTCTCATCCACCATCACCGGCACACCGTCGATGGTCGGGAACCGGTGCCCCCCTTCGCAGACGGCCTCCCTCTCTCCCAGCGTGACGCTCTCGCCGCACAGCGGGCAGCGGAGAAGGCCGGCGAGGGGTGACGACTCAGCTCCGGCCGCAGTGGTGGCGTCCACGGCACCACCTTACCGCCCGGATCGAGCTGGATGGGGCTAGGCTTCGCGGCATTGGCCACGCCGACTCTCAGCGTCGTCATGCCGGTCCACAACGAGGCCCGGCATTTGCCGGCCACCATCGAGGCGCTGCTCACGGCGCTGGAGGGAAGCGGCTTCGACGCTGAGCTCGTGCTCGTCGACGACGGCTCGACCGATGGGAGCGCGGATATCGCGCGGGTGGCGACGGCGGGTCGCATCCCGCTGCGCGTCGTGCGCCAGCCGAACCGAGGGCGCTTCGAGGCGCGCCGCGCCGGCCTGGAGGCGGCGCAGGGTGAGTGGGCGCTCCTCCTCGACGGCCGGGTCAGGCTCTCGCCCGGAGCGCTCAGGTTCGTCGCGCGCCATGTTGCCGACGGAGAGCGCGTATGGACGGCGCACGTCGACGTCGCCGCTGAGGGAAACCCCTACGGGGTCTTCTGGAAGCTCCTCGCCGAGCTCGCGTGGCGCGACTATTTCGACGATCCCCGGACGACAAGCTTCGACGCCTCAAGCTTCGATCGCTTTCCCAAAGGGACGACGTGCTTGCTCGCCCCCCGGAAGCTCCTCCTCGAGGCGGCCGCGTCGTTTCGCAGCCGCTACCTCGATCTGCGCCACGCCAACGACGACACCCCGCTTTTACGCTGGATTGCCGCACGCGAGCCGATCCACATCTCGCCGCGCTTCTCGTGCCTCTACCTGCCTCGTGCTCGGCTTTCGAGCTTCGTGCGCCATTCGTTCCATCGTGGCATCGTGTTCCTCGACGGGCACGGGCGTCGCGAGTCGAGGTTCTTTCCGATCGTGCTCGCCTTCTATCCGGCGAGCGCTCTGCTGACGTTCGGCGCGCTGCGCCGGCCGCTGCTCGCGCCGCTCGCGCTTGTTGGAACGGCGACTGCAGCGGGGCTCCTTGGTCTGCGTCGGCGACGCGCACCGTACGAGGTCGCTTCGCTCACCCTCCTCGCCCCGATCTACGCGCTCGCCCACGGCGCCGGCATGTGGCGGGGACTTGCCCTGCTCGTCGCGGGTCGCCTTCGGGGCCAACTTCAGGGATAGCGATGGCGCCGCTCCTCTGCCCAGCGGGGAAAGCCCTCGCCGCCGCCGCAGACGCGCGCCTGCGCACCTACATCCCTCGGCCGAGCCGCCGCCGCCTCGGCGGCCGGCCACATCCGTGATCCTCGTCGTCTTCGGGACCACGGGCGAGCTGATCAAGCTCGCTCCCGTGCTGCGTCGTCTCGATCAGCGGCGGTACCGCTACCTGCTCGTTACCACCGGCCAGCAGGCGGAGCAAATCCCCGGATTTGCCAGGCAGCTCGGTCTGCGCCAGCCCGACGTGTGGCTGGCGCGCGGCGCCGGGGGTCGCGATCTCAGGCTCAACCGGAACATTCCCGTGTGGCTCGTCTCGGTCGTCAGCTCGTTCGCCCGCCTTCGAGGAAGCCTCCGAGAGGAGCTGGCCAGAGGGCCGGGGCGTCCGCTCGTTCTCGTGCACGGAGATACCATGACCACCGTCCTGGGCGCCGGTATGGGGAGGGTGCTGGGAGTCCCGGTCGCCCACATCGAGGGGGGCCTGCGCAGCTTCGACCTGCGCCATCCGTTCCCCGAGGAGCTGAACCGGCGTGCCGCCTCGCAGCTCGCCCACATCCACTACGCGCCGGGGCCGTGGGCGGCGTCGAATCTCCGGCGGGGGGAGGTGGTCGACACAGGCTCGAACACGATCCGGGACAGCCTCGAGCTCGTCCCTGAGGGCGAGCCGGCAGTGGCGGTGCCCTCGGCGCCGTTCGGGATCGTCTCGCTGCACCGCTTCGAGCTGCTGAACAGGCGGCGTCTCTTCTCCGACACGCTCAGAGTGCTCGCCGATGGGGCCCGGAGGACGCCGCTTGTCTTCATCGATCACCCTGTCACTGTCGCCGCGATCGAGCGCTTTAGGCTTCAGGGACTCTTCGACTGCAGCCGGTTCGTCCGTGTGCCCCGGCTTCCTTTCTTCGATTTCATCCGTCTCGAGCGACGCTGCGCGTTCGTGGTCACAGACAGCGGGGGCACTCAGGAGGAGTGCTTCTACCTCGACCGGCCCTGCCTTGTGCATCGGCTGCGTACAGAGCGCCGCGAGGGGCTGGGCGAGAACGCCGTTCTCTCGCGGTTGCGGGTGGAGGTGCTGCGCGACTTCTTGCGCGACCCGACTTGCTTTCGCCGCCGTACCCCGGTGCCGGCGCAGTCGCCCTCGGAGACTATCGTCATGGACCTCGAGCGGCGAGGGTTCGCGGCGCCTGGCAAGGCCGAGTGGGTGGGTGCTCAGAACCCAGGATCGGGCTCGATGGGGTCCGCATGAAGCGCGGGTTTCCCCGACGCCGCTTGCGCGCGCGGGGCCGAAAGGGCGACGGCGTCCTTCTCCGAGGTTGCTGCCGGATCGGTCTTGACCAAGAGCCGCGAGAGTCCGCGGGGAACCGCGACGGCGACGGAGATACGCGTCCTCCCCTGTAGCGTGAACGCTACCTCCCGCTCGGAGTCAGCGACCCGGAGGACTCGACGCGTGCCCCGTGGGGGCTCGGCGTCGAAGGTGAGGCGAACGACCCCTGCCTGTCTCGCCCGCAGCTCCACAGCGCCGACGCCGGCGGGCGATACGAGCGGGTAGAGGACGAGGCCATCGCGCCCGCGGCGGGGCTTGGCGAATCCTCCCGGGAGGGTGACGAGGGCCGGTGCCGGCCTGGCAGTGACCTGCCAGAGGGAGTCGCCGTCGCGGTACCGACCGACCAACCGGTACCCGCTGACGCCGATCGGCTGTCGAGGCAGGACCTCCGCGTCGATGTTCGTGCGCCGATGGACGATGATTGCGGTCACGCCGAGCAGCGAGAGCGCCTGCGCGGTGCCCGGCGACGCGGGATCGAGCAGCACCAGGCGAGCCTGGTCGGCGGGCGTGTCCGGGGGCGCTCCGTTCAGGAGCGGGCGGCCGTGGCGCCGCTGCCACAGCCGGTAGACGTCGGAGTATCCAAGCGGGTACTCGACGAGGACGCCGGGCGGCGTTCGCTCCAGGGCTGCGTACACGGGCGGGACGGGAACGGTGCGGAACCGCTTCTCGGCCGGCGAGGCGAGGAGCTCGGTAGCCGAGAGGCCGGCCGCCGCCACGATCGCCGCTGTGGCTAGCGCGCGGCCGTACTTCGGCCGTCGGCGGAGGACCTCGTAGCCCCGGTGCAAGCCGAGGGCGGCGAGAGGAACGAGAGCGGCCATGAGGAACGGCGTCCAGCGAGAGGGAACGCGGAAGGCCGGGGTGACCTCCCAGAGGAGGCGGGAGGGGGTGGGCACGAGGCGGCCGAGCACCTCGACCGGGCTGGGCGCGGCGAAGGCGACGCCGACGAGAAAGGCAGCTACGAGGCCGAGCGTAACGGTGCTCGTGTTCCCAGGAAGGGAGCGACGCCTCCGCCACGCCAGCCACAACCAGCCAACCGCGAGCACGATGGTGACGAGACCGAGGTAGTTGGGGGTCTCCGTCGGGTTCGAGCCGTGACCGCGCCCATCCCAGAACGTCTGCAGCAACCCTCCGAAGACAAGGCTGGACGCTGGGGGTACGACCAACTCGAGCGGTCGAAGCCCGTAGATCGAGAGATCGCCGAGAGGCCGGTCCAGGCCGGCGTCCCTGCCGGCTCCCGAGATCAAGGAGGCGGCGGCGACGAGCGCGGTCGCCGCCAGGGCGAGAGCGGCCGGCCCCAGGGCGAGGAGGAGGCGGCGCCGTCGGGAGAACAAGGCAGCCCCCGCGCCAAAGGCGCTGGCGGCTATCGTGGCCATCGCTCCGAAGTAGCCCGAGGTGAGCCAGGAGGCGAGCACCGCGACCCCCACCACGACGAGGCGGGGCAGCGTCGGCCGTCGAGCGTAGGCGACGAGAGCGATGAGGAGGAGGGGGAAGACCTCCAGGTGGACGAGCGAGGCATGCTCGGCCCGGACGATGTGCCAGGGGAAGACGACGAAGACGAGCGCCGCCCAGGCGGCGACCAGTCGAGCGCCGCCCAAGTAGCGGACGAGGGCGTACATGGCCGCTCCCGAGAGCACGTAGCCGGAGAGCGTGGCCAGGTTGAAGGCGGCCACCTCGCCCACCACGTAGGAGGCGAGGTAGGTGGGGTAGTAGGGAACGAGCCACTGGATGTTGAGGCCGTTCGTCTCCTCCCAGCCGAAGGGGGCGCCGGTGAGGGTATGGTGGGTCGATCCGAGTAGGTGGAAGCCGCTCTCCTCACGCATCTGCCAAAAGGCGGCGACCGAGCCGGTCGAGTCCGAGCCGGGCGACCCGATGATGGTGGAGCCGAGGTGCCGGACGACCGGCCAGAAGAGGCCGACGACGAGCGCGGTCGTCCCTCCCAGGACGAGCAGAGCCTCAGGGCCGACCGTCCTCAGCCAGGCGAGAGCGCCCTCGACGTGCCGCAGACCTGCGCGCAGCGCGGGGAGGCTGGAGCCGACCAGGAGCTCGTGGGCGAGGACGAGGCCGGCGCCCACTGCCACGTTCGTCCACACCACGCCCTCAAGGCTGGAGGGGACGAGGGCGAGCAGGATGACCTGGGCGACGACGCCGCCGGCGACGAGCCAGGCGTAGTGCGTCTCCCCGCGCGACAGGTGGTAGCCGACGAGGACGTTGGCCAGGGAGAAGAGCCCAATGGCCAGGGCGAAGGGAGCGAGGATCTCGCCGCCGGCGGCGAAGTCGGGGCCGAAGCTGGTGGTGACGAGGCCGACGCCAGTGGCGGCGTAGAAGAGAGCAAGGAGCCCGCAGAAACCAGCGGTGGCAAGGAGCGAGCGTCCCAGGATGTCCTCTGTCTCCTCGCCCCGTGCCTGGCGGGCAGCGGTGCGGGGAAAGAGGACGGCGAGGATGGCGGCGGGGAGGAAGAAGCCGACCCGGGCGAAGGCGGACGCCGCGCCGTACGCGCCTGCCATCTCGGCCGAGAAGCGGGCTTTGACGATGAGCAGGTCGAGGTGGCTGAGGAGAGCGATCCCCACCAAGCCGAGCGATACGAGGGCGAGGTAGCGCAGGAACGGGCGTAGCTCGGACGGCCCGGCCTCGCGCGGGGAGACGGGCTGGGGCCGTGCCATCCACAGGGCGAGGAGAGCGGTGACGACGGCGCCGGCCAGGGTGGCCACCACGGCTCCGCCCAAGCGGTAGCCGGCGGCCGAGGCGGCGGCGAGCAGCCCCAGTCGGAGGGCCCAGGGAACGACGTAGAGAAGAGCGAGGGCGTGGAAGCGCTGCCGGCCCTGGAGGATGCCCATGGCCACGGGAGAGACGAGGGCGGTGGTCAGGGTGACGAGGGCCAGGGCGACGATCCCAGCCGAGTCGATGTGGAGAAGCGCCGAGAGTGGTACCGAGGCGGCGAGGGCGAGGAGGAGGAGCGGTACGGTCGCGAGCAGGGAGAGCCTGAGCATCTGGCGGGAGAACGTGCTCGCGCCGGGAACGTCTCCGTGGGCCAGGCGTCGCGACACCTCCCGAGAGACCGCCATCTGCAGGGCCGAGGCGGGGATGAGCACGACGGCGAGAAGCCCGAGCAGGGCCGCTAGCGCGCCGTAGTCAGCGCTGCCGAGAATGCGGCCCGCCGCGAGCAGGAAGGCGTAGTTCGCCACCATGCCCACGACCGAGGCCGAGCCGATGAGCGCGGCCGAGCGAGCGCCGGTCGAGGGCGCTTGGGCCGCCGGGGCGGCGATCAAAGGCGGGGGCGACTCGGGGAGCGTCGTACCCGACACAGGCTGCTAGGACTCGTACGCGTCGAGGACGAGGGCGAGCGACCGCTCCAAGCTGAGCGTTGCCGCGTTGCCGGCCATCCACTGGGCAGTCGAGCGGCGCAGGGCTTGACCGGCCTCGACCACGCGGAGGATGGCGTGGCCGAGGTCCTCGGGCGAGGGGCTGGAAGCGACGGCGCCGTTCACCCCCTCGGTCACCAGCTCGGCGGCAGCGTTCTCGGGCCCGGCCACCACCACGCTGGGCGTTCCCCGCGCCGCCGCCTCGACCACGACCAGGCCGTACCCCTCGCGCTCGGAGGCGGTGGCAAGACAGGCGGCTCGGGCGAGGGCCGCGGCCACCTCCTGCTCGGGACGTGCCCCCAGCACCCGGACGCTGGAGTCGAGGCCGAGCTGGCGGACGAGGCTCTCGACGTTGCGGCGCTCGGGGCCGTCGCCGTAGAGATCGAGGCGAAGCTCAGGCCGCCTCGCCTGGGCCCAGGCGAAGGCCCGAACCAGGGCATCGACCCGCTTCTCGCGGACGTGGCGTCCTGCGAAGACGACGAGCGAGGGATCGACCTCATCTTCCTCGCTCGGCTCGATCGGCCCGGAGTAGAGTCCCGGCAAGACGAGGGGGGTGCCGCGGTAGCCCTCCTCCGCGAGGCGACTGGCATGCATCCTGGACATGCAGAAGGCGCGGTGCGGGACTCGGACGCACAGCCGTTGCACGAGCCAGCCCAGGGTACCGAGGAGCGGCCCTGCGTAGCGTCGCCAGTACCGCCGGCTCCAGACCTCGTGCCAGTCGACGACGATCCGGTAGCCGTGGCGGCGCCGCAGGAGAGCGGCGGCAAGGAGCGGGAAGTAGGGAAAGGAGGCGGCGTGGACGACGTCGTAGTCGCCCCCGCGACGGGCGAGGTGAAGGAGCACGGCAAGACCGAAGCGGAGGGGAGGAAGGAGGGCCCTTCTTCCCCGGCCGTACACCCGTCCCGGAGGGACGAGGCCGAGGACGCGGACGCCGGGGAGAGCAGGTCGAGCCTCCGGCGGCCAGTGGCGCATGGTGAGGTAGGTAACCTCGTGCCCCCGGCGGGCGAGGGCGAGGGCGAGGTCGCGCATCCACCGCTCGGCCCCGCCTACCGTGTGGGGGAAGATGTGGTCGTAGATCAGGCAGACGCGCACGGGGTGGCGGAGGAAGGCGTCAGTCGGTACACGACAGCTCCTCCCAGGACCGGCACCCGCTCCAGCGCCCGCTCCACCGTCGCCAGCGGCGCGGGGAGGCCGGGGAGCCAGCCCGGGAAGAGGAAGGCGTACCGCTTGCTCCACGTAAGCCCGGCGGAGCGGAACGCTTGCTCGGCTCGCCATGGTCGGAAGTGGTCTTCCTCCTCTCCCATCCGTCGCATCCAGGCCTGCTTGAGCCACAGGTAGGGGTGGAGGATGTTGGGCTCGACGGCGAGCCAGACGCCGTCGGGGGTCAAGGCGCGGGCCATCTGGCCGACGAGACGAGGGAGATCGGGCACGTGGTGCAGGACGTCGATGCTCAGCACGACGTCGAAGCGGCTCTGGGGCAGGCCGGCCTCGCCCTCCAGCGTGTAGGTCAGGTTGGGACGGCGGTAGCGGCGGCGGGCGTAGTCGAGCATCCGCGAATCGACCTCGATGCCGACGAGCTCGACCTCGGGGAACCGACAGGCGAGCTCGTAGAGCATGCGTCCCCCCCCGAACCCGATCTCGAGCACGCGCTGAGGGCGCGGGTGACCCTCGATCGCCTCCGCGGCCAGCTCGAGGCGTCTCCGGCCCAGATGGCCGGTGCGCAGGCGCTCGTACTCCTCGGGCTCAACGGAGAGGTGCGTTCTCGGCGCTGGAAGCGCGAGCCTAGGCCTTGGCCCGGCAGGCGAGGCTCGAGGCGCCGGCGGCTTTCTCACCCGGCCTTCGCGTGTGACAAGGTGTACCAAGGGTGCCAAGCCCTCGCCTCTCCCGGGAGCGAGGAGGCCGCTCGCGGCCCGGTCGCCGGCTCCGGGGAGAGCGGGCGTTGCCTCGGCGTGGAGACCGACGACGGCTCTGGGGGCGGAGGTCCACCCACTGGCGCCTCCACCCTACCATGGCCCTCGGCCTGCTTGGAGGCGTGGGGAGGCACGATGGACGGGCGGGCGCGCCCTCGGCTACCGTGCCACCGTGCTCGTGGCCGGCACAGCCGAGCGAGGATCGCGGCCCGACCGGCGGCGGCTGGCCTGGGTGGAGGGGCGGTGGGCGCCGGTCGCGGTTCTCGCCGTCGCCGTCGCCGTCTGGTGGCTGGAGGCAATCGTCCTGCCCCTGGCTCCGGGCCGGGACTTCGGCACCTACTTGGGGGCCTACGTGGAGCTGTTCCAAGCCCGCCCCATCGACCTCGGCTACGTCCTCAATCGCACGCCCGTCGCTCCTCTCGTCATGGGCGGCCTCCTCGACCTGGCGGGGGGAGCGTTGGCGCCGGCGGCCATGTCCCTCCTCTTTGCCGCCTCGGTCGCCGCCTGGTTCGCGGCAGCCCGGGCGCTGAGCGGGACGGGGGCCCTGCTGGTGGCCGTCGTCCTCCTGCTCTGGCCCGGCTACGCCATCCTCTTCCACGAGCTCTCCTCCGACGCCGTGTTCGCCGCGTCGTTCGCCGGCTTTTCCTACCTGGCGGTGCGCACGGCCCGATCGGGCGCCCGGCCTAGCCGCATGGCCGTCCTGGGGCTCGCCTGCGGGGGCCTCGCCCTCGTCCGTCCAGGAAGCCAGGCCCTGCTCGCCCTCTCCCTCCTTCCCCTCGCCCTACGTGCTCCCTGGCGGCGACGTGTCCTGGGCGCCCTTGCCTTCGCCTCGGCCATGGCTTTGGTCCTCGCCGGATGGACGCTCCACAACGGTCTTCGCTTCGGCAACTACACCTTCGCCCGGGGCGGGAACGCCACTATCCCCTTCTTCCGCGCCTTCGTGACCGACAAGATCGTGCGACCCGAGAACGGCCCAGCCTCCCGCGAGCTAGCCCGGGAGGTCAAGCGGCGCCTCCTTCCCGAGGAGCCCTACCGCTCCTACGGCATCACCCTGGAGGCATTCTTCAGCTCGGGGAGCGCCCGGATGCACGAGGATCTCGTCGCCCTCTCCGATCGGGTCAAGGGCTGGCGGACGAACCACCGTTGGCTTCGCGACGTGGGGGTGGAGGCCGTGCTCGCCCATCCGCATGCCTACGCCCGGGGCGTGGCTGCCACCGTCTGGCACCTGCTCGTGAGGGGGGTCTACCGGCCGCTCGAGGGGAAGGCCCAGACCGCGGCGACCTCTGCCGCCGCTAGCGGAGGCGGCGCGGAGACGATCGTCGTCGACGGCCGGCGGCTGCCGAGGCCCTCGGAGGGCGAGCCCATCCCCGCTCCCCACGAGGGGGGCGTGGCCACCCCCGACGGGAGCATCTACACGGCGTGGACGTCGCCCACGCAGCATCACCTCGTCTTCCTCCACTCCGGCGACGCCCAGCGCTACCGAGCCCTCCACCGCCGCATCGACGCTCTGGCGGCGAGGCTGCCTGGGACCGGGGGAAGCGAGGCCCTGCAGCGGCGGCTGAACCAGGCCTCGCGGTGGTTTCCGCCGGCCGCCTTCTGGCTTGCCGTCGGCCTCGCCGCGCTGCTCGTCCGGCGGCCACGGGGAGCCTCCGCCGCCCTCTTCCCTGCGGTGGCAGCCGCGGTGGTGATCGTGCTCAGCGCGCTCGGGCTCCCTGCCGAGCCGCGCTACTCGCTGCCGGTGGCGCCAGCCTTCCTCCTCCTTGGCTCCGTCGCCCTCCTTGCTCCCGCCGGGCGGGCGAGCCTCGTCCAGGCGGCGTCCCGCCTGGCGACAGCCGTCGCCGCTCTGGTCGCCCTGGGCTGGGCGACGAGAGCCTACCTCTCCACTGTCGAGGGCCATATCGCGAGCGGCGAGCCTCCGCACGACCTGGCCGTGTTCCTCCGCGCCGCCTCCCGGGTGGTCGAGGGAGCCTCCCCCTACGTCTTCTGGCATGACCAGACCTACGCCTACCCTCCGCTCCTTGCCTACCTGGTGGCTCCGCTCGAGCCCCTGTCCGTGGCCGCGGCCACTGTCGCCTGGACGGTGCTGCTCGGGGCGGCGCTGGCGGGGGCGCTCTGGCTCTTGGGGGTCCGCGACTGGCGCTGCTACTGCCTGGCGGCTGCGTACCCAGCCACGCGGAGCGCCGTGGTGGTGGGCGCGATCGGGCCCTTCCTGGTGTTGGCGTCGGCGGTCGCCTGGCGCTGGCGCGAGCGGCTGGTCGCCTCGGCAGCGGTGGGAGCCGCCGTCGCCTTGAAGCTCTTCCTGTGGCCGCTTGCCCTCTGGCTTGGGCTCGGCCGGCGCCGCTGGGCAGGCCCAGCCTCGGTCGGCTTCGCCCTCATCCTCGGCCTCGCCCCCTGGGCTGCCCTCGGCTTCGCCTCTCTCGGCGGCTACCCGGGCCTCCTTCGTCGCTTGAGCGACGAGGAGGCGTGGGCCTCCTACTCCCTGGCCGCCATGGGCATGCGCGCGCACCTACCCAAGGAGGTAGCGATAGGCCTCTCCCTGGCCGTGGCCCTCGGCCTTCTGGCCGCGTCCGCGTGGGTCGCCCAGCGGGGCACGGGGAGCGCCCGCGACCGCCAGGTGGCCTCGCTCACGCTCGCCCTGGCCGCCGCCCTAGCTTCCTCCCCCATCGTCTGGCTCCACTACCTCGTCCTCCTCGTCGTCCCCGTGGCCCTCCTCAGCCCGCAGCTTTCTTTCCTGTGGCTGGTGCCGCTCGCCCTCTTCCCCCTTCCCCAGACCGGCTGGCCGGGGGGCGATCCGGCTAAGCTCGCCCTCGCCTTGCTCGTGACCGTGGTCGTAGTGGCGGCAGGAGCTCTCCCCGCCCTCGCCGGCGGGGAGCTCCTTTCCCAGGGGGTCGCTCGCCGCCTCCTCCTCCCTCGTCGCTGATGCGGGTAGTCGAGACCCTGGTCGTCCGCGACGAGGCAGACATCGTCGGCTCCCAGATCGCCTACCACCTCCAGGCCGGCATCGACTTCGTCATCGCCACCGACCACGGCTCGGTGGACGGCACCACCGACATCCTGCGCTCCTACGAGCGGCAAGGCGTTCTCCGCCTCATCCGGGTGGAGGGGGAGGTGCGGGAGAGCGAGTGGAGAACGACGATGGCCCGCCTAGCGGCGACCGAGTACGGGGCGGACTGGGTCTTGAACATGGACGCCGACGAATTCTGGATGCCCCGCCGAGGCTCCCTCAAGCAGGCGCTGGCCCTCGTCCCCGAGCGCTTCGCGGTGGTGGGAGGAGCCATACGCCACTTCCTCCCCCGCCCTGGCGACGGGCGCCCGCCCTTGGAGCGGATGACCGTGTGCCTGAGCGCTCATGCGCCCGTCAACGACCCCACCAGCCCCTGGCGACCCGGGGAGAAGGTGGCGGCGCACAGGGCGGATCCTGAGATCAGGGTCGGCCACGCCGGCCGGGTCGAGTCCCGGGAGGTGCCGCGCCTTCCAGGGTCGAACCTCCTCGACGTCCTCCACTTCCCCTGCCGAAGCCGCGAGCAGTGGCAGCGCAAGACGACCCGACGGGGCCACGTCGGCGCCGACAAGCCCCTGGCCATCTACCGCAAGGGGCTCCAAGCGGCGGTGGCGGGCCGCATGGAGGACCTGTACGAGAGCCTGGTGGTGGACGAGGAGACGCTCGCGACCGGGCTTGCCCTCGGGTACCTGGTGGAGGACACCCGGCTTCGGGACGCGCTGCGACAGATCGAAGGCAGGCCCGTACCCGTCCCCGCGCGTTCCCCGGGCGATGGGGCTCGTGAGCGGATCGAGCTTGCCGTGTCCCGGACCGTGGCCTACGACTCCCTCCTCGTGCGCTACCAGCGCCGGGCCGATGCCGTCGCCCAGAGGGTGGCCCGGCTCGAGAGGAAGCGTCGGATGCGAGCGAGGGGGGCTCCGCGTAGGCGCCCGGGGGCGGGGCCTGAGAGGGAGAATGCCCGAGCGGTGAAGGTGGTCATGACCGTGATCGCTCGGGGGGAGCTCGACCTTCTCGACGCCTGGCTTGCCTACCACCTGAGCGTGGGGGTCGACCAGGTGGTAGCGGCGGGACTGCCTCCTTCCGGGCGCCGCTCCCAGGTCGTGGAGGCCTACGCCGGCCAGGGCCGGCTCACAGTAGTAGAAGGCGAACCCGACCCTAGTCTTCCGGCGCGTGAGCTGCGAGCGCGGCTTCGCCGGATCGCCGCCCTCGAGGAGGGGGCCGACTGGGTCATGGACAGCGACCTCCACCAGTTCTGGTGGCCGCGGGAGGTGGGCCTGAAGGAGCTCCTCGCTCCCATCCCCGAGCGCTACACGGTCGTCCAGGCGCTGGCGCGGGTGTTCCTTCCCCGCCCCGAGGAGGAGGGGCCCTCGCTCTTCGCCGACCGCCTCACCGTCCGGCCCACGCTCTCGAGCCCCTCGGTCGATCCTGAGCCTCTTTCGTGGGCTCTACGGCCTGTCTACCGAGCCCGGCAAGGAGTGGTGCTGGGGCTCGACCCTGCCCGGCGGGTACCGCTGCGGGCCTGGTACCCGATCGAGGTGCTCGAGTTTCCCCTCCGCAGCCGCGCCCAGGCGGTGGCGGCGGCTGCTGACCGCGACCGGGAGCCTCGGTCGAGGGTCGAGCTCGCCGTCAAGGAGGCGGGCGAGGACCGCGCTCTGTCCCTCTACGACCAGCTGGCGGTGGACGAGGAGCGCCTGGCCGCGGGCCTCGCCGACGGCTCGCTGGTCGTGGACGAGCGCCTGCGGGACGCTCTCCGCAGGCTGGCTCCGGATCGGGGGGAAGGGGGCGAGCTCGTGTTCCCTCGGGGCCTCCCCTCGGGCCTATCGCTTCCCTCCCCCACCGTGGTCGAGGAGGCGGCCTACGCGGTCGAGTGCGCCTGCCTGGGGGAGGTCGACCTCGCTCGCCTGGACGCCTCCCTTCAAGCCCTGGAGCAGCGGGTGTCCGCCCTCGAGGCCCGCCTGTGGCCCCGAGTTCGCCGCCGGCTCGTCCGGCTGGCTCGCGGTCGAGGCAGGTAGAGGGGCGACGGCCGCTGCTGCGACCGCTAGCATCGGGCTCGTGACCGAGACCGGGCTGGAGGTGCGGGAGGCTCCCTCCCTCCCCGTCGTCCCCTCGGTAGGCGAGGATCGGGTCGAGCGGGTGGTCGTCATCAGGCCGGCCTCCGCCTGGCCGCGGCTCGATCTGGGCGAGCTGTGGCACTACCGGGAGCTCCTCTTCACCTTCGTGTGGCGGGACATCAAGGTGCGCTACAAGCAGACCTTCATCGGCGTCGCCTGGGCCCTGCTCGTACCCATCTTCACGGCCGTCGTGTACACGGTCGTGTTCGGCAAGTTCGCCAAGTTCCCCTCCGGCAACCTCCCCTACCCCGTGCTCGTGTTCTCGGGGCTCCTGCCCATGCAGTACTTCACCTCGGCCCTCACCCAGGCGAGCGGAAGCCTCGTCCAGAACGTGTCGCTCGTCACCAAGGTCTACTTCCCCAGGGTGCTTCTCCCCATGAGCGGCGTCCTCGTCCCCTTCGTCGACTTCGCCATCGGGTTCGCCGTCCTGGTCGGGCTGATGGCCTGGTTCGGTACGTGGCCGGCGGGGCCTACGGTGCTCTTGGCCATGCCTGTGATGCTCGTGGCCCTCCTCACCGCTTTAGGGGTCGGGCTCGGCCTCTCTGCCCTCAACGTCCGCTACCGGGACGTTCCCTACGCCATCCCCGTGTTCCTCCAGGTGCTGCCGCTCCTCTCCGGGGTCCCCTACGCGCTCGAGGCGATCCCGGAGAAGTGGCAGTGGCTGCTCTCCGCCAACCCCATGACGGCGGTGATCGCGGGCTGGCGGTGGACGGTGCTGGGAGCCGCCGCTCCTGACCCGGCCAAGCTGGCGGTGAGCCTGGCGGTGGCTGCGGCTCTGTTTCTGCTCGGGCTCGCCTTCTTCCGGCGCTCCGAGCCCCGGTTCGCGGACACGATCTGATGGCCGTCGCCATCGCCGTCCATGGCCTCTCCAAGCGCTACCAGATCGGCGAGCTTCGGGCTGCTTACGGCACCCTCCGTGACTCCCTGGCCGCGGCCGCCCGGCGGCTTGGGCGGAGGGGAGCGAGGGAGGGTCGCCGCGAGATCTGGGCTTTGCGGGACGTCTCCTTCGAGGTACCCGAGGGCCAGGTAGTCGGCGTCATCGGGCGCAACGGGGCCGGCAAGTCCACCCTGCTCAAGATCCTGACCCGGATCACCACCCCCACGGCAGGCCGGGCCCAGATCCGAGGCCGGGTGGGAAGCCTGCTCGAGGTGGGCACCGGCTTCCACCCCGAGCTCACCGGCCGCGAAAACATCTTCCTGAACGGGGCCGTGTTGGGCATGAGGCGGCGGGAGATCGCTCGCAAGCTCCCCGACATCGTCGAGTTCGCGGGGATCGAGCGGTTCATCGACACGCCGGTCAAGCGCTACTCGAGCGGCATGTACGTGCGCCTGGCCTTCTCCGTGGCCGCCCATCTCGAGCCCGAGATCCTGCTCGTGGACGAGGTCTTGGCCGTGGGCGACGCCGAGTTCCAGCGCCGCTGCCTGGGCCGGATGCAGGACATCGGGCGCTCGGGGCGGACGGTGCTCTTCGTCTCCCACCAGATGGGGGCGGTGACGCGCCTGTGCGAGCGGGCGATCCTCCTCGACCGGGGCCAGGTGGTGGTGGACGGCCCCAGCCAGGAGGTGGTGGCCCACTACCTCCAGACCGGCCTGGGCGGCGGGCCCTTGCGGGAATGGCCGAGCCTGGAGGCGGCGCCCGGCAACGACCTCGTCCGCCTGCGCTGGGTGCGGGTCGTCCAGGACGGGCGCACCGTGGAGAGCGCGGACGTGCGCCGGCCCGTCGGCATCGAGATCGCCTTCCGGGTACTGCGCTCGGTAGAGCCCATGTTCCCCAAGATCAAGCTCTTCGACGGGGAGGGAGGGATCATCTTCAACGCCCTCGACACCGACCCCCGCTGGCACCAGGCGCCCGCTCCCGGCGACTACATCTCCACCGCCTGGATCCCGGGAAACCTCCTCAACGAGGGGCTGGTGACGGTGGACGTGGGCGTGGTCTCCCTGGGCGGGGCCAAGCTTCGGCCCCACGCCGCCTGCTCCATGGCCGTCTCCTTCACCGCCTTCGACCCCGGGGAGGGCGACTCTGCCCGCGGTCTCTTCACAGGGCGTCTCCGCGGGGCGGTGCTGCCCTTGCTCGACTGGACGACGGAGGAGCGCTAGGTGCTGCGCATCGTGGGACTGGCCCTAGTCCGGAACGAGGAGCGATTCGTAGAGCGGGCCATCCGCAACGTGGCCTCGTTCTGCGACGAGATCTACGCCGTCGACCACATGTCCGAGGATGCCACCTGGGACATCCTTCGCCAACTGGCTTCCGACCTTCCCCACCTCCGCATCTCTCGCTCGCGCAACGCTGCAGCGGCTCACGCCAAGATCGAAGGTCTCGCCGGCACCGAGACGTGGGTGCTGGGAGTGGACGGCGACGAGCTCTACGACCCTGCGGGCCTGGCCCGACTCCGCCCGGATCTCTTGGCAGGAGCGCACCAGGACGTCTTTCGCCTGAAGGTCCACGTGCTGAACTGCGACGAGCTGGACGAGGGATCGGGGGTGGCCTCGGGATGGATGGCGCCACCCTCCAGGCCTGTCACCAAGCTCTTCAACCTGGGGGCAGTGAGGTCGTGGCGGGACTGCCCCGATCCTCTCCAGGGAGGCCGGGTGGCTTTCAAGGACGGCTACTCCTGGGAGAGCCGCCGCGACCTGGCTGCCGAGGTCTGTTGGGACGACGATCCGCTGCGCCTCCTGCACGTGTGCTTCCTCCCGCGCTCGAGCCGCGAGGGGGGCGGAGAGAGGCTCAACCTCGACGAGACCCGCGAGTTCGACCGCAGCGTCTTCGGTCGCATGAAGCGCCTGCTGCGACCGCCTCGGCCGGCGCCGCACATCGAGCGGCTCAGGCGCGAGGGAAGGAGCTGGAAGCGGGAGTGGTACGCGCGCGGGCCCCGCGTCACGATCGACGCTCGCCCCTTCCTTCGCGTCTGGTGAGCAGCTCGAACTCGACCCCGCCCGACCTGTCGGTGGTGCTTGCCGTGTACAGGCGCCCCCGACGCCGTCGAAATCGTGCGAGCATGTCGCGAGGGTACGAGTCGTATCTAGGCCCGCGCCTGTTCCGCTCCACCGAGCGAGCCACCCACGTGGAGAGGCTCGAGGGTCTTCGCCAGCTTCGGGCTCAGCTCACGGCGTAGCGCTGCTCGGGATCGAGCAGCTCGGTGAGGGGCCTGCACCCCCTTGCGAGGGGAAGGTGCTTGATCGGGCTGGGGGAAGTGCTCCTCAGCCTGGAACCACGGTGATGCCGTCCTCTTGAGAGAAAACGGTGATGCCGTCCTCTTGAGAGAAATCGGTGTCGAAAGCAGCGACCAGGCCGCTGGAGCGGGAGCGGGCAACGGCGACCACGGCGGCGTCGTTGAAGCTGAGCGTGCCGCTCTTTCGGGCTCGGAAGACCTCCAGGGTCTCCGAAGACCTCAGAGCAGGGAACGAAATCCGCCTCGCGGCTTTCGAGCAGGAGCGCGGCAACGCTGGTGGCGGTTGCCAAGTCCCGTCGCACGAGGAGCACCGTGACAACCTCGACGAAAACGTACTCGAGCAGGAGAGCCCGACCCCAAGTCCCGGCCACGAGGTCTGCCATGGCCGCTGCGGCAGCAGGGCGGTTGACGTCGCGTCGGTTGTGGTAGGCGACGAGGAAGCTGGAATCGAGAACGACGGCCACAGGGGCCGTTCACGTCCCGTAGACGAGGGCGTCGATCTCTTGGCTTGCCCGCTCGTGCCCGGGGCCGTAGTCCTCAGGCTCCAAGTCGGCGAGGCTTCGTGTCTTCTCGAACGGCAGCGGTCGGGCGAGGTAACAGCGGATGGCCCCGGTGACGAGATCCCCGATCGTTCGGCCGGTCAGCGCCGCACGAGCCTTGAGCTGCCGGTACGTGGGCTCGTCCACGTTGCGAATGGTGGGGTTCATCAATGCCAGCGTACTAACACGTCTGCGAAACAAGCCGAAACAAGCAATGTCATACATTGATGCGGATCGAGCTGCGCTGGAACGGGCGTCGGTGGTGCTGACGGGGGAGCTGTCGGGGACGGGTCAGCTGACCGCGTAGCGCTGCTCGGGGTCGAGCTGGTCGAGGTCGCCCCGGAACGTGTAGCTGCGCTCGGTGAGGGAGGCAAGGGAGGCGGGGGACGAGTACGTGCAGGTGGCGAGTACCCGGGGCCTGCCGGTGGCGAAGCCGCCTCGGTGGAAGCCGCTCGTGTTGCAGAGGATGAGGGTGCCCTTGGGGGCGGTGAACGTCTTCACCGCCTCGGCGGGGATGCGCCGAGCCAGCTCCTCTTCGGGCGGGTAGGTCTGGCCGAGCGGCCGCCAGGGCCAGGCATCGGCGTAGGGGCCGCCGGGCTGGCTTCCCGGCACGTACTGGAAGGGCCCTGTCTCCTCGTCCACGTCCACCAGGTAGAGGAAGGCCTTGAGGAGGTGGCGGTCGTTGTAGTCGCGGTGCCAGCGCTGGGAGGCCTGCCGCTCGGCGTCCGGAGGCTGGGGAATCGAGTACCACAGGTCGACGTACTCGAGCTTCGACCACAGGCGGAGGTAGGCGTTGGCTACGTCCAGGAGGCGCCGGGAGAGGCAGGCTCGAAACCAGGGGTCGTCGAGGCCGAGGTCGACTCCGTAGCTCAGGAGCCTGACCACGAACTCCTTGCCCGCGTGGCGCTTGAGCTGCTGCGCCCTCTCCCCGGCCAGCGCAGCCTCGGTCTCCTCCTGGAAGCGGGCGCCCTGGGTCTTGATCTCCGCCCACAGGCCCTCGTCCTGGAAGAAATCGGAGAACGAGGTGACGGCGTAGCCGTGGCGGTCGAGCTCCGCCACCAGGGCCTGCTGCCTCCCGTCCAGCTGGGGCGGACGCCGGGCAAGACGGCGTCGGGCGGTCCGGTTGGAGAGGAGGCGATCGTGGATCTCGTAGGTTGCCCGGATCCCCCGCCTCTCCAGGGCGTAGGCAACGCGGCTCACCCGCTGGGCAAAACGTGTCCGCTTGCGGTGCATCGCCGCAAACCTTACCGCTGGGCGCGGCGGAGCCAAGGACCGGATTCAGAGGAGACGGTAGGGGCAGGCGAGCGCCCGGTACGTGGAGGCGGCTCGCTCGTCCAGGGTGACGAGGGTTGTCCCCGCCTGCGCGGCTACCAGGCCGATGAGGGCGTCGTGGACGGCAGCGCCGGCGATGCCGCGCTCGCTGGCTGTCGTGAGCAGGCGGCGGTAGGTTTGGCTCTCGGCGACCAGGAGAGGGCCGGGGAAGTGGTGCTCGAGGAAGGAGACGACGAGCTTGCCCGGCGCCCGGTGGGGCGGCGGAAGTCGGGTCAGGACGAAGTAGGACTCCACCGCGACGTGGGCAATGAGCGTCCCGGCCCGCTCCACGGCGCTACGGGCGTCGGCGTGCCGCTCGTGCCAGCGGGCGAAGGCGGCCACGATCACCGACGTGTCCGGGGTGATCACCGCCGTAGCCGCTCCAGCACCTCTCGCACCTCCTCTACCGTCAGGGGCTGGGGCGCGCCCCCTTCTACCTCCGCGGCCAGGAAGCCCTCCCGCTCCGCGAGCGTCATGGGGGGTAGCACCGGCTCGATCTCGATCCGGCCCTCCCGCTCGCGAACCTCGAGCTCTTGGCCCGGGCGAAGACCCGCTGCCTCGCGGACTGGCTTGGGAATGACGATGCGTCCGGCGGAGTCGATGGTAATTTTCATGGTATCAAGTTACCAGAAACGCCTTCGGTACGGTGCTTCCGTGGCATTGGGCGAGCGCCCCGTCTCCGTCCTCGTCGCCTACCGCGACTCCGCCCTCCGCCGAGCGGCGCTCCAGGCGCCCCCAGGGGCGCCCGAGCGCTACTCCCTGTTCGGCCTGGACGAGCTGGAGGCACGAGGCCTGGCCGTGCGGCACACCCTGGAGGCCGAGCCTCCAGGGTGGGCGAGGATTATCGACAGGGCCGTCAACCGGGCGCTTGCGGGCCTGGGCGGGTACGGAGGTGACTTCGCCCGCGTGCTCCCTTGGCTTCGCGTAGCCAACCAGGCGGACGTGGTCCTGTCGACGGTGGACACGGTGGGGATTCCTCTCTCCCTCCTGGCGCGGGCAGGGCTCCTGCGGTCGCCCCTCGTGTACGTGGCGGTGGGCCTACCCGAGCGGCTGGAGCGGCTGCGAGGACAGGGGATGCGCCGGCTCTACGCCTCCGCCCTCCGGCGGGCCGAGGCCATCGTCTGCTACAGCGCCTACGAGGCGGAGGTGCTGGGGCGATTGCTCGGCCATCCCAGGGTCGTCTTCCTCCCCTTCGGCGTCGACGTCAGGGCTCTGTCGCCCACCTCCGAGGCCGTGGCCGACGTGGACGTGGTCTCGGTGGGGGCCGATCCCCGTCGGGACTTCGCCCTCCTCCTCCGGGTGGCGAGGAGGCGGCCGGGCACCTCCTTCCGGCTCGTGGTCTCGGCCGAGCACGCGCGGGCCCTTCCCTTCCTGCCCGCCAACGTGACGGTGGAGGTCGACCTTCCCTTCGCCCTGGCCCTGGAGCGGATGCGGAGAGCGCGGCTGGTCGCCTTGCCGGTGCGGGAGAACTCCTACTCGGGGGCGACGACCACCCTCCTCCAGGCCATGGCCATGGCCAAGGCGGTCGTGGTCTCCCGGACGGCGGCCATCGCCTCCGGCTACGGCCTCGAGGACGGCGTGAACTGCCGCCTGGTGGCGCCCGGGGACGAGGAGGCCTTCGAGCGGGCGATCGCCGAGCTCCTCGTCGACGCCGAGGCGAGAGAGAGCCTAGGAAGGCAGGCCCGAGCGACGGTGGAGGGCTGCCTCTCCTGGGAGCGCTACGTCGAGGGCCTGGTCGAGGTCGTCGAGCAGGCGGCTACGGGCGCACGGAGAGGACCAGCGTAACCTGGGCCACCGCCCCCAGGCGGTCGCGGCACTCGAAGGTAAGCTTGAACGTCCCTGTCCGCCTCGGGGTACCCCTGATCTCGCCCCTCAGCCGGTCGAGGCGGAGACCGAGCGGGAATCTCCCTTGGACCACCTTCCAGCGCACGGGGGCGATTCCTCCCGCCGTCCTCAGGAGCGCCCGGTAGGAGCGCCCCACCTTGGCCGCTCGCAGCCTGGCCGTCTTCACGGCCAGCTTGGCCTTGACCGGGAAGGGCACCTGCACGGTGGCGGTGAAGCCGTTGGCGTCGGTGACCGTGAAGGAGAGGAGGAAGGAGCCGGGGGCGGCTGGCGTCCCTCTGACCTCGCCCGTCTGGGGATCGAGCGTGAGCCCGGCGGGAAGCGTCGATCCCGGAGCGGGCGCCCAGGCGTAAGGCCCTGTGCCGCCGCTCGCCACCAGCCGGAGCGGCTGCCTGAGGGGTACGCCCGCCTCGGCCAGGGGTACCAGGCCCGCCGCTGCCTTGAGTTCCTCCACCACCCGGAGGACGAGGGTCTCCGTGTCGACCCGGATGCTGCCGTCGGTGACCTTGACCACGAACTGGAAGTCCCCCACCTGGGTAGGCGTGCCCGAGAGGAGGCCGCTCTCCGACAGGGTGATGCCGGGGGGCAGCGTGCCCGAGGCGATCGACCAGAACTGCCCGCCGCCTCCCTCGGCGGTGAGCTGGAAGCTGTAAGGGCGACCGACGATGGTGGGCTGCAGCGACTGCTGCTGGATGCTCAAGGCGGGGAGGACGTTGAAGGTGAACTGGCGCTCCGCCTTCTTGGGCAAGCACCAAGAGGCGGTGGGCGGATCCTGGTCGGACAGCTCGATCCAGGGCTTCCAGGTCCCCGCCTGGGTCGGCACCCCGCTCACCACCCCGTCCTTGGACAGGGTCAGTCCCGGCGGAAGCTCGCCGCTCAGGATGCGGTACTGGTAGGGAAGCCCGGGACCGCAGCCGCCCTCGCCGTGGAAGACGTGTCGGAAGGGCTGGCCGACGACGCCGGTGGGCACGAGGTAGCTGTCGTCGGTGAAGCGCAGAGCGGCCGCGACGGGGGCGAGAATGCCGGCGGCCACGGCGGCAGCGGCGAGGATGGGGAGGAAGCGTCGCATAGGAAGCTCGACTCGGGCTCCCATGGTAGCCACAATCGGACGGCGATGCAGCCGTTAGTTGTCGCCCGTACCCTCGCCCGCCGCCTGCGCCGGGCCGGCAGGACGGCGGGACGTCTGGCGACGATCGAGGTGGACCGCCTGCGCTCGCGACGGGGAGGCGCCGATGTGGCCGTGTTCCACGAGTTCGTGCCGCCCCCCTACGGGGGCGGAAACCAGTTCCTGCTCGCCCTCGTGGGCGAGCTTCGCCGCCGCGGGCTGGAGGTGGAGGTGAACCGGATCTCGGGACGGACGCCCGCCTGCCTCTACAACTCCTTCAACTTCGACTTCCGGCGGCTCCGCCGCTTCGCCCGCCCCGGCTGTCGCATGGTGCACCGGGTGGACGGCCCTATCCAGGTCTACCGGGGCTTCGACGACGGCAGCGACGACCGCATCGCCGAGATCAACCGCGAGCTGGCCTCGGCCACCATCGTCCAGTCGCGCTTCAGCCTGGAGGCCCACCGCGCGCTCGGCATCGAGCTTCGCTCGCCCACCGTCATCCCCAACGCCGTCGACCCCGGCCTCTTCTACCCGCCTGAGCGCCGCCCGCCCCTGGGCGGCCGCCGGGTGCGCCTCATCACCTCGAGCTGGTCGGACAATCCCAACAAGGGGGTCGACGTCCTCGCCTGGCTCGACCGCCACCTCGACTGGGGGCGCTACGAGATGACCTTCGTGGGCCGGGCGCGGGCGACCTTCCGCCACGTTCGGGTGGTGGGCCCGGTGCCGAGCGCGGAGGTGGCGGAGATGCTCCGCGCCCACGACCTGTACGTGGCCCCCAGCCGCAACGACCCCTGCTCCAACGCCCTCCTCGAGGCCCTCGCCTGCGGGCTTCCGGCCGCGTACCGGCGGAGCGGCGGCCACCCCGAGCTGGTGGGGGAGGGCGGGCTTCCCTTCTCCTTCCCCGAGGAGCTCCCCGAGGTCCTCGACCGCCTGGTGCGGGAGCTAGAGGAGCGGCGGGCGGCGATCCGCGTACCCTCCCTGGCCGAGGTGGCCGATCGCTACCTGGAGGTGCTCGGGCTGTGAGCGCCTTGCCCCTTGCCCGCCGGCTCGCCGGCCCGCCGGGGCGGGCGCTCCTCCAGGCGCTCGTGGCCGCCGGCACGGCTCGCTGGCCGGCGTACTCGCGCCTCTTCTGCGTGGGGGAGGGGGCCGGCTGGTCGGTGGACGAGGACGCCCGCCACCTGGAGGCAGCCGCCCGCCGGCTCGGCTACCCCGTCGCCCCCGCTCCCTGGGCCCGCTTCGCCCGTCGCCAGGCCGTGTTCCTGACCAGCCATTTCATGGCCCTCCACCCGCGGTGGCTTTCCACTAGCCACAGGATCGGCCTTTCCTACTACCACGGCCGCCCCCGGACGCCGGGCTACCCGGAGTTCGACCGCGCCTACGAGGCGCTTGTCGCCAACGCCGGCCGCGTCGCCCGCGTCCAGGTCACCCACCGGGAGATGGAGGAGCTCGTACTGGCGGCGGGGGTCCCTCGGGAGCAGGTGTTTCGCATCCCGCTGGGGGTGGACGTGGAGCGCTTTCGGCCGGCCGACGCGGCTGCCCGGGCAGCCGCCCGCCGCAACCTCGGCCTTCCTGCCGCCGCCTTCGCCGTGGGCTCGTTCCAGAAGGACGGGGTGGGCTGGGGAGAGGGCCTTGAGCCCAAGCTCGTCAAGGGGCCGGACGTGCTCGTCGCTACCCTGGAGCGGCTGCGGGAGGCGGCGCCGGAGCTTTGGGTCCTCCTCACCGGGCCTGCCCGGGGCTACGTGCGGGGCGAGCTCGAGCGGCGCGGCATCCCCTACCGACACCTGCTTGCCCGCTCTTCCGCCGAGCTCGCCCGCGCCTACCAGGCGCTCGACGTCTACCTCGTCTGCTCCCGCCAGGAGGGCGGCCCCAAGGCGGCGCTGGAGGCGATGGCCTCAGGCGTTCCCCTGGTCAGCACCCGGGTAGGGCAGGCCCAGGAGCTGGTCGAGGACGGCCGGGACGGCCTCCTCTGCGAGGTCGAGGACGTGGAGGCGCTGGCCTCAGCCTGCGCCCGGGTGCGCGAGGACTCCCAGCTTGCGGCCAGGCTCCGACGGGAGGGCAGGCAGACGGCGGAGCGGTACGCCCTCGATCGGCTCGACCCGCTGTGGGCAGCCCTTCTCGAGGGCTTCGTGGAGAAGGAGGGGCATGGGGGTTGATCGAGCCCGGGTGGAGCGCTACGGCCGGGCAGCCGCCCGCTGGGCGCGGCTTCTTGCGTCGCGGCGACCGCGCCCCGGCCTGCGCGTCTTCTACGGCCACGATCGCGTACCGGGCCCGGGCGAGCGGGTGGCCGGCGGCACGGCCAAGTTCCAGCGCCTGGCGGAGCGCTTCCCCAACAGCCCCCACGACTTCACCCTCCTCTACCTCGGCTCCACGTGGCTTCCCCGCGACCTTCGGCCGCTCCTTTGGCTTGCCCGCCGGCGGCGAGCCCCGATCGTCGTCAACCAAGACGGGGTCGGCTACCCGGGCTGGGCGGGCGCCCGCACTGAGGAGGTCAATCGGCCGCTCCGGCGAGCGCTGCTTGCCGCCGACCACGTCGTCTACCAGAGCGCCTTCTGCAAGCGCTCGGCAGACCTCTTCCTGGGCGAGCCCCAGGCAAGCTGGGAGATCCTCCCCAACGCCGTGGACGTGGAGCGCTTCACGCCGGCCGAGCGACCGCCCGACGGCGGCCCCGTGCTCCTTCTGGGTGGAGACCAGACCCAGGCCTACCGGCTCGAGCTGGGCCTGCGCACGCTGGCGGCGCTCCTTCCCGCCTACCCGGAGGCGCAGCTCCTCGTCACCGGCCGGCTCGTGTGCCCGGCGCAGCCGCTGATCGAGGATCTCGGCCTGGGCGGCCACGTCCAGCTCGTGGGCGAGTACGCCCAGCGCGACGCCCCGGCCATCTTTCGCCGCGCCCACCTCCTCCTGCACACCAAGGTCAACGACCCCTGCCCCAGCCTGGTGATCGAGGCCATGGCCTGCGGGCTCCCCGTCGTCCACCCGGAGAGCGGGGGGGTGGTGGAGCTCGTGGGAGGGGAGGCTGGGATCGGGGTTCCCCACCCTGACTCCTTCGAGCGGGACGAGCCTCCCCCGGCCGAGGCGATGGCCGAGGCTGTCGACCGGGTGCTGGCCGACCTCGAGCGCTACCGGCAGGCCGCCCGGCGCAGGGCCGTGGAGCGGTTCGCCCTCGATCCCTGGCTCGATCGGCACGCGGCCCTCTTCGCCGAGCTCTTGGCGCGCGCCGGTCGGGCCTGACATCGAGTCCCGGTCTCTTTACGCAACGTGGCTCGCGAGAGAGTAACCGTGTACCTCGACGGCGACGTCCTGAGGGCGGCGAGAGTGATGGCTGCTCGAACCGGAAGGCGTGACTCCGACGTCGTCGAGGAGGCGCTGCGCCACTACCTGGGGATCAGCGTGCTCGAGGAGATCTGGGCCTCCTCGCCCGGGGATCTCAGCGAGGAGGAGGCTCTCGACCTCGCCAATCGCGAGCTTCACGAGCTCCGCGCTGGGCGTTGACCCGGGCGGTCTTCGACCCCAACGTCCTCGTCGCAGCGCTGCTCGCACCGAACGGGGTGCCGGCCGGATGCATGCGTGCTCACGCCGAGGGGCGCTTCGAGCTCGTCGTCTGCTCTCACCTACTCGCAGAGCTCGAGGGCGTGCTCACGCGGCCGAAGTTCCAGCGGTACCTCACTCCCGGGCAGGCGGAGCGCTTCCTCGCCAGTCTTCGCCGGGAAGCCCAGGTCGTCGACGACCCGGAGGATATCGAGGCTGTGAGCCCCGATCCAAGCGACGACTACTTGGTCGCGCTCGCCCGTGCAAGACGCGCCCACGTTCTCGTCTCGGGCGATCCCCACCTCACCTCGCTTCGGGTCCTCGACCTCGTGCTCTTGACGCCCCGCCGGTTTCTCGAGCGCCTGCCGTAGGCTGCCTCAGGGGGAGTCGGCGCGTACCGCCTCGGCCCAGATCTCGCCCCAGACGACGGTCGGCTCGCCCATCCGCCAGCCGGCGGCCTGAAGCTCGCGGCGGAGCAGCTCGGGGTCGTACTCGACCTGGTGCGTGGGGTCGCTGAAGTGGAGAATGCCGAGCTCGCGCCGCAGCGGTACCGTCCAGTCGCGCTGGAGGAGCGGCACGCGTACGAGCAGCCGGCGCGCTCCCGCCCGCTCGCGCAGCGCGCGCAGGAGCTCGACGCGGGGCCCGATGTGCTCGAGCACGTTGGAGAGGACGGCCACGTCCACCGGTCCGTCCGGCTCGTAGGCGAGCACGTCCGCCTGCACGTAGGTCACGCGCGGGTGGGCGAAGCGCCTGCGGGCGAAGTCGAGCGCCCAGGGGCTGAGATCGAGGGCGACGACGGTGGCTCCCGCCCGCTCGGCCAGGTCGTAGGCGAGCTCCCCCTTGTGGCAGCCGACGTCGAGCACCCGCTCCCCGGGCCGCACCCGTTCGACGAAGAAGTCGTGGTAGCGGGTGAGGCGGTGCTTGGCGTGGACTCCGCCGTCGTAGTCGATCGCTGCCCGATCCATCGCAGAGAAGGCGTCGGCGTAGACCTCGAGCAGCCGTCGCATGGCCCGGGAGCGGTCGGGATGGGCGCGGATCGTGGCCAGCCAGAGGCGGAAGAGCGGCCGCCAGAGCCGGTACGGGAAGAGAAAGCGCAGGGGTCGCGGCAGGAAGCGGAGAACGCGCCCAGCCGGGCGCCGCAGCCGGCGGAGCGCAGCCCTCACGGAGTGCCTCCCAGGTAGCCTGCCAGGCGGCCGCGTAGGGTGGCGGCGTGGAAGCGGCCACGGGCGCGATCGCCGCGGGCGAGGGCAAGGACGACGCCGCCGGCTGGGCGAAGGAGCATGCGTGCCACCGTCCGGGGAGGGTAGCGGTGCTTGCGGAGGAGGTAGCCGACGCTGGCCCCGTCCCGGTAGCCGACGGCTTCGAGATCGTCGGGAGAGCGCTCCCTCCGCTCGTGGACCACGGTCAGGCCCGGGTCGTACTCGACGCGCAAGCCGCTGCCGAGGGCGCGGATGAGGTAGTCGATCTCCTCGCCCGAGGACCAGGGCCTGCCCGAGCCTAGGCCCAGCTCCTCGTCGAAGCGACCCACGCGCTCGACAGCACGACGACGAAGGAACGTGGTCCCGGAGGCAGCACGGTTCCAGACGGTGTCGCGCTCGAGGAGGGCGGGCTCTCCGGCCCAGGAAGGCGAGGAGGAGCCGTCCTCGGCTACCAGCCGGCCGGTGAGACCGTCGAGGTCGGGACGGGCGGCGAACCGCCGTGCCACCTGCTCGAGCAAGCGAGGGGGGTAGACGCAGTCGTCGTCGGGGAAGGCGACGAGCTCGGCCCGGACGTGCTCGAGCGCCGCGTTGCGGGCCCGCGATAGCCCGGCTGGGGAGCGCAGGCGCACGATGTCCAGACCGGGATGGCCGGCTAGGAGGGCCTCCAGGCGGTCGTCTCCGTTCTGGTCGACGAGGATGAGGCGGAAGGCCCGGTGGGTCTGTCGCTCGAGGGACTCCAAGAACCGCTCGAGCTCCTCCCTTCGTCCTACGGTGGCGCAGACGAGGTCGAAAGCGAGGGGCCCCGCGCTCACGGACGAGAGGCTATCGTCAGCCGGGCCGCCAACCCGCGTGAGCTCGATCCCCACACCCCTCGTCTCCGTGCTCCTCGCCGTCCGCGACGGGGAGCAGTACGTGGCCTCGGCCATCTCCAGCCTCCTTCGGCAGACGCTCTCCGACCTGGAGGTGATCGTGGTCGACGACGGCTCCCAAGACGGCACCCCCGCCATCCTGCGGCGGATCCGCGATCCCCGCCTACGCGTACACCGTCACGACCGACCGCTCGGGCTTGCCGCCTCCCTCAACGAGGCCTTGGAGCGATCCTCGGGCCGGTACGTGGCTCGGTTGGATGCTGACGACGTCGCCCTTCCCCATCGCCTGGAGCGCCAGCTCGCCTGGTTTCGGTCGCGGCCGGGAGCCGCGGTCGTGGGCTCGGGGGTGGCCGAGCTCCTTCCCGGTGGCCGCATCGGCCGCCTCCACCAGATGCCCGGCACGCCGGCGCTGGCCCGTTGGCACGCCCTCTTCAGCTCCCCCTTCTTCCACCCCACCGTGGTGGTCGACCGAGCCGTCCTCGACCGCCATGGGCTCCGCTACGACCCAGGGTTCCAGGAGAGCGAGGACTACGACCTGTTCGCCCGGCTCCTCTCGGTGGCCGACGGGGGCAACGTCCGCGAGCCGCTCGTTCTCTACCGCCGCCACCCCGACCAGGCCTCGGAGCGACGTCGCGAGCTCCAGCGGGCATGCCAACGCCGCGTCGCCCTCCGCCAGATCGCCTCCCTCCATCCAGGATTGGGAGAGCGGAGAGGCGAGCTGGCCTTCCGGCTGGGAGCAGGGCTTCCCCTGGGCGCCTCCGAGGTGGAGGAGGCGGTGGCGGCCTTGGTGGCCCTACTCGACGCCTTCCGCGCGCGCTACCCGGGGGCGGAGGGGGCCTCGGTCGAGGAGGCGGCGGCGAGAGCGATCGCCCGAGCGGCCGCCCGAGCCCGTCGTCCCGAGCTTCTCGCCGTCTCCCTCCGCCTCGCCCCGCAGCTCGCGATCCGCGGGCCCGGCCGGCGAGCAGCTCGCCTGGCCAGCGAGCGGGCGACTCGGCCTCGCCTGCAGGCGTGGCTTCGCAGGCTGGAGGCGGAAGGACGCCCCCTTCGGGTGACCGTGGTCTCGCCGGAGCCGACGCCCTACCGGGCCCCCCTCTTCGACCGGCTCTTCGCTCGGCCCGAGCTCGACCTGACGGTGGTCTACGCCTCCCGCACGGTGGCCGGGCGGGCCTGGGACGTTCCCCTCCGTCACCGCGCGGTCTTCCTGCAGGGGGTAGCGGTGCCCGGGGCAAGGCGCCTGCTCCGCCACGACTACCCCCTGACGCCGGGGATCGTTGCCGCCCTGCGCCAGGCCCGCCCCGACGTCGTCGTCGTCTCCGGCTGGAGCACGTTCGCCTCCCAGGCGGCGATCGCCTGGTGCTGGGCGCAGGGAATCCCCTACCTGGTGATCGTCCCCAGCCACGACCTGGGGCCCAAGCCCGGCTGGCGGCGAGCCGTCAAGGCTTCCGTCGTCCCTCGCGTCCTCGCCCGGTCGGCGGGGGTTCTCGTCTTGGGCAGCCTGGCCCGGGCGTCCGCGATCGCCTGGGGAGCCTCTCCGAAGAGGACGTGGCTCTTTGCCAACACGATCGACGTGGATGCCTACGTGGCCCGGTTCGACCGGCTCGCCTGCCGGCGGCCGCAGCTACGGGGGGCGTTGGGCCTGGAGCCCGGCGACGTCGCCTGCCTGTGCGTGGCCAGGCTCGTGCCCGAGAAGGGGATCGATACCCTGCTTCGAGCGGCGGCCGCGGGCGGCGTACGCCCCGTCCTCGTCGGCGGAGGACCCGAGCGCGGGCGCCTTCGGGATCTCGACCGCCGTCTCGGCACCCGCGCCGTCTTCGCCGACGAGTGGCCCTGGCAGCGGATGGTGGAGGCGTACGTCGCCGCCGACATCTTCTGCCTCCTCTCCCGCCACGAGCCCTGGGGCGTGGTCGTCAACGAGGCGGCCGCCTGCGCGCTTCCGCTCGTCCTCTCCGATCGGGTGGGAGCCGCCCACGACCTCCTGCGGGAGGGCGAGAACGGTCACATGGTCCGCGCCGACGACGTGGAGGCGGCCGCCGCCGCCCTGCGCGAGCTTGCTGCCGACCCTGCCCTCCGCCGCCGCTGGGGGGCCCGCTCGCGGGAGATCGTGTCGGCGTGGCGCTACGAGGAGTCGGTGGAGAGCTTCCTCGCCGCCTGCCGGGAGGCGCTGGGCCGGGAAGCGACACGGAGTGCCATGTAGCTTCGTAGCTTCTAAAGTAGCCACGTTACGCAGGTCGGGATCCGGGACCTTGAAGAACGGTCTCAGCCGGTACTGAGGCGGGTGCAGCAGGGCGAGAGCATGGTCGTGACCGAGCGCGGCCGTCCTCGCCCATATCGTTCCCGCGGGCGTTCCTGAAGACATCCTCCGTCTCATGGCCCAGGGACGGGTCACCTGGAGCGGAGGTCGCTTCCGACCGCCCGGAGACGCACCGCGCCTGCGAGGCGGTCCTCCCCTCTTCGCGAGGGTTCGAGCGGTAGCTCAGCGTCGCTCGATCGCCCGGCGGTAGATCTCCTCCTGGAGGTCGGTGACCCGCTCCCAGGAGTGGCGGCGAGCCGCCGCCCGGCCGCCGGCGGAGAGCGCCCGGCGAAGCTCCGGGTCGGCCGCCAGGCGGGCGAGGGCGGCGGAGACGGCGCTCCGCTCGTAGGGGACGACGAGGGCCTCTCCCTCCCGGAAGAGCTCGGCCACCCCGCAGCGGTCGCTGACGAGGACGGGGGTGCCGCAGGCGGCCGCTTCCGCCGCCGCCATGCCGAAGCTCTCGCCCTCGGAGACGAGGGCGAGGACGTCTGCCTCCTGGTAGAGGCGAACCGGCGGCTCCTCGCTCGTTCCCAGCACGTGCACCCGGCCCCGTGTGGCCGGGTCACGCTGGGCGGTGCGCACGCGCTCGATCGCTCCGTGGCGGTCGTCGGGGCCGGCCAAGACCAGGTGCGCCTCAGGGAGCTCGCGCAAGGCGGCCAGCAGGAGCTCGATACCCTTGCCGGCGGCGATGCGCCCGACGTAGAGGACGAGCGGCGCCTTCTCGGGGATGCCGAGGTCGCGGCGCAGCCCACCGCGCGTCGGCGGCTCGGCCGGCGGTTCCGGAAAGCCGTTTCCCCGCACCACCACCCGCTCGGTGGGGACGCCGCGACCCACCACCTCGTCGCGCTCTCGCCGCGAGGAGACGACGACCAGGGCTGCGCCGGCCGTCACCCCCCGGTAGAGGGTGGCGTCGAGGGCCCGCTTGAGCGCCACCTTGCGCAGCCGCGGCCGGAACATGCCCGCCGGCTCGAGGACGTAGGGGAGGTCGCGCAGGCGGGCCCAGGCGGCGACGGCGGTGGTGACGGGGTCGCGGAAGCCGAGCAGGTGCACCACGTCCGGCCGGCGCTCGCGAGCGAGAGCCACGGGCAGGGTCGGCGTGATCCCCATCCAGCGGTAGCGAAGCGGCGTCGCTAGGTAGGTGACAGGCACGCCGTCCACCACGTCCCTGCGCGAGCCGAGGGTGCCCCGGCTTCCCAGGTCGACGAGGCTCGTCGTCAGCACGCGCACGGCGTGGCCGCGGGCCACCAGGCGGGCCGCCAGCTCCCGCCCCACCGCCACCGGCCCTCCGAAGGCGACCGCCGGCCACCAGGCCGGGGCGGCCACGAGGATGCGCAGGGGCGCCGCCACCATCGCCCAGACGTTAGCCTTCTCGCGGTGGCGGAGACCGATGCAGAGGCGCGGCGACCGCGCCTGCTCGTGCTTAACCAGTACTACTGGCCGGGCGTCGAGGCGACCGCGCAGCTCCTCACCCAGCTCTGCGAGGCGCTGGCCCGGGACTACGAGGTTCGTGTCCTCACCGGGGTCGTACGGGGACACGAGGGGCTGCCGCGACGGGAGCGGCGGAACGGGGTCGAGGTGGTGCGGGTGCCATCCACCGCCTTCGAGCGGTCGCGCCTGGGCCTGAGGGCGCTCAACTACGCAACGTACATCGCCAGCGCGCTCCTGACCGGCGTTCTCGGCCCCCGCCCCCACCTCGTCCTGTGCATGACCGACCCCCCCATGGTGGGAGCCATCGCCCTCGCCGTGGCCAGGCGCTTCCGCGTCCCCTTGGTCGTGATCAGCGAGGACGTCTTTCCCGAGATCGCCACCAAGCTCGGCCGGCTGGAGAACCGCCTGGTGGTGGGGGCCCTGCGCCGACTCGTCCAGCTCTACCTGAGGAGGGCCGACCGGATCGTGGCCATCGGCGACACCATGCGCCGTCGCCTGGAGGAGAAGGGGGCTCCTCCTGAGCGGATCCGGGTGATCCCCAACTGGATCGACACCCGCGCCGTCTCGCCCCAGCCGAAGGACAACGAGTGGGCGCGGCGCCACGGGCTCGTCGACCGGTTCGTGGTCATGCACTCGGGCAACGTGGGTCATGCCCAGAACCTCGACGTGCTCGTGCGCGCCACCACCTTCCTGCGCGACCTGGATCGGCTGCAGGTGGTGATCATCGGCTTCGGGGCTCGCCACAGCCAGACGGTGGCCTTGGCCCGGCTGTTGGAGGTGGACGCGGTGCGCTTCCTTCCCTACCAGCCGCGGGAGGTGCTCGCCCAGTCCCTCTCCTCGGCCGACCTCCACTTTGTCGGCTTGGTCAAGGGTCTTGCCGGCTACGTCGTTCCCAGCCGCCTGTACGGCATCATGGCCGCCGGCCGGCCGGCGATCGTGGCCGCCGACCCCGAGAGCGAGACGGCCCGGCTTGTAGCGGAGGTCGGCTGCGGCATCGTCCTTCCTCCCGGGCGCCCCGAGCTGGTGGCCCTGGCCATTCGCGACGCCTACGAGGGCCGCTTCGACCTGGCGGAGATGGGAAGGAGGGGGCGAGCCTACGTCGAGGCCGAGGCGGATACGCAGGTGGCGCTGGCCCGCTACCGGGCGCTCCTTGCCGAGCTTGAGGACGGGTATCGACCTCAGCGAGCGCCGGTGGCGGCATAGACTCGGAAGGCGTGAGCGGCCTCGAGACCGTCTTCTGGGGGAGCCTAGGAGGGCTTGCCTGGACGCACGCCGGCTACCCAGCAGCGGCCGCTTTGGCTGCTCAGCTCCGTCCCCGCCCGGTGACAAAGAGAGACTGGACGCCCACCGTGAGCGTGGTGGTGGCGGCCCACGACGAGGAGGCGGTGATCGCCCGGCGGATCGAGAACCTGCTCGCGCTCGACTACCCGCCGGAGCTCCTCGACATCGTGGTCGCCTCCGACGCCTCGGAGGACGGGACGGACGCGGTCGTGGAGGAGATCGCCGCCCGCGAGCCGCGGGTGCGGCTCCTTCGCTGTCCCCGGGGGGGCAAGGTGGCCGCCCAGAACAGGGCCGTGCGCGAGACGCGGGGGGACATCGTCGCCTTCTCCGATGCCAACGCCACCTGGGCGCCGGACGCGCTGCGGAAACTGGTGCGCTCGTTCGCCGACCCCGAGGTCGCCTACGTGTGCGGCCGTCTCGTCCTCGAGGAGCCGGACGGCACCAACCGGGAGGGGGTCTACTGGCGGCTGGAGACCTGGCTCCGCCAGCAGGAGTCGCTGACGGGGTCGATCACGGGCGGGAACGGCGCCATCTACGCCGTCCGCCGGGAGGACTACGTGGAGGTCGACCCTCGCTTCGGCCACGACCTCGCCTTCCCCTACCTCATGGCGCAGCGCGGCCGGCGGGCGGTGTACGAGCCGGAGGCGATCGCCTACGAGAAGCCCTCCCGGGACGTGGAGGACGAGTACCGGCGCAAGGTGCGGATGTTCGAGCACTGCTGGCTGATCCTGCACCGGGGCCGGATGCTGGAGGGGGTTCCCCTCGGCTACCTCGTGAAGCTCGTGTCCCACCGCCACCTTCGCTACGCAAGCGGCCTCCTCCACCTTGCCCTCCTCGCCTCGAGCCTGGCGCTGGCCCCGCGCGGCGGGATCTACCGGGCGGCTCTCCTGGCCCAGCTCGCCCTCCTGGCCGAGGCCGCTCGCCGCCCCGGTCTTTCCCGGTACTACGCGCTCGTGAGCTGGGCGACGGTGGAGGCGCTCGTCAACTACCTGGAGCGGGGGGTGCCGGCGGTGTGGGAGAAGGCAGAGGGCACGCGCTGACCCTCCCTTGTTGCAAGTTGTAACGAGGAACGGGGGAGGGTGAACCGGGTCGCCGACGTCGCCATCGCCGGGCTGGGGCTGGCCCTCGCCTCCCCCCTGCTCGCCCTGGCCGCGGCGGCGATCAAGCTCGAGGACGGGGGCCCGGTCCTCTACCGGCAGCGCCGAGTGGGGAAGGACGGGGTCGAGTTCGAGCTGCTCAAGCTGAGGACCATGGTGGTGGGAGCGGAGAGCCAGGGGGCGGGCTGGGCCGTGAACGAGGGCGACCCTCGGATCACCCGGGTGGGCCGGGTACTTCGGCGGCTCTCCCTGGACGAGCTGCCCCAGCTTTGGAACGTGATCCGCGGGGATATGAGCGTGATCGGCCCGCGCCCCACCTTGGCCTACCAGGTGGAGCGCTACACCCCCCGCCAGCGGCGCCGCCTGGAGGTGAGGCCCGGTCTCACCGGCTGGGCTCAGGTACACGGCCGGGCGCGGCTTCCCTGGGCGGAGCGCATCGAGCTCGACCTCTGGTACGTGGAGCACCGCTCCCCCTGGGTCGATCTCAAGATCCTCCTCCTGACGCCGCTTGCCCTGTTCCGGGGCACCTACAAGGGAGACACCGGCGGCTGGAGCGGCGGGTAAGCGATCGCGACTGGATGAGACCAACTTTTCACTTGGTGCTACTTCTGAGGCACCAGCGTGCCTACTGGCTGGGACGACTCGAGGATGCCTGGCAGCGACGCTCCGTCGTCTGGCTGGCCGGCGTTCGCCGCTCCGGCAAGACCGTGCTTTGCCAGTCCCTATCCGAGGTCGAGTACTACGACTGCGAGCTGCCGAGAGTGCGCCGGCAGCTTCGTGACCCGGAAGGTTTCCTCCAGGGCCTGCGCGGAAGGCGCGTGGTGCTGGACGAGACCCACCGCCTGCCCCACCCAGCTCAGGTGCTCAAGATCGCCGCCGACCACTACCCCGACGTGCGCGTCCTCGCGACGGGATCGTCCACGCTTACTGCCTCCGCCAAGTTCCGGGACACGCTTGCCGGTCGCCGGAGCAGGTGTGGCTCACCCCCATGCTCAGCCTCGATCTTGCCGCCTTCGAGAGCAGCGACCTCGAGAGGCGGCTGCGGCGCGGCGGTCTTCCCCCTTCTTCTTGACAGAGGCTCCGATCGAGCGGGATGTCCAGGACTGGATCGACGCCTACTGGGCAAAGGATCTGCAGGAGCTCTTCCGTCTCGAGCGGCGCGACTCCTTCCTCCGGCTCACCGAGCTCATCCTGGCCGAAAGCGGCGGCATCTTCCAAGCCAGCCGCTACGCTCGCGACTGCGGGGTCAGCCACACCACGGCGCGAAACTACCTCACCGTTCTCGAGGCCACGCTCGTCGCTCACCGCGTCCGGCCCTACTCGCGGCGGGCAGCCACCGAGATCGTTGCAGCGCCCAAGGTCTACGGCTTCGACACCGGCTTCGTCGTCCAGGCTCGCGGCTGGGGCGAGCTTCGGGAGGAGGACCCCGGCGGTCTTTGGGAGCACTACGTGCTCAACGAGCTGCACGGGCGGCTCCAGACGCGGCGGATCTTCTACTGGCGGGACAAGCGCGGCCACGAGGTCGACTTCGTGATCGCCGCGGCCGGCACCGCTCCCGTCGCCGTCGAGTGCACGTGGAAGGCAGAGGGGTTCGATCCGGCGAGTCTGCGCGCCTTCCGCAAGCGGCACCCGCAGGGCGACAACCTCGTCGTGGCAAGCGACGTCGACCGCCCTTGGCGCCAGCGCTACCGCGACCTCGTTGTCGAGTTCGTCTCCCTGGAAGGCCTCGTCGAGCGGGTGGGCGGCAAGGATGCTCAGGCAGAGACCGGCCGAGCGGACACCCGCGAGGCCTCCTTGTAACAAGGTGTAACGAGGCAGCGGGGAGGGCACCTTCCCTCGGGGGCAGCCGATACGCTCTTCCGCTGTGAGCGCGGTGCCCAAGGGAGACACCTACGGCTGGGACTAGGTCCAAGGTCGCCTGGAAAGACGTCGGGTACTGGATCACCGTCCTCGCGCTGCTCGGGCTGCTCATCGGCATCCAGGTGCACAACGCGGTCGCGTTCCCTCTCTACGGCGGCTACGACGAGGCCGAGCACCAGAGCTATGCCGACATCCTCGTCCACGAGGGCCGCATCCCCGGGCGCGGGGAGTCGGTCGAGTTCGACTCGCCGCCCGGTTTCTACGCCGTCGCCGGTCTCACCGCGCTGGTCGCTGGGAAGCTGGGCGCGGCCGAGCCGTGGAGGGTCGGTCGGGGGCTGAACGTGCTCTGGACGGTGAGCACGGCCGCGCTCGTGCTCCTCCTCGCACGGCTCCTCTTCCCGGGCCGCGCCGGCGTCCACTTGGCGGCGCTGGGCTTCGCGGCCTTCGTGCCCGTGGTGGTGAAAGTGGGCGCCATGTTTCACCCCGAGCCGCTCAGCCTCTTCCTCTCCACGGCCGGCCTCTATCTCGGCGCCCGCATGCTGGTGCTGCGGCATCTCGGAGTCGCGGCGGCCGTCCCCGCCGGCATCGCGCTCGGCGCCGCGCAGCTCGTACGCGCCTTCGCGCTCTGGACGCTCGTCG
>CAZQRA010000004.1:0-15601 GCA_964595575.1 uncultured Gaiellales bacterium
CCCAGCGCGTCCGCGGCCCCGGCTTTGCCTTCCTCGCTCCCGCCGACTGGGAGCCGGCCCGCACGCCGCGGTCGGCCTCCGCCCGCCCGGCCCGCCGGGGGGCCGATGCCCTCGTGTCTGTCACCACCTTTCCCTTGGCCAAACCCTTCCGGCCTCGGCTGTGGCCGCGGGCGGCCCGTGAGCTCGACGACGTTGCCCGCCGCCTCGGCCGCCGGCTGGGAGGGGCGGTCGAGGGCTCGAGGACGGTGCGGATCGCGGGCCTCCCCGGGCGGCGCTACGACATCTCCTACGAGCGGGGCGGCAAGCGCCTGCGGCAGCGGATCGTGTTTCTGCTGCGGGGGCGCACCGAGTACCAGCTCCTCTGCCGCTGGCGCCGGGACGAGACCGAGCCCGCCGCCTGCCGGCTGCTTCTGGACAGCTTCAGGCCTCTCTAGCGGCCTGGCGGGCGGGCGCGGCCTGGGCCCTGCGGGAGCGGCGGGCGGCGGAGAGGGCCCCATCGAAGGCCGAGGCGATGACGTCCTCCATGCTGTCCACGAGGACGAAGCGGACTCCCTCCCGCGCCTCCTTGGGAAGCTCGGCCAGGTCGGGCTCGTTCTCCCGGGGGAGGATGACCCGGGCGATGCCCGCCCGCTGGGCCGCCAGGACCTTGTCGCGCACGCCTCCGATCTGGAGCACCTGGCCGGTGAGGGTGACCTCCCCGGTCATGGCCACGTCGGGAGAGACCGGAACTCCTTTGGCCAGGGACACGACGGCGGTGGCGATGGTGATGCCGGCGGAGGGCCCGTCCTTGGGTACGGCCCCGGCAGGGACGTGGATGTGGATGTCGTGCTCGGAGAACCAGCCGGGATCGATGCCCAGCTTCTGGGCGTGGCTTCGTACCCAGGAGAGCGCCGCCTGGGCGGACTCCTGCATGACCTCCCCGAGCTGGCCGGTGACCGTGAGCTTGCCCTTCCCGGGGTAGGCGGTAGCCTCCACGAAGAGGACGTCCCCCCCTGCGGCGGTCACGGCCAGGCCGGTGGCCACGCCCGGATCGGAGGTGCGACGGCGTACCTCCCCGGCGAAGCGGCGCGGCCCCAGCCACTCCCGCGCCCGTCGCTCGCTGACGACGGTCTTGCCCCGCTTGCCCTCGGCCACCCGCCTTGCTGCCTTGCGGGCGAGGTCGGCCAGCCGGCGCTCGAGGTTGCGGACCCCTGCCTCCCGCGTGTACTCGCGGATGATCAAGCGGATCGTCTGCTCGGGGATCTCCACCTGCTCCTCGGCGAGGCCGTGCTTGGCGAGCTGCTTGGGAACGAGGTAGCGGCGGGCGATCTCCATCTTCTCCTCCTCCGTGTAGCCGGAGAGCTGGATCACGTCCATGCGGTCGAGGAGGGGAGGCGGGATCGCCTCGGGGTAGTTGGCGGTGCAGATGAAGAGCACCTTGGAGAGATCGAAGGGAAGGTCGAGGTAGTGGTCGCGGAACGAGGAGTTCTGCTCGGGGTCGAGCACCTCGAGCATGGCGCTGGCCGGGTCGCCGCGAACGTCGGCGCCCATCTTGTCGATCTCGTCGATCATGAACACGGGGTTGCGCGATTCGGCGTCGCGGAGGGCGCGGATGATCGTCCCCGGCATGGCCCCGATGTAGGTGCGGCGGTGGCCGCGGATCTCCGCCTCGTCGCGCACGCCCCCCACGGAGATGCGGACGAACTTGCGGCCGAGGGCGCGGGCGATCGACTGGCCGAGCGAGGTCTTGCCCACGCCGGGCGGCCCCACGAAGCACAGGATCTGCCCGGAGACGTCCTCCTTGAGCTTGCCCACGGCCAGGAACTCGAGGATGCGCTCTTTCACCTTCTCCAGGTCGTAGTGGTCCTCGTCGAGCACCGCCCGCGCCTGCTCGAGGTGGAGGTTGTCCTGGGTAACTCGATTCCAGGGGAGGCTCAGGATCCACTCGAGGTAGGTGCGGATGACCCCGTACTCGGCAGCGGCCGGGGGCAGCTTCTCCAGTCGGGCGAGCTCTCGCTCGGCAGCCTTGCGCGGCTCCTCGGGGAGGTCGGCGGCCTCGATGCGCTGTCGCAGCTCGGCGATCTCGGCCTGCTCGGCGTCGAGCTCCCCCAGCTCGCGCTGGATGGCTCGCAGCTGCTGGCGCAGGAAGTACTCGCGCTGCGTCTTCTCCATCTCGGACGCGACCTGCGACTGGATCTTCGTTCCCAGCTCCACCACGTCGAGCTCCCGGGTGAGGAGGCGGGCCGTCTCCCGCAGCCGCTCCTCCACGTCCACGAGCTCGAGCAGCCTCTGCTTCTCCTCCGTCGCCAGCCGTACGGTGGAGGCGACCAGGAAGGAGAGGAGGGAGGGGTCGTCCACGTTGGCGACCGCCACCCGAAGCTCCTCGGGGAGGTAGGGAACGAGCTCCACCAGCCGGGAGAAGGTGCTCTGCACCGTGCGCACCAGGGCCTCCAGCTCCTTTGACTCCTGCACCACGTCGGGGAGCTGGGTGATCTCCCCCACGAGGTAGGGGTGCTCGCGGATGGGGGGACCGACCTTGACCCGCTGCAACCCCTGGACCAGCACCCTGAGCGTCCCGTCGGGCATGCGCAGCATGCGGTGAACGAGGGCGGCGGTGCCGACCTCGTACAGGTCGGAGAAGCCCGGCTGCTCGATCCCGGGGTTGCGCACCGCGACGAGGGCGAGCAACCTGTTCCCGGACAGGACGTCGTCGATGAGCTTGATCGAGCGCTCCTGGGCGATGACGAGGGGCGCCATCGACTGGGGGAAGACCACCGTGTCCTTGAGGGGAAGGACAGGGAGGAAGGGCGGGAGCTTGATCTCCTGCTCGGCCGCCTCGGCGGCAGGGCTGGTCACGGCGCCCTCTTGACCGGGATCAAGACCCTAGCCGAGGGAGCTACCCTCGCGGCCAGGGGGACGACGATGGTAAGGAGCCCCCGCTGGTAGGTGGCCCTGGCCTCGCCCGGGTCGGCGTTCTCGGGGAGGCGGATACGGCGCTCGAAGGGGCCGTGCTCGATCTCGACTTGGTAGTAGGAGGGTCGGCCGGCGGGATCGGCTCCCGGCCGGCGGCGGATACCGGAGAGGACGAGGTCGCGGCCGGCCACGACGATCTCCATGTCCTCGGGGTCGACGCCGGCCAGCTCGACGACGATGCGCAGCTCGGGCGGGTCGTCGGTCCGGAAGGCATCCACGTGGGGCCTGAACCCGCGTCGCTGGGCGGCCAGCCGAGGGCCGCGCCAGAGCTCGCTGAAGAGCTCCTCGAGCTCCTCGTGCAGACGGTCGATGTCCCTGCCGGCGGTCACGCGTGAAGGGTACCCTGAGCCGCCGTGCACGGGGTGTTCTCTCCCAGCGAGCTCTGAGCGTGGAGCGCTGGACGCGTCGGGCCGTGCGGCTTCGCTGGCCGCTTCTTGGGGCCTGGGCGGTGGTGCTGGTGGCGGGGGTGGTGGCCGCCTCGCGGCTGTCGGCCCTGCAGTCGAACGTGTTCAGCGTCCCCGGGTCCGACTCCGAGGTCGCCCGCTCGATCCTCGAGCGCCGCTTCGGCGACCGCTCCGACGGGAGCTTCACCGTGGTCTTCCAGGTGCCCGACTCGGCCGATCCTCGTCTGCGCGCCCGCCTTCAGGCCCAGGTCGAGCGGGCGGCTGCGGTCGTCCCCAGCGGCCGTGCCCAGCCTCTGCTCGCCGGCGGTCGCCACGTCCTCTACGGCGACGTCGTCTCCACCCTCGCCCTGTCCGAGGCCAAGCGCTACGCCGACGACCTGTACCGGGCGCTCCAGCCGCCCTCGGGGACGCGGGCCTACGTCACGGGGGCGGCGGCCATCCAGGCAGGCCTGGATCCCATCTTCAGCCAGGACCTGAGGCACGGGGAGACGATCGCCCTTCCCATCGCCCTGGCGGTGCTCTTGCTCGTCTTCGGGCTCTCGCCGGCGGTGACCATCCCGCTCGTCTTCGCCGCCTTCACCATCTTCGGGGCCCTGGGTCTGGTGTGGATCGTGGCCCACTGGATGACCACCCCCACCTACGTCACCAACCTCGTGTTCCTCATCGGGCTGGGGATCGCCGTCGACTACTCCCTCCTCGTCGTCTACCGGTTCCGGGAGGAACTCGAGCGCGGGCTTCCCGTGGAGCAGGCGGTGGCGCGGACGATGGCCACGGCGGGTCGGGCGGTGGTCTTCTCGGGAGCCACGGTGGCGGTCGGCCTCGCCCTGCTCCTGTTCATGCCCATCCCCTTCATGCGGGCGATGGGCCTGGGCGGGTTCGTCATTCCCCTGGTCTCCATCGTGGCCGCCCTCACTGTCCAGCCGGCCCTGCTCTCCCTCTACGGGGCGCGGGGGGTACGGCGGGCGGCGGTGGCGAGCTTCCTGCGCTCGCGGGTGGGCATTCCTCTCCCTCTCCTTCCCGGTACCAGGCGGCGTGAGGAGGGCCTGTGGGCCCGGCTTGCCCGCTCGATCATGCGCCGCCCTCTCCTCTACCTCGCCTCCACCACCGCCCTTCTGGCGGCGGCGGTGGTCCCCGTGTTCTCCTTGCAGCTCACGCCGGGGTCGGTGGAGGGGATTCCCCGCCATCCCCAGGCCGTGCAGGGCTTCGACGTCCTCCGCCGAGCGGTGGGGCCGGGGGCGGTCTCCCCCACCCAGATCGTGGTCGATGCCGGCCGGGACGGCCGCGTCGTCGATCCCGCCATCCAGGCGGCGATCGGGCGTCTGGTCGAGCGCCTCCGCCGTCACCCCGAGGTGGCCCTCGTCCTCTACGCCCCTCAGGGCAGGTTCCTCGAGCCGAGGCGGCGGTATGCCCAGGTGATCGTGGCCGGGCGCCACGAGTACGGCCAGCCTCAAGCCCAGGAGCTCGTGCGCAGGATGCGGGAGCGGATCGTGCCTTCGGCAGGGTGGCCGCCGGGGGTCGAGGTCTTGGTGGGAGGGGCTCCCGCCCAAGGGGTCGACTTCCTCGATCGCTCCTACGGCGTCTTCCCCTGGCTCGTCCTGGCCGTGCTCCTCGTCACCTACGCCCTCCTGCTCAGGGCCTTTCGCTCGCTCCTGCTGCCGCTCAAGGCCATAATCCTGAACCTCCTGTCGGTGGCGGCAAGCTACGGCGCCTTGGTGGCCGTCTTCAGGTGGGGGTGGGGCTCGGACGTGCTCGGCTTGTACCAGTTCGACCAAGTGGAGGGCTGGATCCCCATCTTCCTGTTCGCCATGCTGTTCGGGCTGTCCATGGACTACGAGGTCTTCCTCGTCAGCCGCATGCGCGAGGCCTGGGACGAGGGCGAGGAGAACGAGCAGGCGGTGGCCAGGGGGCTCGAGCGCACCGGGCGCATCATCACGGCCGCCGCCGTGATCATGGTGGCGGCCTTCTCCGGGTTCCTCGCCGGTAGGATCGTGGGGCTGCAGCAGTTCGGGCTGGGCCTGGCCGTAGCCATCCTCCTCGACGCTACCCTCGTTCGCGCCATCCTCGTCCCCTCGCTCATGGCCGTCATCGGCCGCTACAACTGGTGGTTGCCTGCCCCGGTGGCTCGGCTGGCGCGGGTCGCTCCCTCGCCCCTCGAGCGACCGGCGCTGCGCCCGGCGGGTCGCTGAGGCGACGGAGCCGTGGTAGCGGCGGAGTAGGATCGGGGCCGTGAAGGGCGTCATCCTCGCCGGCGGAAGCGGCACCCGCCTGCATCCGCTCACGCGGATCACGAACAAGCACCTCCTCCCCATCTACGACCGACCCATGGTCACCTACGCGGTCGAGGCCCTCGTCAAGGCGGGCGTGAGCGAGCTCATGCTCGTCACCGGAGGCACCCACGCCGGCGAGTTCTTTCGGCTCCTCGGCAACGGCCACGACTACGGGGTCGACCGCCTGCTGTATGCCTACCAGGAGCGTCCCGGGGGCATCGCCGACGCTCTGGCTCTGGCCGAGCGGTTCGTGGCCCGCGACCGGGTGGTGGTCATGCTGGCCGACAACGTGCTCGAGCGCTCGATCAGGCCCTCTGTGGAGCGCTTCCTCCGCCAGGAGCGGGGAGCCCGCGTCCTCCTCGCCCGCGAGGAGAACCCCGAGCACCTCCGGCACCTGGGCGTGCCCGAGCTCGACGGGGACGGCAGGATCGTGCGCATCGTCGAGAAGCCCGAGCGTCCGCCCAGCCCCTACGCCGTGGCCGGGATCTACTTCTACGACGGCTGCGTGTGGGACGTCCTCCCCACGCTCTCTCCCTCCGGGCGGGGCGAGCTGGAGATCACCGACGTGAACAACTGGTACGTGGAGCAGGGCCTCATGGAGTACGACGTGGTGGAGGGCTTCTGGGGGGATGCCGGCGAGTCGATCGACGCCTACTACGCCGTCAACGACTTCGTCCGCGCCCACGGAGCGAACAAGGACTGATGGAGGGTCTCCTCCGCATCCCCCTGCGTCGCCACCCCGACCAGCGCGGCTGGCTGATGGAGGTCCGGCGCGAGTCGCTCCTTCCCAAGCGCACCGTCCAGACCAACGTCTCCTTCTCCCGACGAGGGGTGATCCGGGGTCTCCACTACCACGAGCGGGGCCAGGACGACCTCTTCTGCTGTCTTGTGGGCACGGCCCGGGTGGTTGTGCTCGACCGGACGACGGGAGAGACCTTCTGCGAGGACATCGGCGAGGAGAACCCGGTCGCCCTCTACATTCCCGGCCGGCACGCCCACGGCTTCGAGGCCCTGACCGACGTCCTCTTCTGCTACCACGTGACCGAGGAGTACGATCCCGCCTCGCCTGACGAGCACGGGATCCCCTGGAACGATCCCCGGGTCGTCCACCTCTGGAGCACGCGATCGCCCATCCTCTCCCCACGCGACCGCGGCGCGTCCTGATCACGGGCGCGGGCGGCCAGCTTGGCCGGGCCTTGGCCGAGGCGTTCGCCGATGAGGAGGTGATCGCCCTCGATCGAGCCGCCTGGGACGTGACCGGCCCTCCCCCTTCCGACCTTCCTCCCCTCGACCTCGTGCTCCATGCGGCCGCCTGGACGGACGTGGACGGAGCCGAGGCCGACCCCGCAGGCGCCTGGGCCGTCAACGTGGAGGGGACGCGCCGGGTGGTCGCCCTGTCGGTCCCGGTCGTCTACTTCTCCACCGACTACGTCTTCAGCGGCGACAGGCGCCGGCCGTACCTGGAATCAGACGAGCCTCGTCCCCTGTCGGTCTACGGCCGCACCAAGCTCGAGGGAGAGCGTCTGGTGCGGGCAGGGTGGGTCGTCCGCACCTCCTGGCTCTATGCCCCTTGGGGCCGGAACTTCGTCCGGACCATGCTCGCCCTGGGGCGGGAGCGGGAGGAGGTGGCGGTGGTGGACGACCAGCGGGGCTCGCCCACCTACGCCTGCCACCTGGCTCAGGCGGTGCGTAGGCTGGTCGAGCTTCCCTTCGGCCTCTACCACCTGGTGGCCGAGGGGGAGTGCACCTGGGCCGATCTGGCCGAGGCTGTGCTCGCCGAGGCGGGTCTTGCCTGTCGCGTCCGGCGGATCACGACGGCCGACCTGGGGCGGCCGGCGCCGCGCCCTGCCTACTCGGTCCTTCGCTCCCAGCACGCGGACGCCCCTCGCCTTCCCCACTGGCGGCGGGGCCTCGTCGCCTGCCTGGAGCGGCTGAGGGCGGCCGGAGACCTCGGTCTCGCCTAGGCTTTGAGCAGTGCGCGTGCTCGTCACCGGCGGGGCCGGCTTCATCGGCTCCCACTTCGTCAAGCGCCTGGTCGCCCAGGGCGACGAGGTGGTGGTCCTGGACAAGCTCACCTACTCGGGGAACCCGGCCAACCTCGAGGGCGTCGACTGCGAGCTGCGGCAGGGGGATATCTGCGACGAGGAGGCGGTAGCGGAGGCCGCCTCCGGCTGCGACGCCATCGTCAACTTCGCCGCCGAGACCCACGTCGACCGCTCCATCCTGGGCGCCCACGAGTTCATCGAGACCGACGTTCGAGGGACCTACGTCCTCCTCGAGCAGGCCCGGGCGACGGGGGCGAGGATGGTGCAGGTGTCGACGGACGAGGTCTACGGCGACGTCCCCTACCCCAGGCGGGCTCGCGAGGAGGATCCCCTCCGCCCCTCCAGCCCCTACGCTGCCTCCAAGGCAGGCGGCGACCTACAGGTGCTGGCCGCCGTGCGCACCCACGGGGTGGATGCCTCCATCACGCGGGGCGCCAACACCTACGGCCCCAACCAGTACCCGGAGAAGGTCATCCCCCTGTTCGTCACCAATGCCCTCGACGGCCTTCCCCTGCCGCTGTACGGGGACGGCCGCCAGGTGCGGGAGTGGCTCCACGTGGCCGACCACTGCGCGGCCATCGACCTCGTGCTCCGCCGAGGGGTAGCGGGGGAGATCTACAACATCGGCGGCGAGCCGCTCGAGAACATCGACCTCACGAGGAGGATCGTGGAGCTCACGGGCTGCGATCCCGCCCTCGTCCGCCACGTGGCCGACCGGCCCGGCCACGACCGCCGCTACGCCGTCGATGACAGCAAGGTGCGCGCCCTCGGCTGGACGCCCCAGCGCTCGCTGGAGGAGGGCCTGCAGGAGACGGTGTCCTGGTACCGGGAGAACCGAGCCTGGTGGGAGCCGATCAAGTCGGGCGAGTACCTTGCCTACTACCGCCGCCAGTACGCCTCCCGGCTGGGCCTGACGTGAGGGCGGGGAGCGAGGCTCCCGCCCGCCCCTTTCGCTAGCCTGAGGCCACCTCGACGCGAGGACCGACCGCCATGGCTTTCCGTCTCCGTCTCCTCGCCCTCGTCCTCCCGTTGGCTCTCGCCGCCGGCGCCTCTGCCCAGGAGCCTGCCCCGCCTCTCGTAACGACGACCACCTTCGCCATCAGCGGCCGCGGCTTCGGCCACGGGGTGGGGATGGGCCAGTGGGGCGCGCTCGGCCTTGCCCGTCGGGGGGCGACCTACGACCGCATCCTGGCCCACTACTACCCGGGAACGACCCTGGGCAAAGCTCGTCCTCAGACCCTGCGCGTCCTCCTCTGGGAGGGGAAGGGGCCCTACTCCCTTTCCTCCTCGGTCCCGTTCACCGTGGTGGACGGGGATGGGGAGGATCACGATCTCGCCCCGGGACGGTACGTGGTCGGCCGCAGGCTCGCTCTCCCCCTCGACCCGGGGAAGCGGCCAACGCCGCTTGCCGGTCCCCTCACCTTCGTTCCCGGGAAGGAGCCGCTCCAGGCGGGCCCCGCGTCGGGGCCGGTCCGGCCCTACCGGGGTCGTCTCCAGCTTCAGCTCGTGGCCGGCCGCCTCCAAGCGGTGAACATCCTGGGCCTGGAGGCGTACCTGAGGGGGGTCGTCTCGGCGGAGATGCCCGCCGATTGGCCGCTCGAGGCGGTCAAGGCCCAGGCGGTGGCCGCCCGCTCCTTTGCCTTGGCCACGCACCAAGCCGGAGCGCTCCTCTACGCCGACCAGCGAAGCCAGGTGTACGGCGGGATCGAGACCGAGACGACGGTCGGAGCGCAGGCGGTGAGGGAGACGAAGGGCGAGGTCGTCCTGTACGAGGGCAGCGTCGCCGCCACCTACTACTTCTCCTCCTCGGGGGGTAGGACGGCGGCGGTGACGGACGTGTTCGCCGGGGCTAAGCCGGTCCCCTACCTCGTCTCCGTCCCGGACCCCTACGACGCGATCTCCCCCTACCACACCTGGGGCCCGGTCGTCGCGAGCGCCGCCCGCCTGTCCAAAGCCCTCGGCCTGCGCGGGGTGACCGATCTCGACCCTGTGCCCAAGCGGGGAAGGGCCAAGGAGATCGTGGTGGAGACGCGGGAGGGGACGACGACCCTGGCTGCCTCCGCCGTTCGCTTCGCCCTCGGCCTCCGCTCCGCGTGGATTCGGCCCATGGTCCTGTCCTTGGCTCGCCCGGCCGGCGTCCTCGCTCCCGGTGCCGCGGTGAGGCTCGTGGGCAGCGTGAGGCGGGCGGCAGGGCCGGTGGTGCTGGAGGAGCGAGGCGGGGACGGAGACTGGCAGCCCGGCCCCAGCCTCCCCCTCGCCGCCGACGGTAGCTTCGCCGTCCGGGTGCAGCTCCAGGAGACCACCCGCTTCCGGCTGGTGGCAAGAGATCCGATCACCGGCCGGGAGGTTCGCTCCCGCCCGCTGACCGTCCCCGTGGCCGACGGTCGTCGCCTCTCGCTCGCTCGGCCCACCCGCGATCTCGCTCCGGCCGGCCGCTCGGCCTTCCTCCCCAACGATCCCCTGGCCCCGAGCCAGTGGTACCTGGCTCGGGTGCGCGCCTTCGACTTCTTCTCCGATCCCTTGCCCGCCCTCCAGCCGGTGAAGGTGGCCGTGATCGACACCGGGCTCGACCTCGGCCACCCCGAGTTCGCAGGAAGGGTGGCCGCGGCCAGGAGCTTCGTGGACGACACTCCCCTCGACCGCGTCGGCCACGGCACCTTCGTGGCCGGCATCATCGCCGCGGCTACCGGGAACGGCCAGGGGATCGCCGGGATCGCCTTTCCCGCTCAGCTCGTCGTGGCCAAGGTGGTGGGCGAGGGCGGGGTGGTCGATCCCGAGGTCGAGGCCCGCGCCATCCGCTGGGCGGTCGACCAAGGAGCGCGGGTGATCAACCTCTCCTTGGGGGGGCTGCGCGACCCGACCAGGCCCGCCCGGGACACCTTCTCCCCCGTGGAGCAGGAGGCCGTCGCCTACGCCACCAGCCGGGGGGCCTTGGTGGTGGCCGCGGTCGGGAACGGCGATCAGGCGCCCCGTACGCCTTGGCCCTACGCCAGCTACCCCGCCGCCCTGCCTCACGTGGTCGGGGTGAGCGCGATCGACGAGCAGGGATCGGTTCCCCTCTTCTCCAACCGCGATCCTGTCTACAACGACCTGGCGGCTCCCGGCGAGGCCATGGTGTCCACCCTGCCCCGCTCCCTCACCGCCCGCCGGCCCTCCTGCGCCGAGCAGGGCTACTCCCCCTGTGGGCCGCCCGACTACAGCATGGCGGCGGGTACCTCGTTCTCGGCTGCCCAGGTCTCGGCGGCGGCCGCCCTCCTCCTTGCTCTTCGGCCCGAGCTTCGGCCCGAGCAGGTGGCGTCTATCCTGGAGCACTCGGCGGCCGACGCGCGCCCGGAGACCGGCTGTCCCCGCTGCCTGGTAGGACGAGACCCGCTCTCCGGGTGGGGGGTCTTGGACGTGGCCTCCGCGCTCCAGGCGCTCTCCCAGCCGCTTCCCCCGGCGGATCGGTACGAGGCCAACGACGACGCCGGCCTCCAGGCGGCGACGCTCTGGGGCAGGAGGATCACGGCCCAGGCGACGCTCGACTTCTGGGACGACCCCGTGGACGTGTACCGCGTGCGGCTGACGAGGGGCGAGCGGGTGCGGGTGGTCCTGCACGGGCCCCCGAGCAGCGAGGTGAGCCTTGCCCTGTGGAAGCCGGGGACCGAGCACGTGCAGGGACCCTCGCCCGCCCTCCAGGCGATGAGGGCCACCCAGTCGAGCCGGCCTGGGCCCGAGGAGAGGCTCGCCTACCGGGTGCCGAGGGGAGGCTGGTACTACGTCGAGGTGAGGATGGACGAGCTGGGGATCGGCCGCTACCGGCTCCGCATCGACAAGGAGCCCTGAGCCGCTACCGGCTGTCGAGGAGCTCGTCTGGGGGCACCTGGCGGAGGGGCCGAGCCGGGTTTCCCACCACCACCGTGCGCGGAGGCACGTCCTTGGTCACCACCGCCCCCGCGCCCACGAACGCCTCCTCCCCGATCTCCACCCCCGGGCAGAGGACGGCGCCGCCTCCCACCCTGGCCCCGCGGCGGATGGTGGGGCCCTTGACCAGGGCACGACGGCGGTCGGTGCGGCCCATGAAGTTGTCGTTGGTGGTGACCACGCAGGGGGCGATGAACACCTCTTCCTCGATGGTGGAGTAGGCGGTGATGTAGGCCTGGGCCTGGATCTTGGTAAGGGAGCCCACCTGGCTGTCGTTCTCGACCAGGGCTCCCCTGCCGATGACCACCTCGTCCCCGATCGTGCACCGCTCCCTGACGCAGGCCTGGTCGCCGACGATGGCTCGGGCCCCGATGCGGGTGCCGGCGAAGACGACGGCGCCCGTGGAGACGACCGCTCCCGGCCCGATCTCGGCCGGAGGGAGGGGCTCCCTGGGCGCCGTGGAGCGGGCAGAGAGGACGGGCTGCTTGCCTACCACCGCGTGCTCGAGCACCCGCGCTCCCTCCCCCAGCACCGTCCCCGGATAGACGACGGCGGTGGGATGCACCTCAGCGGCCACGGAGGGACCTCTCCAGCCGCTCCAGCGCCCGCACCACCATGGCCCCGTCGCGGGCCACCTTGCGCCGGTCGCCGTCCCCGGCCACGAGGCGCAGGAAGTACTCGCACTCGAGCTTCAAGGGCTCGTCGGTCGCCACCTTGGGGATGTAGATGTCGCCGCTTCGCGTCTGCCACTCACCGTAGCTCTCGGGCCGCTTCCAGGGGGCCTTCTCGTACACGGTCACCTTGCGCTCCAGCTCCATGTCGTCGAACACGGCCATCTTCTCGGTGCCCACCACGGTAATGCGCCGCATCTTGTGGGGATCGAGCCAGGAGAGGTGCATGTGGGCGATCTTGCCCGAGGGAAAGCGGAGGTAGCAGAAGACGACGTCTTCCACCCCCGGCGTCAGGAAGTCGCGACCGAGGGCGATCGCCTCCTCGGGCTCCTCGTCGAGGAGATGGAGGATGACCGACAAGTCGTGTACGCCCAGCGACCAGAGGGCGCTCTCGTTCTGACGGATGATGCCCAGGTTCTGGCGGTTGCCGTAGACGCACAGCACCTCCCCCAGCTCGCCGGCGTCGACGAGGTCCTTGAGCTTGCGAACGCCGGGGTGGTAGAGCAGGAGGTGGCCGGGCATGAGGACGAGGTCGCGCTCCTCGGCCAGGGCCACGAGCTCGTCGATCTCGGCTGCGGTCATGGCCGGGGGCTTCTCCACCAGCACGTGCTTCCCGGCGAGGAGGGCCTGACGGGCGAGGGGGTAGTGGGTGGGAACGGGCGTGGCGATGGCCACGGCGTCAAGGGCCGGATCCTCGAGCAGTCGCTCCACCTCGGTCGTCCCCTGGGCCTTGGGGTAGCGGGCTGCGTACCGTTCCACCGCTCCCGGGTCGATGTCGCACAGCCACACGAGCTCGGCCAGCTGGTCGAGGTTGCGGGCCAAGTTGGGGCCCCAGTAGCCGAGGCCGACCAGTCCTACCCGGGCCGTCACAGCTTCCAGATCTTGTCCGACCGTTGGCCGGCCTTGCCGGTAGCGTTGCGGAAGTCGACCACGAGCTGGGCGCGCTCGACGAGGTCGCGGTAGTCGATGGAGGAGTGGTCGGTGACGATGGCCACGCAGTCGTAGCGCTCGGGCTCGAGCGGCGCCGACTCCAGGCCGTACTCGGGCAGGCTCGGTACGTAGGGATCGTGGTAGGAGACCTCCGCCCCCGCCCGACGCAGGAGCTGGATGAGCTTGAGGGCCGGCGACTCGCGGATGTCGCCGATGTCGCGCTTGTAGGCCACGCCCACGAGCAGCACCCGCGACCCCTTGAGCGAGCGCTGTCGGCTGTGGTTCAGGGCCTGGGAGATGAGCGAGCGGCAGTAGTAGGGCATGTTCTCGTTGACCTTGCCCGCCAGCTCGATGAACTCGGTGTAGAAGTCGTACTCGCGCGCCTTCCAGGTGAGGTAGAAGGGGTCGACGGGGATGCAGTGCCCGCCCAGCCCCGGCCCGGGCTCGAAGCGCATGAAGCCGAAGGGCTTGGTGGCGGCGGCGTCGATCACCTCCCACACGTCGATGCCCATGCGGTCGCAGAGCTGGGCAAGCTCGTTCACGAGGGCGATGTTGACCGAGCGGAAGATGTTCTCAAGGAGCTTGGCCAGCTCTGCCGCCTCCGGCGAGGAGACGGTGTGCACGTGGTCGATGGCGCCGGCGTAGAGGGCGGCCGCCCGGGCGGTGCAGGCCTCGGTGATGCCGCCCACGATCTTGGGCACGTTGCGGGTCGTCCAGCGGCTGTTGCCGGGGTCGACCCGCTCCGGCGAGTAGGCGAGGTGGAAGTCGAGCCCCACCACGAGACCGCTCCTCTGCAAGATGGGAAGCACCACTTCCCGGGTCGTTCCCGGGTAGGTGGTCGACTCCAGGACGACGAGGTGGCCGGGGCGCAGGCGCTTGGCGATCTCCTCCACGGCCGCCTTGATGATGGAGAGATCGGGCTCTCGCTGCGTGGAGAGCGGCGTGGGCAGCGTGATGAGGATGGCATCGGTGCCCCGCAGGAGCTCGTACTCGGTGGTGGCGGCGATCAGCCCTGCCTCCACGTGGCGGCGGAGAACGTCGGAGGGGATGTCCTCGATGTGGCTGCGACCGCAGTTGAGGTCGCGCACCAGCTCCTCCACCACGTCGACCAAGAGCACCGCTCGGCCGGCGTCGGCGAAGGCCCGGGCCAGGGGCACGCCCACATAGCCGGCGCCCACGACGGCCACCTCGAAGGTCCGGGGCGGGGCGGCGGGCGGCGCTTTGAGGAGTGGGGGGTCGGCCATCAGCCGGTAAGGCTACAGAGGGCCTCCACGACGCGCTGCGCTGCCCTGCCGTCGCCGTACAACGACGGGCGGTCGGGGGGGAGCGGCCTGGCCGCCGCGACCGCGGCCACAAGTCGGTCGGGGTCGTCGTCCACCAGGGTGTTCGCCCCCAGCTCTACCGTGTCCACCCACTCGGTGGAGGGGCGGGTGGTGACGCAGGGGACCCCATACCAGTAGGCCTCCTTCTGGACCCCCCCGGAGTCGGTGACGATCACCCTGGCCTGCGACAGGAGGGCGGCGAAGTCGAGGTAGGAGAGGGGCTCGACGACCAGGACGTGCTCAGCTACCCGTGCCTGGGAGGAGGCGAGGGCTTTCCTCGTGCGCGGGTGAGCGGGAAAGACGACGGGAAGGGGGAGGCGGTTGAGCCCCTCCACCATCCGCCCCAGGCGGGGGAGCTCCACGTTGGCGTCCCTGTGCAGGGTGGCGACGGCGTAGCCCCCGGGCCGGAGGCCGAAGCGCTCGAGGGCGCGGGAGCGCCGGCGCGCGAGCGGCGCCAGGCGAAGGCAAGCGTCGGCCATGACATCGCCCACGACGGCGATCCGGCCGGGCGCCCGCTCGCGGCGCAGCGTCGCCGCCGAGCGCTCGTCCGGGCAAAGGAGGAGGTCGGCGTAGGAGTCCACCTCCACCCGGGTCCGCTCTTCCGGCATCGACCAGTCGCCCGAGCGCAGGCCCGACTCGACGTGGGCGAGGGGGACCCCTGCCTTCCGCGCCGCTCGGGCGCCGGCCAGGGTCGAGTTCGTGTCTCCGTAGACGAGGGCCCAGTCGGGGCGCTCCCGGGCAAGCGCCCGCTCGATCCCCGGCTGCATGACCTCGACCTTGCGGGTGCGGGCGCCGAGCCGGTAGGCGGGCTCCGCCAGGCCCAGCTCCTCGAAGAAGACCTGGGAGAGCTCGCGGTCGTAGTGCTGCTCCGTGTGCACGACCACGTGCTCGATGCCCCGCTCGCGGAGGGCGACGGCGAGGGGGGCCGATTTGATGAGCTGCGGCCGGTTTCCGACTACGGAAAGGACCTTCATGCCGGTGGTAGCCTAGGCGCCGAGGGGCCGTTAGCTCAGCTGGTAGAGCAGGGGACTCTTAATCCCAAGGTCGGAGGTTCGAATCCTCCACGGCCCACACCGCCCGCCAAAGGAGGGGGCTCGCGGGGGAACC
>CAZQRA010000004.1:15682-37757 GCA_964595575.1 uncultured Gaiellales bacterium
CCCCCCCCCCCCCCCCCCCCCCCCCCCCCCCCCGCCCTTCCACAGCCCACCACTCCGAGGAGGGGGCTTCCCGGCTCGTCAGAACCAGTCCCTCGATGCCCTCCGAGCCCGCCGTCGGGAGGCGCGAAGGAGCACCATGGCTAGGAGCGCCAGAAGGGGGATGGCGAGGAGCACCATGGGCTCGGTCCAGGCCAGGGCGAGCCAGAGGGCGGCCAGGGTGCCGAGGATCGTTCCCACGAGGACGCGCTGCTCCTCGGGCGTGAGGCGGGCGAATCGGTCCATCATCTCGTGCGACCTCCTTTTCCCGGCGCGGGCCGCCTCGCCGAGCGGGAAGGTGGTTTCCCCCGGTATCGGAGGGAGACACAGGAGCGACATCCCCCAGGGTGGCGATCTCCCGCTACCCTTGTCGAGACGGCGTCGCCTCCCGATCGAGTAGGCTCCCGGACCCGTGCGCAGGAGATGGTTCGTCCAACTGGCCGTGCTCGCCGCCCTGGTCGCCGGGGCGACGACCGCGGTCGCTCTCCTCATACCCTGGCTTCCCGAGTCAGCGGGGAAGGAGCGGGATCGGATCGACCTTGTGTTCTGGCTCACTACCGGCATCGCCGTCGCCATCTTCGCCATCGTCGTCTCCGCCATCGTGTTCGCGGTGGTGAAGTTCCGGGCCCGGCCCGACGACGACACCGACGGCCCTCCCATCCACGGTCACACCGCCCTGGAGATCACGTGGACGGCCGTGCCCACCGCCCTCGTCACCGCCATCGCCGCCCTGAGCGCGGTCGTTCTCCACGAGAACGCCTCGGCCGGCCGCGATCCCCTGCGGGTGCGCGTGACCGCCGTCCAGTTCGCCTGGTCCTTCAGCTACTTGAACGGGCCGGCCAAGGGGGTAACCACGCCGGTCCTGCGGCTTCCCCGGGGCCGCCCGGCGAAGCTCGAGATCGAGTCCAAGGACGTCATCCACTCTTTCTGGGTGCCCCAGCTCGGGCAGAAGCAGGACGCGGTGCCCGGTCGGCCTCAGACCATCGTCGTCACCCCCACCAAGCTGGGGACCTTCCCGGTCATCTGCGCCGAGCTGTGCGGGCTCGGCCATGCCCTCATGCGCTCCCAGGCGGTGGTGATGAGGCCGGCGGCGTTCGACGCGTGGGCGAAGAGGGCGGCTCAGAGGGGAGCAGGCGCGTGAGGACGAGGTACCTCCGCGGGCGGCTGGGCCGCTGGGGCAAAATCTCCTCGATCCCGTGAAAGGAGGCGGCGTGTCTTCGGTGACGGTCGAGCACGAGGTGCAGGCGCCCCCTCCGCGCCTCCCTCGGCGCGGGGCCAGGATGCTCCTCGCCCCCTGGATTCGGCTGGTGTGGACGATCCCGCTCTTCTTCGGCATCGGGGCCGGGATCGTCTCGTTGGTTCGCTGGCTGGAGGGCTGGCACCCCATCTGGCAGGGAAGCGTGCAGACCACGGTGGCTCTCGTCACCCTCCCCTTCGGCTTCCTGGCGGGCATCGGCGCCTTCGACTACTGGCTCGCCTACGCCATCGGGCAGCCGACCCGACCGGAGGACCACTCGAGCCACGGAGCGCGAAGCTGGCGCGACTACTTCCGGGTGAACACCGATCACAAGGTGATCGGCATCCAGTACATCGCCGCCAACATCTTCTTCCTCATCGCCGGCGGCCTCATGGCCATGCTCTTCCGCGCGGAGCTGGCCGAGCCGGGCATGCAGTACGTGAGCACGCAGACCTTCAACGGGCTCGTCTCCGTCCACGCCGCCCTCATGATCTTCCTCGTCATCGTCCCCGTCTTCGCCGGGATCGGCAACTACGTGATCCCGCTCATGATCGGGGCCCCCGACATGGCCTTCCCGCGCCTCAATGCTCTTTCCTTCTGGCTGCTGCCGATAGCGGGGATCATGATGCTGGCGAGCTTCCTCGTCCCTGGGGGGGCCTTCGCCACCGGCTGGACGAGCTACGCGCCTCTGGCCAGCCACCAGCCCCTGGGCCAGGTGTTCTTCAACATGGGCGTCCAGTGGGCGGGGGCCTCCTCGATCATGACCGCCCTCAACTTCCTGGTGACCATCATCACCATGCGGGCGCCGGGGATGACCTTCTGGCGCATGCCGCTCCTCGTCTGGGCCAACTTCACCACCTCCACGCTGGTCGTGCTGGCCACGCCCTTCATCGCCGGCTCCCAGTTCTTCGTGATGTTCGACCGCATCATGCACACGAACTTCTTCGAGCCGGACGCGGGCGGCTACGTCCTCGGCTACCAGCACATCTTCTGGTTCTACTCCCACCCGGCCGTCTACATCATGCTCCTGCCCGGGTTCGGGATCATCTCCGAGGTCATCTCCACCTTCGCCCGCAAGCCCATCTTCGGCTACCGGCTGATGGCCCTGTCCCTGGTCGCCATCCTCGTCCTCGGCTTCTCGGTGTGGGCGCACCACATGTTCGTGGCCGGCATGGCTCCCTGGCTACGGGTGCCGATGATGGTGACGACCCTCCTCATCGCCGTCCCCACCGGGATCAAGGTGTTCAGCTGGCTTGCCACCCTGTGGGAGGGCAGGATCCGGTTCACGACCCCGATGCTGTTCGCCCTCGGCTTCATCGCCAACTTCCTCATCGGGGGCCTCTCCGGCGTCTACCTGGGGTCGGTGCCCATCGACATCCACGTCTCCGACACCTACTTCGTGGTCGCCCACATCCACTACGTCCTCTTCGGGGGGTCGCTCCTCACCATCTTCGCCGGCCTCTACTACTGGTTCCCCAAGATGACCGGGCGCATGTACGACGAGCGGCTGGGGAAGATCCACTTCTGGATCACGATCGTGGCCATGAACCTGACCTTCTTCCCCATGCACTGGCTGGGGCTGCAGGGAATGCCGCGGCGGGTGGCCGACTACGAGGACCGGTTCAGCGACTTGAACCTGCTCATCTCCATCTCCTCGTTCGTGCTCGGCGTCTCCATCGTCCTCTTCCTCTACAACATCGTCGTCAGCTGGGCCCGGGGCCCGCGGGCAGAGGCCAATCCCTGGCGGGCCCGCTCTATCGAGTGGCAGGTGTCCTCCCCGCCCCCGATCTTCAACTTCGACGAGATCCCCCAGGTGGTGGGGGGGCCGTACGAGTACGGGGTGGAGGGGGCGAGGCACGCCGTCTTCTCCGGGAACGGGGCGGTCAAGCTCGAGCCCGCCGAGAAGGCAAGGCACTAGGTGGACGAGCGACGACACGTCCTCGTGGTGGCCAACGAGACCGTGGCCGGCCGGAGCCTGGTCGAGGTCTTGCTCAGGCGCGCGGAGTCAGGGCCCTTGCGGGTGACGGTCGTCTCTCCCATCACGCATCCCCGGGAGGGGTACCTCGTGTACGAGGACACGCGCCGAGCGGCGGCTAGGCGCCGGCTGGACAAGACGCTGGCCCTGCTCCGCGACCACGACATCCCCGCCGACGGCCTCGTGGTCGATGCCGACCCGGTGGAGGCGGTCAGAGACGCCTTCCGCCAGCTCGATCCTCCGCCGGAGGAGGTGGTGGTGTCCACGCACCCGGAGAGCCGCTCGGGGTGGCTTCGCCGCCACGTGGTCGAGCGCATCCGCCAGGCGGTGGAGGTGCCGGTGGAGCACGTGGTGGTCGACCTCAGGCGGGAGGGAGGCGAGGCCAACGTGCTGGTGGTGGCCAACGAGACGGTGGTGGGACGACCGCTGCTCGAGGCGATCCGGGAGCGGGCTCGGCGATCGCCCGCCAGCTTCCTCATCGTCTGTCCCCAGAGCGACCTCTCCATGTCCGCCCACCCCGAGGCAGAGAGGCGCCTGCGACGGGCGCTCGGCGTGTTGCGGAGCGAGGGGATCGACGCCCACGGCCAGATCGCCCACCCCGACCCCTTCACCGCCGCTCTCCATGCCGTCCGCGACGAGCGGGTGGACGAGATCATCGTGTCCACCTTCCCCGGGGCCAAGCTCTCCCGGTGGCTCCGCGGCCACCTGGTAGAGCGCCTGCGCAAGGAGACCGGCCTGCCAGTGACGCACGTCGAGGTGGCGCCCGAGCGGGAGGAGGCGCTCGTCTGATGGAGGCCCACGCCCAGGCCCACGCCCACGCCGCTCACCCTCCGGCGGCCCACGTCAGTTCCCGGATCGACGCCCGCGTGCTGGGCATGTTTTTGTTCATCGCCTCCGAGGCGATGCTCTTCGGCTCGTTCTTCGCGGCCTACTTCTTCGTGCGTGTGGTGAACGGCTACCCCTGGCCGCCGGAGGGGGACCACCTACCGGTGCTGGTGGCCGGCGTGAACACGGCCATCCTCGTCACCTCCAGCTTCACCATGCACTGGGCGCTGCAGTCGATCAAGCGGGGGAATCGAGCGGGGCTGCAGGCGGGGCTCGTCCTCACCCTGCTCATGGGGCTGACCTTCCTCCTCACCCAGATCGTTGAGTACGCGCGGGTCGGCTTCGCCCCCCGCGACAACGCCTTCGCCACCATCTTCTACGGCCTGACCGGCCTGCACGGGGGACACGTGTTCGTGGGCCTGACCCTGCTCCTCTTCGCCACCATCCGCGCCTTTCGCGGCCACTTCTCGCCCCAGCACCACCACGGGGTGGAGATCCCCGGCATCTACTGGCACTTCGTGGACGTGATGTGGATCGTCGTCTACACGACGGTCTACCTCATCTGAGGGGGCGATGGCTCGGCGCAACCCCTTCCGGACGGAGGCCGAGGCCTTCCGTCTGCTCCTCTTCTCCTTGGTCGCCTTCGCCGCCATCGCCCTCGCCAGCATCCTCGGAGGCTGGGAGGCAGGGGTGCCGGTGTGGGCGCTGGTGACGGCGGCTGCCCTCTGGTACTACCTTCGCCCCCTCTCCGAGCCGGTGGTACGCCAGGCCCCTCCCCACGTGGGAGCCCCCGACGAGCGCCGCGTCCTCGTGGTCGCCAACGAGACCCTCCGCGGGCGTGTGCTCGAGGAGGAGGTGTGCCGCAAGTGCGCGGGCGCCAAGACCCAGGTTCTCGTGGTGGCTCCGGCCCTGACCGACCCCGTCCGCCACTGGGTGTCGGACATCGACCCGGGCCGGGCGGCCGCGTCCGCGCGGCTGGGGGAGACCTTGGCCCGCCTCCGCGAGCTCGGAATCGAGGCCAGGGGCGAGATCGGCGATCCCGACCCGCTGCAGGCGATCGAGGATGCCCTCCGCACCTTCGGGGCGGACGAGATCGTCATCTCCACCCACCCCGAGGGGCGGTCGAGCTGGCTGGAGCGGGGAGTGGTGGAGGCGGCGAGGAAGCGGTTCGCCCTCCCCATCACCCACGTCGTGGTCGACTTGGCGGCGGAGAGAGAGGCGAGGCCGGCGGGCTGAGGCCGGGCTACCTCCCGGCCGCCGAGGCCACGTACTCCGCTACCGCTCGAATCTGCTGCTCGCTGAGCTGGCCCTTGAAGGGGGGCATGACCCCCTTGCCGTTCGTTACCCGATCGATCGCCAGCTCCACGCTGGGCTTGGCCTGGTCGAGATCGGGCCCCACACTGCCGGTCGAGCCGGCGTCGGCCAGGGTATGGCAGCTTCCGCAGCCTGCCTGGGCGAAGATCTCCTTCCCCTCGGTGGCGGCGATGCCGCCGCCGCCCCCCTCCGGGGTCTTTCCTGCCACCGAGGCCACGTAGGAGGCGACCGCCTCCACGTCGTCTCCGGTGACGAGGTTGGCGGGCATGCCGGGGGCGCCGGTGGGCGTCTTCGAGACCGGGTGGCGGATCTGGCCGGCGACGACGTCGCGGATCGAGCTCTCGTCGAAGCCTTGGGCCCGCACCGCCCGGAAGGCGTCGTCGAGGTTAGGCCCGATGGTGCCTCGGGCCCCGGCGTCGGCCAAGGTGTGGCAGCTCGCGCACTTCTGGGAGAAGAGCTCCTTGCCTCGCTGAGTGTCGCCGGTGCGGGCCACCCCCCCGCCGCAGGCAGACCCGCCCAGGGCGAGGGCGAGGGCGAGCAGGGCGGCGCCGACGGCGGGCGGTCGTCTTCTCGCGGGGGGCGCTGGCACGCGGGCGAGTCTACCCCGTCTTCCTCTGCGTCCTCGCGGGGACCTGCTTCGTGCCTGCCTGCTCCTTCCTCAGCTCGCGGAGTCGCCTGCGGACGTCGGGGGCGAAGGAGTCGTCGGGGAAGCGGCGCAGGAACCGCTCGTAGGCGGCGATCGCCACCTGGGGACGGCGGGCCTGCTGGTCGGCGTACTGGGCGTACTGGAAGAGGGCGGTGGGATCGTCCGGCTGGAGGTCGGCCAGCTTCCGGTACGTGGCGAGGGCATCCTCGACGGCGGCCTGGAGGCGGCCCGCGGCCTCCGCGTAGCGTTGCTCGGTCTGGGAGGCGATGGCCTGGGTGATGGGATCCTGGTAGGCCTGCACCGCCCGGCCAAGGCTGGTCGTGGGGTCGAGCCCGAAGAGATCGCCGGGAACGCGGGTCTGCATCTCCGAGAGCGCCGTCTGGACGGCGACCGCCTGCTCCTGGGCCTCCGTCTGGTAGAGCGTGGCGAGCTGGTTCAGGGCCTCCACGCTCCTCGGCTGGAGGGCCAGGAAGCTCTCGTAGGCCTCGATCGCCTCCTGGGTACGGCCCTCGCTCTGCAGCTTGGTGGCGAGATCGGTGACGGCGGTGAGGTCGCGGGGGTTCTCGGCCACCTTCTTCTGCAGGCTGGAGAGGGAGGGGCCGGAGGAGCCGCTGAACACGCTACTGAAGACGTCCCCGAGACCGCTGTTCCCGGAGCCCACCCCCAGGAAGACGAAGCTGCCCCCGAAGACGACGGCCAGGAAGACGAACGCCCACTTGGCCTGACGGCGGAGACGGCCGAAGAAGAGCTGCTGGTCGAGGGTCTGGTCGCGACCACCTCCCCGCTCGGCCGCTACAGGCCGAGGAGCCTGCCTCGGGCCTCGCTTCCTCTTTGCTGCAGCTCGTGCCATGGCCACGTCTCCCGCTCGTAGCGTACCTCTCCGTCGACCACCGTCGCGACCACCCGCTCGGGGGAGCCGCCTAGGACGACCGCCGTGGCCGGATCCTCCCAGGGGACGAAGGGGGTCTCCTCCAGGGAGACGATGGCGAGGTCGGCGAGCTTTCCCGGCTCCAGGGTCCCGACCTCGTCCCCCAGGCCGAGGGCGCGGGCAGAGCCGAGCGTGGCCAGCTCGAGGGCGCGGGCGGCGGGCATGGCCTGCGGGCGGCCGCCGGCGAGGCGGGCGAGCGCCACCGCCGCCCTCATCTCCGCGAACACGTCGAAGGAGGGGACGGAGGCTGGGCTATCGGTGCCCAGGCCGACCCGGGCGCCGGCGGCGAGGAGGTCGGCTACGGGAGCGATGCCGCAGCCGAGGAAAGCGTTGGAGCGCGGGCAGTGGACGACCCCGGCCCCGCTTGCGGCGAGGAGGGCGATCTCGTGGGCGTCGAGGTGGACGCAGTGGGCAGCGGAGAGGAGCGGGCCCAGGACCTGGAGCTCCGCCAGTAGCCGCACCCCGCTCGCTCCCGGCGGGGGCACGAGGACCTCCCCCAGGGCGGCGAGCGGGCCCGTGCCTACTCGCAGCCACTCGAGCTCTGCCTCGGTCTCGCTCAGGTGGGTGGCGAGGGGAAGCTCGAGCTCCGCGCAGGCCTCGTACACCCGGGCCGAGCAGGTGTAGGGGGCGTGGGGGGAGACGCCCAGGCGGACCCCGTCGGAGAGGGCGGGCTCCACCCTCTCCCGCAGCTCCCGGAAGCGCTCCAGAGCCCGGCCGGGGTCGGTACCGAAGACCTCGAGGAAGACCACCGCCCTCAGCCCCAGCTCGGCGCAGGCCAGGGCGCCGGCGCCGGTGAAGCTGGCGTCGGCGACCGTGGTCACGCCCGAGGCCAGGCACTGGGCGGCCCCCAGGCGGGCGATGGCCACGGCGTCGTCGAGGCCGATCCTGCGCTTGCGGGAGACGTGGGTCTCCATCCAGGCGGGGAAGGGAAGCCCGTCCCCGAACCCCGCGTACACCGCGTACTCGAGGTGGGCGTGGGCGTTGACGAACCCGGGCAGGATGACGGCTCCCGGGTAGCGCCGCCCCCAGCCGAGCTGCCGGGCAGGCCCGACGGCGGCGATCCGCCCGGCCTCGATCCTCACCGTGCCGTCGCGGATGGGAGGGCTGCCGATCGGCAGGACCCAGTCGGCGGAGAAGGCCTCCACCGAGAGGCTAGGCGGTGCGGTCGCGCTCTCGCTCGGAGGCGGCGGCCACCGGCTCATCCTCCTCCACCACGGTCGCCTGGAGCTCGGCCGGTGCCGTGCTCTGGGACCGCTCCTCCTTGCCCGTGATGGCGTCCTTGAACTCCCGCATGCCCTTGCCCAGCCCTCGGCCGATCTCGGGCAGGCGGCGGGCCCCGAACACGAGCAGGATGATGAGGACGAGGATGACAAGCTCCCAAGGCCCGATCGGCATAGCCGAAGGGTAGCACCCCCTCGTCGATCTCGCCCCTCCCCGGCCGAGGGGCAGGGTTCGGCTACACTGTGGCACAAGCGGAGGACGAGTCTCGCTTCATCCCAAGGAGAAAGGACGCACCAACGTGGCTCTGCTCGAGCTTCGGAACCTCCACGTCGCCCTCGAGGACGGCACCGAGATCGTGAAGGGTGTCGACCTGGCCGTGGACACGAACGAGGTACACGCTGTCATGGGGCCGAACGGGTCGGGCAAGTCGACCCTGGCCTATGCTGTCATGGGCCACCCGGCCTACCAGGTGACCGAGGGCCAGATCGTCTTCGACGGCGAGGACATCACCGAGCTCGGGGCCGACGAGCGAGCCCAGCGGGGTCTCTTCCTCGCCTTCCAGTACCCGCATGCCGTCCCGGGGGTAACGGTGACGAGCTTCCTGCGGGCGGCCATCAACGCCGTCCGCAAGGCCCGGGCCGGCGGCGTCGACGACCCCATCCCCATCCCCGAGTTCCGCAAGGAGCTCCAGGCGGCCATGGAGCGCCTCAAGGTGCCCCGCGACCTGGCTCAGCGCTACGTCAACGACGGCTTCTCGGGCGGGGAGCGCAAGCGGGTGGAGGTGCTGCAGATGGCGATGCTCAAGCCCCGCATGGCCATCTTGGACGAGACCGATACCGGCCTCGACATCGATGCCCTCAAGGTCGTCGCCCACGGCGTCCGCTCGTTGGTGGGGCCATCCATGGGGGCGCTCGTCATCACCCACTACCAGCGGATCCTCAACTACATCCAGCCCGACTTCGTGCACGTGTTCGTCGACGGCCGCATCGTCGAGGAGGGAGGCCCCGAGCTTGCCCACCGGCTGGAGGCCGAGGGCTACGAGCCGTTCCTGCCCGCCGGCGTCAGCCTCTCCTCCGATTCTGGCTCCGACTCTGGAGGTGAGACGCGGTGACCGAGATCGAGACCGAGATCGTTCGCGGCATCGGCTCCGACTACGAGGTCAAGTACGGCTTCCACGTCCCCGAGGACTACTTCTACAAGTCGGGGCGGGGCCTCTCCCACGAGCTCATCGACGCCATCTCCTCGCACAAGGACGAGCCCGCCTGGATGCGCAAGTTCCGGCACAAGGCTCTCGACTACTTCTTGGCCCGGCCGCTACCCCGCTGGGGCGGCGACCTGTCGGCCATCGACTTCGACTCCATCTACTACTACATCAAGCCCACCGAGAAGCAGGCGTCCTCCTGGGACGAGCTTCCTCCTGACATCAAGGAGACCTGGGATCGGCTGGGGATTCCCGAGGCGGAGAAGAAGTACCTGGCCGGAGTGGGAGCTCAGTACGAGTCGGAGGTCGTCTACCACAAGCTGAAGGAGGACCTGGAGAGGCAGGGGGTCGTCTTCCTCGATACCGATACGGCCCTCAAGACCCACGAGGACCTCTTCCGCCAGTACTTCGGCACCATCGTCCCTCCCAACGACAACAAGTTCGCGGCCCTCAACTCCGCGGTGTGGTCGGGCGGCTCCTTCATCTACGTGCCGCCGGGGGTGAAGGTGGACATGCCCCTCCAGGCGTACTTCCGCATCAACGCCCAGAACATGGGCCAGTTCGAGCGCACCCTCATCATCGTCGACGAGGGGGCCTACGTGCACTACGTCGAGGGCTGCACGGCCCCCATCTACTCCACCGACTCCCTGCACTCGGCGGTGGTCGAGATCGTCGTCAAGAGGGGCGGGCGCTGCCGCTACACGACCATCCAGAACTGGTCGACCAACGTCTACAACCTAGTGACCAAGCGGGCCGTCGCCTACGAGGAGGCGACCATGGAGTGGGTGGACGGGAACCTGGGATGCCTGAGCGGCGACGCTCAGGTGTTCACGAACCCTGAGGGCCCGCGGCCTATCGCCCAGATCCGCCCCGGCGACACGGTGTACGCGTACGACGTCGAGAGTCTCCGGCCCGTGAGGCGCCGCGTCAAGGCCGTTCGCCAGAGCGGCGTCCAGGCGGTCTACGGGGTCGAGACGAGGAACCACCGCCGGATCAAGGCAACCGCCAACCACCCGTTCCTCGTGCTCGAGCGCGCCACCCCCGAAGGGGAGGCGACGCTGCGGTGGAAGATGCTCGTCGACATCCATCCCGGCGACCGCGTGGGCGTCGTCCGGGGTCTCCCCGACGACGGGAAGCCCCGCGATCTCACGGACTACCGCTACGTCCAGAAGGATGCGAGAAACCGGCCCAGGACGCAGATCACGCTGCCGAGGGAGACAGACGAGGACCTGATGTGGCTGCTCGGCGCGTATCTGGGCGATGGGTACATGGAGCGCAATGCCTCGGGAGCGGCAAACCGCGTCTACTTCGCGGTGCCGCCCGATGATCCGGCCCGCGGGAGACTCGAGCAGACGCTCCGGAAGGTCTTCGGCGTGGAAGGACGGCAGAAGGGCGGGGTCGCGCTCACGGTGGGCTCGACGGTGCTAGCGGACTTCCTTTCCTGGCTCGGCATGGCGGGCACGGCTCGTACCAAGCGGATTCCCGGCTGGATCTTCGGGCTTCCCGCGGCTCAGCGGCTCGCCTTCATCGAGGGCTACCTCGACGCCGACGGCCACGTGAGGAAGGCGAAGGTGAAGGATGGCGTCCAGTACGGGCAGCTCGTGTTCGTGTCGGCGAGCGAGGCGCTCCTCGAAGATCTCAAGCTGCTCGCGATCACGTGCGGCTTGACGCCGGGAAAGATCAGCCGCCTAGTGAAGGACCGGAAGCTCACTCTGGGTAAGGAGGTCGAGGAGTACGTCAGCTACGCCCTGACCATGAGCGCGCGGGAGAACCTCGAGGCCATCAGGTCCCATCGGCCGCCGGCTGGCTACCTCGAGTTCACGCCCGTCCGCGAGATCACGCCGCTCCCGGCCGAGCCGACGTACGACATCGAGGTCGAGGAGGCGCACAACTTCGTGGCCAACGGCCTTCTTGTTCACAACTCGAAGCTGACGATGAAGTACCCCGCCATCTGGCTCTTGGGGGAGGGAGCCCACGGCGAGGTGCTCTCCATCGCCTTTGCCGGCAAGGGCCAGCACCAGGACGCGGGCGGGAAGGCTGTGCACGTGGCTCCGCGGACGTCGTCCGTCATCACCTCCAAGTCCATCTCCAAGGACGGCGGCCGGGCCGGCTACCGCGGGCTCCTGGAGGTGGCCAAGGGGGCGGTGGGCTCGAGGTCCAAGGTGGTATGCGACGCCCTCATCCTGGACGAGGCCTCCCGCTCGGATACCTACCCCTACATTCGCATCGACGAGTCCGACGTGGACATCGGCCACGAGGCCACCGTGTCCAAGATCGGGGAGGAGCAGCTCTTCTACCTCATGAGCCGGGGGCTGTCGGAGGCCGAGGCCAGCGCCATGATCGTGTCCGGCTTCGTGGAGCCCATCACCAAGGAGCTTCCCCTCGAGTACGCGGTGGAGATGAACCGCCTCATCCAGCTGCAGATGGAGGGCTCGGTTGGATAGAGCCGCGGCGGCGGCTCGCTACCGGGAGCTCCCGCTTCCTAGCACCTCCGAGGAGAGCTGGCGGTTCACCGACCTCAAGGGCTTCGACCCCGAGGCCTTCCACGGAGACGGTCGAGGGGCTGCCCGGCCTGCGACTGCGCCTCCCGCAGGCATGCTGGAGATCGACGTGGCCGGGGTGGCCGTCGCCGAGGAGGGCGGGATCGAGATCGCCCGTGCTCCCGACGGGATCGTCTTCCAGCCGCTGTCCGAGGACGAGCCGCTTCTCGGGTCGCTCGTCGGCGCCTTCGACAAGTTCACCGCCCACAACGCCGCCTGCTGGCAGAACGGCCTCCTCGTGCGGGTGCCCAAGGGGGTCGTCCTAGAGCGGCCGCTCTACGTGCGGGTGGTGACCACGGTCGAGTCGGGGGCCCTCTTCTGGCGGCTGCTGGTGGTGGCCGAGGAGGGAAGCCGCTTCTCCCTGATCGAGGAGTACGCCTCGGCAGAGCCCGACTTGCCGAGCTACACGAACGCTGCCTGCGAGCTCTTCGTGGAGCCGGGAGCGAAGCTCGAGTACGTGTCGCTGCAGAACGCCTCCCGGGAGACGTGGCACTTCGCGACCCACCACGCCCGCGTCGACCGGGACGCCGAGCTGGACTGGGTCGCCGGCGGGTTCGGGTCGAAGAAGGGGAAGGTGCGCATCCACAACGACCTGGCGGGCCCCGGCGCTACCTCCCGCGTCACCGGCGCCTACTTTGCGGACGGGACCCAGCACCTGGACTACGACACCTTCCAGGCCCACCTGGCGCCCCACACGACCTCCGACTTCGCCTTCAAGGGGGCGCTCCGCGACCGGGCCACGGTCGTGTGGCGGGGGATGATCCGGGTGGAGAAGGTGGCCCAGAAGACGAACGCCTACCAGGAGAACCGTAACCTCCTCCTGTCCCGGGAGGCCCACGCGGACTCCATCCCAGGGCTCGAGATCCTGGCCAACGACGTTCGCTGCACGCACGGGGCCACCATCTCCCAGGTCGACCGCGATCAGCTCTTCTACTGCATGGCCCGGGGGCTGACTCGGGCGGACGCCGAGCGGCTCATCGTGCGGGGCTTCTTCCAGGACGTGCTCGACCGCATCGACCTGGAGCCGGTGCGGGAGGCGCTGGCCGACGCCTTGGAGGCGCGGATCCCCGAGCGCTGACGCCGCCCCCGGCGTAGAGTGGAGCCGTGGCCTGCGGCTGCTATCCCCCCTCGGGGTACGAGGAGTTCTTCTCGGAGCGGCAGGCGCGCAGAGACGCTCGGCGCTACCGGCGCAAGGGCCTGGACCGAGCGGCCAGGTGGATCGTGGACACCGTCTGCTCGCAGGGCGTCCGGGGTGCCACTGTGCTCGAGCCGGGGGGCGGGGTCGGCGCCATCCAGATCGAGCTCCTCAAGGCAGGCGCCGCCCGCTCGGTGGTGGTCGAGCTCTCGCCGGCCTACGAGGAGGTAGCGGCCGAGCTGGCCCGGGAGGCAGGGGTGGCCGAGCGGCTGGAGCGGCGCCTGGGGGACTTCGCCGCCGAGGCGGACGGGCGGGCAGACGTGGTCGTGCTCCACCGAGTCGTCTGCTGCTACCCCGACCACGAGCGGCTGCTCTCCGCCGCCAGCGATCGGGCCGGGCGCGTGCTCGTGTTCACCCACCCGCCTCGCAACCTGGCCTCGCGGGCTCTGCTGGCCGCCCTCAACGCCTGGATGGCGGTACGGGGGAGGGAGTTTCGGGCCTTCGCCCACCCGCCCCGGGCGATGGTGGAGGTGGCGAGGAGGCGGGGCCTGGAGCCCTTCGCCTACCGGGGGGCTCTCGTGTGGCGAGGGGTGGCCTTCCGCAGGCGCTGACGGCCTCCTCGGCCGCAGTCGCCGCGGCGGGTACGATTGCGTGGTGGCTTTGACGACGGAGGCGAGGAAGAGGCTCGACGCGCACGCGCTGCGCAAGGACTTCCCCATCTTCGGGCAGGAGTTCCACGGCAAGCCCCTTGCCTTCCTCGACTCGGCCGTGAGCTCGCAGAAGCCGCGGGTGGTGCTCGATCGGGTGCGGAGCTTCTACGAGACCTCCTACACCAACGTCCACCGCGGCGTCTACGAGTTGGCCGAGCGGGCCACGGCCGAGTTCGAGCTGGCCCGGGAGAAGGTGCGGGCCTTGCTCAACGCCCCCTCCTCGCGGGAGGTGATCTTCACCCGCAACGTCACCGAGGCCATGAACCTCGTGGCCTACGCTTGGGGAGAGGACAACGTGGGCCCCGGGGACGTGGTCGTCGTCACCGAGCTCGAGCACCACTCCAACTTCGTCCCCTGGCAGCAGCTGGCCAAGCGCAAGGGGGCGACGTTCCGGGTCATTCCCATCGACGACCGAGGGGAGCTTCGCCTGGAGGCGCTGGACCAGATCGCGGCCGCGGGTCCCGTCAAGGTGGTGGCCTGTACCCTCGTCTCCAACGCCCTAGGCACCGTCAACCCGGTGGAGACGCTGGCTGCCTGGGCGCACGCCCAGGGAGCGGTGATGGTGGTCGACGCGGCTCAGGGGGTGCCGCACCGACCGGTCGACGTGCAGGCGCTCGGCTGCGACTTCCTGGGCTTCACCGGTCACAAGATGTGCGCCCCGGGAGGAAGCGGGGCCCTGTGGGGACGGGCCCAGCTCCTGGAGCGGATGCGGCCGTTCGAGATGGGGGGAGAGATGATCCGCAAGGTCACCGTGGAGGAGACCACCTGGAACGACCTCCCCTACAAGTTCGAGGCGGGGACGCCGGCCATCGCCGAGGCGGTGGGTCTCGGCTACGCCATCGACTACCTGAGCGAGATCGGCTTGGAGGCGATCCGGGAGCACGAGCGGGAGATCACCGCCTACGCGCTCGAGCGCATGGCCGAGGTACCGGGGATCGAGATCTACGGCCCGCCGGTGGAGCGGCGGGGAGGCATCATCTCCTTCAACCTGGACGGGATCCACCCCCACGACGTCGCCCAGGTGCTGGACTGGGAGGGGGTGGCGATTCGGGCCGGCCACCACTGCTGCCAGCCGCTGATGAGGAGGCTCGGGGTGGCCGCTACGAGCAGGGCGAGCTTCTACCTCTACTCCATTCCCGAGGAGGTTGAGCGCCTGGTCGAAGGCCTGCACAAGGTGAAGAAGGTGCTGGGGTGAGCGGCTTCGAGGACCTCTACCGGGAGATCATCCTCGACCACTACAAGAACCCCCGCGGCCACGGCATCATCGAAAACGCGGATGCCAGCGCCGAGGGCCAGAACCCCCTGTGCGGCGACGAGGTCTCCATCTACGTGGCCTTCGCCGAGGACGGGGAGACGATCGCCGACGTGAAGTTCTCCGGCCGCGGCTGCGCCATCAGCCAAGCAGCCACCTCCATGCTCACGGAGATGGTCACCGGCAAGACGGCGAGCGAGGTGGCGACCATGCCCAAGGAGGAGCTGCTCGAGGAGCTGGGGATCCCGCTCACGCCGGTGCGGCTCAAGTGCGCCATCCTCGGGTTGACGACCCTGAAGCTGGCGTTGCACAAGGGGAAGGGGACCCCCTTGCCCGAGGAGTGGGCGGCGATCGAGGAGCTGGAGCTGCGCTAGTGTCGTGGGTGGACGTGTGCCCGGCCGAGGAGCTGCCGCCGGGCCGGATGAAGCTGGTGGAGGCAGGCGACGCGTACGTGGGCGTGTACAACGTCAAGGGAGAGCTCTACGCCATCGAGGACCGTTGCTCCCACGACGACGGGCCCCTCTGCGAGGGAGACTGGGATGCCGAGCGCGGGGTCGTCGTCTGCCCCCGGCACGGCGCCAGCTTCGATCTCCGCAGCGGCCGTCCCCTCACCCTGCCTGCCTACCAGCCCGTGGCGACCTACCCGGTGCGGGTGGACGAGCGGGGGATGGTCCAGGTCGAGCTTCCCTAGCCGGCCGTGCTCGACGCCCGCGTGCGCGCGGTGCTCGCCCGCCTGGAGGAGGAAGACAAGCGGGAGCGGGCTCTGAAGCTGCCTCCGCGGCTGCGCGGCAGGCAGGTGGCTCCGACCACGGGGAGGTTCCTCTTCGCCCTGGTCGCTCCCCAGCCCGGCGCCTCGGTGCTCGAGATCGGAGGAGGCCGCGGGTACTCCACGATCTGGCTGGCCGCCGGAGCTCGCATCCTGGGCGGACGGGTTACCTCCCTGGAGGCGGATCCCGCCAAGTGCCGGGCCTGGCGCCAGAACGTGGCCGAGGCCGGGCTGGAGGAGTGGGCGGAGCTCGTGTGCGGCGACGCCCTGGAGGTGCTCCCCGGGCTGGAGGACGTCTACGACCTCGTGTTCCTGGACGCCGAGAAGGAGGACTACGAGCGGCTCTTCCAGCTCGTCCGAGACAAGCTTGAGCCAGGAGCGCTGGTGGTCGCCGACAACGTCCTCTCCCATGCCGGGCTGCGAGCCTACGCGGAGGCCCGGCAGGCCGACCCCACGCTCCTCAGCGTGACGGTGCCCCTCGACAGGGGCCTGGAGCTCTCCGTCGTCCTGGCGTCGCCCGTATAGTTGGCAGACCGCGGAAAGGAGGTGATCCAGCTTGAGCGACGACAGCACGGGCAGCGGAGGTGCCGGCCAGTAGGGGCGTGTCCCCGGGACCGAGAGGAAACCGCCTAGCCAGCGTAGGGGGCCTGCGCTCCGCGCCGCCGTCGGGAAGACGGCTGGAAGCGTCCCTACGAGTACAGGTCGGTAACCGGCAGGGGCCGTCGCCAGGCGGCCCCTGTGTCTAGGTAGGCCTGGGGCGAGGCAGCGATGGGCCGGGACTACATCCCTCCGCTTCGCTTCCCGGCGCTGACGCGGATCTACGACCCAGTGGCGGCAGCTCTCGCTCGCGAGCGGGAGTGGAAGGAGGAGCTGGCCCGGCAGGTGGGGCTGCAGGCGGGCATGCGCGTCCTCGACCTCGGGTGCGGCACGGGCACCCTCGCCCTTCTCCTCGCCCGCTCCTGCCCAGGCGCAGAGGTAGTCGGTCTCGACGCCGACGACGGGGCGCTCGCGCTGGCTCGGCGCAAGGCCGAGCGGGAAGGACTCGAGGTCGTGCTCAAGCGGGGACGGGTGGAATCGCCGCCCTTCGCGGAGGGGTCGTTCGACCGCGTCGTCACCAGCCTCCTTCTCCACCACCTCTCCACCGCCGACAAGCTCCAGTGTCTGGCTCGGGCGCGGTCGCTCCTTCGCCCCAAAGGCAGCCTCCACGTGGCCGACTGGGGAAAGCCGCGCACCCGGCTGTGGCGGGCGGCCTTCCTGGCCGTGCAGCTCCTCGACGGCTTCGGGACGACGAGGGACAACGTGGACGGACTCCTTCCCCAGCTCATGTGCGATGCCGGCTTCGCCAGGGTCGAGGAGACGGGTCGCTACGCCACGCCGGTGGGCGTGATCTCGCTCTGGAGGGCGGCCTAGCCTCCTCTACGCGGCGCGGCGGATCTGCTCGTCGAGGGAGATCAGGTCGACCTCGAAGAGCTCGAGCGCCGGCCCCATGTCGCAGACCTGGTCCCCGCCCTCGAGGAGCATGGTCAGCTCGTCGCGGGTGACGAGCGGGGAAGGGAGGCGCTCAGCCGCAGCCGCGAGCGCCCGCACGAGGCCCACCGGTAGGTGGACGAGGGCCCGGCGGGCGCCCAGGACGCGCTGGATGCGGGCGTACAGCTCGTTCCAGGTGACGGCGTCGGGGCCTCCGAGCTCGAAGACGCGGCCGGCGGCCGCCTCCACCTCGACCCCTTGAGTGAAGAAGGAGGCCACGTCCTCGACCCAGATCGGCTGCAGCCGCGTCGTGCCGTCTCCGATCATGGGCACGACCGGCGACCAGCGCACCTGGCGGATGAGCATGGGGAGGACGCCTCCGTCCTTCCCGAAGATGAAGCTGGGGCGGAACACGACGTGCTCGAGACCGGCGCTCCTCACGGCCTGCTCCATCTCCCACTTGGCCTGGAAGTAGGGCGTGAGGCTCCTCGTCCGCTCGCTCGTCCCCAGGGCGCTCATGAGGACGAAGCGACGCACGCCGGCCTTCTCGGCGGCAGCTACCAGGGAGGCGGTGGCCTGGGACATGATCCGCTCGAAGTCGCGGGGCCGGCCACGGATGATGGAGACGAGGTGGACCACGACCTCCACCCCTTCTGTGGCGCGGTGGAGGCTGCCCTCGTCGGTGACGTCCCCGGGAACGAGCTCGCAGCCCCAGGCCCGGAGGCGACCTGCCCGCCGGGGGTCGCGCACGAGAGCCCGCACCTCGTGGCCCCGCGCCCGCAGGGCGTGGGCGACCTTGGGGCCGACGAAGCCGGTGGCGCCGGTGACGAGGACCTTCACGACCCTCGTTCCGGGACGAAGTTCTGCCAGTAGCGGCTGGGGGTGGGGCCGCGCTGGCCTTGGTACTTGGAGCCGAGCCCGGCGCTCCCGTAGGGGGTCTCGGCCGGCTCGGTCAGCTGGACGAACGAGACCTGCCCGATGCGCATCCCGTAGTAGATCGTGATGGGGAGGTTGGCGACGTTGGAGAGCTCGAGGGTAACGTGACCGTCCCAGCCGGGGTCGATGAAGCCGGCGGTGGAGTGGATGAGGAGGCCGAGGCGGCCCAGGGAGCTCTTGCCCTCCAGCCGGGCGACCAGGTCGTCGGGAAGTCTTATGCGCTCCAGGGTGGAACCGAGCACGAACTCGCCCGGGTGGAGGATGAAGGGGTGGCCGTCCTCGATCTCGACCAGCTCGGTCAGATCCTCCTGGGGCTCCCGCACGTCGATGTAGGGGTAGCGGGCGTTGTGGAACACCCGGAAGTAGCGGTCGACCCGGACGTCGATGCTGGACGGCTGCAGCAGCGAGGGATCGTAGGGGTCGATCTCGATCCGCCCCTCGCGGAGGAGGCGCTTGATCGTCCGGTCGGACAGGACCACGCGTCGATTCTAGGCGCCCTGCCCATGTATGGGGCGTATTCATGTATGCAGGACGGCGGCGCCCTGCGCTATGCTCGCTGCCATGCCGGCCCCACGTGCGATCGAGCTTCGCACGGCCATCCCTGGTCCTCGCTCGCGAGCGGCGCTCGCCCGCAAGGAGCGAGCCGTGGCTGCGCCCTTGCGTGTCCTCCATCCCATCGTGGCGGCGAGCGGCCGGGGCGCCACCCTCACCGACGTGGACGGCAACACCTTCCTCGACCTCACGGGCGGGGTCGGGTGCCTCAACGTCGGCCATACCCACCCCAGGGTGGTGGCCGCCGCCCAGGAGCAGCTCGCCCGGCTCGCCCACACCGACTTCACCGTCTGCCCCTACGAGGTGTACGTGGACCTCGCCGAGCGGTTGGCGGCCCGCGCTCCCATCGCGGGGCCGGTCAAGGCGGCGTTCTTCAACTCCGGGGCGGAGGCGGTGGAGAACGCCGTCAAGGTCGCCCGCGCTTTCACCGGCAGGCCGGCTGTGGTCGCCTTCGAGGGGGCTTTCCACGGGCGCACTCTGCTCGCCCTCACGCTGACCTCGAAGACCCACCCCTACAAGGCGGGCCTGGGGCCGCTCGCGCCCGAGGTCTACCGAGCCCCCTACCCCAATAGCTACCGGGGACCCGACGCCCGTGCCGCCGTCGAGGCCCTGGAGCGGCTGTTCGTGACCCAGGTGGCGGCCGAGGAGGTGGCAGCGGTGGTGGTCGAGCCGGTGCAGGGGGAAGGCGGCTTCCTCGTGTCGCCGCCCGAGTTCCTGGCCGGGCTGCGTCGTATCTGCGACCGGCACGGGATCGTGCTGGTGGTGGACGAGGTGCAGACGGGCTTCGGCCGCACTGGGCACTTCTTCGCCGTCGAGCGCTACGGGGTCGAGCCTGACCTCCTCTGCGCTGCCAAGTCGATCGCGGGCGGACTCCCCCTGTCTGCGGTGCTGGGCCGAGCCGAGGTCATGGACGCTCCCGCGCCGGGGGCGATCGGAGGCACCTTCGTGGGCAACCCCGTCTCCCTGGCGGCGGCCGTGGCCGTGCTGGAGGTGATCGAGGAGGAGCGGCTGCTCGAGCGGGCGGTGGCGATCGGGGAGACGATCCGGGCCCGCATGCTTGCCTGGCAGGAGCGCTACCCCGCGATCGGCGATGTCCGCGGCCTCGGGGCCATGCTGGCGATCGAGCTCGTGCGCGACCGGGCCGGGAAGGAGCCTGCTCCTGAGCTGGCGGAGGCGGTCGTGCGGCGGGCGGCCGAGCGCGGCCTCCTCCTCCTCACCGCCGGGGTGTACGGCAACTGCATCCGCGTGCTCGTGCCGCTCGTGATCTCGGACGCCCAGATCGAGGAGGCGCTCGACGTCTGGGAGCAGGCGCTGGATGACGTCCTCGGCTCGGCGTATGGCGCGGGGCACGGCCGGGGAGGAGCCGGCGCCTCCGGGGACGAGGTGCCAGGAGGGGGCCGGTCGAGCGACATCCCCGCAGTGCGTCTCCCGGATCCCGCATGACGTCGCCACTCTGGCCGACGAGATCGGTAGCTCGCATGGGTCGGTTGCCCGCTCCTACCGCCTCTACCCCCACGCTGGTCGGGCTAGGGGTCGCCCTCGTCGCCCTCGCCGCCCTCGTCGTGCTTCCCGCCGGTGCCGCCGGGACCCCGGCGAGGGCAGGCACGAATCCGTTCGGGGTCATGCTGCCCGCCCGCCTAGCTCGCTCGCCGGCGGGAATGGAGCTCGCCAAGACGCTGGGGGTTACCTACTTCCGTCCGTCGTCCCTCTTCCTCGATCGCGAGAAGGCGACCTGTAGGGAATGCGACGCAGCCCGTGTTGCAGGGCTGAAGCTGGTGCTCACGGTGCGGGCGAGTGGCCCCTCCGCTACGCTCCCGCCACCCGATCTCGCTACGTTTCGCCGGAGGGTGCGGCGGGTCCTGGAGCGGTACGCCCCGGCCGTGCTCGTGGTGGAGAACGAGGAGAGCTCGCGTCTCTTCTACGCCGGCACGCCCGAGGCGTACGGGGCCGAGCTGAAGGCCGCCTGCGAGGTGGCCCACGACCGGGGCATCGCCTGTGCCAACGGCGGCCTCGTTAGCACCCTGGTGGCGCTGCTCGTGGAGGACTCCTATCGAGAGAGGGGAGACGTGGAGTCGGCCCGAGACTTCGCCGCTCGGGCGCTCTCGCCCCAGACGAGGCGGAGGTTGCGCTCGGCGCCGGCGCGAGCGCTCGTCGACAAGGGCAAGGCCCTCATCGAGGCTTACCGCGCTGCCGGAGCGGACTACGCGAACTTCCACTGGTACATCGCCGACACCAAGGCCTTGAGGGAGGCGGTCGCCTTCCTCGAAGACGCCACCCGCCTCCCGGTGATCACCAACGAGATCGGCCAGCTCACCGACGATCCACGGCAGACGACGGCGGTCATGAGGACGATCGTGGAGCTAGGCGTGCCTATCGCCGTGTGGTTTGGCCTGGACGGGCCCAAGGCACGAGGATTGGTCGACGAGGACGGGAGCCTTCGGCCGACGGGTAGGGCGTTCAAGCGCTTCATCGAAGGGTCGCGGTGAGCGCTCGGCGCTGCCGAAACCGTCCTGCCATCCCGCCTGCGCTCGAGCGCGCTCAGTAGCGGAGGTTGGAGCGGCGGGCGTGTCGCTCCAGGGCCAGCTCGATCAGCCGGTCGAGGAGCTCCCCGTAGGAAAGGCCCGAGGCCTCGAACAGCTTGGCGTAGACGCTGGTAGCGGTGAAGCCGGGGATGGTGTTCAGCTCGTTCACGAGTACCCGGCCGTCTGCCTGCACGAAGCAGTCGACCCTGGCCATGCCCTCGCACTCGGTGGCGACGAACGCGTCCACCGAGATCTCCTGGACGCGCTCGACCTGCTCCTCGGGGATGCGGGGCGGCACGATCAGGTCCATCCCGCCCTCGTCGTACTTGGCCGAGTAGTCGTACCAGTCCTCGCCGGCGAAGCCGTGGGCCACGATCTCGCCGGGGAGGGAGGCGACCGGGCGCTCGTTGCCGAGGACGCTGCACTCGACCTCGATCCCCGGCACGTACTCCTCGATCAGCACCTTGTCGTCGTGTCGGCGGGCGAGGGCGACCGCAGGCTCCAGCTCCTCCGGCCGCCGCACCTTGGTGATCCCCACCGAGGAGCCGAGCCGGGCCGGCTTGACGAACACCGGGTAGTCGAAGGGGTGGGCCGCAGGATCCCCTGAGCGGAGGGTGACGCTACGGGTGACGGGGATGCCCCGGTCGCGGAGTACCGCCTTCATGAGGTCCTTGTCCATGCAGACGGCCGAGGCGGCGACGCCGGCGCCCACGTAGGGGACGCCCAGGAGCTCGAGGAGGCCCTGGACGGTGCCGTCCTCGCCGAAGGGGCCGTGGAGCAGGGGCATGACCACGTCTGCGTCGACCAGGGCG
>CAZQRA010000004.1:37794-94974 GCA_964595575.1 uncultured Gaiellales bacterium
GGGGCACGCGGGGGGACGGGGACGAGCCCGGCTGGTCGGGGTCGGCGACGAAGGGGGTGACGAGCGACCAGCGGCCGTCCCGGCCGATCTCCACCCCTGCCACCTCGTAGCCGCGTCGGTCGAGAGCCTGGATCACCGATCGAGCGGAGGCGAGCGAGACCTCGTGCTCGCTCGATCGACCCCCCATGAGGACGAGCACGCGGCGAGGAGACCCGCTCACGGCAGAGGGACGGTGTCCGTGGGGGCCGGCGTCGTAGGCGGAGGCGAGGCGGCGGGGGGCGGGACCGGGGGCGGGGCAGTGGTGGTCGGCGGCACAACCGGGGTGGTCGTAGGCGGAGGCGCCGTCGTCGGGGGCGGAGTCGGCACGGTGGTCGTGGGGGGCGGCTCGTAGCTTCCCACCACGATGGTCACCGTCGAGCCCAGCTGGAGTTCCTCTCCCTCGCTCGGGATCTGGCTCAGGACGAGGCCGTCCTGGCCGGGGTCGCTCGTCTTGACCCGGGTCACCACGGCCCTGAGGCCGGCGGCGCGGAGCGCCGCTTTGGCCGACTCCTCGTCCAGGTCGACCACGTTCGGCACCTGGGCTGTCTTCGGCCCCTTGGAGACGGTGAGCGTGATGGTGGTGCCCCGGGGCTCCTGGGATCCTCCCGGGGGATCCATGGACAGCACCGTTCCCCTCGGCTGGCTCGAGTCGACCAGCTTGGGCGGAGCCGGGCGGAAGCCTGCCCTCTGGAGGACGATGACCGCCTCCTCGTAGGTCTTGCCCACGACGGAAGGCACCGGGACCGGCTTCAAGCCCTTGGAGACGTTGATGCGGACGGCTGTCCCCTGGAGCACGCTTGTCCCGGGCGCGAGGGCCTGGGCGCTCACGGTGCCCGGCGGCCGCTCCGAGTAGACCTCGAACACGGAGGCCTTGAGGCCGGCTCGGGTGAGCTCGGCCACCGCGTCGGCGAGGCTCTTCCCCACGAGATTGGGCACCACCGTCCGTGGCTTCCCCCTGGAGACCGTGAGGAGGACGGCGGTGGCTCGGTCCACGCGCACGCCGCCGCCCGGGTCCTGGTCGACGACCTGGCCGGCGGGGACGTCGTCGCTGAAGACGCGGCGGATGCTCACGTTGAGCCCCGCGGCCAAGATGGCCTGGCGGGCGACCGCCTCCGGCTTTCCCGCCACCGAGGGGACGGCGATCGGCTTGGCCTCCGCCAGCTGGTCCTGCACCCTGGAGTAGACGTAGAAGCCTGCGACGCCGGCCGCGGCCAGGAGGAGCAGGGCCAGAAGCCAGGGCCACAGGGGCCGCCGCCGCACGGGCTCCTCGTACTCGTAGTAGCGGCTGGCGGGCCCCCCCGTGGGCGCGGGCTGGGCTGTCCTCCCCTCGGTCGCCACCTGGGTAGGGGCGGCCTCGATGCCCGCGCCCGCGAGCACCTGCGTGGCCGCCTCCTCGGTCTCGGGGGCGGCGGAGAGCCCGCCTGCCACCCGCACGAGGTCGGCGTCCATGTCGCGAGCGCTCGGGTAGCGATCCTGGGGGTTCTTGGCCAGACAGCGGAGGACGACCTGGTCGAGCGCCCGGGGCACCTCGGGGCGAAGGCTGGAGGGGGGCTCGGGCACCGAGGAGAGGTGCTTCATGGCGATCTCGAGCGGGGTATCGCCGGAGAACGGCACCCTGCCGGTGAGCATCTCGTAGAGGACGATGCCCACCGAGTAGATGTCCGAGGCCGGGCTGACCTGCGCCCCCCGGGCCTGCTCGGGGGACAGGTACTGGGCTGTGCCCACGATCGATCCCGCCTCCGTCATCTGGCTCGTGCCCGAGCGGGCGATGCCGAAGTCGGTCACCTTCAGCCGACCATCCGGCGCCACGATGACGTTGTGGGGCTTGATGTCCCGGTGAACGATGCCGTGGCGGTGGGCGAAGTCGAGGGCGGCGAGGATCTGGCGGGCGTAGTCGATGGCCACCCGGATGGGGGTGGGACCTCGCTCGATCAGGAGCTGCTTGAGCGTCTTTCCCTCCAGGTACTCCATGGCGATGTAGTAGGTACCCTCGGCCCTGCCCCGGTCGTAGATGGCGACGATGTTGGGATGGGAGAGCCTGGCCGCGTTGCTGGCCTCCCGACGGAAGCGCTCCACGAACTGCTCGTCCCGAGCGTGGCGCTCGTCCAGCAGCTTGATCGCCACTTTCCGCCCCAGCTCCTGGTCCTCGGCCAGGTAGACGACCGCCATGCCCCCGCTCCCCAGCCGGCGCAGCACCCGGTAGCGGCCGTCCAGGACCTTGTCGATGAGGGTGTCGGAGGTCGCCACCGGTCTCTACAGGTTAGGCCCCCGGGCGAAGGAGCGTCTCCAGGACTCGTCGGGCGATGGGCGCCGCCGTCGCTCCTCCCGTTCCCGCTTGGCCCTCGAGCACCACCGCCACCGCCACTCGGGGCCGATCGGCCGGGGCGAAGGCGAGGAACCAGGCGGTGTTGCGGTCCGCCTGACCGGTCTCGGCGGTACCGGTCTTGCCGGCCACGCGGACCCCCGGGATCTGGGCGGCGGTACCGGTGCCGGCGGCCACTACCGCCTCCATCATCTGGCTCAGGCGGGCTGCGGTGGTGGAGCTGATCGGCCGACCCATCTCCTTCGGCTTCGTGCGCCGGAGCAGCCCTCCTCCCGGCTGGAGGATGCGCTCTACCAGGTAGGGGCGCATGAGGACGCCCCGGTTGGCGATAGCCGAGGCCACCATCGCCATCTGTAGCGGGGTGACCTGCAGTCGCTCCTGGCCGAAGGCGAGTCGCCCGGGATCGACCTCGTAGTCGTGCTTGGGCCAGAAGAGACGCCCCCGCGCGTACAAGCCGCTCGGCCGTACCTCCTCCGAGGGGAGCTCGAGGGGCGGGCGGCTGTAGAAGCCGAAGCGGCGAGCGTACTCGAGCACCCGCGAGGCGCCCAGTCTCTTTCCCACCTCGCAGAAGACGGCGTTGATGGAGTGCTGCAGGGCCTGGGCCAAGGTGACGAGCCCGAACCGCTCCGGGCCCGACTGGTCGGAGAAGTTGTAGACGGGCTTTCCGTACTCGATGCAGTAGCCACGGTCGAGGAAGGTGGAGTCCGGGCGGAAGGTCCCGCTGTCCAGCGCGGCCGCGGCCGTCACCACCTTGAAGGTGGAGCCGGGGGCGTAGAGGCCGGCCGTGGCCCGGTCGAGGAGGGGGGCGGCGGGCGAGCAGTCAGCCCTGGTCCGGGCGATCCGCTGGAAGTCCCGCTCCACCAGGTTGGGATCGTAGGTAGGGGAGGTGGCCATGACGAGCACCCGCCCCGTTGCCGGCTCCAGGGCCACGACTGCCCCGCAGGCTCGGCCCAGGGCTTCCTGGGCCGCCCGTTGAGCTCGGGGCCTCAGGGTGAGGACGAGGGAGTTACCCTCGATCGTGCCTCCGGTCAGGCGATCGAGGGCCGTATCGAGCACCGTCTCCAGGTCGGCGTTGGAGCCGGTCAGGTAGTCGTTGAGGGAGCGCTCCAGCCCGGTGCGGAAGCGGGCCTGGGTGGAGTAACCGACCACCGCCGCCGCCAGCTTGCCCTGGGGGTAGCGGCGCAGGTAGAACGTCTGGCCGGCCACGCGGCGAACCCGGTTGGCGGCGAGCAGGGTGCCGTCGGCAGCGTAGACGAGGCCCCGCTTGACGCGGAACTGGGCGACCCGCTTCAGCGCGTTGTCCTGGCGGGCGGCCAGGTCGCCGGCCGCCCACGCCTGCCAGTAGGTGGTGGCGAGGACGAGGGCCACGAGGAGGGCGACCGCCACCAGGGCTAGGCGTCGGATGGGCTCGTTCACCGCCGTGCCTCCGTGCGGTGGGAGACGCGGGCGAGGAGGGCGAGGGCCAGGAAGCTGGACACGATGCTCGAGCCCCCGTAGCTGACGAAGGGGAGGGTAACTCCGGTCAGGGGGATGAGGCGGAGGACGCCCCCGGCGATGGTGAACGTCTGCAGCGCGAGCCCGAAGGTGAGGCCGGTGGCGAGCAGCTTGGAGAAGCCGTCGTCGGCGAGGAGGGCAACGCGGAAGCCTCGTAGCACGAGCAGCATGACCACGAGCAGGAAGGCAGAGGTGCCGATCAGGCCCAGCTCCTGGGCAAGCGCGGAGAAGATGAAGTCGGTCTTGAGGAAGGGAACGTAGGGAGTGCCCTCGGGGCTCGCGAACGTGCCCCGGCCTAGGCCGGTTCCCCCGAAGCCGCCGCTCCCAATCGAGTACAGGCCCTGCACGGTCTGGTAGCCGGCCCCTTGGGGATCGGACCAGGGATCGAGCCAGGTGTCCACCCGCACCCGCACGCGGTCGATGGTCGCGTAGAGGGCGGCGCCGCCCGAGGCGAACAGGATGCCTCCCAGAGCCACGTACAGAGCCCGTCCAGTGGCCACGTAGAGCATGGCCACGAAGATGCCGAAGTAGAGAAGTGCGCTTCCCAGATCGTTGGTCTCCACGATCACGAGCATGGCCGCGCCCCACACGAGGAGGAGCGGTCCTAGATCCTTGGGCCGGCCTTGGGCGAGCGCCTCCCGCTTCTGGCGCAGGTAGGCGGCGAGGAACACGACCATCAGCACCTTGGCCAGCTCCCCGGGCTGGAAGCGAACGACGCCCACGTCGGCCCAGAGGCGGGCGCCGTTGACGCGGGTCCCGATCACGGGGAGCGCCGGCAGCGCGAGCAGGATGACGGCGCTCAGCCCGATGACGTACTTGTAGCTCTCCAGGCGCCGCGGGTCAGGAAGGAGCACGAGCACGGCGGTGAAGCCGGCCGCGCCCACCACGATCCACGCGCTCTGGCGGAGGGCGTCGGCGGGATCGAGTCGGTAGATCTCAGTGACGCCGATGGCGGTGAGGAGGCCGGCCAGGGGGAGGAGGTAGGGGTCGGCGGCGGGAGCATAGAGCCGCATGACGAGGTGGCAGGCGAGGTAGAGGCCGAGGAAGAAGGCCCCGTAGGAGAGGGAGGAGGAGGAGATCGCCTCCTGGCGGGCGATGTACACGGTGGCGAAGCCGACCGCGGTGATGGCGGCCACGCCCAGGAGGCTGAGGAGCTCGCGGTTGCGGTAGCTCACGGAAGGATCTCCCGCTCGTACCGGCGCACCTCGCGGAGGGCGCTGCCGCGGCTGACGAGGTCGTGGTCGAAGAGCCGGCGGCGCTCCTCCTGGGAGAGGTGGGCTGCCAGGAGCGGGCTCTCGTACACCAGCCGGTAGAGGCGAATCCCGGGAGCGAGGGTGAAGGGAACTCCCTGGTACACGGCCAGGTGGCCGTTCTCCTCCGCGCCCACGAAGTGCACCCTGGACAGCCCGAGCACCGCCAGCCCTGCTGCCGCGAGCACGAGTAGGGCAAGGCCGGCGAGCAGGCGCCACGACGGGCGGCGTCGGGGGATCGGCCCCGGCGGGGGCGCCGCGACGGACGTGTCCCCGTCCTCGTCCCCTTCCCGCTCATCGGAGTCGGAGGCGAGGGCTACCCCCGGCAGCTCCAACGTGTCCTCGAGCCCGGCCAGCTCGAAGAGGACGACGGTGATGTTGTCCTCCCCCCCGCGTCGGTTCGCCTCCTGCACGAGGGCGCGGGCGGCTCCGTCGAGGTCGGGCCGGTGCTCCTCGATGAGGGCGCGGATGGCGTCGTCGTCCACCATGGTGGTGAGGCCGTCCGAGCAGAGGAGGAAGAGATCGCCGGGGAGCACGGGCACCGAGAAGGCATCCACCTCCACCGCCGCCTCGGTGCCGAGGGCGCGGGTGATCACCGAGCGCTGGGGGTGGACCTCTGCCTCCTCAGGGGTGAGCCTCCCGCTGCGCACGAGCTCGGCGACGAGGGAGTGGTCGTCCGTGAGCTGGCGGAGGGTCCCGTCCCGTAGGAGGTAGGCACGGGAGTCGCCGACGTGCCCGATCCACACCTCCTCGTGCTCGAGGAGGGCTACCGTGAGCGTGGTACCCATGCCGGAGGCGCTCTCGTCCTGGGCCGCCCGCTCGAACACGCTTCTGTTGGCCTCCTCGATCACCGCTACCACCCGGTCCCGGCCCGATCCGGCTCCCCGCTCCAGGCGCCTGACGGAGGCTGCTGCCAGGCGGGAGGCGATCTCCCCCGCTTGGGCTCCTCCCATGCCGTCGGCCACCGCGAACAGGGGGGGCTCGCACACGTAGGCGTCCTCGTTCCTCCGCCTCTTGCGGCCGGGATCGGTGAGGGCAGCTACCCGGCGCAGGGTCATCGCTCGAAGCGAAGGTCGGTCTCGCCCAGGCGGATCACGTCACCAGGTTCCAGTCGCCGGGGCCGGGCGATCCGCTCCCCGTTCACGTAGGTGCCGTTGGTCGATCCTGCGTCCTCGATCCATACCCCGTCTGGGCGAGGGAGGAGGCGGGCGTGGACGAGGGAGGCGAACCGGTCATCCTCGAGCACGAGGTCGTTGTCCAGCCCCCGACCGATGGTGACGGACACGGAGTCGAGGGCGAGGGCTCGTTCATCCGAGGCCCCCGGCCCGCCTACGACGACCAGCCGGCCGCGGGGTGGGGAAGGCGGAGCAAGGGCCTGCACCGGCCGCGCCAGCACCATGCTCTCTTGAGGGGCTCGGAGGTCGCGGGCGGCGCTACGCACGACCCGCCAGATGAACAGGTAGAGCAAGACGAGAAAGGCCACCTTGAGCAGGATGAGCACCTCCTCGACGGCGGCTTGGGCCACGATCATGGCAGCTCGCGGCGGAAGACGAGGTCGGTTGAGCCCAAGGAGATCGTGTCCCCGTGCTCGAGCTTCGCCTGGGCTACCCGCGACCCGTTCACCAGCGTCCCATTGGTGGAGCCGAGGTCGACGATCACGTAGGCGGTTCCCTCCTGGCGGAGCTCGGCGTGGCGTCGGGACACGTTGACGTCCGCCAGGCGGATGTCGCAGTCCTGGGAGCGGCCGATGAGCACGACCGGCTTGCGCACCTCGTAGCGAAGCTCGCCCGCCGACAGGGTGACCACCTCCCGGGCCACCGGAGGGGGCGTCCCCTCCCCGACGGGGGCGGTCGTGGGCCGGTAGACCATAGTGGCGGCGGGCTCCATGGACGGCGACGGCTCCTCTCGCCGGCGGGGGGGTCGGCGCTGCACCATGCGGGTGGCGATACCGAACTCCCCCAGGTCGAGGTCGGCGTCGGTGGTCATGAGCACGATGGGCGGCGAGAGCAGGGCGTAGCCTTCCCGTCGGGCGTGCTCGGCCAAGTACTCCTGGAGCTCGGCCCGCAGCGACTCTTGGTAGGGATGGAACTGCGCGTAGTCCTGGGGGGACAGGTACACGGTGTACTCGTTGGGGACGTAGACCCGGGAGACGGACACGGCGCGGTGCTCGTCCATCTCCTTGGCCAGCTTCCGGGCCAGCTCGACAGGCTGGACGTTGGCCCGAAACGCGCGCCCGAAGATCCCCTCCACGAGGGCCTCGATCTTCTGCTCGATGGTGCGGAGAATCACGGCGAACGGACTACCCGCCCGCCGAGTCTACCCGCGGCCGGCGGCCTCTCGGGCGGCCCGCACAGGAAGGAGGGGGACGGTCTCGGCGGTGGGGAGATCGCCCGGCCCTCCTCGCCGGAGCCGGGCCTCGAGCAGCAGAAGGCCGTAGAAAGCGGCCGTGTAGGCGACCACGGAGAGGGCGTGAAGCTTGGGGGCGGCGAGGAGGAGGGCGGCCGTCGTTCCCCCGGCTAGGGCGAGAGCGGGCCAGGGGCGGCCTCCCCGGGCCAGGGGAAGGAGCGCGGCCGCCACCGCCAGTACGAGGGCCTCCACGGCGACCTCGGAGCGAGGGGCGAGCGAGTGAGCGAGGGCGGCGAGGGCCTCGCTGGGTTGCCGCGAGGAGGCGATGCCGAGATCGTCCAGCCTTCCCGACGCCTCCACGGCTGCTGCCGCGAAGACCGAGGCTGCAGTCGCCAGGGCCCTCCTCAGCGGGGTTCTCGCTCCCTGGGCGATGAGGGGGAGGAGGGGAAGCGCCTGGGCCGGGGCGAGGAGAGGGCCCGCCACAGGCAGGAGGGCCGCCCGCGGTCGGCGCCAGAAGCACGCCAGCCACAGCGCTGCCGTCGCGGCATAGAGGAGGGCCAGGCCCAGGGAGTAGTTCCCCAAGGGAAGGATCGGCACCGCCAAGGCGAGCGCCAGGCCGGCCCGCTCGTTGACCAGGGCGAGACCGCCGGCGGCCGCGGCCAGCCCCGAGGGCCAGCCGGCTGGGAAGAAGGGGAAGGTGGCCGCCGTCCAGCCGGCGAGAAGGGAGGCGGCGGCGGCGTGGGCCGTCTTGGCTACGAGCCTCGAGGGGGAGACGCGGCGGAGGGGTTGCCGGCTACGCGGGGAAGCTCGAGCGGCCACAGCCCTGCGCAGCCGTCCGGCCAGGGCGCGGGCGCTGGGGCGGCGGGCCGGGTCGAGGAGGAGGGCCTGCTCGACGCAGTCCACGAGCGCCTGGGGAAGGTCGGGACGTCGGTCGCGGAGGGACGGCGCTCCCTGCTCGATGCGGCGGGCGGTGTCGAGGAAGGTGCCGTCCCAGAACGGATGGCGCCCGGCCAGGGCCTCCCACAGGATCACGCCCACCGCCCACACGTCGGCGGCAGGCCCTGCTGAACGGCCCCGCAGCCGCTCGGGAGACATGTAGGCGAGGGTCCCGGGGACGTCTCCAGCGGCGGTGAGGGCCTCCTCCTCGAGGAGGAGGGCAAGACCGAAGTCGAGGAGCTTGATCCGAAGCTCGGGCCCGTCGCAGAGGAGGACGTTGGCCGGCTTGACGTCGCGGTGGACGATACCGCGGGAGTGGGCGTGGTCGAGGGCTTCGAGGATCTGGGCGCAGACCTCGACGACGGCGGCGTCGTCGAGCTCGTCTGCCCTCATGGCCTGACGGAGGGTTCGCCCGGGGACGTACTCGTAGGCGATGTAGACGTGGCCGCTGTCGTGGGCCAGGGCATGAGCCCGTAGGCACCCCCGGTGACGCAGGCGCGAGGCTGCCTGAGCCTCCCGCTGGGCTCGAGAGGCCGCGTTCCCCTGGCGGGGGACGATCTTGAGCGCCACGTCCCTGCCTGTCTTCACGTCGCGGGCGAGCCACACGGAGCCCGACCCCCCGGCTCCCAGGGGACGCACAGGGCGGTAGCGGCCGAGGACGAGCGGCCCAGGACGAGCGGCGTGAGCGGCGCCAGGCACCCTGTCCGAGTTGGCCGCGGTAGGAGAAAGTCCTTCCCCCGAGAAGATGGGCTACAGTGCGCGGGCTGGGGCCGTGAGCGAGACCTTTCACGACGAGGACATCGAGTTCGACTTCTTCGAGGACCTCGACACGCGCGAGCGCCCTCCGGCCGAGGAGCGCGAGCGGGTAGCCCGACCCCGTGGGCGTGGTCGTCCTCCTCGTCGGCCCGCCGAGCCGGGTCTTCCCCCTCGGGCTCGGCTGCTCGGGCTGGTGGCCTTCGCCGTGGTGGTCGTCGTTCTCCTCGTCTTCCTCATCTCGAGCTGCGGCGGGAGCAAGGCCGGGAAGTACGCGAGCTACGTGGCCAAGGTGGCGGCTCTCGCCCGGGACTCGGACCAGGTCGCCCGCGAGCTAAATAGCGCTCTGACCACCCCCGGCATCAAGCCCACCGAGCTGGCGGTGAAGCTGGAAGGCCTAGCCTCGCGCCAGCGCCTGGGGGTGACGAGCGCCGAGGCCATCGAGGCTCCTGGTCCCCTTGTCGACGAGCAGCGGAGCGTGGTCGAGGCGCTGCGCTTCCGGTTCGCGGGGTTGCGCGGTCTCGCCGACGTCTTCCGCGACACGGCCGGCTCCAAGGACGTGTCGGGAGCGGCGCTGCAGCTGGCGGAGCAGGCCCAAAGGCTCGTGGCGAGCGACGTCGTGTGGGAGGACCTGTTCCGCTCGGCTACCATCACCACCCTGCGCCAGGAGGGGGTGCGGGGCATCCCCGTGCCCGACTCGAACATCGTTCCCGCCCCCGACTTCGGCAGCCCCCGGTACTGGGTGCCCGTGTTCGAGCGGGTCAACGGCGCCGCTACCGGGAGGCCGACCGGCGGGCTGCACGGGACCGGCATCGTGGAGACGCGGGCGCTCCCCAGCGGGAAGGTGCTTCGCAGCGACCAGGAGAACATCGTCACCGCCGGCACCGATCTCGGGTTCGCGGTGACGGTCGAGGACACGGGCGACGCCCAGGAGGTGCAGGTGAAGGTGACCCTCACTATTCGCCAGCAGCCCTCCCCGATCGTCGCCACCCAGACGATCGACGTCATCAACCCGGGTCAACAGAAGACGGTGGTCTTCCGGAACCTGGGAGAGGTTCGCTTCGCCACCAGGACCACGGTGACGGTGGACGTGAGGCCGGTGCCGGGCGAGGCCAACACGGCCAACAACTCGGCCTCGTACCCGGTCATCTTCTCCCTGGGGTAGCGGGCGCGCGTGAGCGTGTCGAGCACCGCCGCCGGATGGATCGCCATCGGGGCCGCCGCCGGGGCGGTGGTGGTCTTGCTGGCGGTCGCCCTCGTCTGGAGGGAGGTGCGACACCTGCGGGCGGCCCAGAGCATCCTCCTGGGAGGGACGAAGCGCGACCTCGCCGACTTCGCGGTCGCCCTCCAGGCCCGGGTGGACGACCTCCACCGAGCGGTGGACGAGCTCGCCGCCGCCATCGCCCGGGTCGACCGGCGGGTGGAGACGAGCCTGTCACGCACGGCTGTCGTCCGGTACGACGCCTACGAAGGGGCCGGCGGCAGGCAGTCGGCCTCGGTTGCCCTGCTCGACGCCACCCGGACAGGGGTGGTGCTGAGCGCCATCCAGGGACGGGACTACGCCCGCGTCTACGTGAAGGAACTCGAGCGGGGCAAGGCGGCCGTGGCCCTCTCCCCGGAGGAGCAGGAGGCTGTGGAGCGGGCCATGTCTGGGCTGCCCTGAAGCGGCCGCTACAGTTCGGCGCGTGCAGCACGTCCTCGTCCTCAACGCCACCTACGAGCCCCTCAACGTCTGCTCGTTGCGCCGGGCCTTCGTGCTCGTGTGCAAGGGACGGGCGGAGGTGGTGGAGGCCCTTGATCGGCCCCTGCGCTCGGCGGGGCGCTGTTACCCCTGGCCGCACGTCATCCGGCTTGTGTCGTACGTCCACGTTCCCCGAGCCGTGCGCCGACGCATCTCCCGCCGGGCCCTGTTCGCGCGCGACGGCTGGGCCTGCGCCTACTGCGGCAGGCGGGGTGCCCGCCTGACCCTCGACCACGTGGTACCCCGCAGCCGGGGAGGAGCCTCGGTGTGGGAGAACGTGGTGGCCTCCTGCGCCCCCTGCAACCTTAGGAAGGGCGATCGCCTCCTGGAGGAGGCGGCTATGGCGCTGCGGACGACCCCGCGGCCCCCGTCGCCAAGCCTCTTCATCGAGCTGGCCGCGCCCAAGCTGCCCGCGAGCTGGCGACCCTACCTCGAGCCCTACGGGGCGACGGCCGCGGCCTGATCGCGAGGAGGCCTTCCTCCCCGCGCCCTGTCTCGACGGAAAGGAGGAGCGATGAGAGCTAGCTTCGTCCCCCGCGCGATCCTGACGGCCCTCGTCGCGGCGGTGGCGGCCGGCCTCGCTACCGTAGCTGGCGCGGAGGGCTCCCAAGGGCGAGCGGCGGCCGCCCCGGCCGTGGCCGGCACGGTCACTGCCTCCGGCAGGGGGCAGGCCACCGCCGTCCCTGACCGAGCAGGGATCGAGGTGGGAGTCGTCTCCCTGGGCAAGACGGCGTCGCAGGCGCTGGCCGCCGGCTCGGCCGAGATGCGCAAGGTGATCGCCGCCCTCAAGGCGGCGGGGGTAGCTGGGAGGGACATCCGCACTTCGTCCCTGTCCCTGTCGCCTCGCTACTCCCAGGACGGGGAGAGGATCCTGGGCTACGCGGCCTCGAACACCGTCTCCGTCACCGTCCGCGGCCTGGAGCGGCTGGGAGCGACCATCGACGCCGCCGTGGAGGCAGCGGCGAGCTAGGTGTCGGGCCCCTTCTTTACCCGCTCCGACGAGGCCGCGCTCTACCGGCGGGCGCTGCGGGCGGCGGTAGCCGACGCCCGGGCCAAGGCCCAGGCGATGGCCGCCGCCGCAGGACGGCGGCTGGGGCCGGTGCGGTCCGTGGTGGAGGGCTCGCCGGGGCCGATCCCGGTCGGCGCGGGGGCCAAGCAGGCTGCTGAGCCCACTCCCATCGAGCCTGGAACGCAGACGATCGAGGCCGCGGTAACGGTAGAGCTGGCGCTGCGCTAGGCGCGGCCCTCCCGGCGTCGGAGGCCTTGCCTACGATCTCGGGTAGGTCGTGAAGATCCTCCACCTCGCCGATGTCCACCTCGAGCGGCCCTTCCGGGGGCTCCGGCTCGAGCAGGCGAAGGCGGCGCGCCTCGGCCTGTGGGAGGCGTTCCGCCGCTGCCTGCGCATCGCGCGCGACCGGAAGGTCGACCTGGTCACCCTGGGCGGGGACTTGTGGGAGCACGAGCACGTGTCCAAGGACACGGTACGCTCGGTCGCCCACGAGCTCGCGCGCCTGGGCCTCCCTGTCCTCGCCGTCGCCGGCAACCACGACCCGGCCTCGCCCGGCGGGCCCTACGACTGGGTGGAGTGGCCGAGCAACGTCACCATCGTCCGCTTTAGCGAGCCCCGGGAGTACCGCCTGGATGGGGTCAGCGTGTGGGGGGTCTCGTGGACGGGCGGGTCCCTCCGGGCCCGCTTCCTGGATACTTTCCGAGCTCCCTCCGACGGGCGCGCCCACCTCTTGCTGCTCCACGGCACCTGTCGCCCGCCCGCCTGGCTCCTCGACGAGGAGGATGCCTGCTGTCCCTTCACCCCCGACCAGGTCCGCGGGGCCGGCTTTGCCGCCTGTCTTGCCGGCCACTGGCACAAGGCCGCCTGGGAGGACGGGGTCTGCTACCCCGGCTCGCCGGAGCCACTCGGCTTCGACGAGGACGGGCCCCACTGCGTCGCCCTGGTCGAGGTGCAGGACGAGGTGACCGTAGAGCTGGTAGCGGTGGCGGAGAGTCGCTTCCTCACGGTCGAGGTCGACTGCTCAGGCGCCGAGTCGGGAGCCGATGTGGAGGAGCGGGTCGAGGCCGAGCTTTCGGGCCTGGAGGGGCCGAGGGCGTACCTTCGCCTCCGCCTCGCAGGCCGCGTCGCCCCCGGCTGCGAGGTGGATAGGGAGGCGATCGAGCGGTCGTTGCTGCCCCGGTTCGCGGCGGCCCGAGTGGAGGATCGAACAGGGGTCGCCTACGACCTGGAGGCGCTGAGCCGTCTTCAGACGGTGGAAGGGGCCTTCGTCCGCCGACTGAAGGGGCGTCTCCAGGGAGCCCAGGGTAGCGAGCGGGAGGTGGTGGAGCGCGCGCTCGAGCTGGGGATAGCCTCGCTCCGCGGGGAGGGGTTACCCCGTGTGGATTGAGCGCCTGGAGATCGACGGCTTCGGCAGGCTCCAGGGCGTGTTCGAGCTCGCCCCCGGCCTCAATGTGGTGGTGGGAGACAACGAGGCCGGCAAGTCCACCCTCCACGACGCCCTGGTGCGGGTCTTGTTCGGCTTCTCCGACCGAGAGCGGCGCGGCAGCGCCTCCGCCTGGCGGCGGAGCCGGCCCTGGGATCCTTCCCGCCCCTACCGGGCCCGCGCCCTCGTGCACGGCGCCCACGGTCGCTCCTACTGGATCCAGTGGGACTTCGAGGCCCACGCGGTGCGGCTGCTCGATGCTGCCACCGGCGAGGACGAGTCGGCGCGGGTAGTAGGCAAGGGGAAGGCTGTCCGGCTCGGGGAGTACCTGCTGGGCATCGACCTCGACAACTTCCGGGGCATCTGCTGTCTCGACCAGACGGCCATCGTCCCCGTGCAGCGGTCGGACTGGCTGGCGGGCGCCCTGCAAAAGGCGGTGGCCAGCGTGGCCGGCGAGGCCGGAGTCGAGGGGGCGGATGGGCGGCTTCGCGACCTCGTCTCCAGGCTGGGATACCGAGCGGACACCTACAAGCCCACCTCGACCGGGCGCGCGCTCCAGCTGGACAGGGAGAGGGAGCGCCTGCGGCGAGAGCTGGAGGCCGCTCGGGCGGCGCGGGACCGAGCCCAGGACCTGGCAGCGTCCCTTGCCCGTGCCCGGGGTCGTCGCAGCGAGCTCGAGGAGCGGGAAGCGGAGATGCGAGGGCGCCTCCTCGCCGGCGAGCTCCGTGCGGCTCAGGGCAGGCTCGAGGAGGCCAGGCGCCTCGCCGCCAAGGCCCGCAACGTCCCCGAGGCCGTTCCCGACGGCCCCTTCGCGGAGGCGGCCGAGATCAGGGCCCGTATCGACCACGTGGAGGGCGAGATCGCCCGCTGGGAGGAGCAGGCGGAACGCGCTGCGAAGGATGTGGCCGCGCTCGAGGAGCGGCGACAGGGCCTCGCCGCCCGCTACCGCGCCCTCGAGCCCGACGAGGGAGTCGACGACAGCCACGAGTCGGCGGTGCGGGAGGCCTGGGCTGCGCTCCAGGCCCTCTCCGGGCAAGCAGGGGCTCCAGCCCGGTCCTCCTCGGGCCGGCGCCGGGGCTTTGCCTGGATCGCCCCCGTCGTCCTCACCTTGGGGCTGGCCTGGCTCGTTGCCAAGGCGGCCAGGGCTCTCGCCGACTGGATCGCCCGCCGCGCTCAGGAGGCTGCTCGCAGCCGCCAGCGCCGGGAGCTGGAGGAGCGGCTCCGAGCCGAGCTTGCCCGAGCGGGGGTGGCGGAGGGTGGCGACCTCGGGGAGGCCTGTACGGCTTACCTGGCCGCCTGCGGGCGACGACGGGAGCGGGTGGCGCTGGGGCGCGAGCTGGCCGAGATCGAGACGGAGATCGCCCGCCGGGCCGAGCCGATGAGAGCCGTGGAGCGGGCCCGGGCGAGCCTGGGCGAGCTGGAGGCGGAGCTCCGTCGCCTGTACGAGAGGGCGGGCATTCCCGCCGCCGACCTGGCGGCTGCAGGGCGGGCGTTGGCTCAGCTCGAGGAGGCGCGGGAGCAGGCGCTCCGCCGCAAGCAAGAGGCGGAGGCGGCGGCGAAGGCCCTGGGGACGCTGCTGGCCGGGGAGGAGATCGCCAATCTCGAGCGTCGGGCGGGCGAGCTTGCCCGGCGGCTGAGCGAGCACCAGAGCCGGTACGGTGGAGCCCCTCCCGAGCCGATCGAGGTCGATCGGGGTCGCCGAGCGCTCGACGACCTCGAGGGGGAGGTGCGCCGCGCGGTCGAGGAGGAAGCCCGCCTTCGCGCCGAGCTGGAGGGACTGGAGGAGGGTCTTCCCCGGGTATCCGAGCTGGAGGAGGCGCTGAGCGCGGTCGAGGACGAGCTCAGGCGGCTCGAGCTCTACCGGGATGCGGCTAGGCTCGCCCGGGAGGCTTTGAGCGAGGCGGCCCAGGAGGTCCATCGCGCCTTCGCTCCCCACCTCAACGGAGCCCTGGCCCGCGCCCTTCCCCGCATCACGGGCGGGCGCTACGCCGAGGCTCTGGTCGCGGACGACCTCTCGCTCAAGGTGCGGGCCCCGGAGACGGGCGAGCTCGTCGAGCCCGAGCGGCTGAGCCGAGGAACCCAGGACCAGATCTTCCTCGTCCAGCGGCTCGAGATCGCCCGTCTGCTCGACCCCACCACCGGGGCGGCCCCGCTCCTTCTGGACGATCCCTTCGCCCACTTCGACCCCACCCGGCTACGCCTCGGTCTTGAGCTCCTGGCCGAGGTCGCCCAGGAGCGGCAGGTGATCCTCTTCTCCGAGGACCCGGCTCTTATCGACCTCGCCGGGCGGGTCTGCTCCCGGGTCCACGTCGTGTCCTTGGCGCCGGCCGAGCCCCCTCAGGGAGCGCCGCCTTCTCCAGCTGCGTCCAGGGCCGCCCGCAGGGAGGCGACGTAGCGGCGCAGGGCCTGTGGGCCCTCCTCCGCCACCTCCAGGGCCCGCGAGCCGACCACGACGCCGTCGGCGAGGAGGGCGGCGGCCCGGGCCTGCTCGGGAGTGGCGATGCCGAAGCCGGCGTACAGGGGGACGGAAGCCAGCCGACGGGCCCGCTCGACCAGGTCGGCGAGTCGGGGCGAGAGCCTCTCCCGCGGCCCAGTGGTGCCGGTGAGGGTGACGAGGTAGAGCCAGCCGTCCGTCCGCTCGGCGGCGAGGCGGATGCGCTCGTCGGTGGAGGTGGGGGCGACGAGCTGGACGCGGCGGAGCTCAGGGCGCTCGTCGACGGGAAGGTCGGCCACGATGAGGCTGGTGGCGCCGGCGACCCGGGCATCCCGCTCCAGCCGCTCGTAGCCGTAGGCCTCGAGCAGGGAGGCGTAGGTCATGGGGACGAGGGGCACGGGCACCCGCTCCCGCACCCGGGCCAGGCACTCCAGGCAGGCGGCGGTGCGCATGCCCTCGGCCAGGGCCCGCTCGGCCGCCCGGCGGATGACCGGCCCATCCGCCAAGGGGTCGGAGAAGGGAAAGCCGATCTCGACCAGATCGGCCCCTCCTTCCACCGCCGCCTCGGCCAGGACAGGGGTGAGTCGCCCGGCCATGAGGTAGATGCACAGGGCCTTGCGCCCCGGTCCTCCTGCGGCGGCGTCACGAGCCATGGAGGTACCTGAGGGCCTCGTCGAGGTCCTTGTCGCCTCGACCGGAAAGGCAGACGACGATGAGCTCCGCCTCGAGCTCGGCGGCCCGGGCGAGCGCGTGAGCCGGCTCCAGGGCGGGGATGATCCCCTCTGTCTCGGCCAGCCGCTTGAAGGCAGAGAGCGCCTCCTCGTCGGTGGCGGTCACGTACTCCGCTCGGCCCGAGTCGCGGAGGAAGGCGTGCTCGGGGCCCACCCCGGGGTAGTCCAGCCCGGCCGAGATGGAGTGCGCGTCCAGGATCTGCCCGTCCTCGTCGGCGAGGAGCGAGGAGCGGGCGCCGTGGAGGACGCCGGCCCGGCCCGTCCCCAGGCTGGCGGCACCTGCCGCCTCCACCCCCACTAGGCGCACCCCCTGGTCGGCCAGGAACCCGTAGAAGAGGCCGATGGCGTTCGAGCCCCCGCCCACGCAGGCGACCACGGCCTCGGGAAGCCGCCCCTCGGCGGCCAGCACCTGCTCCCGGGCCTCCCGGCCGATCACAGCCTGCAGGTCGCGCACGATCTCCGGGTAGGGGGAGGGGCCCACGCAGGAGCCGATGAGGTAGTGGGTCGTCTCCACGTTGGTGATCCAGTCCCTGATGGCCTCGCTGGTCGCCTCCTTGAGGGTGCGGGTACCGAAGCCGACCGGCCGCACCTCCGCCCCGAGCAGGCGCATGCGCTCGACGTTGGGCCGCTGTCGGCGCATGTCCTCCTCGCCCATGTAGACGACGCAGTCGAGGCCGAAGCGGGCGCACACGGTGGCCGTGGCCACCCCGTGCTGGCCCGCCCCCGTCTCGGCCACGACCCGGCGCTTGCCCAGGCGGCGGGCGAGCACCGCCTGACCCAGGGCGTTGTTGAGCTTGTGGGCGCCGGTGTGGAGGAGATCCTCCCGCTTGAGGTAGATCCTCCGGCCGGGGGAGAAGCGCTGGGCCAGGGTGAGCGGCGTCGGCCGACCGGCGTACTCGCGACCGAGGGCGGCAAGCTCCTCCCAGAAGGCAGGGTCCTCTCGGGCTTTGTGCCAGCCCGCCTGGAGCTCGTCCAAGGCCGGGATGAGGGTCTCGGGCACGAACCTGCCTCCGTAGGGTCCGAAGAAGCCGTCGGTCATCGGCACGCCTCCACGAACGCGCGGACGCGGGCGTGGTCCTTGATCCCGGGCTCGATCTCGAGGCTTCTACTCGCGTCCACCGCCCAGGGCCGCACCACCTCGATGGCAGGGCCGACGTTCTCGGGCCCCAGGCCGCCGGCCAAAACCAGCCGGCCCTCGGTGGCCCGGGCCCGCTCCAGGTGCTCGGGGTCCTCCTCCTCCCAGGGAAGGTCGATCACCGTGGCCACCGTCCGGCCATCCCGGAGGAGGACGCCGTCGCGGCCCCGCACCTTGCCCTGCTCCCTGGGGTAGAGCTGGACGAGGTCGGCCCCGGTCTCCCTGGGCTCGCCCACGAGCACAGCCACCGAGAGGACCGTGTCGGGCACGTCGAGCAGGGTCTCCGCCGCTCGAGGGCTCTCGGGCACGAGCACGAACCCGAGGAGGTCGGCGCCCGCCTGGACGGCGGCGTCGACGTCCTCCTGGCGGGTGAGACCGCAGACCTTGACGAGTGGGCGGGACAGGAGCTCGGCCAGCTTGGTCGCCGGCTCGGGGGCGCGCATGAGGGCCGAGCCTACAAGCACCGCCTGGGCGCCGGCGAGCTCCGCCGCCGCCGCTTGGGCCCGCGTCCACACCCCGCTCTCTGCCACCACCACGCGATCGCGGGGGGCCTGGGCCACGAGGTCGAGCTGGCGTCGCCGGTCGACGGCGAAGGTGGCGAGGTCGCGGGCGTTGATGCCGATCGGGTCTGCCCCCAGGGCCACGGCCCGGCGTAGCTCGGCGGCGTCGTGGGCCTCCACCAGGCAGTCGAGACCGAGCTTCGCCGCCCGCTCCATGAGGGCGAGGCAGCGGCGGTCGTCCAGGTCGCGCAGGAGGAGAAGGACGGCGTCGGCTCCAGCCCGCCGGAGCTCGACCAGATCCTGCTCGGCGCGGAAGAAGCCCTTGGCGAGGAGGGGCAGGGAGCAGGCCCGGCGGGCCGCCTCCAGGTCGGCGATCGAGCCTCCGAAGCGCTCGTCCACCAGGATGGACACGGCTGCCGCTCCTGCCTGCTCGAAGGCGGAGGCGAGGGCGGCCGGGTCGGCGTGGGGACGCAGGTCGCCGGCCGAAGGGGAGCGGCGCTTCACCTCGGCGATCGCGGCCAGCCCTGGGCCGGCGAGGGCCTCGCGGAAGCGGCCCACTAGCGCCCGGCCTCCTCCCGGGAAAAGGCGATGAGCTCGTCCAGTCGGGCGACGGCGGCCCCGGAGTCGACGGCCTCCGCGGCCACGACCAGCCCTTCCCGGAGATCCTCTGCCCGACCGGCGGCGACGAGGGCCCCGGCGGCGTTGAGGAGGACGGCGGCGCGGCGGCCGGTCCGGTCCCGGCCGGCGAGGACGGCCCGCAGGGTGGCGGCGTTCTCCGCGGGCGATCCGCCCCGAAGCTCCTCCGGCCGGCAGAGCGGCAGGTCGAGCTCCGCGGGGTCGACGACCCGCTCGCGGATGGTTCCGCAGACGACCTCGTAGACGAGGTTGGGACCGGCCGGGGACAGCTCGTCGATACCCCCTGCTCCGTGCACGACCAGGGCTCGGCGAGCTCCCAGCTGAGCGAGCACCTGGGCCAGGGTGGGCACGAGGTCGGGAGCGTACACGCCCACGATCTGGCAGGGGGCGCCGGCGGGATTGGCGAGGGGGCCTAGCAAGTTGAAGACGGTGCGGATGCCCAGCTCCCTCCGCACCGGGGCAGCGTGGCGGAAGCCGGGGTGGAGGGAGGGGGCGAAGAGGAAGCCGAAGCCCAGCTCGTCGATGGAGCGGGCTACGCGCTCTGGGGGGAGATCGAGGACAAACCCCAGCGCCTCGAGGACGTCGGCCGAGCCGCAGGCCGAGGACACAGCCCGGTTTCCGTGCTTGGCCACCGCCGCGCCCGCCGCCGCCGCCACCAGCGCCGCCGCGGTCGACAGGTTGAGAGTGGCCTGGCCATCGCCGCCGGTACCGGCCGTGTCGACGAGATCCTCCCTCCGGGGTCGCACCGCCAGGGCCTGCGCCCGCAGGGCCTCGGCGCAGCCGGCGATCTCCTCCACGGTCTCGCCCTTGGCGCGCAGGGCGACGAGGAAGGCCGCGATCTGGGCCTGGGTTGCCTCCCCGGCCATGACCGCCTCCATGACCGCTCGGGCCTCCTTCCGGCGCAGGGAGCGGCCGTCGAGGAGCTGGGACACGGCCTGCTGGATCACCGGCCTCCCTCCAGGAAGTTGCGGAGAAGGTCGCGGCCCAGGGGCAAGGTGAGAACCGACTCGGGGTGGAACTGAACCCCGTCCACCGGTAGCTCCCGATGGCGGACGGCCATGATCTCCCCATCCTCGCTGCGGGCTGAGACCTCGAGCACGTCGGGCACGCGCTGGGCCGCTAGGGAGTGGTAGCGACCGGCCTTGAACCCCTGGGGAAGGCCCCGGAAGATGCCCCTCCCGTCGTGGTGGATCTCGCTGGCCTTGCCGTGAAGGAGCCGCTGGGCCTGGCCGATCGCTCCTCCGAACGCCTCCACGATCGCCTGGTGACCGAGGCAGACCCCGAGCGTGGGAGTGGTGGGAGCGAGCCGCCGGATCACCTCCAGGGTGATGCCCGAGTCGCTGGGGCGTCCCGGGCCGGGGGAGACCACGAGGTAGGAAGGTCGAAGAGCCACGGCCTCCTCCACCGTGATCTCGTCGTTCCGACGCACGAGCACCTCCTGGCCCAGCTCCTCGAGGAGGTGGGCGAGGTTGTAGGTAAAGGAGTCGTAGTTGTCGACCAGCAGGATCACCGGACTCCCTCCGCCAAGGCGATGGCCGTCTCTAGGGCCGCCAGCTTGCGCAGGCACTCCTCGTGCTCGGAGACGGGATCGGAGTCGGCCACGATCCCCGCCCCTGCCTGCAGGTGGGCCACTCCGTCGGCCAGGAGAATGGTGCGGATGGCGATGCAGGTGTCGAGCGAGCCGTCGGGAAAGGCGTACCCGACGGCGCCGGCGTAGGGCCCCCGCCGGTAGCCCTCCAGCTCGGAGATGATCTGCATAGCCCGCACTTTGGGGGCTCCCGAGACGGTGCCGGCGGGGAAGCAGGCCCGGAGGAGGTCGAACGGCTGCACCCCGTCTCGGAGCTCGCCTGCCACCTCGGACACGAGGTGGCTGACGTGGGAGAAGCGCTCGAGCTCGAGGAAGCGCTCCACCCGCACCGTGCCCGCCCGACACACCCGGGAGAGGTCGTTCCGGCCTAGGTCAACCAGCATCACGTGCTCTGCTCGGTCCTTCTCCGAGGCGAGGAGGGCCTCCTCGGCCCGGGCTCCCCGACCGGCGGTGCCGGCGATGGGGTTGACGCTGGCCCGCCTTCCCTCCAGCTTCACCAGGGTCTCCGGGGACGAGCCCACGAGAGCCAGGTCGGAGAGCTCGAGGAGGAAGGTGTACGGGGAAGGGTTGATGCGCCGAAGAGCGCGGTAGATGGCGAGGGCGGTGGCAGAGGTGGGGCGCAGCGCCCGCTGGGAGAGGACGATCTGGTAGGCGTCCCCGGCCCGGATGTACTCCTTGGCCTTGACCACCGCTCCTTCGTACTCGTGGCGGGTGGGAAAGCGGCGGGTCTGCCCGGGTCGACCGCCCGTCCCGGCCGCAGGGAGCTCGCAGGGGCGCTCGAGCAGGGCCGCCAGCTCGGCGGCGTCTCCCCGGAGGACGTCGGCGAAGCCGTAGGCGTGGTCGAAGCGAACCAAGGTCTCGGCCACGACGAACCTGCTCTCCGGGAACGGCGGTCCCTCCTCGGGAAGCGGCACGCTGGGCTCCAGCTTGGCCACGTAGTCGTAGCCGAGGTAGCCCACCACCGGCTCTCCCGAGCGCTCCGCCTCGTCCAGGTCGATCAGGTGCGAGCCGCACCCGACGAAGGAGTAGCGCCCCAGGCGCCCCTGCTCCACCGACTCGAGCAGGAAGGCCGCCTCGGCCTGGCCTCGCAGTCGGAGGTAGGCGGCGAGGGGGGTGACGAGGTCTGTGGGAATGACGGCGGTCGGATTCATGTCCTCCAACGCAAAAAGGCCTTCCCGAGGAAGGCCTGCGAGCGAGACGGGTGGTCGGGCTGTCAGGCGACGCTCCCGCCCCGCTCGCGGCGCCGCCAGGCCCACCACGTGCAAGCCGGGAGAGTCATCCTGGAAAGAGAGTAGGCGCTTGGGGGGCGGTCCGTCAAGCGGCATCCTCCTCCGCCAAGGCCAGGGCCTCGCAGAGGGAGAGGGAGCCGTTCCAAAGGGCGGTGCCGAGGACGGCCCCCTCGCAGCCGAGCGCCTTGAGGCGGCGAAGGTCGTCCAGGGAGGCGATCCCTCCGGCGGCGATGACGGGAAGCCCGGAGGCGGCGAGGACGCTGTCGAGGAGGGCTAGGTCCGGCCCTGCCAAGGAGCCGTCCCTGGTCGTGCTGGTCACGAGGAGCCGCCTGATCCCGGCCTGGGCGCAGGCTCGGGCAAGGTCAGGGGCGGGGATGTCGGAGGTTTGTCGCCACCCCGCCACCGCCACCTGCCCGTCCCGGGCGTCGACGGCTGCCACCACCCGCTCGCCGAAGCGAGAAGCCGCCTCCTCCAAGAACCACGGGGACAGGGCGGCCGTCCCCACCACTACGCGGGCCGCGCCGGCGGCCAAGGCCCGCTCCACGGCCTCCAGCGTCCGGTAGCCGCCTCCCACCTGCACCGGCGTGGAGCCGCCGGCGCCCGCCACCCGCTCCACCAGCCCCGGCGTGGGCACCCCCGAGAAAGCCCCGTTCAGGTCGACGAGGTGGAGGAAGGGTGCCCCTTGGGCGGCGAACCGGGCTGCCGCCTCCTCGGGGTCTCCGCCCTCGATGGTGACCCTCCGGGGATCGCCGCCGGCCAGCCGCACGCAGCGGCCGTCGAGGACGTCCAGCGCGGGAAGGACGAGGAAGCCTTGCCTCCTCGTGGGCGCCTCCTGAATCATGCTAACATGGTAGCACGATGACGAAAGGGGCACGATGACTCGGGAGGAGAGTACCGCCGCTTCCCCGGCGGCTTCCACGGCGGGGGGAGCCGTCGGTCCCGGCGCTTCGTACGTGGTCGAGGAGGTGCCCGGCTTGGACGAGCTGGCCGATGCCTTCCTCACCCTGCGTACGCGCGAGGAGTGTCGGCGGTTCCTGCGCGACCTGTGCACCTTGAGCGAGCTCCAGGCCCTCGCCCACCGCTGGCAGATCGCCCGCCTCGTCGACCGGGGTCTTCCCTACCTCGACATCGCCGCACGGGTGGGGGCGAGTACGGCCACGGTCACCCGTGTCGCCCAGTGGGTCAGGCACGGGGCAGGCGGCTACCGGTTGGCGCTGGAGCGCGAGAAGGCGAGGACGTAGGTGGCGCCGGCCAGGTTCGCGAGGGCCGGCGAGGACGGCCGGCTGGCGGTGGCGATCCCCTCCAAGGGGCGTATGATGCAGCCCGCCCTCGACCTGTGCGCGGCGGCCGGTCTTGCCTTCGAGGCCACCGAGCGGGCCCTGCTCGTGCCCTGCGCCAACGCTCCCGTGGACCTTCTGCTGGTGCGACCCCACGACATCCCCGAGTACGTGCAAGACGGGGTTGTCCACGCCGGCATCACCGGCGCCAACCTGGTGGTGGAGAGCGCAGCCGAGGTCACCATCCTGGCCGAGCTCGGCTTTGCCCGCTGCACCTTGGAGGCGGCGGTGCCCGTGGACGCCCCGGCCCGGTCGCTCCAGGATCTGAGCGGGCTGAGGGTGGCTACCGCCTACCCCCGCTCGACCGAGCGGTGCCTGTCCGCCCTGGGCATCTCCGTCGAGCTGGTGCCGGTCTCGGGGTCGGTGGAGGCAGCGCCCCGCCTCGGCCTCGCCGAGGCCATCGTCGACCTCGTCTCCACCGGCTCCACGGTGGAGGTGAACGGGCTTCGCCGCATCGGGCGGCTCCTGGAGTCGCAGGCGGTGCTGATCGGGAGGCTTCAGGCGAGCGAGGAGGAGCGGGAGCTGGTCGACCGGCTGCGGCTGATGCTGAGCGCGGTGGCCGCCGCCCGCCGCCGCCGCTACGTGATGATGAACGCGCCGGCGTCGGCCCTGGAGGCAATCCGAGCCGTCCTTCCCAGCATGGGCGCTCCCTCGGTGCTGCAGCTGGCGGAGCCTGGGCAAATCGCGATCCACGCCGCCGTGGACGTGGACGCTGTCTGGGATCTCTTGCCCCCGCTCAAGGAGGCTGGGGCCTCGTCCATCCTGGTCGTGCCTGTCGAGCGGCTGGTGCCGTGACCCGGGCAGAGGTGGCAGAGGCCATTCCTCGGGCCGCCGAGATCGTGGCTGACGTCCGCGCCCGCGGCGACGCTGCCCTGGTCGAATGGAGCGAGCGGCTGGACGGCGAGCGGCCGCGGGCGTTACGGGTGCCTGACGAGGAGATCGCCGCCGTCGAGGTCGAGCCCGCCTTCCTGGAGGCCGTTCGCCGCCTGGCCTCGGCCGTGGAGGCCTTCCACCGGCCCCAGCGGCCTCCCGACACGGCGGTGTGTCCGGTGGAGGGGGTTCGGGCAGAGCGCCGCTTCCTGCCCCTGGGCTCCGTGGGGATCTACGTTCCCGGAGGTCGCGCCTCCTACCCCAGCTCGCTCGTCATGGCGGCGGTGCCGGCCCGGGTGGCAGGGGTGGAGCGGGTGTGCGTGTGCTCTCCCCGGCCCTCGGCTGCGCTCCTCGCTACCGCCCGCGAGCTGGGAGTGGACGAGGTGTACGCGGTGGGGGGTGCCCAAGCCGTGGCTGCTCTCGCCTACGGTACGGAGACGATTCCCCGCGTGGACAAGGTGGTGGGCCCAGGCAACGTCTTCGTCCAGGCGGCCAAGCTCCTCGTCTCCGGGGTCGTCGGCATCGACCTCCCCGCGGGTCCCAGCGAGGTGGCGATCGTGGCCGACGAGACCGCCGACCCAGTCCTGTGCGCGGCCGACCTCGTCGCCCAGGCCGAGCACGGGCCGGACTCCCAGTGTCTCCTCGTGACCCCGAGCTCCCATCTCGCCCGGGAGGTAGCGGCCCTGGTCGAGGTATGGAGCCAGGTGCGGATCGAGGTGGTGGCGACCCTGGAGGAGGCTCTGGCGCGAGTGGAGGCCTACGCCCCCGAGCACCTCGAGCTGCACCTGGCCGCTCCCGAGGAGGCGGCTCGGTCGGTGCGGAACGCGGGCTCGGTCTTCCTGGGGTCGACGGCTCCCGCCGTCCTGGGGGACTACGCCGCCGGCGCCAACCACGTCCTGCCCACCGGCGGGCTCGCTCGGGGAGCGGGCGGGCTGGGGCTGGAGAGCTTCCTCAAGCCGGTCCAGTACGTGAGCGCCACCCTCGAGGGTCTTGCCCGAGTCAGGGAGACGGTGGCCCTTCTCGCCCAGGCGGAAGGGCTTCCTCTCCACGCGGCGGCGGTCGAGGCGCGGTTTCGGGAGGGCCGCTGATGCTCTCCCCTCGCCCCCTCCCGGAGGGGTTCCGCCCCTACGTCTGGGCGCAGACGGCAGAGGAGGTGGCCCGCCGGCGCGGCCTCCCGGTCGCCTGCGTCCTCCGCTTCGACGCCAACGTGCCTCCCCTTCCCGGCGTCCCGACCGTCCCCCTGGGCGAGAGCTTCGCCGCCCTCAACGAGTACCCGGAAGGGACCTACCGGGAGCTGCGGGAGGCGGCCGCGGCCTACGCCGGGGTCGGTCCTGAGCAGGTGGTAGTGGGAGCGGGCGCCGACGATCTCATCCACCTCGTGGCCCGCACCTACCTGGCTCCCGGCCGCCGGGCGGCAATGGAGACCCCCACCTACCCCCTGTACCGGATCGCCAGTCACCTGGAGGGGGCAGAGGTGGTCGAGTTGGGCCGAGCGGCGGACGTGATCTGGATCTGCAATCCTGCCAACCCCACCGGGGCGCTGCGGCCGCCCGAGCAGGTGGCCGACCTGGCCCGGCGGTTTCCGCGAGCGCTGGTGGCGGTGGACGAGGCCTACTTCGAGTACGCCGGGGCCACGGTGGTTCCGCTCATTGCCGAAAGCCCCAACCTCCTTGCCATTCGCACCTTGTCCAAGGCGTTCGGCCTGGCTGCCCTCAGGGTGGGCTACGCGGTTGCCTCGGCCGAGGTGGCGGCCGAGCTCGACCGGCGGCGAGCCCCAGCCCCGGTGGCGGCGCCGGCGGCCCGGATCGCGGCCGGTGCCCTGCGCCGGCCGCGGCTGGACGTGGAGAGGGAGACCGCCGAGCGGGAGCGCATGCGGGCTGCCCTCCTCGCTGCCGGGTACGACTGCCCGCCGAGCTACGGCAACTTCCTCTACGTGCGCGTCCCCGACGGGGAGGCGCTGGCCGATCGCCTGGAGGAGCAGGGCCTGGTGGTGCGCCGCTACCCCCAGGCGATCCGGATCACGGTCCGGCTTCCCGCCGAGAACGACCTCCTCCTGGGGGCTCTAGGGGCCTCGTCCCCGCCCAGTCCGGTGCGCTCGGCCGTGGTCGTCCGCACCACGGCGGAGACGGCGCTCCGCCTGTCGCTGGCGCTCGAGGGGAAGGGTCGATGTCGGGTTACGACCGGCATCGGCTTCCTCGACCACCTGCTCCAGCAGCTTGCCTTCCACGGGGGCCTCGACCTGGAGGTGGTGGCGAGCGGCGATCTGGACGTGGACGAGCACCACACGGTGGAGGACGTCCTGGCAGGGCTGGGAGAGGCGCTAGGCCGCGCCCTGGGGCAGAGGGAGGGCGTGGCCCGCTACGGCTCGGCTACCGTGCCCATGGACGACGCTCGAGCTACCGCCGCCGTCGACCTGGCGCGCCGACCTCACGCCGAGGTAGCCCTCGCCTTCCGCGGCGAGCGGGTGGGCGGGCTGGCGCTGTCGCTGCTTCCCCACGCTCTGGAGCGGCTGGCGATGGAGGCGCGCCTCACCCTACACGTGGAGGGAGCGGGCAAGGACGACCACCACCTGGCGGAAGCGGCCTTCAAGGCTCTGGGGCGGGCGCTCCGGGGGGCTTGCGCGCTCGAGGGGACGGGGGTTCGCTCCACCAAGGGGGGCCTGTGAGGGCGGCGATCCTGGACTACGGCGCCGGGAACGTGCGCTCGCTGTGCGCCGCGCTGGAGCGGGCAGGGATCCAGCCTCAGGTGACGCGCGATCCCGTGGCCGCCTGGGAGGCGCCGCTGGCGGTGGTGGCAGGCGTGGGTCACCTGCGGGCGGCGGTGGCGGGCCTGGAGGAGACCGGGATCGCCGACAGCCTCCGTCGGCGGGCGGAGGAGGGGCGGCCTGTGCTCGGGATCTGTGTGGGGATGCAGCTTCTGTTCGAGGAGAGCGAGGAGGGAGGACGCGGTCTCGGTCTCTTGCCGGGAGCGGTGCGGCGGTTGCGGGCGCGCCGGGTGCCGCACATGGGCTGGAACACCCTCTCTCTCCTCCGGGAGAGCCGGATCCTGAGGGGGCTCGACGGAGCCGACGTGTACTTCGCCCACTCCTACGCCTGCGCGCCATCCCACCCGGAGGCGGTGGTGGCCGAGGTCGACCACGACGGGCCGGTCGTGGCCTGCGTGGAGCAGGGGGCGCTCTGCGGCGTCCAGTTCCATCCCGAGCGGAGCGCAGGCGCCGGGGTCCGTCTCCTTCGCAACGTGATGGCATGGTCAAGAAGCGCGTGATCCCTTGCCTGGACGTGGCCGGAGGCCGGGTCGTGAAGGGCGTCCGCTTCCAGAGCCTGCGCGAGGTGGGCGACCCCGTGGAGCTTGCCTGGCGCTACTCCGAGCTTGGCGCCGACGAGCTCGTCTTCCTCGACATCGCCGCCACCCTGGAGGGGCGGGGCCCCACGCTCGAGCTGGTGAGGAGGGCCGCCGAGGAGCTTTCCATCCCCTTCACGGTAGGCGGCGGCGTGGATAGCCTGGAGGACGGCCTTGCCCTCCTCCACGCCGGGGCCGACAAGGTGGCGGTGAACCGGGCAGCCGTCGACGACCCCACGTTGCTCCAGCGCTTGGCCGACGCCTTCGGGTCGCAGGCGGTTGTGTGCGCCATCGACGCCCGCGGGGGAGAGGTCGTCACCCACGCCGGCCGCAGGCCGCGGGGGATAGAGGCCGTGGCCTGGGCGAGAACGGCGGTCGAGTACGGGGCCGGCGAGCTCCTCGTCACCTCGATCGACGCCGACGGCACGCGCCAGGGCTACGACCTAGAGCTCACCGGGGCCATCGCCGGGGCGGTGGCGGTGCCGGTGATCGCCTCTGGGGGAGCTGGGTGCGCGCGCCACCTGGCGGAGGCGTTCGCGGCGGGCGCAGAGGCTGCGCTCGTGGCCTCGATCGTGCATGAGCGCCCCGAGCGGCTGCGCGAGCTCAAGCGGGAGCTGGCGGAGGCGGGATGGCCGGTTCGGACGTGACCGAGGGACAGACCCTGGGACATGTCCCGCGGGGACAGCTGCGTCCGGTGATCGTCCAAGACGCCGGCGACGGGCGCGTCCTCATGCTTGCCTACGCCGACGACGAGGCTGTGCGGAGGACGCGAGAGAGCGGCGAGGCCTGGTTCTGGAGCCGCAGCCGAGGTCAGTATTGGCGCAAAGGCGACACCTCTGGGAACGTGTTGTACGTGGAGGAGGTTCGCGAGGACTGCGACGGAGACGCCCTCCTCTTCCGGGTGCGCCCGGCGGGGCCGGCCTGCCACACCGGCTCTCGGTCGTGCTTCGCTCCCTGGCTGTGGCTCAAGGTCGCCGACAGGGCCAAGGAGCGCCCTGCGGGCTCGTACGTCGCCCGCCTCCTCGACCAGGGAGCGGCCGCCTGCGGCCGCAAGGTGGCGGAGGAGGGGCTGGAGGCGGCGCTGGCGGCCGCGACCGAGAGCGACGAGCGCCTGGTGGAGGAGGTGGCCGACCTGTGGTTCCACTCCTACGTCCTCCTCGCCGCCCGCGGGCTCGACCCCGACGCCGTGGAAGCTGAGCTTCGCCGTCGGGCACAATAGGCAGGAAGGAGGCGACGTGGGCAAGACCTTGTTCGATCGCATCTGGGAAAGCCACCTGGTGGCGGAGCCGCCGGGGGAGCCGGCCCTCCTCTACATCGACCTCCATCTGGTGCACGAGGTGACCTCCCCCCAAGCCTTCGACGGCCTCCGCCTCGCCGGCCGGCGCGTCCGCCGCCCCGACCTCACCCTGGCCACCATGGACCACAACGTCCCCACCGACGACGGCCCTGTATCCGATCCCCTCGCCCGCGCCCAGCTCGAGGCCCTGCGCCGAAACTGCGAGGAGTTCGGCATCCCCCTGCTCGCCCGCGGCTCGGGGAGGGAGGGGATCGTGCACGTCATCGGCCCCGAGCTGGGGCTGACCCAGCCGGGCATGACCATCGTCTGCGGGGATAGCCACACGTCCACCCACGGGGCCTTCGGGACCCTCGCCTTCGGCATCGGCACCTCGGAGGTGGAGCACGTGCTGGCTACCCAGTGCCTGCCCCAGCGCCGTCCCAAGACGATGAAGCTCCACTTCCGGGGCGACCTTCCGCTCGGGGTGACTGCCAAGGACCTCGTCCTGGGTGCCATCGGCCGAATAGGCGTGTCCGGGGGAGTCGGCCACGTCATCGAGTACACGGGCGACGTCATCCGCGACCTGTCCATGGCCAACCGCATGACCATCTGCAACATGTCCATCGAGGCCGGAGCTCGTGCCGGCATGATCGCTCCCGACGACACCACCTTCGCCTACATCGAGGGCCGGCCCGGCGCGCCCAAGGGAGCCCTGTGGGAGCGGGCGCTCGACCGTTGGCGGGCCCTTCCGTCCGACCCCGACGCCGCGTACGACCGGGTGGTGGAGATCGACGTGTCCGACCTCAAGCCTCAGGTGACGTGGGGCACGAATCCCGGGATGGTGGCGCCGATCGACGGAGTCGTTCCCGACCCCGCCGACTTCGCCGAGCCCGACGAGCGAGCTGCCGCCGAGCGGGCGCTCGAGTACATGGGGCTCGAGCCGGGAACGCCGATCCGGGACATCCGCGTCGACCGCGTGTTCATCGGCTCGTGCACGAACTCCCGCATCGAGGACCTGCGGGTGGCGGCCTCGATCGTGCGGGGCAAGCGGGTCGCCCCCGGCGTTCGGGCCCTCGTCGTCCCCGGCTCCGCTGCCGTCAAGCGCCAGGCGGAGGAGGAGGGCCTGGACGAGATCTTCCGCGCCGCCGGCTTCGAGTGGCGCAACGCGGGCTGCTCCATGTGCCTGGGCATGAACCCTGACGTGCTCCAGCCCGGGGAGCGCTGCGCCTCCACCTCCAACCGCAACTTCGAGGGAAGGCAGGGGGCAGGAGGTCGCACCCACCTCGTGAGCCCGGCCATGGCCGCCGCCGCCGCCATCGCCGGTCGGTTCGTGGACGTGCGGGAGCTCGACCTGGAGCCGGTGCTGTGAAGCCGTTCGTTCGCCACACCGGCCGGGCTGCCGTCCTCGACCGGCCGGACGTGGACACCGACCAGATCGTGCCCAAGCAGTTCCTCAAGTCGATCAGCCGCACCGGGTTCGCCCAGGCGCTGTTCTACGACTGGATGAAGGACCCCGCCTTCGAGCTCCGACAGCCGGAGGCCCAAGGTGCCACCATCCTCCTGGCCGGGGCCAACTTCGGCTGTGGGTCCTCGCGCGAGCACGCCGTCTGGGCGCTCATGGACTACGGCTTCCGGGTGGTCATCGCCCCCAGCTTCGGCGACATCTTCCGCTCCAACGCGCTCAAGAACGGCCTCCTTCCGGTGACGCTGCCGGCCCCGGAGGTCAAGGCGCTCATGCGAGCGGTGGAGGGCGGAGGCGAGCTCACGGTCGACCTTGAGGCGCAGACGGTCGCCGCTCCCGACGGGCGGGTCGTTCCCTTCGCCCTCGAGGCCTCGGAGCGCTACCGGCTCCTCAACGGCCTGGACGACATCGGGCTCACCTTGCGCTACGAGGACGAGATCGCGGCCTTCGAGGTCGCCCACCCGGCTCCCATCGACACGAGGAAGGCGGTGGCCTAGGCTCAGCCCACGGCCTTCTCGGAGGCCACCTCCTCGGCGCGGGCAACCTCGCGCTTGGTGAGGTCGAGGATCTCCTGGAAGAGCTCCGCCAGGCCGTCCGCGGAGAGGGGCCCCCGGTTCGCCCGCTGCAGGTAGCTCAGCATCCACGCCTCTCGATCGGGATCGACGAACTCCATCCCCCGCGAGGCCTTGTAGCGCTTGATCTGGGCCACCAGCTTGAGGCGCTTGTTGATGAGCTCGACGATGGCTCGGTCGTTGTCGGAGATCTGCTCTCGCAGCTGCCTCAAGAGCGGGTCACGGTTGTCGCTGGTCACTCCTCTCCTCCTTCCTGTGCTGCAGGGTACGAGCCGAACACCCGAAGGTGTCGGGTGCGGGTGCGGACCTCGGCCAAGGCGCCCCGGACGACCTCGTCCAAGGGATGGCCGGCGAGCACGGCGTCGAACCGGTACCGCCAGCGCGACTGGGGGATGGGTCGGGAGACGAGCTGGACGAGGTCGATGTCGTGGCGGGCGAAGGGCTCGATCGCCCGGTGGAGGGCGCCCGGCGAGTGGTCGGTGACGAACGTGAACGCGGTACGCCACTCGGCGCTTCCGTCCCGGTCGAGTCGGGTGTAGGTGGATACGGCCACGAACCGGGTGTAGGCGTCCCGACGGTCTCCCACGTCGCCGGCCAGGATGGCCAGCCCGAAGAGCCGCGCCGCCCGCTCGCTGGCGATGGCCGCTTGGCTGGGGTCGCCCGCCTCGGCCACCTCCCGGGCTGCCTCAGCCGTGGAGGAGCAGGCGACGGCGGTGGCCCAAGGCATGGCGGCTAGGAGCCCCCGGCACTGGTCGAGGGCCACGGGGTGGGAGCGAACGAGGCGGATCTGCTCCAGGGGAAGGGCCTCGAGACCCACCAGGCAGTGGCGGATGCGGAGCGCCGTCTCCGAGACGATGGAGAGGGGAAGCTCGTGCAACAGGTCGTGGGTCTCTGCCACCGGCCCGTGGAGGGAGCTCTCGATGGGCAGAACTCCGAAGTCAGCGGCTCCGGCGACGGTGGCCTCGGCCACCGCCGTGAAGCTGCCCAGGGGGCGAAGCTCTGCCCCCCGAGGGAACAACCGCTCGCAGGCGGCAGCGCTGTGGGCGCCGTCCCGACCTGGATAGGCGACGACGGTCATGAGCGCCGTCGGTCCCGTCTCGACGGGCGAGACAAGGTGGGAGAGGTCACAGGGAGCTTGGGTCGCACAGCGAGTACCTCCGGTGGGGGGAGACGTTCCGCTTGGAAGAGCTAGCCGGCGGGCGCGGACAGGGGGCGCCGGCTAGCGCGCAAACGCGCGCACGAAGAGGAAGAAGTAGTAGCGATCGCTCTTCGCGGGCGTGCGCGCCATCGTCACTAAAGAGTAGGGCCAACCGTCGCTTCCGTCAAACCCCTTCGGACAGCCTCCGTGAGCTCGGCGGTGGTCGCCTTTCCTCCCAGGTCGGGAGTGGGACGTTCCACGATCGCGCGGTCGATCGCCGCCTCCAGGGCGCTCGCCTCCCTCTCCCGACCGAGCCCGTACCGGAGCATGAGCGCCGCGGAGCGGAGCATCGCAGCCGGGTTGGCGATCCCCTTGCCGGCGATGTCGGGGGCTGACCCGTGGACAGGCTCGAACAGGCCGGGCCCTTCGTCCCCCAGCGAGGCCGAAGGAGCCAGCCCCAGGCCGCCGGTGACGGCCGCCGCCAGGTCGGAGAGGATGTCGCCGAACATGTTCTCGGTGACGATGACGTCGAACCGCTCCGGCGAGGCGGCGAGCTGCATGGCCGCGTTGTCGACGAGCATGTTCTCCGTCTCCACCTCGGGGTAGTCGGAGGCGAGCTCCCCCACGACCCGCCGCCACATCCGCGAGGTCTCCAAGACGTTGGCCTTGTCCACCGAGGTGAGCTTCCGCCGCCGCTCCCGGGCGAGGGCGAAGGCGCGACGAGCGACCCGCTCCACCTGGCGGGGGTGGTACTCGCAGGTGTCGAACACGGTGCCGTCGGGGCGGACGCCGCGGGGCCCGAAGTAGAGGCCCCCGATGAGCTCGCGGACGATGAGGAGGTCGACCGTTCCCTGCCGCGCCGGCCGGAGGTTGGCGTAGACGCCCAGCTCCGCGCGCAGGCGGAGGAGGCCCTGCTCGGGCCTGACGTCGGCGGCGTCGAGCTCGGGGTCGCCGATCGGGCCCTTGAGGACGGCGTCTGCCGCCTTGCACGCGGCCAAGGTCTCCTCGGGCAAAGGATCGCCGAGAGCCCGGATGGCAGCGGCTCCGAAGAGGTGCTCCTCCACCTCCAGGTCGGGGACGAGGTCGGCCAGCACCCGACGGGCCGACTCCGCCACCTCGGGGCCGATGCAGTCGCCGGGAAGGAGGACGATCTTCATGGCGGTGAAGACTACGCAGCCGAGGCCCGCCGGAGCTCGGGGAGGGCAGCCCGGATGCCTCTCGCCGCCTGGCGGAGGCGGTGCTCGTTCTCCACCAAGGCGAAGCGGACGTAGCCCTCTCCCGCGGGGCCGAAGCCGGCGCCGGGGCTGACGCAGACCCGCGCTTCTTCCAACAGCCGGCGGGCGAAGGCCTGGGATCCGTGGCGGCGGTAGGGCTCAGGGATGGGGGCCCACACGAACATCGTTCCCTGCGGCGGCTCCACGGGCCATCCGGCCCGGGCGAGCCCGCGACAGAGGGCATCGCGGCGAGCGCGGTAGACATCGCGAACTCGGCCGGGGTAGTCGGACGCCTCGGTCAAGGCCACGATGGCGGCGATCTGGATGGGCTGGAAGGTGCCGTAGTCGAGGTAGGACTTGAGGCGGGCCAGAGCCGCCAGGATGCGGGCGTTGCCGAGGGCGAAGCCCACCCTCCATCCGGCCATGGAGAAGCCCTTGGTGAGGGAGTAGAGCTCGACCCCCACCTCCTTCGCTCCCTGGGCCTGGAGGAGCGAGGGGGGCTCGTGACCGTCGAAGGCGATGTCGGCGTAGGCGAAGTCGTGGACGACCACGAGGTCGCGCTCCCGGGCGAAGTCGACGAGGCCCTGCATGAGGTCGGGAGAGGCGACCCTGGTGGTGGGGTTGTGGGGGAAGGAGACGATGAGGACGCGGGGCCGGGGGCGCGAGCGCCGCCACGCCTCGTCCAGCGAGCCGAGGAGGTCGCCGTCGAGCTGGAAGTCGGCTACCGCGGCGCCGGCGAGGAGGGGGGCGAAGCGGTGGATGGGATAGCTGGGGTCGGGGACGAGGGCGGCATCGCCCGGCTGGACCAGCACCCACAGGAGGTGGGAGAGGCCTTCCTTGGCCCCGATCGTGGCCACCGCCTCTGTCTCCGGGTCGAGCTCCACGCCGAAGCGGCGGCGGTACAGCTCGCAGATCGCCCGTCGCAAGTTGGGGAGGCCGCGGCTGGCGGAGTACCGATGGTTGCGCCGGTCGCGGGCGGCTTCGGCCAGCTTCTCCACGGCCACGGCAGGGGAGGCGATGTCGGGATTGCCGAAGCCGAGGTCGACGATGTCTTCCCCGGCCCGCCGCAGCTCCAGCTTGAGGCGATCGACCTCGGCGAAGGCGTAGGGGGGTAGGAGGCCGACGCGGCGAAGCTCGATCATGGGCTAGTGTCCTCCACGGTCTCGAGGCAGGCTGGCCGAGCGGCAGAGCCGCTGGGAAGACCCGTTCAGCGGGACGCCGGGCGCACGATCCCCAGCCTACCAGCCGAGGGCGCGGGCGTGGTCGGTAGTCACAACAGCCTCGCCAGGGTCTGGGGGTCGATGTTCCGGCCGGTGACGAGAGCGACCGTCCTTTCCTGGGGGCGCACGCGGCCGGAGAGGAGCGCCGCCACCGCCGCTGCCCCCGCTCCCTCCGCCACCAGCCCGTGGGCGCGGACGAGGAAGCGGACGGCCTCCTCGATCTCCTCCTCGGCGACGACCACCACGTCGGCGAGGTAGCGCCGGCAGAGCGCGAAGGTGACGCTCCCCGGCTCGAGGTTTCCGCCCAGGCCGTCGGCCAGGGTGGGCCGGACTGGGACGGAGACGATGCGCCCGGCGTCGAGGGAGGCCCGCATGGCCGGCGAGGCCTCGCCCTCGACGCCCACGACCCGGACCCCCGGTACGGCCGAGACGGCCAGGGCGACGCCGGCGGCAAGCCCTCCCCCTCCGATCGGGCAGAGGACGGTGAACGGCGGCCGCACTTGTCGGACGAGCTCGAGCCCGAGGGTTCCCTGACCGGCGATGACGTGGGTGTCGTTGTAGGGCGACACGTAGCGCGCTCCTTCCCGGGCGGCCATCGCGAGGGCGTACGCCTCGGCCTCGTCGTAGGTCTCTCCCCGCAGGACGAGGCGCGCCTGCAGTCGCCGCAGCGCCTCCACCTTGGCCGGGGAGGCGTGTCTGGGGCAGACGACGCAGGCTTGCAGGCGGAGGAGGGAGGCCGCGTGGGCGACGCCGAGGCCGTGGTTTCCGGCCGACGCGCAGACGACGGGGGAGCCGGGGGGAAGGAGGCTCAAGGCAGAGAGCGCCCCCCGCACCTTGAAGGAGCCGGTCGGCTGGAGCGTCTCCAGCTTGAGGAGGGCGCTCTCGGCGAGCGCAGGGCTGGGAACGAGAGGGCTTGGTCCCAGGTAGCGGACGATGCGCCGCCAGGCCTCGTGCACGTCGGCTCGGCTGGGAGCGTGCACCGAGCGAGGGGCGGGGTCGCTGTCGACGGCGGTCGTAGTCGGGGTCATTCGGGCTCCTTTCTTCTCGTGCTCTTCGCCTACTGCCCGCCGCGGGGCGTAGGCCTCCTGGCGTTACGAGGGCTGAGAGCGCGCGAGCGCGTGTGGAACCCGATCCCCCTTAGCGGGGGATGATGATGCGGATGGCGCGGAGGGAGGAGGGGCAGAGCGTCCGCATCGCAGACAGAAGCTTAGACGGGCGCGGCCAGCGCGTCAACGGCAGGGAAGAGCGCTGAGGCCAGGGCCACCACCTCCCCCACCACGACCAGGGCGGGCGGCTCGAGCCCGCTCGCTGCCTGGGCGATCGCGGCCAGAGGGGCGACCACCGAGCGCTGCTCGGGGAGGGTGCCGGAGGCGATCACCGCCGCCGGCGTGGCCGGGTCGCGACCGTGCTCCACCAAGCCGCCGGCGATGGTGGCGAGGTGAGCGAGGCCCATGAGCACGACCAGGGTGCCGGGAGCGGCCGCCAGGGCAGCGTAGTCGAGCGCCCTCGGGTCGTGCCCGGAGACGACCGTGACCTGGGAGGAGAGCCCTCGGTGGGTGAGGGGAATGCCGCAGGCGGCGGGAACGGCGCAAAGCGACGACACCCCGGGGACAATCTCGAAGGGGACGCCTGCTCTGGCCAGAGCCAGCGCCTCCTCGCCGCCCCGCCCGAAGAGGAGGGGGTCGCCTCCCTTGAGGCGCACCACCGCCAGGCCCTGGCGCCCGAGGCGGACGAGGAGGGCGCTCACCTCCTCCTGGGCTCGTCCCTCCCGGGGGATGCGGAGGGCCTCGGCGGGGGCCTCGGCCACGAGCTCGGAGGCCACCAGTCGGTCGTAGACGAGGACGTCACAGCTCCGCACGAGCTCGAGGCCGCGCACGGTGATCAGGCCGGGGTCGCCGGGCCCCGCTCCCACCAGGAACACCGTCACGGGAGCGCCTCCTCGACGAGGGAGCGGAAGAAGTCGCGCCTGGCCTCGTAGCTGGGAAGACAGGCCTTGGCCCAGGGGCGCAGGTCGTGGAGGCGGCGGGCGAGGGCGGCGTGCTCGGGGCGCACGAGAAGGGCGATGTCGTCGCGCAGGCGCTGGGCGAGCGCGGGGGAAGCCCCCCCGGTAGAGACGGCCACCGCGATCGGTCCTTGGCGGTGGACGGCGGGGAGGATGAAGCTGCAGAGCTCGGGGACGTCGACGACGTTGCAGAAGACGCGGCGGGCCTCCGCGTCCGCGAACACGCGACGGTTCACCTCGGTCCTGGAGGTGGCAGCGACGACCAGGAAGACGCCCTCGAGGTCTCCTGGGCGGTACGGCCGGAGGCGGGTCTGGACGGGAAGGCGTGCGAGCTCCGGGCAGATCTCGGGGGCGACCACGGTCACCGACGCGCCGCACTCGAGCAGGCCCCGCGCCTTCTCCAGGGCCACCCTGCCGCCTCCCACCACCAAGCAGGCACGGCCTTCCAGGTCGAGGCAGGCCATGTAGTAGCGCTTGTCGGCCACGCTCTCCCTCAGCACGAGATCTGGTAGTGGTGGCTGCGGTGGAGGGGCGGGGCGACGGGCCCCCGGTCGCTGCCCGAGTAAGCGCGCAGGTGCTCGGAGTAGGAGACCCAGAGGGCTCCCTCGGGAGCGTACGCGCGCCGCAGACGGCGGAGGGCCCGCCGCCGGTTGCGGCGCTCCTCCCGGGCCACCGGCCCGAGGTCGGCCAAGGGCTGCCACTCGAGAGCGTCGCGGGCCAGCTGCCAGGCCTCCTCGCCCGCCTCCGTGCGCACGATGACGGTCGTGTAGCCGGGAGGACTGCCGCAGTTTCCCACCGCCAGGTCGGCCAGATGGCCGCTGAAGTCGGCGCATTCGTCGCAGCCGGGGAGTCCCGCGTCGGCCAGCTCCCGAGCCTGGCCTACGTCCGCCCGGCTCCCGTCGGCGAGCAGGACGGAGAGGCGGCCATCGCGGATGTCGAGCCGGCGCACCCGGCGGGGGTCAATCCCGCGTCGCCACAGCTCGTCCCGCAACCGATCGGGGCGGAAGGAGCGGGTGCAGAAGAGGGCCACCGTGAGCGTCACCGACCCGATGGCGGACCGTTGGTAGGGCCAGGGGAAGCGCTTGAGGGCCTCGAGGACGCTCACCTGGCAGGGCGTCCCCACGAAGGCGATGGAGGCCGCTCCCTGGGGCAGGGGCTTGGCCAGGAGGGCGAGGGGGAAGCTCTGGTCGTACACGCTTCCCGCCGACTCGGCCACCTGGGCGGGGGTCGTGGCCAGCACGCTCTCGCCCAGGAAGGCGGTGCGGCGGCGCGACACGACGGCGCCGTCGATCCTGCCGATCTCGAGCAAGCGGCTGAGGAGGGCGGTCACCACTCCTCCGTCCTGGGCCTCGGGGACGGGCTCCTTGGCGCGGGCGTAGAAGGCGGCCCGAACCGGGCCCAGCTCCTCGCCGCTCCCCTGCCCGTTCCCCCTTGCCGCCAGCCGGGCCAGGCGCTCGGGGCGAAAGCCTCCCAGGGGACAGAAGTCCCAGCAGCGCGAGCACCCGGTGCACATGCGAACGAGGGTGGGGCGGCCGTCCTCGGCGATGCCGATGGAGCCCGACGGGCAGGCGGCGACGCAGCCGGCGCAGCCGACGCAGCGGTCGGCGTCGATCACGGCGGCTGCCGTCTTGTGGAACCAGATCTTGTCCACCGGCTCGACGACTCCCGCCTGGGCGGCGAGGTCGTCGCGGACGTCCCGGGAGGGATCGCCCGGGGGGCAGAGGGCCTGGGCAGCGACGGCCGTCACGCGAGCGCTCCCTCGGACAAGGCCTGGAAGGGGTCGTCGGCAGCGGCGGCGGAGCGCAGGAGGCCGGCCACGGTGGCGAAGGCCTCCTCCACCGGCAGCTCGCTCTCTACCCAGCGGGCTAGACGAAAGGCAGGAGCGCCGCCCAGGGCGATGTCGAAGGCCTCGTACTGGCCCCCCTCATCCTTGGCTACCGCTCCCCGCAGGCCCACGTGGCCGGCGTGGGTCTGGGCGCAGGAGGCCTTGCAGCCGGAGAGGTGGATGCGCAGGCCGCGCAGGGCCGCCGTCTCAGCGGGGCTCAGCTCCCGTCGCAGGTGGCCGATGAGCTGGGCGGCGCGGGTCTTGACGTCGAGGATCCCGAACTTGCAGAAGGGCGCGCTGGTGCAGGCGACCACGGCCCGCTCCAACGGGTCGGGATGGGGACGCAGGCGCTCGAGCAGGCCCTCGGCCAGGAGGTCCGGCAGCCGCTCCTCGGCCACCCCCACCACGATCGCGTTCTGCCCCTGGGTGAGCCGTAGCTCCCCCTGGCCGTAGGTCCTGGCCAGGCGGGCGAGCTCCCCCAGCTCTTCGGCGGACAGCCGGCCCACGGGAACGCACAAGCCCACGCTCGCTCGTCCTGGCTGTCGCTCCGGCTGGATACCGAGGTGGTCTTCAGCCGCCCAGGTGGAGAGATCGGACCCCGCAGGGGGCGGCTGGAAGGGGAGTCGGGCCCGCACCTCGGCGGCCACGCGGGCAGTGCCGAGCTCGGCCACCAGCCGCCGGAACCGGTTCACGGCCTTGTGCTCGAAGTCCCCCAGGTCGCGGTAGAGGAGGAGGACGGCGCGGACGACCTCCCCGACCCGGCCGGGCTCCACGAACAGGTCGAGCGGCGACGCCAGGCGGGGGTAGTCGCTGAGCCCTCCCCCGGCGTGGACGTTGAAGCCGAGAGTGCCGTCGCGGGAGGCCGGGGTGAAGGCGAGGTCGTTGAGGCGGGCGAGCACGCAGTCCGAGGGGCAGCCGGTCACCGCCACCTTGAACTTGCGAGGGAGGGCCGCCGCCAGCTCGGGCTCGGCCAGAGCGAGGCGGGTGAGCGCGTCCACCGCCGGGCGAGGATCCACGATCTCGTGGGGGCTGATCCCGGCCAAGGGGCAGGAGGTGACGTTGCGCAGGGTGTCTCCGCAGGCCTGCAGCGTGGTCAGCCCTACCGAGGCGTACCGCTCCCAGATCTGGGGCAGGCTCTGGAAGCGAATCCAGTGGAGCTGGAGGTCCTGGCGGGTGGTGATCTCGACGAAGCGCTCCGGGCCTTCCTCTCCCTCGGGCCGCAGGGAGTAGCGGCTTGCCACCTCCGCCACCGCTTCTGCTTGGGCGGCCGTCAGGCGGCCGCCGGGAACCCGGGTGCGCAGCATGAAGAACCCGGGCTGGCGGTCGTCGTAGACCCCCACCAGGCGCAGCTTGCCGATGGCGAGGGGATCGCTCTCGGAGGTGGGGGCAGGGCGGCCCTCCGCGACCCAGGCAGCCACCCGGGCGACCACCTCCTGGGGCGTATCGGCGGGGTGGAAGGCGGCGCCGGTCTTCATCGACTTCATTACTACACAAAATAAAGTGACTTTGCACAATGAAGCTTGATCATGCTCAGGGGCCCTGTCCCTCAGATGCCGACGCTGGCGAGGCGGGCGCCTTGACGGTCGAGACGCACTGCCACCTCGCTCCCTCCGGCGGCTAGGGAGAGCGCGAACGCCCCCGGGCCCACCGCCTGGATCGACACCGACTCCAGCGGGCGACCACGAAGCGCTGCCAGAGCCTCGCTCACTGCCCGAGCGCTCTCGACCAGCTCGCTCCCTCGGGGCAGCCGTCGGTAGAGCGCCAGAGCTGCCTGCTCGCCGCCGGGGCCGTACAGCGCCCGGATGCGCCCGGTCTGGAGGCCGAGCTCGACGAGGGATTGGAGGCGCTCCTGCTCCTCCTCGCCCAGGGCGCCCTCCTCGATGGCGGCCACGAGCTCGGCCAGCTGGGCCCGCCGCTCGGGGTCGGAGGTCAGGGCGAGGACGCTCTGCGCCTCCCCCAGGGCCACCTCGCGCTCGTCCTCGGCGAGTAGGACTCGCTCAGCCACCATCCTCCTCCCCCACGATCGCCCGGAGCTCGTGCTCCATCCCCCCTGTCTCGATGGCGCAGTGGATCCCGCACTCCTTGGGGGCGTTCGTCTCCCACCACCAGCGCCCGGCTCGAGCGGGCTCGCCGGGAGCAACCGGGCGCGTGCAGGGAGCGCAGCCGATCGAGGTGTAGCCGCGCTCGTACAGGGGGTGGAGGGGAAGGTCGCGGGCCCGGGCGTACTCCCACACCTCCTCCTCGGTCCACTCGGCCAGCGGGTTGAGCTTGACGATGGCCCCGTGGTCGTGGTCGATCTCGACCTTGCGGATGTCCGAGCGGGAGGCCCACTGGTCGCGGCGAAGGCCGGTGATCCAGGCATCGAGGTTGGCGAGGTAGCGGGTGAGAGGGAGCACCTTGCGCACCCGGCAGCAGAGGAGACGCTCCTCCACGGAGCGGTAGAAGAGGTTGGGCCCGTGGCGGGCCACCATCCGGGATACCTCCTCGGCTCGGGGCGACAGGAGCTCCAAGTTGAGGCGGGGGTAGCGGCGGCGGAGCTCCTCGATGAGGGCGTAGGTCTCCTCGGGCAGGCGACCGGTGTCGACGGAGAAAACGCGGATCTCGGGGTCGATCTCGTAGGCCATGTCGATGAGGGCCACGCCGTCCACCTGGAAGGCGGTGGAGATGGCGATGCGGGGAGAGAAGCGCTCGATCGCCCAGGAGAGGAGGGCTTGCGGCTCCTCGCCCTCGAAGGCGACGGAGAGCTCGCCTGCCTCCAGCTCGTCCAAGAGCTCGTACGTGCTCACGCCGCCACCGCCTCTGCCCGCTCCTCCCGTCCTCGGGCGGGCTCCCTGCCCGCCAGCGTCCCCAGCTCCTCGTCGCTCAGGCGATCGCAGAAGTCGCGGAAGGCCTCGCCCGGCCGGCGGCGGGCCAGCCACCCGGACACGAGGCCGATCACGACCCCGTCCAGCTCCTCGCTGGGGACGCGGCGGAAGAGGGGCCGGCCGATGGCGGCCCGGGGCCCCAGGGCGCCGCGCAGGAAGACGTCGTAAGCCTGCCTCCGCCGCCCCTCCTCGTCGCGCACGGTCGTCCCCTGGAAGCCGATGTCCCCCACCCAGTGCTGGGCGCAGGCGTGGGGGCACCCGTCCAAGTGCAGCCGCAGGCCGGCGACGTCGTGGCCGAAGCGCTGCTCGAGGCGCTCGATCAGCTCGCCCAGGCGGCTCTTCGTCTCGGTCACCGAGAAGTTGCAGTGGGGCTCGCCGGTGCAGGCGAGCGAGGTCGCCCGCACCGGGTTCACGTCGAGGGGAAAGCCGATGGAGGCGAGCTCTGCCGCTGCCTCCTCCGCCCGCTCCTCAGGGACCCCGGTGAGCACGAAGTTCTGCTGGCGGGTGATACGAACGTCCCCTCCTAGGCGCTCTGCCAGCTCCGCCACGGCCACCATCTGGGCGCCGGAGAGGAGGCCCAGGTGAACGGGGACGCCGATGGAGACGAGGCCGGGCCGGCGCTGGGGCCGAATACCCATGTGGTCGCTCGGCTGGCGCTCCAGGGGAGGAAGCCGGAAGTCCTGCAACCGGCGACCGAGTCGGCGCTCCACCTCGGCTCGAATCCCCTCCGGGCCGTAGTCGTCGACCATGAACTTGAGTCGCGCCTTGACGCGGGAGAGGCGGTAGCGGAGATCCTCCCGCCAAGCGTCGAGGATCGTCCGCAGCACCTCCACCGCCTCCTCCTTGGGGACGAAGGCGCCCAGCTCCCGACCCAGTCGGGGTACCGAGGAGAGCCCCCCGCCCACCAGGACGGCGAAGCCCTCCTGTGCTTCGTGGACGACGCCGACCAGGGCGATGCAGTTGATCTCGGGAGCCGAGCAGCGATCGGCGCAGGCGGCGATGGTGATCTTGTGCTTACGGGGGAGGTCGGAGTACACGGGGTGGCCGTAGAAGAAGCGGGCCGCCTCCTCCACCACCGGGGAGGCGTCGAAGAGCTCGTCGGCGGTCAGCCCTGCCAGCGGGCAGCCGGTGATGTTGCGCACGGTGTCGCCGCAGGCGCCCACCGAGGTGAGCCCGGCGGCCTGGAGGCGCTCGAGCACCTCCGGCAAGGAGGCGAGCTCGATCCAGTGGAGCTGGACGTTCTGGCGGGTGGTCAGCTCCCCGTCGCCGCGGCCGAAGCGGATCGAGATGTCCCCGATCGCCCGCAGCCCGGCCGGGGAGAGGCGGCCTCCCGGCAGCTTGATGCGGAGCATGAAGGTGCCCACCTTGGGCTTGTCGTGGTAGAGCCCCCACCACTTGAGCCGGACGATGTCCTCCTCCGGCACCTGCTCGTAGCCTGCGGCCACGAGCGCAGGCAGCTCCTCCACGATGCCGAGCGGGCTCTTCTCCTGCTTGAGCCGCTCCACCGAGTTTCGCTTGAGCACGAGCTCCCAGGTGGGCTCCGGCGGCAGGCCGGGGGCCTTCGTCCTATCCCTCATCGCGCTTCCTCCTCCTTGGGAGGACGAACGCTAGCGGAAGAGCTACAAAAAGTAAAGTGACTTCAAAAAGAGAAGCCTTGCTCGTCCCTCAGGCCGCCAACCGCTCCAGGAGGGCGTCCGCGTCTGGCTCGATCTCGACCGGGCGTAGGCTCTCGGCCACCGGCTCCGGGGTCTTGAGCCCGTCGCCGGTGACGAGGAGCACCACCCGCTCCTCCTCGCCCACCAGGCCGCGCGCCACCGCCTCCCGCAGCGCCCCCAGGGTGACGCCGGCAGCCGTCTCCCCGAAGACGCCGGTCGTCTCCGCCAAGAGGCGCATGTTCTCGCCCACGGCCTCCTCGGGGATGGCGTAGATCGCGCCCCCCGAGTCGCGGGCGGTGGCCACGGCCAGGTCCCCGTCGGCGGGGCTTCCGATGGCCAGGGAGCGGGCCACGGTGTCGGGTCGCACCGGCTTCACCGCCTCCCCGGCGGCGAAGGCGGTCGCTACCGGGGCGCACCCCTCCGCCTGGCCTCCGAAGAGGCGCGGCAGCGGCCCCTCCACCAGCCCAAGCTGGGCGAGCTGCAGAAATCCCTGCTGGAGCTTGGAGAAGAGGGCTCCGGAGGCGATGGGGCAGACCACGGCGTCGGGGAGCTCCCAGCCCAGCTGCTCGGCGATCTCGAAGGCCAGGGTCTTCGACCCCTCGGCGTAGTACGCGCGGAGGCCCACGTTGACGAAGGCCCAGGGGAGCTCGAAGGAGAGCTCCACGGTGAGCCGGCTGCAGTGGTCGTAGGTGCCCCGTACGGCATAGACGGTGGCGCCGTACACCGAGGTGGCGAGGAGCTTCTCGGGCTCCAGGTCGGCGGGGCAGAAGACGGCTGCCTCCAGTCCCTCGGCAGCGGCGCGGGCGGCGACGGCGTTGGCCAGGTTGCCGGTGGAGGAGCAGGCCAAGGTGGTCATGCCTGCCTCCTTGGCCTTGGCCGCCGCCACCGCCACCACCCGGTCCTTGAAGGAGTGGGTGGGGTTAGCGGTGTCGAGCTTGAGGTGGACCTCCCGAAGGCCCAGCGCCGCCGCCAGCCGGGGCGCCGGCTGGAGCGGCGTGAGGCCGGGCGCCAGCCGCTGCTCGTCGGGGGCCTCTACGGGGAGAAGCGGGGCGTAGCGCCAGATCGAGGGGGGGCCTTGGGCGATCGACTCCCTGGTCACCCTGCCCCGGAGCGCCTCCCAGTCGTAGACCGGGTCGAGCGGGCCGAAGCAGCGCGAGCAGACGCCGACCGGCTCCAGGCCGTGATCGGTCTCGCAGATGCGACAACGTAGGGCGGTGGCGGGCATCCATGTCCTCCTTCGTCTCGCTTCACATCCATCCGGGCTTGGCACCTTGCCGCGGGCGGCAGGTTGCCGAGGCGTCACAGGGCCGGTCCCTCAGCCTCTCTCGATGCGGAGCGGGACGTGGTGCCCGCGTCCACGTGCCAGTATACGGACAATGACGACGTTGCGCGAGGCCATCGAGCACGAGGCGCGGGGGGCCGCCCAGGCTCTCTCCTCGCTCTCCGACGCAGCCGTGGCCGAGGCCCTGCGGACGGCAGCGGCCCTCGTCCGGGAGCGGAGGTCAGCTCTGCTCTCGGCCAACGACGCCGACGTGGAAGCGGGCCGCGGTCGCTTGGACCGGGGGACGCTCGACCGGCTTCGCCTCGACCAGCGCCGGCTGGAGGCCATGGCCGAGCAGGCCCAGGCCATGGCGGAGGCAGAGCCCATCGCCCGCGAGGTCGCCTCCTGGACCCTCCCCAACGGCCTCCGCGTCAGCGAGCGACGGATCCCCATCGGGGTGGTGGGGGCCAACTTCGAGGCCCGGCCCACGGTGGCCCTGGACGTGGCGGGCCAGCTTCTGAAGAGCCTCAACGGCTGCGTCCTCAGGACCGGGGGAGCGGCGCTTCGTACCGTGACCGAGCTCGTGGACGGGGTCCTGCGGCCTGCACTCGAGCGGGCAGGGCTCCCTGTGGGAGCAGTGGGCCTGGTTCGGTCTCCCGACCGGGAGGGAGCCCGCATCCTCTGCTCCCTCCCCCGCCTCGTTCCCCTCGTCATCCTGCGGGGAAGCGGACCCACGACGGCGGAGCTGGCGCGCCTGGCCGCCGCGCACGGGGTACGGGCGCTCGCTCACGCGGAGGGGGGCGGCGTCCTCTACATCCACGGGGCTGCCGCGCGAGACACGGCCCTGGCCGTGGCCGAGGCAGGGCTCGACCGGCTGGGAGTCTGCAACCGCCTGAACCTGTGCCTGGTCGATCGGCGGGCGAGCCGGCTCGTGCCCGAGCTTCTGGCGCTCTTTGGGCGCCTGGGGGTGGAGGCTCGGGGTTCCGTGGAAGGGGCGCTTCCCCTCGACCGGCCGCTCGGCTACGAGTGGGCTCAAGACCCGCGCCGGGTAGCCACCGTGACCGTGGCCCCGGTGGAGTCGCTGGAGGAGGCGCTCCGCATCGCCAACGAGGAGACCTCGGGCCTGGCGGCGAGCATCGTCACCGAGGACGCCGAGGCAGCTCGCCGGTTCCTCGACGGCTACAGGGGCACGGCGGCTTTCTGGAACGCCACCACCCGCTTCGCCGACGGGTACGAGCTCACGGGAGCCCCCGAGACGGGCATCAACGTCGACTGGACGCCTGGCCCCCGGGGCCCCGTCACGTACCGCGACCTCTGGCTTCGCCAGTACAGGGTGGTGGGAGACGGCACGCAGCGACGGTAGAGACGAGCTCCTCGGTCGCTTGCAGCTGAGGTGAGACGCCCGGTCGTGGTGAAGCTCGGCTCCTCGCTCGTGGCCGCGGCCGGCGGCCGGGTGCGGCGCTCCCTCCTGCGGGCGCGGGCCGAGGAGATCGCCCGGCTGGTGCGGGCGGGCACCCCCGTGTGCGTCGTCTCCTCGGGCGCGATCGCCCTCGGGCTTCCCCGTCTCGGGCTCGACCGCAGGCCCCGCAGCCTGCCCAAGCTCCAGGCGGCGTCGGCTCTGGGTCAGGCTCGCCTGCAGGCGGCCTGGGACGAGGCCCTGGGCCGGCAGGGGATCCCCGCTGCCCAGGTCCTCCTCACCCCGGCCGACATCGCCGATCGCGCCGCCTACCTCAACGCCCGCAACGCCCTCGCCGCCCTGTTCGCCCTGGGAGCCGTCCCTATCATCAACGAGAACGACGCCACCGCCACCGACGAGATCACGTTCGGGGACAACGACGCCCTGGCTGCCCAGGTGGCGCTCCTCACCCGGGCCAAGCTCCTCGTCCTGTTGACCGAGGTCGACGGCGTCTACACGAGGGCGCCGGGAACGCCGGGAGCCGAGCTCATCCACCAGGGCACCGCTATCCACCGGGCCCTTCTCGGCCAGGCCTCTCCCCTGGGGAGGGGCGGCATGCGGAGCAAGGTCCTGGCCGCCGAGCTGGCCGCCCAGGCCGGGATCCCCACGGTCATCGCCGGCGGGGCCGGGCGCCAGGTGCTGGGCCCGATCGTGGCCGGCGAGCCCAGGGGGACGCGCTTCTCCCCCGGAGAGCGGGCCCCCTCCGCCTTCAAGCTGTGGCTTCGCTACGGAAAGCCTGTCTCCGGACGCCTGCACGTGGACGCGGGGGCGCGTCGGGCGATCGTGGAGGAGGGAGCGAGCCTCCTGGCCGTAGGCGTGGTCGTGACCGAGGGCCGGTTCGCTCCCGGCGAGGCCGTCGAGCTTGTCGGTCCCGACGGGCGCCCCTTCGCCAAGGGGATCGCCGCCGCCTCAGCGGAGGAGCTGGCCGGCAGGCCGCCGGGCGTGGAGGCCGTCCACCGCGACCGGCTCGTCCTCTACTGAGCCGAAGCTTGCTACTCGATGGCGGCCGGCTCGCGGTCGCGGTGCCGGCGGGCTACGCCGGCTTCCTCGGCTGCCTGGGCCACCGCCGCCGCCACCGCCGGTACCACCTCCCGGTTGAAGACGCTGGGCACGATGTACTCGGGGCCGAGCTCCTCCGGCTTCACCACCGACGCGATGGCGTGAGCGGCGGCGATCTTCATCTCCTCCGTGATGGCGGCGGCGCGCACGTCCAGGGCGCCCCGAAACACGCCTGGGAAGGCGAGCACGTTGTTGATCTGGTTGGGGTAGTCGGAGCGCCCGGTGGCTACCACGGCGGCCAGGTCGTGAACCTCCTCGGGGGCGACCTCCGGTACCGGGTTGGCCATGGCGAACACGATGGCATCGCCGGCCATGGACTTGATGCCGTCCACGCTCACCGCGCCGGGGGCGGAGAGCCCGATGAACACGTCCGCCCCGGCCAGGACCTGGTCGCAGGATCCCCGCTCGCCCTCGGGGTTCGTCTCCTCGGCGTAGATGGCCTTGATGCCGGCGAGGTCGGGGCGACCGCGGTAGATCGCTCCTCGCCGGTCGCACCCTACGATCCGGCGCACGCCGGCGGCGGCCAGGATGCGGGTGGTGGCCACGCCGGCGGCCCCCACCCCGGAGACCACGACCTTGACGTCCTCCATCCGCTTCCCCACCAGGCGCAAGGCGTTGAGGAGGCCCGCCAGGACCACGATGGCGGTGCCGTGCTGGTCATCGTGGAACACGGGAATGTCGAGCGACCCGCGCAGGCGCTCCTCGATCTCGAAGCACCGCGGCGCGGAGATGTCCTCCAGGTTCACGCCCCCGAAGACGGGCTCGATGGCCTGGACGCAGGCCACGATCTCGTCCACGCGCGTCGTGGCCAGGCAGATGGGGAAGGCGTCGACGTCGCCGAACTCCTTGAACAGCATCGCCTTTCCCTCCATCACCGGTAAGGCTGCCTGGGGCCCGATGTCGCCCAGGCCGAGGACGGCGGTGCCGTCGGTGACGATGGCCACCATGTTGCGCTTGACGGTGAGGTTCCAAACGCTCTCCGGGTCGTCGGCGATCGCCTGGGAGATCCGGGCCACGCCCGGGGTGTAGGCCATGGAGAGATCGTCTCGGGTCTTGATGGGCACCTTGGGCACCACCTCGATCTTGCCGCCCAGGTGGAGGAGGAAGGTGCGGTCGGAGACGTGCTCCACCTCGACTCCGGGCACGCGGCGCACGGCCTCCACGATGCGCTTGAGGTGGTCGGCGTCGTAGGCGAGCACGGTCACGTCCCGGACCTTCGTCCCCCGCTCCACTCGGACGAGGTCGATCGCCCCTAGCGAGCCTTCTGCGTCGGCGATGGCTCGAGCGAGGTCGGCGAACGAGCCCGGCCTGTCCTCCAGCCGAACCCGAATCGTGGCGCTGAAGGACGCAGACAGCATGCTGAAAGCTTACGCCGAGAGGGCGACCAGCGCTGCGGTTCGGATGGCGTCTGCCGAGATGCCGTAGGCCTCGTACAGGGCCGGCTGGCTTCCCCCTTGGCCGAAGCGATCGACGCCCAGGGAGACGGTGGGCATCCCCAGGCAGGCTCCCAGGAAGGAGAGGGCATGGGAGGCTCCGTCGATCACGGTGACGAGCGCCGTCTTGCGCTCCTCAGGGGAAAGCAGCGTTTCGAGGTGGGTAGGGCCGGGCACGGACCCGTCGTCAAGGGGGCGTAGGCGGGCCTGTCGCCAGTCCCGGTAGAGGCGGTCGGGGGAGGAGAGACAGAGCACCGTAGCCTCCACCCCCTCCTCCTCTGCCAAGAGCTCGGCGGCCGCCAGGGCCTCGGGCACGATCGCCCCGCAGGCGGCGATCACCACCCTCTCGCCCTCGGGGCCCGGCTCTCGCAGGCGGAACCCTCCCGCCAGGACGTCCGCCCGCAGGGCCGCCTCTCCCCGCCTCCGTGCCGCCTCGGCGAAGGGGCGCTGGTCGACGGGCTTGGTGGAGAGGCGGAGGTAGAGCGCCTCTCCCTGCGGCTCCTGGAGGCCGCGCAGCCCGTCCAGGAACAGCCACTCCGCCTCGCGGGCGAAGCAGGGCTCGGCGTAGACGATCCCCGGTAGCTCCATGCCGATCCCGGGCGTGATGGTCGATTGGTGAGCCCCTCCCTCGCGCGACAGGGAGATGCCGGAGGGCGTGCCCAGGACGACAAACCGCGACCCCGAGTAGACAGCGTAGAGCAGCGCCTCCAGCCCCCGGACGACGAAGGGGTCGTACAGCGCGCCCACCGGGAAGAGCTGCTCGCCGTGGGTCTCGTGGGCGAGCCCGAGCTGGCCCAGGAGGAGAAAGAGGTTCATCTCCGAGATGCCGAGCTCGATGTGCCTGCCCTCGGGCGCGACCCGCCAGGCGAGGGGCGAGTCGCGGAGGGGCTGATACTCGGGCTCGCGCTCCAGCCCGAACACCCCCACCTTGTTGATCCACCCTCCCAAGCTCGTGGAGACGGCGACGTCGGGGGAGACGGTGACCACGCGCTCGGCCAGGCCGGGTTGTCGGGAGAGGTCGAGGAGGACGCGCCCCAGGTGGGCCTGGGTCGAGACGACGCCGGGGTCGCGGTCGCTGACCGCGGCGGGGACGGGGACCGGGCGGCGGGGTGGCGGAGACGGCCGCTCCAGGCGCCGACGGGCCGCCTCGCACAGCTCGGCCTCGGGGGAGCCAGGGGGGAAGCGGTCCCACTCCGTCTCCACGGTCAGCCCCAACGCGGCGCGGAGGGCGTCGATCTGGTCGGCGGTGAGGAGCACGGAGTGGTTGTGGGGGTGGCCGGCGATGGGAAGCCCGTAGCCCTTGATGGTGTAGGCGAAGATGACCGTGGGCCGGGAGGCGTCCTCCCGAGCGACGCGCAGGGCGGCCAGGATGTCGGCCAGGTCGTGGCCGCCCAGGTCCTGGATGAGGCTGCCGACGACGCCGTCGTAGCGGGCGAGGAGGCGGGCCAGCCGCTGTCGATCGCCGGCGACCAGACCCTCCAGGAGGGTCTCCACCACCACCTCCTCCGAGGCTGAGAACAGGGCCTGGTAGCGCTGGTTGGGCATCTCGTCGATCTGCCGGCGGAGGAGATCTCCGCCCTCCTGGGCGAACGCCTGGCGCAGCCGACGTCCGTACTTGAGCTCGATGACCCGCCAGCCGGCGGTCTCGAACAGGCGCTCCAGCTCGCCTGCCCGGATGCCTGGCACCACGCGATCGAGGCTCTGGCGGTTGAGGTCGACGATCCAGAGGACGTTGCCCAGGCTCCGGGTCTGGGGCTCGAGCACGGCCTCCCAGATCGTCCCCTCGTCCAGCTCGGCGTCGCCGACGAGGGAGATGAAGCGCCCGCCCGTGCCGTGCCCGAAGTGGGCGCGGACGTAGCGGTCGGCCAAGGCGCCGAAGAGCGGCGCCGCCGAGCCGAGGCCCACCGAGCCTGTGGAGTAGTCGACGGGGAACGGGTCCTTGGCGCGGCTGGGGTAGGGCTGGAGGCCGCCGAAGTCCCGCAGGGTGGTCAAGTAGCGGCGATCGAGCCGGCCGAGCAAGTACTCGATGGCGTGCAGGACGGGGGAGGCGTGGGGCTTGACCGCTACCCGATCCTCGGCGCGCAGGTCGGAGAAGTAGAGGCCGGTCATGAGGCTGACCAGGGACGCCGAGGAAGCCTGATGCCCTCCCACTTTGAGGGCGTCGGGCTTGGGGCGTTCCCGGTTCGCGTAGTCCACCATGCGCACCGCCAGCCACAGCACGCGCCGCTCGATGGCCTGGAGAACCTCGAGCCGAGGGCGCTCGGCGACGGTAGCCATCAGGCGCTCATCCTCGCTCGGCGGGAAGACCCTTGCGCGACCACTCGCTCCACGACCCGGCGTAGAGCCGGGCATCCTCCCGCCCTGTCCGGGCGAGGGCGAGGAGGGTCACGCAGGCGGTGACGCCCGACCCGCAGTAGCACACGATCTCCTCCGCCTCGAGCACCGCCGGCGGGATGGGGGCCGAGAGACCCAGGGTGTAGGGCAGGTTCACGGCGCCGGGGATGTGCCCGGCCACCGGGTCGAGCCCTGCCTCGTGACCGTGGAACCGGTCCGGGGTCCTGGCGTCTACCAGGCAGAGGCGAGGGTCGCCCAGGCGCTCGAGGATCTCCTCTGTGGTAGCCACGTCCCCCACCCGCTCCCGGGGCAGGAAGACGGCCGGCTCGATCTCCTCCTCACCGGTCGCCAGCGGCCCTACCCAGGAGGAAAGCCCCCCGTCGAGCACGCCTACCTGGTCGTGGCCGAAGTGGCGGAGGAGCCACCACAGGCGGGCGGCTCCCCCCGTCATCCCCTCGTCGTAGGCGACCACCAGGGTGCCCTCGCCGATACCCGCCCGCCCGGCTGCTCGGGCGAATCGCTCGGCGCTGGGGAGGGGGTGTCGTCCCGCCAGCTCGGCAGGGATGGAGGGGTCAGAGAGGTCGTGCTCGAGGTCGAGGAAGGCGGCCCCAGGAATGTGACCTTGGAGGTAGCGCTCGTGGGCTCGCTCCGGATGAGCGAGGTCGTAGCGACAGTCGACGAAGCGGGCGGTCACGGTATCGCTCCTCGGGGAGACACGGCCAAGGACAGGATACGCTGCCGGGGAAAGCGGGCCTGGAGGGCCGCCGCGCAGGCATCCTGGCGTCCCGGGCGGGCCCAGACGATCACGCTCGGCCCCGACCCCGAGAGCGTGGCTCCCAGGGCGTCCTCGGGAAGGGAGGAGCGCACTTCGTCCAGGAACGAGGACCGGTAGGGCTCGTGCAAACGGTCGGCCAGGGCGGCGGCGAAGAGCCGGGGAGAGCCGGAGGCAAGGGCCGCCCCCAGGAGAGCAGCCCGGCAGACGGTGAAGGCGGCGTCCCGGTGGGAGACGCTGGCGGGAAGGGCGGCCCGGGACTGGGCGGTCTCCACCTCCTCGTCGGGGACGAGGACGACAGGGGCGGCGGGCGGAGCGTCGGCGACCCGGGCGATGCGTCCCTCCCAGGTGAGACAGACGCCGCCCGCCAGCGCTGCCGCCAGGTTGTCGGGGTGGCCCTCCAAGGGGAGGCCGCGGGCGAGGAGAGTCTCGGCGTCCGGCTTCTCGCCCGCCGCCAGGGCTCCGGCCACGAGCCCGAGCGCGATCACGGCTGCCGAGGAGCCGAGGCCGCGGGCCCGGGGGATGCGGTCGACGAACCGGAAGCGGCAGCCTTGAGGGGAGGCAAGGAGGGAGAAGGCGACCACTCCCAGGTGGTCGAGGTCGGGCGGCGGGGCCTGGGCGTCCTCCTCCACCTCGAGCTCGTTCCAGAGGTCGAGGGCGATCCCCACGCAGTCGAACCCGGGCCCGACGTTGGCGGTGGTCGCCGGCGCCCGTACCCTGATCACCCGTCCCACCGGCCTCTTCTCCCAGCGTGCCCACGACCGAGCCGGCGCCGGATCTCGACCTCCTCTTCCCCGGAGCGCGGCCGAGCGAGGGAGCGGGCCCGGGAGCCGACCGGCCCTCGCCTGCTCATGCCAGCGCGGCCGCGATCGCGTCCGGATCCGGCTCCACGGGGATGGGCGCCGGCGAGTGACGCTCGGCTGCGGCGGGATCCTTGAGACCGTGGCCCGTGAGGACGCATACGACTCGGCCCCGGGGGCGCGCCCGCCGCACGGCCGCCAGGCTGGCGGCCGAGGCGGGCTCGCAGAAGACGCCCTCCAGCTCGGCCAGCTCCCGCCAGGCGACCAGAATCTCCTGGTCGCTGACCGTCACCACCCGGCCCCCGGAGCGCCGTACGCGCTCCTCTGCCTCCTGGCGGTGGACAGGCTCGCCGATGCGGATGGCGGAAGCGAGGGTGCTGCGGCGGTCGGCCGCCTGGGCGGCGAGCAGGCGGGGCTGGGTCCCTGCCTCGGCGAAGCCCATGGCGTAGGCGCACGCGTTGCCGCCCCCTCCATAGGGCAGAGCGAGCACGTCGGGGGGGCCGTCCAGGGCCTCCAGGATCTCGAAGGCGGCGGTCTTTTGGCCCTGGAGGCGGTAGGGGTTGAGGGAGTTGACGAGGGCGTGCGTGCCCCGTCGGGCAAGCTCGCGGGCTGCTGCCAGGGCCTCCTCGAACGTGCCCCGCACCTCGAGCACGAGGGCACCGTGGGCACGGGCCTGGGCGAGCTTGCCCAAGGCCACCGCCCCTGCCGGCTGGAGCACGCAGGCGGCCAGGCCGGCATGGGCTGCGTAGGCGGCGGCAGAGGCAGCCGTGTTGCCGGTGGAGGCGCAGACGACGGCGTGGGCTCCCTCCTCCAGGGCCTTGGCGACGGCCACCACCATGCCCCGATCCTTGAAGCTCCCGGTGGGGTTGGCCCCCTCCCACTTGAGCCAGAGCTCCATGTCCAGTCGCCGGGACAGGCGCTCGGCCCGGACGAGCGGGGTCGCTCCCTCCCCCAGGGACAGGGAGGGAGTTCGCTCCGACACCGGCAGGCGATCGCGGTACCGCTCGAGGAGCGAGGGCGAGGAGGGGCTCATGTCCAGCCGAGCCCGGGGACTCCGCGGGCGGAGACGACCGGCAGGGCGGCAGGGGGCTGACGGGCCTCGGCCAGCTGGGCGATCTCGGCCAAGGCCGCGGCCAGGTCTCCGGCCTGAGTCTCGTGGACGACGACGTGGAGGGCCGCCCGCCCCCCTCCCACCTCGTGCTGGACGAGGCGGGCTACCGACACCTGGTGGGAGGCCAGCCGAGCGGCGACCTGGGCGAGGACGCCGGGCCGATCCTCGACCTCCACGTGGAAGTAGAAGGGCGAGCGCGCCTCGCCCGGAGGAAGCGGCTCCAGCTCGCGCCAGCAGGCGTCGTTCTGGAGGAAGCCGGTGCCGGTGGTACCGATGACGCTGATGAGGTCGGAGACGACGGCGGAGGCCGTCTCCGGCCCTCCCGCTCCTGGCCCCTCGAGCGTGATCTCCCGGATGGCATCGCCTTGGAGCATGACGGCGTTGAAGGCCCCCTCTACCGCCGCCAAGGGGTGGTGACGGTCGACCAGGGACGGCTGGACGCGCACGTCGTAGCGGCCGTCCACGAGCGTAGCCGAGCCCACCAGGCGGAGGGTCATGTCCAGCTCTCGGGCAGCCGCGAAGTGGAGCGGGGAGATCGCCTCGATGCCCGTGTAGGACACGTCCTCGAGCGGGACGCGGGCGCCGAAGGCGACTGTGGCCAGGATGGCCATCTTGGCGGCGGCATCTGCCCCGGACACGTCCTCGCTGGGATCGGCCTCGGCGTAGCCGAGCCGCTGGGCCTGGGCCAGCGCCTCGGCGTAGGAGGCCCCCTTCTCCATCTCGGTGAGGATGAAGTTGGTGGTGCCGTTCACGATCCCGAGCACGCGGTGGATACGGGAGAAGGAGAGCGACTCGCGCAGCACCTTGATCACGGGGATGGCGCCGCACACCGAGGCCTCGAACCGCAGCTGGACCCCGGCCTGGGAGGCGGCGGCGAAGAGCTCGGCGCCGCGGCGGGCGATCAGCTGCTTGTTGGCCGAGACCACCGGTCGACCCGAGCGCAAGAGCTCGAGCACGTACTCGCCGGCGGGCTCGAGCCCGCCCATGACCTCGGCCACCACGGCGATGTCGGGGTCGTCGGCGATGGCTCGGAAGTCGCTGGTCAAGATGCTGGGATCGGGCAGGAAGTCTCGCTCCTTGGTCGGGTCGCGCACGAGCGCTCGCGTCACGCGCAGACGGTGGCCTGTCGCCCGCTCGATCTCCTCCTCGTTCTCGACCAGGAGCCGGTTGACCGCCGACCCCACCGTGCCATAGCCGAGGAGGCCGACGGGGACGTCAATCGCGCTCACGCGCCTCCACCGGGACGCGGTGCATGAGCGCCCGCAACTCGGCCCCCACCTTCTCGATGCGCTCCTCGGCCGCCTTGCGCCGCAGCTCCGCCAGGCGTGGCTCTCCTGCCTCCATCTCCGCGATCCACTCGCGGGCGAAGGTTCCCTCGCGGATGTCGGAGAGGAGCCGGCGCATGTTCTCCCGTACGTGGTCGTCGATGACCTGGGGGCCGCGGGTGAGGTCGCCGTACTCGGCCGTGTCCGAGATCGAGTAGCGCATGCCGGCCAGGCCTCCCTCGTAGATGAGGTCGACGATGAGCTTGAGCTCGTGCAGGCACTCGTAGTAGGCGATCTCGGGCTGGTAGCCCGCCTCGACCAGGGTCTCGAAGCCGAGCCGGATGAGCTCGCTCACCCCTCCGCAGAGGACCGCCTGCTCCCCGAAGAGGTCGGTCTCCGTCTCCTCCATGAAGGTCGTCTCCAGCATCCCCGCGCGCCCGGCGCCGATGGCCGCTCCGTAGGCGAGGGCGAGCTCGAGCGCACGGCCGCTTGCGTCCTGGTGGACGGCGACCAAGGCGGGAGTGCCGTAGCCCTGCTCGAACAGGCGCCGGACGATATGGCCGGGCCCCTTGGGAGCGACCATGATCACGTCATGACCAGGCTTAGGGACGATGCGACCGTAGTGGATGTTGAAGCCGTGAGCGAAGAGGACGGCGGCGTCGGGCCTCAGGCTGGGCTCGATCGCCTCTCGCCAGGCCGCCGGCTGGGCCTGGTCGGGCAGGAGGAGGGCGACGAGCTGGGCGCCGGCGACCGCCTTGGGCACGGTCCGAACGGCGAGGCCGTCGGCCTCGGCTCTGGCCCAGGAGGGGCTTCCCGGGCGCAGGCCCACGCACACGTCCACGCCCGAGTCGCGGAGGTTGAGGGCATGGGCGTGGCCCTGGCTGCCGTAGCCGATCACGGCCACGGTGCCCGAGAGCAGGCTGAGGTCGCCTTGGCGGTGGATGGTGGCCATTGAGCTCCTTTCAGGTCAGCGAAGAACGTGCTGGTGGCGCTTGATCCCCTTGCGGTCGGACGCCCGGGTAAGGCCGATTCTGCCCGTTCTCACCAGCTCCTTGACGCCGTGGGGGCGAACGAGCTCCTCGAACGAGTCCACCTCCTCGGGGGTACCGACGACCTCGAACACGATCGCCTCCGGCCCCAAGTCGGCCACCCTAGCCTGGAAGGCGTTGGCCATGCTCAGGAGCTCGCTGCGGCGCTCGGGCGGGGCCGAGACCTTGATCAAGGCCAGCTCCCGCTCCACCGACTCGCCGGGCTCCAGCTCGGCCACCCGGAGCACGTTGACGAGCTTGTGCATCTGCTTCTCGATCTGCTCCAGGGGGTGCTGCTCGCAGTCCACCCGCAGGGTCACGCGGGAGACGTCGTGCCGCTCCGTCGGTCCCACCGCCAGGCTCTCGATGTTGTAGCCCCTGCGGGCGAACAGGCTGGAGATGCGCATGAGCGCCCCCGGCTTGTTCTCGACCAGGACCGCCAAGGTGTGCTTCACCGCGCCTCCACCTCCTCGTCCAGCGGAGCCTCGATGAGGTCGAGGGCGGCTGCCCCCGCCGGGATCATGGGGTAGCACTGCTCGTGGGGGTCGACTCGGCAGTCGACGACGGCGGTCCGGCCCAGGGAGAGCGCCTCCTCGAGCGCAGGCTCCAGTTCCTCCTCCGAGGAGACGGTGAACCCGGCCGCCCCGTACGCCTCGGCCAGTAGAGCGTAGTCGGGGACCTGGTGGGTGAGGTGGACGTGGGAGTAGCGCTGCCCGAAGAAGAGATCCTGCCACTGCTGCACCATGCCTAGGTAGCCGTTGTTGACGATGACCACCACCACCGGCAGGTCCTCCAGCACCGCCGTCGCCAACTCCTGGCCGGTCATCTGGAAGCAGCCGTCGCCGTCCACGCAAACCACGGTGGCTTCCGGGCGAGCGGCCTTGGCTCCGATGGCGGCGGGAAGGCCGTAGCCCATGGTGCCCAGGCCTCCCGAGGTAATGAAGGTCCGGGGTCGATCGCAGACGAGGTACTGCATGGCCCACATCTGGTGCTGACCCACCCCGGTCGTCCAGATCAGGTCGTCGCGGCCGGCGGTGAGGTCGCGCAGGGTCTCCAGCACAAGCTGGGGCTTGAGGTACGGCCCGCTCCTCGAGTAGCGCAGGGGAAACTCCTCTCGCCAGTCGGCGATCTGGCGCAGCCAGGCCTCGGTCTTGGGCCTCAGGCCTTCTGCCTGCAGCCGTCGCAGCACGGCCGTGATGCCGGCCAGAACCTCGGCTAGGGGCCCCACCACGGGAACGTCGGCCCGGCGCAGCTTGCTGATCTCGGCCGGGTCGATGTCGAGGTGCACCACGGTGGCTCCGGGAGCGAAGGCCGAGAGCTTGCCAGTCACCCGGTCGTCGAAGCGGGCCCCCACCGCCACCAGGAGGTCGCACTTGTTCATGGCCCAGTTCGACCACTTGGGCCCGTGCATTCCCGGCCAGCCGAAGTGGAGCTCGTGCGACTCGGGGAAGGCGCCCTTGGCCATCAGCGTGGTGATCACGGGGAGCCGACCCACCTCCGCCAGCTCCCTGAGCTCGGCGCAGGCGTTGGCGTTGAGGACGCCTCCTCCCACGTACAGCACCGGCCTGTCGGCGGCGGCGATGGCACGGGCGGCGGCCTCGATCTGGCGAGGGTGGCCCCTCTTGGGAGGGTGCCAGCCGGGCAAGTCGGGCTCCTCCGGGTACTCGAAGTCGAGCTCCGCCTCCTGGACGTCGCGGGGAACGTCCACGAGAACGGGGCCGCAGCGGCCGGTGCGGGCGATGTGGAAGGCCGCCTTGAGCACGCCGGGAAGGTCGCGCACGTCCTGCACGAGCCAGGAGTGCTTGACGATGGGGATAGTGACACCCACGATGTCGCACTCCTGGAAGGCGTCGGTGCCGATGAGGTGTGTCCGAACCTGGCCGGTGATGCAGACGAGGGGGGTCGAGTCCATCCAGGCATCGGCGATAGGGGTGACGAGGTTGGTCGCGCCTGGGCCGGACGTGGCCAGGGCCACGCCCACCTTCCCCGTAGCCCGGGCGTAGCCCTCCGCCATGTGCCCCGCTCCCTGCTCATGGCGGGCGAGGATGTGGCGGATCGTGGTACCGCGGGCGAAGGCGTCGTAGGTGGGCAGGATGGCTCCTCCGGGGATGCCGAACACGACCTCCACCCCCTCGGCCTCGAGCGCCCGCAGGATGGCGTCGGCGCCGGCGATTCTCATAGCAGTGCCTCCCGGACGAACTCGGCGTTTCGGTGGGTGACCGGAAGCAGGCCGAGGACGGCGTCGGCGAGCTCTCGGGTGGTGGCGGCGATCCCGCGCCCGATCGCGTGCAGCGGTCGAGCCCGCCCGCGGCGGGCGGCC
>CAZQRA010000005.1:0-73023 GCA_964595575.1 uncultured Gaiellales bacterium
GGCCGTCTTGGCCGGACGCGAGCGGCAGGGCGCCCAGGCAGGGGACGCGCGCTCCCCCAAGCGCCTCCACGGACGCCCTGTGCAGCACCTCTCCCCGGCGGTCGAGACCGATCACCTCGACCACCTCCTTCCCCGGCTGGAGGTGGACGCGCGGGACTGGCACGAGGACCACACTTTCCTCAGGCTCGACGACGGCGCGCTCCCCGTCGGCGAAGCGCACCTCCACGGAGGCGATGGTGGCCGCTACCGCCCCAACGACGAGAACGTCCTGCCTGGTCGGCACCAGGCGCACGGCGAAGGGGCCGAGCTGGTAGCCCTTGGGCAGGCAGGGGAGGAAGCGCACGCTGCGGCCGCCCAATCGCAGCCACAGGCAGCGCCCCTCGTAGCGGGTGGGAGCGACGAGGACGGCGGCCTCTCCCTCTCGGGTCGAGGCGCGGACGACCACGCGCGCCTGCTCCAGCACCGCTTCCGCCGGAGGCCCTGCACCCCGCTCGAACGGCAGCCCGCGATCCTCGGCCACCGTCCTTCCGCTGCTGTCCAGCGCCACCACCGCCTCGACGCCGCCGGCGCGGCGTTCCTCGTCGCTGAGCTCGTAGGCGAAGAAGCCGGCGGCGATGGGCTGCGACACCCAGATCAGCCGAGGACGCGCCACGGAGCCGTCGGCCAGCCGCAGCTCCAGCGTGGACACGTAGTCGGCGTCCACGAAACCGCTCACCGCCCGGGCTGCGCGACCGAGAGCTGCCCCCTGCGACCACCCCGGCGCCCTCCCGTCGAGGAGCCAGGAGACGCCGAGAGGCTCGGTCCCCCGCTCGGCGCAGGTGAGCCCGAGGAGGAGAGCGCAGTACCCTCCGCGCCGGGTGGGCGCTACCCAGAGGGTGTGCGCCCCGTCGGAGAGGAAAACCCTTCCTACCCGCCTCGCCTCTCCGGCGAGGGCAGCCGGATCCATGCCGGGAGGGGCGCCGACGCTCAGGCGCTCGAACTGAAGCTCGATCCGACCCGGCGCTCGATCAGCCCGCCAGAAGGAGACCACGGGCAGGTGCAGGCCGAGCGCAGATGCAGCAAACACGGCACCCGCCAGGACGATGGCGAGGAGCGCCAGGGCCGCTCTCCTCCGCACCCGGGCGCAACGGGGCGGGCGTTGCCGGGGCGCACGACGCTCCCAGTCGATCCGCCCCGAGGCCCGCAGCCCCTGGAGGTGACCGGCGAGCTGGGGGCGGGCAGGCGGCGGCACCGGGTTTGCCCGCCGCAGGAGATCGAGCACGTCCGAGCGCCTGCTCACGCCTTCGCCTCCGGCCCGAGCACAGCTCGCCCGCCCAGAGAAGGGGATGCCCGACGACCCTCTTCCAGCTCGGCCAGCAGCCGCTGCAGGCGGCGACGGGCACGGTAGAGGCGGAGACGGAACAGGGAGGGCGAGCAGCCCAGCACGTGGGCAGCCTCCTGGGGGCGAAGATCCTCCCAGGCGACGAGCCGCAGGACCTCCTGTTCGGTGGGCGAGAGCCGCCGAAACGCCTCCAGCACGGGCGGCGGGTCGGCCTCGTCAAACGGGGAAGGGCCCTCCGTCCAGGCCCGCTCCCGGGCGAGCCGCTCCCTCAACGCCAGCCGGCGCCGTGCAGCACGGCGCTCGTTGGCGAGCGTCCTCCGGGCGATGGCGAGAAGCCAAGGAAGCGGGTGCTCGGCGGAGATCTCCTCCCGTCGCCGCCAGGCGACGGCGAACACCTCCGCCGCCGCTTCCTCGGCCGCCTCCCGATCGGCCCGGCGCAGGCAGTAGGCAAGGACGTCGGGCCCGTGGGCCCGGAAGATCTCCTCGAAGGCGAGCGCGTCGTGGTCCTCCTCGGGAGTGTGCGTACGACCATCTTAGGACAGCGTCGCTTCCCGGCTTCCGCGCCGCCCCACGGCTACGGCCAGCATCGGCTGAAGAGCGGTGCCGGGCGCCAGGTAACGGGCCACCTCGTCGTCGTAGAAGGTGGTGGCGGTGGCGCCCAGATCCCGGGCGAAGGCGGCTAGGTAGAGCCGGCCAGCGCGGATGCCTCCCTCGAGCTGGGCCGCCCGGTAGCCGCGCTCGCCCAGCCGCGCTACCACCTCCTCGAGATCGGCCATGAAGAACACGACCGCCGCCGCCCGCTCTCCCAGCTCCTGCTCTAGGCAGAGAAATCCGGTGAGCCGCCGGTCGCTTCCCTCCCGGAGGCAGACGAGCTCCCCGTCCCCGAGGCGGTAGACCCCGGGGGCGAGGCCCGAGACGGCGTGGACGACCACGAGCGCCTCCGTGAGGGGCGGGAAGTCGGCCGGGATCGAGCCGCAGGCGACGCCGAGGAGGAAGCGAAGGTCGTCCCCAGGGATGGGCGTCCGGGCGAAGGCGCGGGTCGAGCCCCGGCGGGCGATGACCCGGTCGAGCTCGGCCAGGGAGAGGGTAGGCGGGGGCGAGGAGGGCTCCCCCGCCGCGGCGCGGAAGGCCCGTACCTCCTCCGGCGAGCGGAGGCTGGAGGCCCGGTGGGCGGCGTACGCCTCCGGGTACTCCACCTCCCGAGCCGACAGGGGCTCGACCGCGAGATCGAGGGGTAAGAGCGGGCCGGTCGTCCTCGTCTGAGACCCGGAGCGACCCACGGCAAGAAGCGCCAGCGCCGCCTCCTTCCGCCCGTCGAGACCGACGATGCTGTTTACCTGGTCGTCCACGAACCCGACGGAAAGCCGAGGCTCCCTCCCCTCCGCCGTCGCCACCGCCAGCAGGTTGGCGAGCATGGTGCCCGCGTCCCAGTAGAGGTGGCGGTAGCCGCGCGCCCGGTACTTCCAGGCCGTGCGCCAGAGGATGCCGGCGAGGACGAGGATGGCCTCCGCCTCCGCCAGCCCCGGATCGGCGGCGGCCTGGGCCAGGGCGCCGCGCACGTCCGCGTCTCGGAGCGGTCGGAGCGCGAGCCGGCGGGGGTGGAAGTGGAAGAGCCCCTCCTCCCCGGCGACGTAGACCTCGACTGGGTACAGGGCGCCGGCGCTGGGGTAGGCGCGGAAGTAGTAGACGAGGCTGCCCGGGTAGCGGCGCTCGCGCACCACCCCCGCTCCTAGGCGAAGGAGCGTGCCCAGCGAGGGAGGGACGGGGAGGGACGGGAGCTGCCGGTACTCCTTGAAGGGATGGGGACGGCTCTCCCAGTCGAGCCCAGGGCCCAGGCGGCGCACGCTGACGGGGGTGTGCTTGGTCTGCTCGTGGAAAGCGAGCACGGAGGAGCGCCGGGGAGGGCCTCTCCTCACGCCGCCGGCCGGGCGGGGAGGCGGAGCTCGAACCGGCTTCCCCTGCCGGGAGCGCTCTCGAGATCGATCCCGCCGCCGAGCGCCCCTGCCAGCTCCCGGGCGATGGTCAGGCCGAGACCGGTACCGCCCCCGTCCTTCGACCAGAAGGGTCGGAAGATCCGCTCCCTCTCCTCGGGCGGGATCCCTGGCCCTGTGTCCTCCACCGCCACCGACACCATCCCGTCGTCGGCCCCCAGCTCCAGGACGACCCGCCCTCCGTCCGGCGTCCACCGGAAGGCGTTGGCGAGGAGGTTGGAGATGATCTGGAGGACCCGGTCGCCGTCGGTGGTGATCACCGGCCGGGCCCGGATCTCGCAGCGGTAGTCGATGTTCCGCCTGCGCGCCTCCTCCCCGAAGGAGGCGTAGGCCTGGTCGAGCAGGCGAGCCATGTCCACCTCCTCCTCGAGGAGGGCGAACCGCCGGGCATCGAGCTTGGCCAGGTCGAGCAGGTCGCCGACCAGGCGCTCGAGGCGGGCGGTCTCGGTGGCGATGACGTCCAGGGACTCCGCCCGCGCCTGCTCGTCCTCCACCACCCCCTCCCGGAGGGCCTCGACGTGGCCGCGGATAGCCGTGAGCGGGGTACGGAGCTCGTGGGAGACCGACATGAGGAAGTTCCGCTCCAGCTCCTCCGCCTCGGCCAGCCGCGCCGCCATCTCCCGGAAGCGACTCGCCAGGTGGCTGATCTCGTCTCCTCCCGAGAGAGCGGGGATGGCCACGTCGTAGCGGCCCTCGGCGATCCCGTCGGCAGCCCGGGACAGGCCGAGCACGGGCCGACTGATGCGCCGGGAGGCATACCAGGCCAGGATCCCGGCCACGAGCAGGCCGCCGGCGAGGGACACGGCGAAGAACTTCATGAGGGTGAGCCAGGTGTCGCGGAGGACGGTCTGGGGCTTGGCCACCACGAGCACGCCCAAGGTGGTGCCCTCCAGGTGGAGAGGGTGGCCTACCGCCAGGAACGGCCGATCCTCGCCGGGCGGCGTGAACTCGAAGGTGAGGGTGCGCCCCTGCCTCACGGCGTCCCAGTCGATCAAGCCCGGGGGCAGGCGGCGGAGTCCCGACGACTGGCCGGGAAAGAGCGGGACTCCGGCGTAGTAGAGCCGATCCCCGGTGGCGCTCTCGAGCTCGGGGACCACGTACGCAGGGGCCGTGCGGCCCTCCTCGTTGGCGGCCAGAGCCTGGCGCACGTACAGGCGGGTGAGGCCGGCCGCCTCTCGGCGCAGCTCCTTGACCGAGCGATCGTGGGAGTAGTCCTGGAGGAGGCGGAAGGCGATGGCCGCCGACACGATCCCCGCCAGCACGATCCCCGCCAGGAACAGGGCCGGCAGGCGGAATCGCAGCGACTGGAGCACGGGCTACCCCGCTGTGGCGGCGTCCTTGGCCGACGAGACCTTGTAGCCGACCCCCCACACGGTCACGATGGGGGAGGCGTCCCCGAGCTTGCGCCTGATCTGGCGCACGTGGACGTCCACCGTGCGGGTGTCGCCGGCGAAGGTGTAGCCCCACACCCGCTCCAGGAGCTGGTCGCGGGTGAGGACGAGCCCGCGGTGGTCGAGGAGCTCCCAGAGGAGGTCGAACTCCTTGGGCGCCAGCTGAACCTCGCGGTCGCCGACCCGCACCTCCCGCCTACCGGCGTCGACCACGAGGTCGCCGTGGCGGATGACGGCGCTCTCGGGCAGTCGGCGCTCGGGCGTCGAGCGCCGCAGGATGGACTTGACCCGAGCCACCAGCTCGCGGGGGTTGAAGGGCTTGGTCATGTAGTCGTCGGCCCCCACCTCCAGCCCCACGATCTTGTCCACGTCCTCGTCGCGGGCGGTGAGCATGAGGATGGGCACGTTGGAGGTGGCCCGCATGCGCCGGCACACCTCGATGCCGTCGATGTCCGGGAGCATGAGGTCGAGGACGATGAGGGACGGGGGATCGGCAGCGAGCTGGGCCAGAGCATCCGCCCCGGTGGCCACCGTCCGCACCTCGTAGCCGGCCTTCTTGAGGTAGGCGGCGACGAAGGACGCGATCGACCGCTCGTCCTCGACGACCAAGATCGACCCGGCCTGAGCCGCCGTCATACCGTCGAGGATGCCAGAAGCGGGCCGCTACCCACTCCCCTGGCTCCCGATGACGAACCTGCGGGGAAGGTCGGGGAGGGGCTGGAAGCCCTGCTCGCAGAAGCTGTCGCTGTCCACCGAGAAGGTGCCCGTCTCCAGGAAGTCGGGCGCGGCCAGGGTCGCGACCCCCCGGCCGGCGGCGCTGATGTCCATGAACACGGCGCTTACGGACACCCGGAACTGGCCGCTTGCCCGGAAGCGGAGGTCGTAGCCGATGTACTGCGTCCTCGTCTCCGAGACGAGCCGCCTACGCGCGGCCCCGAACACCTTGACCGTGCCCCCGGGCAGGCCCTCGTCCACGGTCACGGAGCCCTGGTCGAAGCGACCGAGGACGATGCCGCGGGCGCTCAAGGTCACCAAGCCCTTGCCGCTCCGGACGACGAGGCAGCCGTCTCCTGGCCCTGACCGTCGAGCCTGCGGGGAGGAGACGGCCAGGGAGGCGACCGTCCCCGCCACGAAGAGGAGGGAAGCTACCTTCCGCACCACGACCCAGAGTATCGACCGGCGAGGTGTGCCCAGGTTGATCGCCCTGTAAGAAAAGTGTGAACGGCTACGCCAGGCCCTCGCGGCGAAGCTCCTCGTCGGCCCGACGGTATCCCGTCTCGATGAGGGCCCGCTTGGTCTCTTGGGTCCAGGGCCGCTGGCGGGGGAAGCCGGGCTCGAGGCTGTGGGGACCGGCGCTGGCGGACACGGTCAGGCGGGGGATCACCCGGTCGTGGCGGAAGGGGAAGCGGGCGCTTCGGAACCGCTCCTCGACCGCGGCGGCCAGGCGCTGCCGCTCCTCCTCGGGAAGGGGCGCCTCGGCCACAAGCCGGGAGACGTCCTCGCGCAGGCTGGCCAGCTCGACCACCGACCGCTCCCGCCAGGAAGCCAAGAGCTCCTCGAGGGCGGTGTTGCGGATGATGGCCACCCGCGAGAGCCGGGAGAAGGCGTCGACGATGTGGGCCGGCTGGCCCCGCCTCTCCCGAGCGGCGGCTGCCTCCAGCTCCCGGTGGAGCTCGCGGGCGGCAGGGAGACGCGCGAGCCGACGGAGGCGGCGGGCCGCGCGCTCGATCACGCCCGCCCCCAGGACGGGGTAGCGGGGCTCGTAGCGGAAGGAGACGATGAGCTCCACCTCCGGCCGCTCGTAGGCGTAGCCGAGCGGGTAGTTGCGCACCCAGGCCCCGTCCGTCGCCACCCGGTCGCCCACGAGCTGGGGCAGCACGAGCACGCTGATGGCGGCCGAGGCGAGCACGGCCTGGGCCATCTCTTGGGGCGACGTCGACCGGGACGAGTAGGCCCGCTCGAAGAGCTGGGGCCCGCCCTGCTCCCCGTCGGAGACAGTGACGTCGGTCACCACCACCACCAGCTCGACGGCCGAGCGGGCAAGCTCGCCGGCCAGCGCCACCGGGTCGCCCAGGCGCCGGGCGACGGTGCGCGGCAGCACGTAGTCGTGGGAGCCGAGCAGGGGTAGTCGCCACAGGGTGTTGGCCCGGAAGGTGTCCTCGGGCTCCAGGGAGAGCAGGAACTCCTCCAGCTCGTCCAGCCGGTCGAGCGCCGCCATGCAGCCGGAGAGGGCGCCGGCGGAGGTGCCGAACACGACCGACAGCCGTGGCCACAAGGCGGTCTCCCGGAGGCGCTTGAGGAAGCCGAGCTCGAGCAGGATGCCGTTCATCCCCCCGCCCGAGAGGACGAGAGCCACGTCCCTCTTCACCCGGCCAATGCTAGAGGCCGCGAAGCGCCTGCCGGTGGTAGCGCCCCTCCGGGTTCCAGAGGAGGAAGCCGGCCGCCCCCTGGCGACGGGCGGCGTCGACTTGGTCTCGCACCTCCGCGAGACCGTAGGGCCGACGCAGGGAGAAGTCCTGCAGCCAGGGGACGAGGCGAACGCCGGTCCCCGCCAGCTGGCGGCGGAAGCGCTCGAGCGAGCGACGTACCGTGGAGCCCGGGAAGGCCTCGGGCTCGACCAGGTTGTACTCGCCGGGCACGTAGTGGGAGGGGTAGACCATGGGGTAGATGGCGTCCACGTGGCGGGCGATCCAGCGCGGCACCTGGCCCACCCCCAGGTCGCGGGTGGCGGCCAGGCCGAAGAGGGCGGCGGAGACGCGGACGCCCAGGGGTCGCAGCCGGCCCGCCGCGTAGGCGAGGAAGCGCTCGATGGTGCGCCCCTTGGGCTCGGGCCGCCGCCCCGGAAAGACGATGGAGGTCAGGTCGCCCTCGCTGGGGAAGCGGACGTAGTCGAACTGGATCTCGTCGAAGCCGGCCCGGGCGGCGGCGGCGGCCACGTCCACCACGTACCTCCAGACCCGCCGATCGTAGGGGCTGACCCAGCCCCGCCCGGCGGCGTCGGTCCAGCGAGAGCCGTCCGGCCTCCGCAGGGCGAGATCGGGCCTGAAGGCGGCGAGCTGCGAGTCCTGGAAGACGACTACCCGCCCGATCAGGTACACCCCCGCCGCCCGGGCCCGACGGGCAGCCTCGGCGGGGTCGTAGTAGGGCCGGGCAGCCCCCGACTGCCGGGCCAAGGCAGGGAGGTCGGGGGTGACGAAGCCGACGTGGCCGTTCTCGTCCTTGACGTCCAGCTCCAGGGCGTTGAGGCCGAAGCGGCGGAGGGCGAGGTACTCCTCGAGCTTGCCGGGGAGGGAGGCAAGGGCCATGGTGACGTGCACGCCCCGCACCTCCCTGGGAAGCCGAGGCAGGGCGGGGAGGGCCGATGGGCGGGCAGGAGGGGCGGTCCCACCCTTCCCGTGGTCGCGGGTCATGAAGGAGGCCCCCAGGGCGACTCCCGCCCCTAGGGCGAGGAGGACGCAGGCCAGGGCCGCCCGCCGCAACCGCTTCCGCCGCCGCGCCCGTCGCCGGCGCTCTCGGAAGCGCTCGCTGGGATCGAGGCGGCCGTGCACGTACATGGCGAGCGAAACCGTACGCCTGATCGGTTTCTCCTGCAAGCAGGGGCCTCCCGGAGACCTTCCCTGGGCGGCCGCGGCGCCGGGCCGCCTCGGCCCCGGCCCCCGCGGAGACGGCGGCCGGAGCTGCGAGAGTATGCCCTTCCGTGAGCGAGATCTCCGAGTTCGGGCTGATCGTGCTCGTGGTCGCCGGCGCCCTGTCGCTGGCGATCGCCCTGAGCAAGCTGACCGAGCGCTTCCCGGTGCCCGGCCCCGCCCGGTTCCTGCTCCTGGCCGCCGTGGCCTCGGACATCTTCCCCGGCCTCTCCGCCGTCTCCATCCACACGGTCGAGCGCATCGGCGTCGTGGCCCTGGTCGTGATCCTGTTCGACGGAGGGATGCACGTCGGCTGGCGCCGGTTCCGGGCCTCGGCCCTCCCCATCGCCAGCCTCGGCACCCTGGGCACGTTCGCCACCGCCGGGGTGATGGCGGTGTTCGCCCACGCCTTCTTCGGCTTCGGGTGGACCGAGGCCGGAATCCTGGGGGCGGCCCTGGCTCCCACCGACCCGGCGGTGATGTTCTCGGTGCTCGGCAAGCGGGAGATCGGGGGCAGGAGCGGCACCATCCTGGAGGGGGAGTCGGGCGCCAACGACCCCGTGGGGATCGCCCTCATGATCGGCATGCTCGAGCTCGCCACCCACGACGACGCCTCGTTCGCCACCGTGATCGAGGAGTTCCTCATCGAGATGGCCATCGGCTTGGCGATGGGGGTGGCCGGGGCGGCCGTGCTCCTTCCCCTCATGCGCCGCTTCTCCCTTCCCAGCGAGGCCCTCTACCCGATTCGCACCCTCGCCTTCGCCGGCGTCATCTACGGGGCGGCGGCGGTGGCTCACGGGTCCGGGTTCCTGGCCGTGTTCGTGGCCGGGCTTTTGATCGGCGACGAGCGGGCTCCCTACAAGGGGGAGGTCGAGCGCTTCCACATGTCGTTGGCCAGCTTGGCCGAGATCGCCGTCTTCGCCGCCCTCGGCCTGACCATCGACATCAGCGACCTGGGCCAGGACCACGTCTGGCTGGACGGGGTTCTCTTGGCCCTGCTCCTGGCGCTCGTGGCTCGGCCCGTGGTCGTGGGTCCCCTTCTGCTCCCGGCCCGGCTCCATCGGGGCGAGAAGCTCTTCATCATGTGGGGCGGGCTCAAGGGGGCCGTCCCCATCCTCCTAGGGACGTTCGCCCTCCTCGAGGGGGTGGAGGAGGCCCACCGCATCTACGACATCGTGTTCGTGGTGGTGGCGCTCTCGGTGATCGTGCAGGGGACGAGCATCCCCTTCGTCGCCCCCCGGCTCCAGGTGCCCATGCGCGTGGCCCAGCCGCGGGGCGTCCAGCGCTGCACCGTCCACCCGGGCTCGCGGGCGGCCGGCGAGGCCGTCCGCAACTTGCCGCTGGGAGAGCGAACCTGGATCGACGCCGTGGTGCGCGACGGCAAGCACCTGCCCGTGCACGGCGACCTCGTGCTGGCCGAGGGAGACGAGGTAGCCCTCATCGCCGACGTGGAGGACGCGGTACGCCTGGCTAGGATCTTCGAGCGCTACTGAGCCCCGACGGCGAGGCCGTAGCCCCTCAGAGGCGCTCGATCACGGCCGCGATGGCCTGGCCTTGGCCGATGCACATGGAGGCGATGCCGTAGCGACCGCCCCGCCGCTCGAGCTCGGAGAGGAGGGTGGCGACGATGCGGGCGCCGGTGGCCCCGAGGGGGTGGCCGAGCGAGATGCCCCCTCCGTTCGGGTTGACGTCGCCCGCCCGCCAGCGCTCCTCCAGGCCGGTGTCCGCGAGGAACTGGAGGGCGACCGAGGCGAAGGCCTCGTTGACCTCGATCACGGCCATGTCGTCGAAGGTGAGTCCCGCCTTGGCGAGGGCCCTCTGGCAGGCCTTGGGGTTGCCGTGCAGGGCGCGGTAGGGATCGACCCCGGCCAGGCCGAAGGACACGAATCGCGCCCGCGGCCTCAGGCCCAGCCGGGAGACCGCCTCCTCGCTGGCGAGGAGCATGGCCGCCGCCCCGTCGCAGATCTGGCTCGAGTTTCCGGCCGTCACCACCCCGTCCGGCTTGAACGCCGGCGGCAGCCCGGCCATCTTCTCCAGCGAGGTATCGCGCCGGGGCGTCTCGTCCACGGCGAAGAGCGTGGCTGGGTGGGGGTTCGCCACCTCGATGGGGACGATCTCGCGCCGGAAGCGGCCCTCGTCGATAGCCCGGATCGCCCGCCGGTGCGACTCAAGAGAGTAGGCGTCGAGGGCCTCCCGGGTGAGACCCCACTCCTCGGCCAGGACCTCGGCGGAGATGCCCTGGGGGACGATCTCCCACCGCTCGAGCAGCTTGGGCGAGAGCCCGGCCCAGCCCTCGCTCCCCATGTTGGAGCCCATGGGTACCCGCGACATGGACTCCACCCCGCCGGCGACGACCACCTCCAGGTGGCCTGCCTGGATGGCGGAGGCGGCGTTGAAGGCAGCCTGCATCGAGGATCCGCACTGGCGGTCGACCGAGGTGGCGCACACCGTCTCCGGCCAGCCGGCGAGGAGCGTGGCGATCCGGCCCACGTTGAGGGCCTGCTCGCCCACCTGGGTGACGCAGCCCATCTGCACGTCCTCGATGGCAGCCGGGTCGAGGTCGAGCCGGGAGACGAGCCCTCCCAGCACCTGGGCCGCCAGCTCGTCGGCACGCACCGACGCCAACGTCCCCTGCTTCTTGCCGATGGGGCTGCGGACGGCATCGACGATGAGCGCCTCGCGCACGGAGGAAGCGTACACCCGCTCCGCCCCGACACGCTCTAGACTGCCGGTATGGCGGTGACCGCCGTCGAGAAGCGCCTCCTCCTGGACGGGGTCTGGGTCGAGACCGGCCGCTGGCTCGAGGTGCGCTCGCCCTACTCGGGCGAGGTCGTCGGTCGAGTCCCTGAGGCAGGCCCGGCCGAGACGCGGCGGGCCATCGACGCCGCCGAGGAGGCGATGCGGGCTCCCCTTCCCGCTCACCGGCGGGCGGAGGTGCTCTCCCGAGTCGCCGACCTCCTCGGCGCCCGCCAAGAGGAGGTGGCCCGCCTGATCTGCGCCGAGGCGGGAAAGCCGCTCAAGGCCGCTCGGGTGGAGGCCTCCCGGGCCGTCTCCACCTACACCTTCGCCGCCGTGGAGGCGCGCAAGCTGGCCGGGGAGACCGTGCCCATGGACGCCTCCCAGGCCGGGGAGGGCAAGCTCGCCTTCACCGTGCGCTACCCGCTCGGGGTGGTGGGCGCGATTACCCCCTTCAACTTCCCCCTCAACCTCGTCGCCCACAAGATCGCTCCCGCCCTGGCCGCAGGCTGCGCCGTCGTCCTCAAGCCGGCCCGGGCGACGCCCCTGTCGGCCCTCCTTTTGGCCGAGCTGGAGCAGGAGGCAGGTCTTCCGCCCGGGTGGCTGAACGTCGTCTGCGGCCCCTCGGGGGAGATCGGGGAGACGCTCGTCGCCGACCCTCGGGTGCGCATGATCACCTTCACCGGATCGTCGGAGGTGGGCTGGCGCCTGCGGGAGCAGGCGGCCCGCAAGAAGGTCAGCCTCGAGCTCGGCAACGCCACCCCGGTGATCGTGGAGGCCGACGCCGACCTCGACGAGGCTGCCGCCAAGCTGGCGGCCAACGGGTTCTCCTTCGCCGGCCAAAGCTGCATCTCGGTGCAGCGGATCTACGTCCAGCGCTCCGTCTACGAGGCGTTCCTGGAGCGGTTCCTCCCTCGCGTGGAGACGCTCGTGGTCGGCGACCCCGCCGACGAGGCGACCGACGTCGGCCCCGTGATCGACGAGGCGGCCCGCGAGCGGATCCTGGCCTGGATCGAGGAGGCTCGGGCGCTGGGGGCAGAGGTGCTCACGGGAGGGGGCGTCCGCGCCGACGGGGTGATCGAGCCCACCGTGATCGCCGGGGCTCCCCCCCAGGCCAAGGTCTCGTGCGAGGAGGTGTTCGGGCCGGTGGTGGTGGTGGGCCCCTACGACACCCTGGACGAGGCCATCGCCCTGGCCAACGGCACCCGCTTCGGCCTGCAGGCCGGCATCTTCACGGCCGACCTGCGGACGGCTCTGCGGGCTGCTCGCGCCCTCGAGTTCGGGGGCGTGACCGTCAACGAGGCCCCCACCTACCGGGCAGACCAGATGCCCTACGGCGGCGTCAAGGACTCCGGCAACACGCGCGAGGGTCCCGCCTATGCGACGCGGGAGATGACCGAGGAGCGCGTGGTCGTCATCCAGCTCTAGGTGTCGCCCTTCTCCCTGCGCCGCTCTCCTCGACGGCGACCCGTCCTCCCCCCGCCCGGCGTGCTGCGGCGGGAGCGACGGGCCCTCCTCGCCCAGCGGGAGGAGAAGCTCCGCGACTTGGGCGGCCTCATCCTGGAGATGTTCCGACGCGACCGATTCCGCGAGGAGCTGGTCACCGAGCGCTGCCGGGAGCTCGTCGAGCTGGACGAGCGCCTCGCCTACCTCGAGGCGCTGCTCGATGCCTCGCTCCGCCGCCTACCCCTCGCCCGCTGCTCGTGCGGGGCGCCGCTTCCCTTCCGCTCCCACTTCTGCCCCCACTGCGGCCGTCCTGCCGGCCCGGCCGTGGTCGCCTGTGCAACCTGCGGCCACGCCCTGGCCGCCGACGCCTCCTTCTGCCCCCAGTGCGGGGCGTCTGCGGCCGCAGCCGTCCCCGCCGCTTCACCCCAGGCTCCCGCTCCCGCGGAGGCCGGCGACGGCTGAGGCTCCGGCCGAGCTTCTCTGCTCCCGCTGCCAGGCCGTGGCGGAGGCAGACCAGGAGTACTGCCTCTCCTGCGGCTCCCGCCTCCACCAGGAGCGGGGGCGGCGGCCCCACTGGCTCCTCCCTGCCCTGGCTTTGCTGGCCGTGGCCGCAGCAGGGGCCGGCGGCGCCGTCCTCTCCCGGCCGACGGAGAGCAGGCCCACCATCGTCGCCCTCAGCCCCCTCGAGCCGGCCCCGGCGACGCTTCCCCTGGGGCGCAGGCTCGTCCCCTGGCCGGCCCACGACGGCTTCACCGTCGTCCTCGCCGCCGTGCCTACCCGTGCCGGCCTAGCCCGGGCGCGCAGGGTGGCGCTTCAGGCGCTCAGGGCCGGCTTCCCCGAGGTGGGCATCCTCGTATCGTCCCGCTACCCCGACCTCCACCCCGGCTACTACCTCGTCTTCAGCGGCGTCTACGACTCCCTGGAAGAGGCGCAGGCCCGCCTGCCGCGGGCTCTCGCCCGCTTCCCAGGGGCCTTCGCCCGCCAGGTCGCCCGCTGATGTCGGTTCTCTTTCTGGCGAACGATCGACATGACTTTGTAACAGGGGCTCGATGCGCTACACTAGAGCCGGCTCTGGGCCCAGAGCGAGGTTTAACCCCACGTTAACAAGCCTTTTCCGGCCCTTAACAGGAGAGCGAGATACTGACCATGATGGACGAGCGGGTAGCTGAGATCAGGGCCTGCATGTATCAATATTCGAGAGCCATCTACCGGGCGATCAAGGACCTGACCGATCCCTACGTCGATCCGGCCACGCAGCTCGAGTACAGGCGGGCGATCCTGGCCGCCTGCGAGCAGACGATGGAGCGACTGGCCACCGATCCCTACTACTTCGCCAACCCGGACCGGGCTCTCTTCCAAGACATCCGCCGCTACTTCCCGATCACGAGCCAGGCTCAGGTGGCCTGGGCAGTGAGCACGGTGGTGGGAGCGGCGGTCAAGTTCATCGAGGCCCAGATCGCCGCCGGCGCCTTCGATGGGGGCGTCGCCCGCTGCCACGCCACCACCAGGAAGGGCAAGCCCTGCCAGCGGACGCCCCTTCCCGACCGCAACTACTGCCCTTCGCACCAGCACCTCGAGCAGCGCTCGAGCGTGGCAGTCTAGGCCGTCTGCGGCCTCCCCGGCCGTCCTTCTCCCCCTGCCTGACGAGCGCTAAGCTCGGCTGGCGATGTCGCACGACACCGACAAGCTGATCCGCCAGCTCTCGCTCGTGGCCTTCCTCATGGCGGAGACGCGTCCCATCACCGCTCGGGACGTGCAGCAGAACGTGGAGGGCTACTCCGAGATGTCGGACGAGGCCTTCGCCCGACGCTTCTACTCCGACCGAGCCGAGCTCCTCAGCCTGGGCGTACCCCTCCAGTCGCAGCGCGACGAGCTCACCGGGGAGGAGCTGTACACGCTCCGGTCGGAGCGCTACTTCCTACCTCCGCTCGAGCTGACCGACGAGGAGCTGGCGGCGCTCCAGACCTGCCTCTACCTGCTCGAGGGCCAGTTCGCCTACGCCGAGCCCTTCCGGCTGGCGCTCCAGAACCTCGCCCTCGGCCGTCCCGGCTTCCGAGAGGCTCCCACCGAGATCGCCGAGCGGGTGGCGGTGCGCGACCCCGACTACTCGCCGGAGCTGGCCGGCCGGCTGAGCAAGCTGGAGGCTGCCATCTCCAGGCAGCGCACGGTCAGGTTCTCCTACTGGTCGATCGGCAGGGACGAGGTCCGGGAGCGCACCGTCGACCCCTACGCCCTCCTTCCCCACGAGGGCAGCTGGTACGTGATCGGGCGCGACCACGATGCCGACGCCATCCGCACCTTCCGCGTGTCCCGTATCCGGGGCGACATCCGCTTCGCCACCCGGCGGGAGCGGGACTTCCGGCCGCCGGCAGACTTCGTGGCCGAGGAGTACCGGCCGCCCCCGCCCTGGCAGATCGGCGAGATCGTCGGCGAGGCCAGGGTCGCCCTGGCCGGCGACGCCGCCTGGTGGGTGGAGCGCACCTACCGGCGGTACGGCCACGTGGAGGAGGGGGTGTTCGTCACCCCCTTCGCCGACCTCGGCTACCTCGCCTCCTGGATCCTGCGGCTCGACGGGCGGGCAGTTCCCCTCGAGCCGGACGAGCTTCGCTACGAGGTGGCGGAGGGGCTCCGCCAAGTCCGCCTCCGCCACCTGGGACCTCCGCCTACCCCGGCCCCAGCCCAGGAGACGGACGCCAAGGAGCCGAGCGAGCGGCCCTCCGGTCCCATCGCCCCGGAGCGCTTCGGCGTCCTCCAGTCCCTGCTCGCCTACCTCCTGACGGCGTGCGGGGAGGAGCGGCAGGCGGTCATCCCTGCCTCCGAGCTCTGCCGGCGCTTCTCCCTCGGCCCCGAGGAACTGGAGGAGCACCTGTCCCTGCTCAACCTCGTCAACTTCGGCGGCGGCTGCTACGCCGTCTACGCCCAGCTGCAGGGAGACGAGGTCCACGTGGAGAAGGAGCTCTTCGGCGACACCTTCCGCTCGCCGCCCAGGCTGACCCCACTCGAGGCTCGCGCCATCCGCCTAGCTCTCGAGTTCGTGGGGCCGATGGTGGCCGCCGAGGCCCACCGGCCCTTGGCCAAGGTGCGGAGGAAGCTGGAGGAGACCTTCGGCGCGTTCAACCTGGGGCACACGCCTGAGCCGGAGGCGGACGCTGCCGAGGAGAGCATCATCGCCGTCCTCAGCGAGGGGATCAAGCGCCGCCGGCTGGTCGAGCTCGACTACTGGAAGGTGGGCGAGGACACCGCCGTCCGTCACCTGGTCGAGCCCTACGCGCTCGAGCGCCAGCTCCCCCACTGGTACGTCCACGCCTGGGACCGCACCAGGGGCGGGCCCCGCAGCTTCCGGATCGATCGCATGCGCAGCGCCCGGCTCACCGACGAGACGTTCGAGCCAAGGAGCGGCTTCGATCCGGCTCCCCTGCGCGACGCCCGGGTGGCCCGCATCCTCTACACCCAGGCGGTGGCTCGCTGGGAGGTGGAGCGGGGAGCGCAGCCGCTGGCCGACGGCACCGCCGTGGCCGAGCACAAGGTGGGCTCCAGCGAGTGGCTGACGAGCGAGATCCTCCGCTACCGGGGGGAGGCGGTGGTGCTCGATCCCGCCGACCTTCGGGAGAGGGTGGCCGCGCGGGCCGAGCAGCTCCTCAGCGAGCTCGGGCTGACTCGGCTTGGGGTCGGCCGCTAGCCTGCCCGCCCAGACGCGTGGCCGCCCAGGCGGCGTGGTCGCGGAGGAGCGGGTCGGGGTGGGCCAGGTACCGCTCGACCTCCGGTAGGTGGGCCGAGGTGCCGCTGTTTCCCAACGCCACGAGGGCGTTGCGGCGGAGGTAGCGGGCCTGGCGGCGGGGAATGTAGAGCCGCCGGTAGCGGCGTACGAGCTCCTCGTCGGAGGCGCGCAGCCAGTCGAGCAGGGAGACGGTGGGCTCGGCCTCCCCGGGAGGCAGCCGGTCGGCCCGGCGCCGCTCCACCCCCCGATTCCACGGGCACACCTCCTGGCAGATGTCGCAGCCGTAGACGCTCGCTCCCAGCTCCTCTCGATAGGGCTCGGGGATGGGGCGCGACGACTGGGTCCAGTAGGAGAGGCACTTGGTGGCATCCAGCACCCCCGGCTCGTCCAGGGCTCCGGTGGGGCAGGCGTCGATGCAGAGACGGCACTGCCCGCAGTCGAGGGAGAGGGCGGGGGTGGGCTCGATGGCGACGTCGGTGACGAGCGTCCCCAGCACCACCCAGGAGCCGTAGCGGCGGGTGATGACCATGGTGTTCTTGCCATAGAAGCCGACCCCGGAGCGGACCGCCGCCTCCCGGTCGACGTGCTCGCTCGCGTCCACGAGGACGCGGTAGGAGCCACCCAGACGTCGACCGAGCTCGTCCAGGGCCCGCCGAAGCGGCGCATAGGCATCCTGCCAGGTGTAGCGCGCCAGGGTGCCCTCTCCTGCTCGGGGCGGGGGAGCGGGCGCGTAGTAGCAGAGCGCGGCGGAGATGACCGCGCGGGCGCCGGGGAGCAGCCGCTCGGGGTGACAGGAGAGCTGGGGACGGGCCATGGTGAAGCGCATGTCTGCGAACAGGCCTCGGGATCGGCGCTCGAGGATGTGGCGCTCGGTCTCCTCGTAGGGCTCGGCTGGAGCCACGCCCAGGACGTCCAGCCCCAGGCCTTCCGCTAGGCGCTCCAGGTCCTCGACCGTCATGAGAGGATTGTGCAGCAGTGAGGGCGGTACGGATTCACGAGGAAGGGGGCCCCGAGGTCCTGCGCTACGAGGAGGTGCCCGACCCCTCCCCGGGCCGGGGCGAGGTGCTCGTGCGCCTGCGCGCGGCCTCCCTCAACCACCTCGATCTGTGGCTGCGCAAGGGCCTGCCCTCCGTACCAAAGCCCCGCGTCCTGGGGGCGGACGGGGCGGGCGTGGTCGAGGCCTTGGGGGCCGGGGTCGAGGGCGTCCAGGTCGGCCAGGCCGTGGTCATCAACCCCGGCATCGAGCACGAGGGGAGGATCTCCATCCTGGGCGAGCACTGCGACGGCACCCACGCGGAGCTGGTGGCGGTGCCGGCCACGAGCGTCTACCCCCTCCCCCCCAACCTCTCCTTCGAGGAGGCGGCCGCCTTCCCGCTCGTGTTCGAGACCGCCTACCGCATGCTCGTCACCAAGGCCGCCCTCCGGGAAGGGGAGTGGGTGCTCGTGTGGGGTATCGGCGGAGGGGTGGCCTCGGCCGCCTTCCAGATCGCCAAGGCTCTGGGCGCCCGCGTCATCGCCACCTCCGGCAGCGACGAGAAGCTGGCCCGAGCCGCCGAGCTCGGCGCCGACGTTACCGTCAACCACCGAAGCGGCGACGTCAAGGCGACGGTGCAGCAGGCGACCCACGGGCGGGGAGCAGACGTGGTGGTAGAGCACGTGGGCGAGGCCACCTGGCGGGTCTCCCTGGACGCCGCCGCTCGGGGGGGCCGGATCGTCGTGTGCGGCGCCACCAGCGGGCCCAACCCGCCCGCTGCTCTCCACCGCGTGTGGTGGAAGGAGCTCGTCATCTACGGCTCCACCATGGGCACCAAGGCCGACTTCGAAGGCGCCTACGAGCTCGTCGCTTCCGGTCGGGCCAAGCCCATCGTCGACTCGGTGTTCCCCCTGAGCGAGGCCCGAGCCGCCCACGAGCGCCTGGAGGCCGGGGAGCAGCTGGGCAAGATCGTCCTCCGCATCCCCGGGTGAGGAGCCGGGGAGAGCCGAGAGCTCGACCCTCCCCGCCGTGGTCGCACCGGATACGTGAGCTAGCGGATGTTTCCGCACACCACCGCCTGCAGCCCCTTGGACTGGAGCTCGGCGGTCGGGTAGGCGTGCACGTTGAAGTAGAAGCCGGGCCGTAGCACGTTCTTGATCGTGGCCGCTCTCAGGCTGACGCTGCCCGTCAGGTAGGCGACGCCGTTTGCGTCCGCCTCGAGGTCGGGAACGCCCACGGCCACGCCCTTGTTCTTGGATGCCGGCGTGCAGGCCCCGCCCGGACCGTGGATGTGGGCGGCGTGCTTCGAGCCGGGCTCCAGGCCGAACACGACCACCCAGTAGCGGAGAGTCTGGCCCTTGAGCTCGAAGTAGGCGAGCCCCCGAGCCTGGCTTCCGGCGAGCGGGCTCAGGGGTACGCCTACCCGCGCTGCCCGCGGAGTCCCGGCCCCGCCTGCTGTAGCGGGCAGGAGGACGGCGAGCACCGCGACGAGCAGGCCGAGGACAACGAGCGATCTCCGCATGGCCCCTCCTTCCGTCGCTTACGCTCACTACTTCGCGCGGCGACGGAGACCGGTTTTCGGGGAGCGCCGGCTCTAGCCGAACCCGAGGATGAACTTGGCGTCGTCGGACATGCGGTCGGGTGTCCAGAGCGGATCCCAGGTGAGCTCGACCTCCACCTCCTCCACCTCGGGAAAGGTGGAGCGCATGACCGCGTCGATGTCCTCCTGGATCATGGGCCCGGCCGGGCAGCCCATGGAGGTCAGGCTGTGCACCACCCTCACCCGCGGCCCCTCCACCTCGACGTCGTACACCAGCCCCAGCTCGACGATGTCCATGCCCAGCTCCGGGTCTTCGACCCGCCGCAGGGCCTCCATGACCTCGTCCCTCGTCGGCATAGCCCTAGTCTACTCGCGACCGCTCAGTAGCCGAGTAGCCGCACCTCCTCGCGACGCTCGCGGGCGAAGAAGTGGATCCCGTCCACGAACCGCACCCAGTTGCAGCGGGTACACATGACCAGGGAGTGGGTGCGGGCGCTGTCGGCCAGGAACCGCACCCCACGCAAGAGATCGCCGTTGGAGACGCCGGTAGCGGCAAAGATGATCTCGCCGGGAGCGAGGTCGTCGATCGTGAACACCCTCTCCACGTCCTCGATCCCCCGCTCCCCGGCGGCCTCGATCTCCCGCCGAGAGGTGGGCCAAAGCTGGGCCTGGAGCTCACCCCCCAGGCAGCTCAGGGCGGCGGCGGTGAGCACGGCCTGGCGGGTGCCGCCGATCCCGATCGCCAGGTGGTCGTTGGTGCCGCGGATGGCGGCCGAGATGGCCGCGGTGACGGTGCCGTCGGGGATGAGCTTGATGCGGGCGCCCGAGGCGCGCAGCTCCTCGATGAGGTCGTGGTGGCGGGGGCGGTCGAGGACGATGGTGGTGATGTCGCTCGGCTTGCGGCCGAAGGCGTCGGCGATGGAGGCCACGTTCTCGCCCACCGGCCGCAGGAGGTCGATCCTGCCCTTGGCCCGCGGCCCCACCGCCATCTGGCGCATGTACATGTCCGGCAAGGTCATGAGCGCCCCCCGTCGGCCCACCGCGATCATCGACATCGCTCCCTGGCCGCCCCGGGCCACGACCCCGCGGCCCTCGAGCGGATCGAGGGCGAGGTCGACCTCCTCCCCGCCTGCCCCTACCTCCTGGCCGATCGCCAGCTCCGCTCCCTCCTCGGTGGCCCCGATCACGATCCGCCCCGAGATGGGAAGCTCCTCCAGGGCCGCCCGCATGCCCGAGCGGGCGGCCTCGTCCGCCCCCTGCTCGTCGCCCCGGCCGAGCCAGCGGGCGCCGGCGGCAGCAACGCCGAGGTGGAGGCGCGGATGCCCACGCCGATCACGCGCAGAAGCAGGCCCGCCGGCGGGCCTGCTCGCTCGCGGGGGACGATCCCTCAGGCGCCGGGCCCACTCGGTACCGCCTCCAAACGCTCCGCCCCGGCCAGCACGAGCTCCATGACCTGGGCGATGGTGCGCTCGATGCTCGAGTTCTCGATCACGGGGACCCCCGCCCGCCGGGCCCGCTCCACGATGTAGCTCTGGATGTGCCTGATCTGGGGAAGCGCCCTCAGGTAGCGATCGACCGGCCGCAACCCAGCCGAGGAGGAGTCCCTGACCCAGAAGTGGCTGGCGTGCTCGGCCTCGTCCTCGATCGCGAGCACGCAGTGCACGGCCAGGGCGCCCTCGATGGAGGGGAGCATGCCGGGCACGAGGTGCACCCCCTCGAGCACCATCGACCACCCTTCCTGCAAGGCCCGTTCGATCACGGCCCGCGCCCCCACGAGGACGTTTCGGGTCTGGTCGAGGAAGCCCGCCAACACTGGGTCGCTGGCCTCGTCGTCGGGCAGAGCGTCGCCGGCCTCGAAGCTCGAGTGGTGGATCGAGGGCATGAACTGCTCCTCGAAGAAGGCCCGCATCGTCTGGCGGATGAAGTCGGTGGAGGTGACTCGGGTGATGCCCAGTCGGTAGGCGACCTCGGTGGCCACCCGCGACTTGCCGGTGCCGGTGCCCCCGCCGATGAGGACGACGATGGGCAGGTCGAGCTCCTGGAGCTCCCGCCACCGGCGCAGGCGTCGCACGGCCCTTGCCCCCTCCTCCTCTCCCAGCGCCTCCCGGGCCAACGTCTCCAGCCGCTCGAGGTCGAGGGTGGGCGCGCCCCGGGCCACCAAGTCCTGCTCCACGTGCAGGGCCAGCTCGTAGGCCGGCACCGCGGCCAGGCCGGTGGCGATGAGCGCTCGGGCCAGGATCCCCTTCGAGTAGGGAAGGTCTCCTTCGCCCCCCAAGGAGAGGATGTCGGCCCGCCGGTCGCTCATGCCGGGAGCGCCTCTCCCGTTGCCTCCCGGGCCAGCTCGAGGAGGGCGGCGTCGAGGTCGTCCTCGTCCTCGAGCGGCACCAGGTCGTTGCCGGCCACGACCACCTCCACCCCCCGCGCCCGGGCCGCCTCCACCACCACGTCCACGGCCGCCGCCTTGAGCTCGACCACGAGGACCTCCGCCTCCACCTCCTCGAGCTCGCGCTGGAGGGCCTGCCGGTCGGCGAGAGAGGACGAGGCATGGACGATCTCGGCGTCCAGGTGGTCGAGGGGGCAAGGCCCGGCCGTGAAGACTGCCGCCCGCCGCCCCCCCAGGGGCTCGACCGGCCGCAGGCGAAGCTCGGCTCGATAGACCGGCGCAGGGGCGACCTTGCGGATCCGCTCCGCCACCCCGTCCTCCGCCCCCACGGCCACCACCAGGTCGGAGACGAGGATCCGATAGGGATTGAGGTAGGCGGCGGGATCGTGGCCGCGGCCGAGGACGAGGATACGCTTGCCGCCGGCCACGGGAGGAAGGGCCGCCCCGCTTCCGTCCAGGAGCACGAGGTCCGGGTCGAGCGCCGCCGCCAAGGCCAGCCCCTCGGCCACGTTGGAGCTCGCGACCTGCCCGGCCAAGCCGCCCCCGCAGCGACGACAGCCCACCGTGGGCACGCCTGCGAGCAGGGCCACCTCCAGGTAGTCGGAGGCAGCGTGCCTTCCCGCTCGGGAGAGGCAGAGGAGGTCGTCCAGGGTAGGCGGGGAGGCCACCACCTCGGGGGGAGCGGGACCGCCCCGGCCCATAGCCACCACCGCCACCCGCCGGGAGGAGGAAAGGAGCCGGGCGAGGTGGACGGTGAGGGCCGTCTTTCCCACCCGCTTGCCCGTTCCCGCCACGGCGATCGAAGGCAGGGAGGCGGGCTCAAACGAGGGCGGGTCGAGCCGGAAGTCGGGGCCCACGTAGGGAAGACCCAAGGCGAGCACCCGGCTGGCCAGGCGCAGCCGCTCCTCGGGGCCGAGGACGGGCTCGTCCGAGAGGTCGAGGACGAGCTCGGGGGCGTGGGCAGCGAGCGCTCCCTCCAGGTCGCGGTACAGGGGGACCCCGTAGTCCTCCCCGCCCTTCACCTTCTCCGCCCCCCCCACCATCACGGCGGCAGCCACCTCATAGGGGAGGTCGCGGAGAGCGTCGCGCACCACGGGGGCGTAGTGCTCCCCGTCGACGATGGCCACCGCCCGCGTCACGCCCCCACCTCCTCCTCCACCTGCGCCGTGTACTTCTCGTAGGCGAGCGTCTCCGTGGAGAAGCGGAGCATCCGCTCCTGACCGTGGTAGGGGTAATGGCGCCACACGTCCACGTGGGCGCCGTCGATCTCGATCACGTTGTAGCAGGGGCGCGTGTTGCCCCGCAGCCGAAGCGAGGACACGGTGCCCGCGTTGACGATGAACATCTCCTCCAAGCGCCAGGCGTAGGGCACGTGCTTGTGCCCGCAGAGGACGAGGTTGACCCGGGCCCGCTGGAGGCACTCGATCGCGTCGCCGGCGTCGTAGACGATGTTCCGCTCCCGGCCGGTACCGGGGACCGGGAGGAGGTGGTGGTGGAGGCAGAAGATGCGGAGGTCAGCGGGAGCGGCGAACCGCTCCTCGATCCAGGGGTAGCGACCCCGCCCGATGCGGCCGTGATCGAGGTCAGGCTCGGTCGAGTCGACGGCCACCACCGTCACCCCGCCCACCCGCAGGGAGGAGTCGCGCTGGCCGAACATCTCCTCGAAGTGGACGTAGCCGACGTTGCGGGAGTCGTGGTTGCCGGGCACCACCACCACCGCCTCGCACTCGACCCGCTCCAGGTACGACCGGGCCTGGGCGAACTCGGGCTTGAAGCCGAAGGCGGTGAGATCGCCGCAGCACACGACGAGATCGGGAGCGAGGTCGTTGATCTCGGCGATGGCGCGCTCGAGCAGGGTGGGCACGAAGTCCGGCCCTCCGCAGTGGAGGTCGGCGATCTGGGCGATGCGAAACGGGGACGGCGACCTCCCGGTCACGCCCCAAGTCTACGCGGTAAGACCGTAGATCTCCCCCAGCTTGCTCCAAAGGTAACGAAGGAAGGGCTGGGGGTCGATGTCGGACCCGGTCACCCGCCGCAAGAGCTCGCCGGGCAGGTACTTGCGCCCGTGCCGGTGGACCTTCTCCCTGAGCCACTCCCTGAGCGGCTGAAGATCGCCGGCGGCAACGGCTGCCTCCACGTCGGAGAGGTCGCGGCACAACCGCTCCCAGAGCTGGGCGGCCATGATCGTCCCCAGGACGTAGGTGGGGAAGTAGCCGAACGACCCCGACGCCCAGTGGACGTCCTGGAGCGCTCCCCGAGCGGCGTCTGGCACCTCCAGGCCGAGGTAGTCGCGCACCTTGGCGTTCCAGGCCTCAGGAACGTCCGCCGGCCTCAACCGCCCCGAGACGAGCTCCTGCTCCAGCTCGAAGCGGAGGATGACGTGGAGGCTGTAGGTGGCCTCGTCGGCGTGGATCCGGATCAGGGAGGGACGGACCGCGTTCACCGCCCGGTAGAAGCCCTCCGCGTCCACCCCGCGAAGCTGCTCGGAAAACGCGCGGCGAAGGAGGGGAAAGAACCGCCGCCAGAAGGGGCGACTGCGGCCGACGAGGTTCTCCCACAGGCGGCTCTGGGACTCGTGGAGGCCCAGGGATGCCCCTCGGGCGAGGGGCGTGCGCTCGAGGGAGCGGTCGATCCCATACTCGTAGAGGCCGTGCCCCAGCTCGTGCAGGCAGGCGAAGAGCGAGCCCAGGCTCTCCTCCTGGTGACGGGTCGTGAGGCGGATGTCCTCCGGCCCTATGCGAATGGCGAAGGGGTGCTCGGTCTCGTCGAGGCGGAACGCCCGCTCGTCGAGGCCCACGGCCCTCAGGATCTCCCGCTCCACCCGCCTTTGGGCCGCAAGCGGGAACCTCCCCTGGAGCGGGCGCTCGTCCACGACCTCGGCCCGCTCGGCCACCTGGGCGAGGAGGGGAAGGAGGCCGGCCTTGAGCTGGTCGAAGACCGCCCGCACCTGGGCCGTGGTCATCCCCGGCTCGTAGTCGTCGAGGAGGACGTCGTAGTCCTCCGCCGCCGGCGGGAAGCAGGCGATGTAGCGGCGGCGGAGCTCGAGGGCCCGCTCCAGGTGGGGCTGGAAGAGGAGCCAGTCGGAGCGGCGTCGTGCCTCCTCCCAGGCCGGGGTCGCGAGCGCGGCCGCCCGCGCCATCTCTGCCCGTAGCGCGGAAGGCACGCTCCGCGCCTTCTCGTAGTCGCGCCTGGTCACCCGGACGAGCGCGGCCTCGTCCCTGTCTGGGTCGAGGGACTCTGCCCAGGGGGCGAGCCTCTCGAGGAGCCGTCCCACCTCGTCCGAGACCAGCATCTCGTGGGCCAGCCGGGAGAGGGTGGCGAGCTGCTCTGCCCGGGCGGGGGCTCCCGCCGGCGGCATCATCGTCCGCTGGTCCCAGGTAAGGAGGCGCGCGGCGCCGACGAGGTCGGCGATCTCCGCTAGGCGACGACGGAGCTCCTCGTAGGCAGTCCTCACAGGTCCACCGTACACGTCGCGGCCCCGCGCCTGGAGGGAGACGGGCGGCCGGCATCGTCGCTGGGGCGCCGGCCCGGCCGAGCTATGGCGTAGATTTCGGCGCCGTGGACCCGACGCTGGTAGCGGTCGTCTGTGTCGCCCTCTTCTTCGACTTCACCAACGGCTTCCACGACGCCGCCAACGCCATCGCCACCAGCGTCTCCACCCGCGCCCTCGCCCCCAGGGTGGCGGTCTTGTTCGCCGGCGTCCTCAACTTCGTGGGCGCCCTCGTCTCCACCAAGGTGGCGGCCACCGTGGGCAAGGGGATCGTGGATACGGACGCGGTGACGGTCAAGGTGGTGTTGGCCGGCGTGGTGGGGGCCACCGCCTGGAACCTCCTCACCTGGTACCTGGGCCTGCCCACCAGCTCGAGCCACGCCCTCATCGGTGGCGTGCTGGGGTCGGCGCTCGCCGCCGGGGGCCTCGACGTCGTCCAGTGGCACGGCCTCTACCAGAAGGTGCTCATCCCGTCCCTCGCCTCCCCCACCTTGGGCCTCCTCGTCGCCGCCGCCCTCACCCTGGCCATCCTGTGGGGGCTGCGCACGGCCCGACCGGGGGTGGTGAACGCCCTCTTCCGCCGCCTCCAGGTGGGGACGGCGGGCTTCGTGGCCTTCACCCACGGCAGCAACGACGCCCAGAAGACGATGGGGGTGATCGCCCTCGCCCTGGTAGCCGGCCAGCCGAGCAAGGAGTTCCACGTGCCCTTGTGGGTGATCATGAGCGCCGCCGCCGCCATGGCGCTGGGAACCTACGCCGGGGGCTGGAAGATCATCCGCACCTTGGGCCAGCGGGTCGTCCACCTCTCCCCCCACCAGGGCTTCGCCGCCGAGGCGGCCACCGCCTCCATTCTCTACACCACCGCCCACTTCGGCTTTCCCGTGTCCACCACCCACACCATCTCCGGCTCCGTGCTGGGGGCGGGGGCGGCCCAGCGGTTCTCGGCGGTTCGGTGGGGGATCGCCGGCAGCATCCTCGTCGCCTGGCTCCTCACCATCCCGGGAGCGGGCCTGGTGGGGGCGGGTATGGAGGCGCTGACCCGACTTCCCGGGGGCTCGCTCGTCGTGCTGGGGCTGGCCGTGGCCATCGCCGCCGCTGCCTTCTCCGCCCGCACCGTCGAGGCCTGGAGGCCTCGCCAGCGGCCACGGCGGCAGGCCCCGGCCCCCGTCGGCCGGGTCAGCGGTTCTTGACCAGGATCGCCTCCAGCACGTCGGCCACGTTCTCGCAGGCGTCCACCGCCTCCTCCAGCTGCTCGTGGATCCCCTTCCAGCGGATGATGGAGACGGCGTCCTGGCCGGAGCGGAACAGGCCGGCGATGGCCTCGCGCACCAGCCGATCCCCCTCGTCCTCGAGCGCCCGCAGCTCGATCAGCTCCCTCTTCGAGTCCTTGAATCCCTCCAGCCTCTGGATCGCCTCGTCCAGCTTGATGGCGGCCCGCAGGATCACGTCCGCCTGCCTGCGCGCCTCCTCGGGGATGCGCTTGACCCCGTAGAGCCCGAGCTCGTCGGCAGCCTCGTCCACGTGGTCGCAGATGTCGTCCAGGGCAGCCGCCAACCGGTACATGTCGTCGCGGTCGAACGGGGTCACGAAGGTACGGTTGAGGAGATCGACCAGGTCGTGTGTGATGCGATCGCCCTCGTGCTCGCGGTCCTTGATGCGCCGGGCGAGCTCGCCGCTCTCGTCGGGGAAGCGCTCGAGCAGCTCCACGAGCAGGCGGGCGATCTCGACCGCGTTCTGGGAGGCGCGGCTGTAGAGGTCGAAGAACTCGCGCTTGTGGGGAGTGAGTCGAAGTCGGGCCATCGTCAACCCTGCTTCTACCAGGCCGGGCCGGCCGGTGCGTCCGCAGCCGCTGCTACGCTAGCTTCGGTGCCCCGGGAAATCCCCGATTTCCAGGCGTATTCCGGCGAGGAGCCGCCGCAGTTCGCCAACGAGGCCGAGCTGGAGTGCGCCAAGATCCTCGACTACTACCAAGTGCCCTGGCAGTACGAGCCGCGGACGTTCGTGCTCGAGGAGGACGAGGAGGGGCGAGTGGTGGAGGCGTTCACGCCCGACTTCTACCTCCCCGAGCAGGACCTCTACCTCGAGGTGACGGTCATGAAGCAGTCCCTCGTCACCCGCAAGAACCGGAAGCTGCGCAAGCTCAAGGAGCGCTACCCCGACGTCCGCATCAAGCTCTTCTACAAGCGCGACATTCTGCGCCTGGCCCAGCGCTACCGGCTCGACCTCGCCTCCTAGTGGCGGAGGGGACCGCCCGCGCCAGCCGCCCGCCGCTCCCTGGACCGCCGCCGGATCCCCGCATCGGCGAGATCTTCCTCGGCGCCGAGGAGATCGCTGCCCGGGTGGCCGAGCTGGGAGCGGAGATCGGGGCCGACTACGCCGGCCGGGAGCCGCTGCTCGTGGGCGCCCTCAAGGCAAGCTGCGTGTTCTTGGCCGATCTCTCCCGAGCGATCCCCATCGTGCACGCCATCGACTTCGTGGAGCTGGCCGGCTACGGGGGGCGGGCCATGGGAGGGCACCGGGTGGTGCGCCTGCTCAAGGACCTCGACACCGACATCGGCGGCCGCGACGTCATCCTGGTCGAGGACGTGGTCGACACCGGCCTCACGCTCCGCTACCTGGTCAAGCTCCTGGGCCTGCGTCGACCGCGCTCGCTGGCCGCCTGCACCCTCCTCGACCGGCCCTACCGGCGCCTGGTGGAGGACCTGCCCGTACGCTACGTCGGGTTCGTCGTCCCCGACGAGTTCTTCGTCGGCTACGGGTTCGACCTGGACGAGCGCTACCGCAACCTGCCCGACCTGTACCGGGTACGGCTGGAGGCGGCGTGAGGGATATTTAGGGTAGTCTAACTTCTGGTTAGACTGGGGCCATGATGGCCACGCGGGCGGAGGCGCCGGCGGGAGCAGCCCGGATGCGGGAGGTGCTGGCGCGGGGGCGCCCGGGCCTGCGCATCCTTCCCTACCTGGGCCCGGCGTTCGTCGCCTGCGTCGCCTACATTGACCCCGGCAACTTCGCCACCAACATCGCCGCCGGCTCCAAGTTCGGCTACACGCTGGTGTGGGTCATCGTGGCCGCCAACCTCATGGCCATGCTCATCCAGACCCTCTCGGCCAAGCTCGGCATTGCCACCGGGCGTAGCCTTCCCGAGCTGTGCCGGGAGCGCTTCTCCCGCAGGACGAGCATCGCGCTTTGGATCCAGGCCGAGGCCATCGCCATGGCTACCGACCTGGCCGAGTTCCTGGGGGCCGCCCTCGGCTTTCACCTCCTGCTCGGGATCGACCTCGCCACCGCCACCGTCCTCACAGGGCTCGCCACGCTGGCCATCCTCGGCCTGCAGCGGTTCGGCGTTCGCCCGGTGGAGGCCGTGATAGCCGGCTTCGTTGGCGTCGTGGGGCTGTCCTACGTGGCCGAGCTCTTCTACGCCAACCCGCCCTTGGGCACGGTGGCCCGTCACGCCGTCATCCCCCAGCTCGCTGGCAACGAGTCTGTCCTCCTGGCCGTCGGGATCCTGGGCGCCACCGTCATGCCCCACGTCATCTACCTCCACTCGTCCCTGACCCAGGAGCGGATCGTTCCCGAGACGCCGGCCGAGGCTCGGCTGCTCGTGCGCTACACGCGCATCGACGTCCTCGTGGCCATGTCCATCGCCGGTCTGATCAACGTGTCCATGCTGGTGGTAGCTGCCTCCGTCTTCTTCGGGAGCGGGCTCAGGGAGGTCGAGTCCTTGGAGGGCGCCCACCGTACCTTGGAGCCGATCCTGGGAGGAGCGGCGGGAACCCTGTTCGCGCTTGCCTTGCTCGCCTCCGGCCTCTCCAGCTCGGCCGTGGGCACCATGGCGGGGCAGGTGGTCATGCAGGGGTTCATCCGCCGGCGTATCCCCCTTTTCGTGCGCCGCCTGGTGACCATGCTTCCCGCCTTCGTCGTCGTGGGCATGGGCCTCGACCCCTCGCGCACGCTCGTCATCAGCCAGGTCGTCCTCTCCTTCGGCATCCCCTTTGCCCTCGTCCCGCTGGTGTGGTTCACGAGCAGCAGGGAGGTCATGGGCGAGCTCGTGAACAGCCGGCTGACGACGGCCGCGGCGACCCTGATCGCCGCCCTCGTCGTCGCCCTCAACGTCTTCCTGCTCGGGCTGCAGGCGTTCCGCTAGCGCCTGCGCGGGCCCCAGCTGCCGCCGAGCGGCGATGGGCTAGGCGGAAGACCCGACCCTCACAGGTACCCTAGGGGGTCGACGGCGACGCCCCCGACGCGCACCTCGAAGTGGAGGTGGGGGCCGAAGGAGTGCCCGGTCGACCCCACCGTCCCCACGACCTCCCCCTGGCCTACCGCTTGTCCCGTGGACACCGAGATGGAGGAGAGGTGGGCATAGGCGGTCGCGAGCCCGCCGCCGTGGTCGACCACGACTAGGTTCCCGTAGCCCCCCATCCAGCCGGCGTAGATGACCTGGCCCCCCGCCGCCGCCCGCACAGGCGCTCCCATGGGGGCGGCGATGTCGATGCCCTCGTGCATCCGCCCCCACCGCATCCCGTAGGCGCTCGTCACCGGGCCCGAGACCGGCCACACGAAGCCGGCCGCCGACGGAGTGGCGGCGGGTCGAGCGACGGCCTGGGCGGCTCGGATCCGCGCCGCCAGCTCGGCGCTTGCCCGCTCCAGGGCCTCGATCTCGGCGAGCTCGGCCCGCTCGCGCCGGGTGAGCGACGCCAGCGCCCGCTCCCTGTCTTCCCTCTGGGAGGCGACTGCGTCCCGGGCAGCGACGAGCTGGCGGCGGAGCGCCCGCGCCTGCTGGACGCGGACGGCGATCGCCCTGGCCTCCTGCCTCACCCGCTCCCGGGCAGATCGAGTCTGGGCAAGCGCTAGCCGAGCCTGGCGACGGCGCTCTGCCACCTCCTCGGCGATGCGCTTGTCCTGATCCCCGATCGCCCGCAGGTAGTCGACAGCATCGAGGAGCTCGCTGAAGCTTGCGGTGGAGAGGAGCAAACTCACCGGGTCTGCCTCCTCCGTCTCGTACAGGCCCACCAGCCTCTCGTTGAGCCGGTCGATGGCCACCGCGTACTCGCGGCGGGCAAGCTGCAGCCTCTCCCTCTGCAGGGCGAGCAGGGCGCTCAGCCGCTCGAGCTTCCTGGTCCGGAGCGAGAGCTCCTGCTCGAGCGGGGCCAACCGCGCCGACACGTCGCCCACCTGGGCCTCGAGCGCCCGGATCCGCTGGGCAATGGCGGCGATCTCCGCGCGCAGGGCCTCCTCCCCCGCCCGGGTTCGATCTACCCGCTCCCTGAGCGCGGCGATGCGGGAGTCGACCGCCTGCTTCTTGTCGACGAGGGAGTCGGCAAAAGCAGGAGCGGCCACCACCAGAAGGAGCAAGGTGAAGAGGGCCAGTCTCCTCGCCATCGCCTTGGGTGTTCGCCGAGGGATCGGAAGATCCTAGCGAGGGGCGGGGACGCTCGCCTTCCCCCCGGGCAGAGCGTCCGCCTCGAGCGCCCGTAGCGCCGCCGCCGCCTCCCTCCTCAGGAGGCCGACCATGGCTCGGTAGTCCTCGTCGGAGATCGTCCCCGCGCGGTGGTCGAGCTCGAGCTCCTTGAGGGCCGCCAGGGCCCGGTCGCGCTGCTCCACGAGCTCCAGACGCCGCCGCTCGGCCGGGGAGAGGTCGGCCAGGGTGTCGCCCTCGGGCGGAACGTCGGGCTCGCGCAGGAAGGGGAGGGCCACGAAGAGCACCGCCGCCACGGCCAGGAGGGCGCCGCCCAGGAGGAAGGGCGCGTCGGTCATGCCTCGACCAGGGCTCCCGGCTGGAGGTAGCGTTGGGCCAGCCTCCGGGCCTCCCTCCGATCGGGCCACATGGCGAGGAGGGAGCCGGCGACGAAGACCGCTCCCGCCAGCCAGATGAGGCTCACGAGCGGGTTGACGAACGCCTTCAGGTACACGCTGCCGTCGCGGTCGATCTGGTCGACGACGACGTAGAGGTCGTCGCCCGTGAGCCAGTCGGTGCGGATCGCGACCTCGGTGGAGAAGAAGGCCTCTACCGGGTAGCGGTTCTTCCCCGGCTGGAGGAGGGCTACCTCCTTACCGTCCCTGCTCACCGCGACCTCCGCCCGATCCTCGCGGCGGTTGTCCACCCAGCGGCTGGTCAGGCCCTGGTACCGGAGCTCGTAGCCGCCCACGGTGAGGGACTGGCCGGGCCTCAGCCTGGCCTCCCCCGCCGACTGGTAGCCGCTCGAGGAAGCGACGCCGATGGCCAGGAGCACCACCGCCGCGTGCACGACGTAGCCCCCGTAGCGTCGGCGGTTGCGCGCCACCAGCTCGACCAGAGCCTGGCCCCACCCCCCTCCGTGGGCGGCCCTCCGAGCCTTGGTGCCCCGCCCCACCTCGAGGACGATGGAGGCGAGCACGAAGGCCGAGAACGTGTAGGCAAGGAGCCCGGGGAGGTAGGAGCCCGCCCCTAGGGCGACAAGGAGGGCGCCCGTCGCGAGAGCGGCCGCCCCCGGCCAGGCGAGCGCTCGTGCCAGCGACCGCAGGGAGGCCCGCCGCCAGGCAATGAGGGGTCCCAGCCCCATGAGGAGGAGGAGCGGAAGCCCGAACACGCGCAGGAAGAAGTTGTAGTAGGGCCGACCCACGGTGACGGCCTCTCCCCGCACCGCCTCCGACACGAGCGGGAACGCGACCCCCCAGAGGATGGTGAGGGTGAGGGCGACGAGGAGCAGGTTGTTGTAGAGGAAGGCCGCCTCCCGGGAGATGGGCGACTCCAGCCGGGTCCTCGCCCGCAGGAGCGGAAGCCGCCGCAGGATGAGGACGACCGAGAAGACGACGACGAGCACGATGAAGCCGAAGAACCAGCCTCCGATCGAGCTCTGGGTGAACGAGTGGATCGAGCTGACGACGCCGGAGCGGGTGAGGAAGGTGCCGAACAGAGACAGCGCGAAGGCCAGGGCTACAAGCGAGACGTTCCACACCTTGAGCATGCCCTTCTTCTCCTGCACCATCACCGAGTGGAGGTAGGCGGTGGTCGCCAGCCACGGCATGAGGGCGGCGTTCTCCACAGGATCCCAGCCGTAGTAGCCGCCCCAGCCGATCTCCTCGTAGGCCCACTTGGCTCCCAAGAGCTGGCCGACCCCGAGGAAGGCCCAGGCGGCAAGCGTCCATCGGCGAGTGAGGACGATCCACAGCTCGTCCCGGCGCCCAGCCATGAGCGCCCCCATGGCGAAGGCGAAGGGCACCGTCAGCCCCACGAACCCCAGGTAGAGGAAGGGAGGATGGGCCGCCATGTAGGGGTTCTGGAGGCTGGGGTTGAGACCTCTTCCCTCGAGGGGAGCAGGCTGGGTGACGAAGGGGCTGGCCACGGCGACGAGGAGGAGCGAGAAGAACACCTGCACGGAAGCGAGCACCGGTACCGTCCAAGCCACGACGTCCTGGTACCGGCGGCGGGTATGGAGCACGGCCAGCGCTGAGTACCCGCTGAGGACAAGCAGCCAGAAGAGGAGCGACCCTTCCTGCCCTCCCCAGAAGGCCGGCAACGTGTACTGGAAGGGAAGCTTGGTACTCGTGTAGGCGGCCACGTAGGCGTTGGAGAAGTCGCGGCCGAGGAGCGCTGCCACCAGGACGCCGGAGGCAGCCAGCGCGGCCAGGAAGGAGGCGATCAGGGCGTTCTGGGCCGACGCCGAGAGCCGCCGGCGGCGGGAGCGGGCGGCAAGGGCGCCGGCAACGAGGGCGTAAGCCGAGAGGCCCAGGCAGACGACGAGAGCGGCTCTGCCGAGCTCGGCCACGTCCCGGGTCCGCGGCGCCTAGCCGCGGGCGCCCGGCGGCGCCGGACGGTACTTCGAGGGGCACTTGGTGATCATGGAGCCCGGCTCGGCCACGAACACGCCGCCCCGGAGCCGCCCCTCGATCACGATGTGCCGGCCGGCCCGGAACAGGTCGGGCACCGTGCCCGTGTACAGGACCGGCACCGAAGCGGAGCCCTGGATGTCGCGAAGGCGGAAGCGGAGGCCGCCGGCGTGGGCGTCGCCGCGTACCGGCCCCACCACCTTCCCGGTCAGTCGCACCGAGCCGGTGCGCCCGCGCAGCTCGCCTGGCTGGAGCTGGGGGATCCCGCCCCCGGCCAGCGAGGTGTACAGGAGGAAGACGGCAAGCGCGGCCGCGACGCCGAGCGCCACCACCAACCGCGCCGGGCTGCGCGAGCGGGCCACAGGGCTTGATTGTAGACCTCTTCGGCCGGGCCGGCGCGCTCAGCTCCCGGGGGCCCTCGTGGAGCCGCGGGTGGGCACCCGGTAGCCGTGCTCGACGCAGAGCGCGCCGGGCGACTCCTCGGTGAGAGCGTCGCAGTAGCCCTTGCCGTAGGCAGCGCGGATGAAGGCCGCCACGACTTCCAGGCTCCACTCGCCGATCTCGTCGGCCTCCCGCCACAGGTCGGCCAGGCGCAGGTCGATGTCGAGCTCGAGGAGGTCGAGGCGCGTGGGGCGTGCGGCCATGTTTTCTACCCTAGAGAGGGCATCGGACGGATCGGCATGGACCCCCTCCCGCCGCTGCGCTACCGTGAGCCGCCATGGCAGCGATCCGCTTCGGCCCAGCGAGGGTGCCCGCCCGCGACAGCCCGGAGCGGGCCGTCTCCCTGCTCAGGGAAGCGGGCTACACCGCCTGCGAGATCGACTTCGAGGGGAAGTTCTGGATGGACTGGGAGTTTGCCCGCCGGCTGGGGGCGGTGGCGCGGCGGGCGGGGATCGTCCTGTCCGTGCACGCGCCCATCGCCGGCTTCCTGGGGCACGCCGAGCGGGGCAAGAAGCTCAACATGGCGGTGGGCATGCTCGACCACTCGGCCGGCATCGCCAAGGCCTGCGGAGCCGAGCTGGTCGTCTTCCACCCCGGCTTTCTCCTGGGCAGGACGCGGGAGCAGGCCCTGGACGCCGTGGTCGAGCAGCTCGGCGAGCTGCGGGCGCGCCTGGAGGGCAAGGGGCGAGCGGTCGCCTTTGGCTGCGAGGTGATGGGCAGGGCGCGCGAGCTGGGTAGCCTCGAGGACGTGCTGGAGATCTCGAGGCGCACGGGCTGGGTACGACCGGTGCTCGATTTCGCCCACATGCACGCGACCAGCGACGGGGCCTTCACCGACGTGGAGGCCTTCGCCTCCGCTCTCGCCGCCGTCGATCGGGTGCTTGACCCCGGGGCGCCCTTCCACATCCACTTCTCCGACATCGCCTACGCCAACCGGAACGAGACGAAGCACCTGCCCTACGGGGAGGGCACGCTGCGCGCCGAGCCGCTGGGTCAGGCGCTCGCCCGGTTCGAGCGGCCGGCCACGGTCATCGGAGAGTCCCCCGATCCCGAGTCCAACCAGGCCATCTGGCAGGCGCTGCAGGCCGGGGTGCGGCAAGCCGGGGTCCCTTCCCGGCCAGGCGCCGACTCCCCCCGACCTGACCAGCACCTGAGCCCAGCCGGCGCTTGCGCCGCTACGCGGTGCGGCGGGCCTGCGTAGGGCTCCGGCTGGAGTCTCGGGCGGATCGCCCGCTCGCTCCTCGGGCACGCCCCTTCCGTCTTCCCTAGCATCAGGGCGTGCTCGATCCCAAGGCGTTCAAGGCCTACGACGTGCGGGGCATCTACCCCACCGAGCTCGACGAGGAGGGCGCCTACGCGGTGGCGCGCGCCTACGTCGAGCACTTCGAGCCGCGGCGGATCGCCATCGGCAGGGACATGCGGCTCTCCTCGCCCACCATGGCCCAGGCAGCGGCGCGGGGGGCGACGGAGGCGGGGGCAGACGTCGTCGACGTGGGCATGGTCGGTACCGAGATGATCTACTTCGCGGTGGGGGCCCTCGGCCTGGACGGCGGGATCGCCGTCACCGCCTCCCACAACCCCAAGGAGTACACGGGCATGAAGATCGTCCGGCGCGGCGCGCTCCCCGTCGGCGGCGACTCCGGCCTGCGGGAGGTGCGCGACCGGGCCCTGGCCATCGCGGCCACGTCCGAGGGACTGTCCCTGGGACAAGGCCGCGAGGGAGAGGTGGTCGAATACGACATCTGGCCGGCCTACGTCGAGCGCGTCCTCTCCTTCGTGGACGTGGCCGCGATCCGGCCGCTCAAGGTCGTGATCGACGCCGCCAACGGCATGGCTGGGCGGATCTTGCCCCCTGTGCTCGAGCGCCTACCGGTCGAGACGGTCAGGTGCTTCTTCGAGCCGGACGGCTCGTTCCCCAACCACGAGCCGAACCCGCTTCTGCCCCAAAACCGTGAGTTCATCGTGTCAAAGACACTCCAGGAGCGGGCCGACTTCGGGGTCGCCTTCGACGGGGACGCCGACCGCTGCTTCTTCGTGGACGACGCGGGCGAGTTCGTGCCCGGGGACTTCGCCACCGCCCTCTTCGCCCAGCTCATCCTGGAGCGGGAGCCGGGGGCGAAGATCATCTACGACGTGCGGGCGAGCTGGGCCGTCCCCGAGACGATCGAGCGGGCAGGGGGCATCCCCCTCGTCTCCCGCGTCGGCCACGCCTTCATCAAGCACCGGATGCGGGCAGAGGGGGCAGCGTTCGCGGGCGAGGTCTCCGGCCACTACTACTTCCGCGACTTCTTCCAGGCCGACTCCGGCATCATCCCCTTCCTCCTCATGCTCGAGCTCCTCTCCCGGCGGGGAGAGAGGCTGTCGGCCGTGCTCCGCCCCTTCCGGGAGCGCTACTTCATCACCGGCGAGATCAACGTCCAGGTCGCCGACCAGGCCTTGAAGATCCAGGAGCTCAAGGAGCGCTTCGGGAGAGAGGGACGCGTGTCCCACCTGGACGGGATCTCCGTGGAGACGAGGGACTGGAAACTCAACGTACGGCCCTCCAACACCGAGCCCTTGCTGCGCCTCAACCTCGAGGCCCGCTCGCGGGAGCTGATGGAGCGAAAGCGGGACGAGGTCCTGGCCGTGCTTCGCTCGTAGGCGCTCCTTGCCTCGCTCCCGGGGGCGAGGGGCTCCGGCCTCGCCCCGCCGGCTACAGCTCGCCCAGGCCCACCGCCTCCAGAGCCCGGTTCACGAGCACGCGCAGCCACCAGTCGCGGTGGAAGAAGAGGAGAAGGCCGAGGGCGACGAGGGTCGCTCCGCTCGCCCCCCGGATCCAGGCGTAGTGGTCGCGCAGCCAGCGGAGGGCCCCCATAGCCCGGGCGAAGGCTACTCCGGCGACGAGGAAGGCGGAAGCGATGCCGGCCGAGTAGGCGACAAGGAGGATAGAGCCCCGGACGACGGTGCTCGTGTCCGAGGCGAGCACGAGCACCGAGGCGAGCACGGTACCGATGCAGGGAGCGGCGCACACGGCGAAGGCTGCTCCCAGGAGGGCAGCCGAGCCGCTCCGTCGAGCGCCCTCCAAGAGTCCCGGCGCCACCACCCGCTCCGGCCAAGGAAGAAGGCCCAGGAAGACGAGGCCCAAGACGACGAGCACGAACCCGGCTAGCTCGGCCCGCCGATTGGCATCGATGGTGCCGCCGATGGCCGCCGCCCCGGCCCCCAAGGCGACGAAGACGGCCGTGAAGCCGAGCACGAAGGGGATGCTGGCGAGGACGACGCGTCTCGCCACCCCGCGCTCCCCCAGCCTTCCTGCCTCCACCGCCGATACCGTCGACAGGTAGCCGGGAAGGAGGGGAAGGACGCAAGGCGTGGCCACGGACACGAGGCCGGCCAGGAAGGCGATGGGGATCCTCTCGGCCATCAGGCCTCGAGCCGCTCCAGGGCCTCCTCGACGCGGCGCTCGAGCTCGGCATCGATCGGCTCCCCCTCCGGCCCCGGGCTCTCCCCGCGACCCCGGCTCCAGCGTCGGGCGAGGACGGCCAGGGTAAGGCCTGCGACCACCGCCCCGGCCGGGGGAAGCACCCAGACGAGCAGGTTGAAGCCCGAGGCGGGAGGCGAGGCGAGCACCTGGTCTCCGAACTGGGCCACGAGCTTGCGCTTGATCTCGCTCTTCGTGTCCCCGGCGGCGATCCGGGCCCGAATGAACTGGCGCATCCGCTCGGCGATGGGGGCGGAGGACTGGTCGAGCGTGGTGCGACAGGTAGGACACATGACCTCGCTCTCCAGCTCGGCCAGGGTCGGCCGCTCCTCGCCGGCCGCGGCTGGGCCGGCGGCGAGGAGGAGGGCGGCGAGCCCGCCGGCGACCACGGCCGCCACCTTCCGCCCTGGGAGCGGGCGCCCGGCCATCACCGGGGAACGATGAAGACGGGCGTCCCCACCTCGACCCGCTCGAACAGCCACTCGGCCGAGGGGATGGCCATGCGGATGCACCCGTGCGAGGCCGAGTAGCCGAGGGAGGCGGCGTCGGGCGTGCCGTGGATGCCGACGGCAGGCACGCTCAACCCCATCCAACGGGTACCCAGGGGATTCCCCGGACCCGGCGGGATCGGCTTCAGGCCCCGCGCCCAGGGGGAGGGAGGGGGATACCACCAGGGATCCCGCCACTTGACCACGATCCGGAACCTGCCGAGCGGCGTGGGATACTGGGGCTGGCCGGTGGCGACCCGGAACACGCGGGCCAGTCGCTCTCCCTCGTAGTAGTAGAGGCGCTTCGACTCCCTCCGGATGACGATCACAGGGCCGATCTCGTCCCGGGTTACCTGGGGCAGGACGGCGCGCACGGGTAGCTCGACAGGGCCGCGCCTGTCCTGGCGCAGCGCCCGCACGATGGCGGCCGCCGCGGCCTCCCGGTCGAGACGCGCCCCTTCCCGCCCGCCCACCACCCGCGGCTCTAGACCGCGAAGGACGACCCGGGCCTCGACGGGCGGCCGGTCGACCCGGCGGGCGAGCTTGGCGACGAGAGCCCGCACGGGCCTGCCTCGAACCGCCACGGTCAGCGACACCCGCGATCCCGGGGCGGCCCAGAGGGCCCGGGCCACGGCTCCTCGCACGTACGCCGTCGCCCCCAGCCGGCGGGGAGAGACCTCGACCAGGCGGCCTTGGACGTCGAGGACGAGCGGCGCCGAGAAGGCCAGGCGCACGTAGCGGACGGCCTCCCCCGGCGTCATCCCGCCTACGTCGACGCTGCCGATCCGCACCCGGTCGGGCACCAGCGACCCTCCTCGGCCCTCGACCGGCCTGGGGACAGGCAGGAGCTCCGGGCTCGCTCCCGACGCGGGTACAGCCGGGGCCGAGGCCGTCGCAAGGCCTGCCAGGCCGGCGATCGCCACGAGACCTGCCCCAGCGAGCCGCCTCACGGGCCCAGTGTAGCCGTGAGCAGGCGAGGATCGTCCATCACCACCCCGTCCACGCCGGCCGCGAGCACCCGCCTCAAGGTCTTCTCGTCGTTGACCGTCCAGGCGAGGACAGCCGCCCCCTCGGCGTGGCAGCGGCCGACGACAGCCGGCGAGACCACGCTGTGGTGGAGGCAGGCCACCTTCGCCCCGGCCCTCCGTAGGAGGGATCCCACGCGGAGGGGAAGGATGCGGCGGGCGAGCGTGGCCCCCGCCGCCGCCGCCGGCCGCAGCGGGGAGCGGCCGACGAGGCCCAGCCGGTCGCAGGGGTAGGTCCGGGCCAGCGTCAGACGCGGCTCCAGCCGGGCTAGACGACGGAGGATGGCCGTCGAGCAGGAGGAGGCGATGACGCCGGCGGAGGGCCGGTGACGGCGGAGGACCTGGGCGAGCTCGCTCTCGTAGCCCGGCCTCTTGATGTCGAGGTGGATCCCCGTCTCCGGCGAGCGCTCGTGGAGGAAGGCCAGGGCCTCGTCCAAGGTGGTAAGCTCGGGCACGAGGCGGCGGAGCTCGGGCAGCCGCAGCCGCTCCAGGCTGGACGACCCCCGGCCGTCGTCCCTAGGCAGACGCTGGGTGCCGTGGTGGAGGACGATGGTGCCATCGGCGAGGGCGACGACGTCCACCTCCACCAGGTCGGCGCCGGCGGCGACCCCGGCGGCGATGGCCTCGAGGGTGTTCTCAGGGGCGAGGGCCGCCGCGCCCCGATGGCCGATGGCAAGGGGACGGCGGGCGAGGAGACGGTGCACGCCTCCCAGTATCGCTGCCCCGTCAAGGGATCGCCCAGGAGAGCGAACGACGACCTTCCCGGGCGAGAGGCGCTCTACACTGAGACAGCCCGTGGAGCCGTCCGACCCCTCCTCCCCGACCGCAGGCCGGACTCGCGCCTCTCCCCCCGTCCCCCCGCCGCGGCCGAGCTCTCCCTTCCCAGGCGACCTGGGAGCGAGCAGGCCGAGCGCCTGGACCGTGGCCGGTCGGCTCCACTGGGTGGCGGGCCTCGTTCTCTGCCTCTCCCCGTTCATGGGCTGGTACTCGGGGCGCGCAGAGCAAGGTCCCAGCATCGCCGTGCTGGGCTGGAACACAGGCGCCCTGGGCAAGCTCGTCTTCCTGGCCGGCCTGGCGGTGGTCGTCCTCGCCGCCGTGCGATCCCTGGGGATCGAGCTTCCCCGCAGCCTGCCCGAGGGCGTGCTCGTGGTCGCCCTGGGGACGCTTGCCACCACCCTCGTCCTCATCCGCGTGGTCTCCGTCCCCGACGTCCTGGTCGGCACCGGAGAGCGGGCTGCGGGCCTGTGGGTAGCCCTCGTCGCCGGCTTGGCCGTGATCGTCTGCGGGCTTCTGCGAGCAGGAGAGGAGCTGTAGCGCCGAGGAGGCCGAAGGCGGCCCCGCCCACGGCGTCCAGCGGGTAGTGGACGCCCACGTACACGCGCGAGAAGGCGACGGCGGCGGCAAGGAGGAAGAGGGGGAGAGCGGCCCAGGGGAAGAAGCGAGCGAGGACGAGGGCGGCGGCGAAGCTGGAGGCCGCATGCCCGGAGGGAAAGGAGGAGCTCCCGGGGACGGCGACCAGGGGGTCGATGCCCGGCAGGTCGCGGGGCGGCCGGGGCCGGCCCACCGCCGCCTTGACCGTCTGCTCGAGCAGCGCGGCGACGAGGAGCGAGGCGGCCACGGTGGCGAAGACGGACGGTCGGCGCGAGAGAGCGGAGGCGACCAGGGCGAGAGCGAGCCAGAGGGCGCCGTACCCTCCGGCGTGGGAGAGCACGATGAACACGGGGTCGAGCCAAGGCGTCCGCTGGTCGACCACCCACTGGAGAGCCTGCCGATCGAGCTCGCTCAGGGCCGGGGGGCGGTGACGGTGACGGTCACGGTACGGGTGGCGGGGAGCGGAAGGAGCGTGCGCACCTCTTCCTGGCGAGGGCCGGGGACGGGGTTGTCCTCGAGAGCCTGGCCCAGGGCCACCCCCAGCGCGAACACCGCCGCCACCACCAGGAAGCGGACGAGGGCGAGGTAGAGCCGCCGGCGGCGAGCCCGGCGTCGACGCCGCCTCGACTCGGGCACGACGATCACGGGCGGTAGTCGCGAGCCGCCCGGGAGTAGAGGTAGAAGGCGGCATCGGCGGCGCTGGCTGCCCAGGGGACCCACGCGGACCCGGGGCAGCGCTCGGCGATCGCCTGCCTCGTCCAGCGCTCGCTTCCCTCGTACAGGCGGGCGAGCTCGGCCAACGTGAAGGGCCCCCCCAGGCGGCGGCGAAGCTCCTCGGTCACTGCCTCTACCGGCTCGCGCAGGGTCTCCTCGGCGCCCTCTGCCCGTGCCTCCTCCTGGAGGCGCCGGTAGCCTTCCTGCCACTGCTGGCGCGCGAGCTCGACTGGCGTCTGCACCCGGGCCGATGCTACTCGGTGCAGCAGCCCTCCTCGGGCCACAGGGGAGCGACCTGGGAGAGGATGCGCTCGCCCAGCAGGTAGCCGGGGCGAGCCAAGGCGTAGGCCACGTGGGCGTGGAGGCACTTGAGGCGACTGGGCGCCCGGGCCCCTCCGATGCCGAGGTCGAGGGAGACCCCCCCGTCGACCCCCAACCGGCCTTGGGCCAACGCCCGGCGGAGGGCCCGCTGCTCGGCCGTGGCCCGGGCCAGGCTTGCTGCCAGCTCGGCGTCCTCGGCCACGAGGGCGCTCCAGCGCTCCACCCCGCCTTCTGCCTCCAGCCGAGCCACCGCCGCCACCAGGCGAGGGCAGGTGAGGTAGTAGGTGGTGGGAAACGGCTCCCCGACCTGGTCGTAGGGGTCCTGCTCGGTGACCGCCGGCCGGCCGAACGGGCAGCGTACCGCCACCCGCCGAAGGGCACGGGGAGGTCGGCCGATCTGTCGCTCCACGAGGGCGCGGTCGCGGGCGTCCACCCGCCTAGAGTAGCCCCGTCCAGGAGCAGCCCCGCCTAGCGGTCGCCGAGGGCTGCGCGAGTCTTCCTCCAGGCCTCCACGCCCTTGACGATGAAGAGCCTCTCCCCTGGGCGGACGAGCCCCAGCCGCCTGGCCGCCCGCAGGAGTGTGGCTCCGCTCTCGTCCAGGGCGAGGCGCTCCTCCAGCCGCCTCTTCTCCCGCTCGAGCGCCCGGACCTCCGCTCGGCGCTGGTCGAGCGCCCGGCCGGCCTCGAGGTAGGCCCGCACCGGTCGGTAGTAGAGGAGGCCGACGAGGGCGAGGCCGACGACCGCCGCCACGAGGACGCGGCGGCGGAGGCGGGGTCGGCGCGATCGCGGGCGGGCCATCGGCCTCCGCTTCGCCCCCGGCCGCCCCCCTCCTTCCCTAGAGGGCTTCCACCTTGATGACGTTGGTGGAGCCGGGGACGTTGACGTGGGTGCCCGCGGTGATGACCACTCGCTCCCCGGGCTCGGCCAGGCCGGCGGAGCGCACCGCCTCCAGGGAGAGCGCCCACAGGTCCTCCACGTCCCGCCCCTCCCGGACGACCAGGGGGACGACCCCCCATTCCAAGGCCAGGCGACAGGCCACCCGCTCCTGGTGGGTGATGGCGGCGATGGCTCGGCGGGGTCGGAGACGGGCGACGATGTTGGCCATGCGCCCGGTGTAGGTGGTGACCACGAGGAGGGCGGCGCCCAGGATCTCGGCCAGGTCGCAGGCGGCGTGGGAAATGGCCTCGCTCACGCTCGCAGCCTGTCCCCGCTCCAGGCCGTGGCGGTGGCCGAGACTGGGCTCGACGGCGCGGGCGATGACGTCCATGTAGCGCACCGCCTCCACCGGGTACTCGCCCACCGCCGTCTCCTCGGACAGCATGAGCGCCGAGGTGCCGTCGAGGACGGCATTGGCTACGTCGCTCGCCTCCGCCCGGGTCGGCTCGGGGGCGTGGAGCATGGACTCGAGCATCTGGGTAGCGGTGATCACCGGTCGAGCCCGCTCGAGGGCCGTCTGGATGATCCGCTTCTGGAGCAGCGGCACGTCGGCGGGCCCGATCTCGACGCCCAGGTCGCCGCGGGCCACCATGACCGCGTCGGCCGCCTCCACGATCGCCGCCAAGCGCTGCACGGCCTCCCTCTTCTCGATCTTGGCGATGACCTGGGCCGAGGAGCCGGCCTCCTCCAGCCGGCGGCGCAGGTCGAGCACGTCCCCGGGCGAGCGGACGAGGGAGAGGGCCACGTAGTCGACGCCCAGATCGAGCGAGAAGCCGAGATCGGCCACGTCCTTGTCGGTCAACGAGGGGATGGGGAGGGATACCCCGGGCAGGTTCACGCCCTTGTGGCTCTCGACTAGCCCCCCGCCGACACGGTGCAGGTCGCCCGCCCCCGCTCCACCCGTTCCACCCGCAGCCGCACGTGACCGTCGTCGATGAGGACGTCGTGGCCGGGAGCGAGCACCGATCCCACCGCCTCGGGGACGATGGGGACGTCCACCGTGCCCTCGACGCCCACCACCACCTCGTCGCCCCGCTGCAGCCGGAGCGGAGACGGCAGGTCGCCGACCCGAAGCTTCGGCCCCTGGAGGTCGGCGACGAGGGCGAGGGGGCGCCCGCAGGCCCGTCCCACCTCGCGCACCCGCGCTGCCCAGCGAGCGTGCTCCTCCCAGCTTCCGTGCGAGAGGTTGAGGCGGGCGGCGTCCATGCCTGCCTCTGCCAGCTCCCCGACGAGGTCGGCGGAGGCAGGCCCCAGGGTAGCGACGATCTTGGTGCGGCGCACGCGGGCGGCCACTGAGCCAGGGTAGCGAGAAGGATGAAGGTGCGACCTGCCGCGGCCCGGAGAGCGCCGTCGGCCGCCTCGGAGGACGCACGCTAGGCCGCCACCCGTCCGTTCCTTCGCATCCTGGCCCGGGAGACGGCGGCCAGCTTGTTCGTGGCATCGAGGGCGGCCACCTTGTAGGCCTCGGCCAGGGTGGGGTAGTTGAACACCGCCTCCACCAGGAAGTCGACCGTCGTCCCCGCCGCCATCATGGCTTGGCCGATGTGGACGAGCTCGGTCGCCCCCGTGCCGAAGACGTGCACGCCCAGGATGGTTCGCTCCTCGGCGTGGACGAGGAGCTTGAGGAGCCCCACCTCCTGGCCCAAGATCGTGGAGCGGGCCAGCTCCCGGTGGCGGGCGAGGCCGACCTCGTAGGGTACGGCCTCGTCGGTGAGGCTCTCCTCGGTCCTGCCCACGAAGCTGATTTCGGGGATGGCGTAGATGCCGATCGGGACGAGCTCGGGGAAGGGGCGCGCGGCCACGCCGAAGGCGTAGCAGGCAGCCAGCCGCCCCTCCTCCATAGCGGTGGCCGCCAGGGTGGGAAACCCGATCACGTCCCCGGCCGCGAAGATGTGCTTGACGCAGGTGCGGTACCTGTCGTCAACGGCGATCCGGCCCCGCTCGTCGGCCGCGAGTCCCGCTCGCTCCAAGTCGAGCTCCTCGGTAGCGCCCTGCCGCCCGGCCGAGTAGAGCACGGCGTCGGCCAGGATGCAGGTCCCGCTCTCCAGAATCGTCATCGTCCCTTCAGGACATCGCTCCACCGCCGTCACCCGCTCCCGGAAGCGGAAGGAGACGCCGAGGTCGCGCATGTGGTACTGGAGCGCCTCCACGATCTGGAGGTCGCAGAAGTCGAGCAGCCGCTCCCGCGCCTCGATCACCGTCACCTTGGTGCCCAAGGCAGCGAAGGTCGAGGCGTACTCGATCCCGATCACCCCGCCGCCGACGACGACGAGGGAGGAGGGGATGCGGTCGATCTCGAGCAGGCCGTCCGAGTCCAGGATGGTCCTGTCGTCGAACTCGACCGTGGGCGGGCGGGCCGGCTTGGTGCCGGTCGCGACGAGGATGTAGCGGCCCCGCAGCCGGCGCTCCTCGCCGTGCCTGCCCACCACGACCAGGGTGTGGGGATCGAGGAAGCGGGCGGTGCCGATGACGATGGCGACGCGGTTGCGGGCGAGCTGGTGGTGGACGACGTCCATCTCCCGCTTGACCACCTCTTGCGTCCGCCACCGCAGGTCCTCGATCGTGATCTCGTCCTTCACCCGGTAGCTGGCCCCGTAGAGGGAGCGCTGGGTCAGCCCCGTCAGGTAGAGGGCGGCCTCGCGCAGGGTCTTGGAGGGGATGGTGCCCGTCCTCGTGCACACCCCTCCCACCCAGCGGGGCCGATCGATCACCGCCACCCGCTTTCCCAGCTTGGCGGCCTGGATCGCCGCCTTCTGCCCGGCCGGGCCGGAGCCGATGACGAGGAGGTCGTAGTCGTACCCGCGGGAAGAGCTCACGCCGCCGGTATCGGCCGCGACCAGGCCGGATTGAGCCTGCCTACCCGAGCTGGCGATCGAGGTTGAAGGCCGCGCTGATGAGGGCGAGGTGGGTGAAGGCCTGGGGGAAGTTGCCCAGGGCCTCCCCGGTGGGCCCGATCTCCTCCGAGTAGAGCCCCAGGTGGTTGGCGTACGTCAGCATCTTCTCGAAGGCAAGCCGAGCCTCCTCCAGCCGCCCTGCCCGGGCCAGGGCCTCCACGTACCAGAAGGAGCAGATCGAGAAGGTGCCCTCCTTCCCTGCCAGCCCGTCTGGCGAGGCCTCCACGTTGTAGCGGTGGACGAGGGAGTCGGAGACGAGCTCCCTGCCGATGGCATCCAGGGTGGAGAGCCAGCGGGGATCGGTGGGGGCGACGAACTTGGTCAGGGGCATGAGGAGGAGCGAGGCGTCGAGCACGTCGGCGTCGTAGCGCTGGACGAACGCCCGCCGGGTCTCGCTCCAGCCCCGATCCATGATCTGGTGGTAGATGGCGTCCCGGGCGGCGAGCCACCGCACGAGATCGCCGGGGAGGCCGCGCTGGCGGGCGATGCGGATCGCTCGCTCCAAGGCCACCCAGCACATGAGCCGGGAGTAGGTGAAGTGCTTGCGGCCGCCCCGCACCTCCCAGATCCCCTCGTCCGCCTGGTCCCAGTGGTCACACACCCACTCCACCATGCGCACGAGGTCCATCCAGGCATCGTGGGAGATGGGGGCGCTGTACTTGTTGGCCAGGTAGACCGAGTCGATCAGCTCCCCGTAGATGTCGAGCTGGAGCTGGTGGGCGGCTGCGTTGCCTACCCGGACAGGACGCGAGCCGCGGTAGCCCTCCAGGTGGTCGAGGGTGGTCTCGGCCACGTCCACGCCCCCGTCCACGCGGTACAGGACCCGCAGGGGCCCGGCCGGGTGCTCGCTACCCTCTCGAAACCGATCGGTGAGCCAGGCGATGAAGGCCTGGGCCTCCTCGGTGAAGCCGAGCCTGAGGAGGGCGTACAGGGAGAAGGCGGCGTCGCGGATCCAGGTGTAGCGGTAGTCCCAGTTGCGGTCGCCTCCGATCGCCTCGGGCAGGCTGGTGGTGGGAGCGGCCACGATGGCCCCCGTGGGCCGGTAGGTGAGGAGCTTGAGGGTGAGGGCAGAGCGGTGGACCATCTCCCGCCAGCGGCCCCGGTAGCGCGACTGGGCAAGCCACCGCCGCCAGTAGCCGATAGTGTCCTCGAAGGCCTGCCTCGTCTCCCGCTCGGAGTAGGGATGGGGGACGTAGCCCTCTTCCGCTCGCTCGAGCACGAAGGTGGCGCTGTCCCCCGCCGTCAGCGCTAGCTCGGCGACGGCCCCTTGCTCCGTGCGCCTGAACCGGCAGGGCCCGTGCAGGGCCAGGCAGAGGCTGGGCGAGCGGAAGAGCACGCCGTGCTCGACCACCTCGGCTCGGTGAGCTTGGCGGCCGTAGTCGAAGCGGGGCTCGACCTCCACCCGGAAGACCATCTCCCCTCGCACCTGGACGAGTCGACGGACGAGCCGGTGCTTGTGAGCCTCCTCCCCGCTGGCGGCGATGGGCATGAAGTCCTCGACCTCCCCCACCCCCTGGGGATGGAGGAAGCGGGTGATGAGCACGTTCGTGTCCGGGAAGTAGAGCTGCTTCACGGCGTAGGGATCGTGGGCGGGGGCGATCCGGAAGTAGCCGCCCTTGCGCTTGTCCAGGATGGCCGCGAAGACGCTGGGGGAGTCGAAGCGGGGGCAGCAGTACCAGTCGATGGTGCCGTCGGTGCCGACCAAGGCCACCGTGTGGAGGTCTCCGATCACCCCGTGCTCGGCGATCGGGAGGTAGTCGCGCACGGAGGGGGAGCTTAGCGGCGGAAGCGGGGGAAGGCCCCGAAGCCGGGAAAGCGGGCCCGCCCACCCAGCTCCTCCTCGATGCGCAGGAGCTGGTTGTACTTCGCCACCCGGTCGGATCGAGCGGGCGCCCCGGTCTTGATCTGGCCGGCGCCGGTGGCGACGGCCAGGTCGGCGATGGTGGTGTCCTCGGTCTCCCCCGAGCGGTGGGAGATGACGGCGGCGTAGCCGGCGGCGCGGGCGAGGGCGATGGCGTCGAGGGTCTCGGTGAGGGTGCCGATCTGGTTCACCTTGACGAGGATGGCGTTGGCGACCCCCTCCTCGATGCCCTGCCGCAGGCGCTCTGTGTTGGTCACGAAGAGGTCGTCGCCCACGAGCTGGAGCCGGTCGCCCACACGGGCGGTGAGCTCGCGCCAGGAGCCCCACTCGTCCTCGGCCAGGGGATCCTCGAGGGAGACGATGGGGTAGCGGCTCGCCAGGTCCTCCCAGAAGGCGACCATCTCTGGGGGAGCGAGGGCACGCCCCTCAAAGCGGTAGAGCCCGTCCTTCCAGATCTCGGTGGCAGCAGGGTCGAGGGCGATGGCTACCCGCTCCAGGTGGCCTGCCCGCTCGGCCGCCTCCAGGACCACCTCGATCCCCTCCTCGCTACCCGTCAGGTCCGGGGCGAAGCCCCCCTCGTCCCCCACGGCCGTGACAAGGCCCCGCTCTTCCAGGATCTCCTTGAGGGCGTGGTACACCTCCACCCCGATCCGGAGGGCCTCGGCGAAGCTCTCCGCTCCCGCCGGTACGAGCATGAACTCCTGCAGGTCGAGGGAGTTGCGGGCGTGGGCGCCCCCGTTGACGACGTTCATGAGCGGCACGGGCAGGGTGTCCGCCCCTTCCCCTCCCAGCCACCGGTAGAGGGGAAGGCCGGCCTCGGCTGCGGCCGCCTTGGCGACGGCCAGAGACACGCCCAGGATGGCGTTGGCCCCCAGCCGGCCCTTGTTAGGGGTGCCGTCGAGGGCGATCAGGGCCTCGTCCAGGCGGCGCTGGTCGCCGGCGTCGAGGCCCCGCACTGCCGCCGCGATCTCTCCCTCCACGTTGGCCACCGCCTTGAGGACGCCCTTGCCCCTGTAGGCGGCGCGATCGCCGTCGCGTAGCTCGACGGCCTCGTGAACGCCGGTCGAGGCCCCGGAGGGGACGGAGGCACGGCCCCGAGCGCCGGAGGCAAGCTCGACGTCCACCTCCACGGTCGGGTTTCCCCGCGAGTCGAGGATCTGCCTGGCGCGCACCGCGACGATGGCGCTCACCGTAAGCCCGCCTTGGCCCGATCGAAGTAGCGATCCTGCTCCTCCAGGGGGAGGTCGGCGAACCGGCGACCCTCGCTCTGGGCCAGCTCCTCTGCCCGCTCCACCCGCTGCGCGAACCGCTGCGACGCCCGCCGCAGGGCAAGCTCGGGATCGACGTTGACCGCCCGGGCCACGTTCACGCAGGCAAAGAGGAGATCGCCCACCTCCTCCAGGTGGCGCAGGCGAGGCTCGGTCTCGGGAGCGGCGGGAGGATCCTCGGCCAAGGCCTGCTCGAGCTCGCGGAGCTCGTCCCGAAGATCGGCCAGGGCCCCCGCCGCGTCGGGGTAGTCGAAGCCGAGGGCAGCCGCCCGCCGCTGCACCTTCCTGGCGTAGAGGAGGGCGGGCAGGGTCTCGGGCAGGGGGTGGAAGGGGCTCTCCCTCCCCTCCTCCTCCGCCTTCAGCTCCTCCCAGCGCCGGCGCACCCAGGCGGCGCTTCCGGCCTGGGCGGGACCGAAGACGTGGGGATGACGGCGCACCAGCTTGGCGTGGACGCCGCGGACGACGGCCTCCAGGTCGCCTTCTCCCTGCTCGGACAGGAGCAGGGCTAGGAAGAACACCTGGTAGAGGAGGTCGCCCAGCTCGTCGGCGAGCTTGGCGGGGTCGCCGAGAAGCGCCGCGTCGGCCACCTCGTAGGCCTCCTCCACCGTGTGGGGCACGATGGTGACGGCCGTCTGCTCTCGATCCCAGGGGCAGTCGCGGCGTAGCCGCTCGGTCAGCTGCTGGAGGTCGAGGAGGGCGTGGGGAAGGCTCACCGCTCAGCGAGGTTGGCCAGGCGTGGTGGTCGTGGGCTGCGGCGGCGGCGCGAACCCGGGGGCGTAGGTGATCTTCTTCTCGTACCGCTTCTGGAGGTCGTCCAGCCACGCCGTCACCGCCTCCGACTTTCGCTGCTGGAGGAGAAGCTGGCGGATGGAGGCCCGTACCTTGGCCAGGGGCGTGGTGGTGGCCGGCTTGACCGGCCCTAGCGCTTGGATGATGTGCCAGCCGTACTGGGTCTTGACCGGCTGCGAGATGGCTTTGGTCTTGAGCGACAGGGCCACCTTCTCGAACTCGGGCACGAACTGGCCTTTCTCGACGGTGAGCTTGCCCCCCAGGCTCTTCGAGCCGGGATCGGTGGAGTAGCGCTTGGCCAAGGCGGCGAAGTCGGCACCGGCCTTCAGCCTGGCCACGATCGCCTCTGCCTGCTTCCTCGACTTGACCAGGATGTGGCGAACCTCCCTCGTCTCCGGCTGGGAATACTCGTCCGCATGGGAGCGGTAGTAGGACTCGATGTCGGCGTCGGAGACGGTGACGCCGGCAGTCACCTTGTCGAAGAGCTTCTCGGAGAGGAGCTGGGCGCGGAGCTCCTCCCGCACGCGCTCCTCCGACACCCCCTGCGCCTTGAGCGCCTGACGGTAGCGCTTCTCGCTGCCGGAGAAGAACTGCCGCTTCAGCCGCCGCAGGCGATCGTCCACCTCCTTGGCGCTGACGGAAACCCCCAGCTTCTTCGCCTCCTGAGCCAGCTCCACCCGCTGCACCAGGTACTGGAGGGCGCTCTGCTGGAGGGCGCGGTACTGGTCTGACCCGGCGGCAGGCGGCCTTTGGCCCTGGGCCCGCATGCGGGACAGGGCCTGGTCGACGGTAGCGTCGAGCTCCTGGCGATCGATGGCCTTGCCGGCCACGACAGCTACCGCCCCTGGGGGAAGCCGGCCCGCTCCCGACCCGCCGCAGCCCGCAGCCGCCACGGCGAGGAGCGCGAGGAGCGACGCTACGACGGGAAGGTGGCCACGCATGCGAGGACGACTGGGCATAGAAAGAGCGCCGGTCAGGCGGCCTGGCGCAGCTCGAGGATAGCATCGGCCAGCCGCAGGCCCTCGCGCAGGCTCTCGGCCCGCAGGGAGGCCTCCCGTCGGCTGGTCACGTACACCGCCGTCCCCACGGTGGCGCGCAGGCGGCGGAGCTCGTCGCTTCCCAAGGCCAGGGGCCCGACGGCGACTCTACCGCCCCGGTAGACGAGGTAGTCGGCGCCGATCTGGGCCAGCTTGATCTTGGCTTCCTGGATGGCGAAGAGGTTGTCGACGGGCGGGGGGAGGGGCCCGTAGCGATCCTCGACCGCAGCCACGAGCTCCCGCAGCTCCTCCTCCGACTCGGTCAGGGCTAGGCGCCGGTGGAGGTCGATGCGGAGGGCCTCGGAGCCCACGTAGCCCCGAGGGACGTAGGCATCGACGCGGGCGTCCACCCGCACCGGGCGGGGTACTCGCCTCCGCTCGCCGGCCAGCTCCGCCACCACCTCGGCCAAGAGCTCCGCGTACAGCTCGAAACCGATGGCGGCCACGTGCCCGGACTGCTCGGCCCCCAGGAGCTCCCCCGCCCCCCTGATCTCGAGATCGCGCATGGCGATGTGGAAGCCGGCGCCGAGCTCGGTGTGGTCGGCCAGGGTGGCCAGCCGGGCTCGAGCCTCGGGGGTCAGGGAGGAGGCGTCCGGGTAGAAGAGGTAGGCGTAGGCGGGCACGTCCGAGCGGCCTACCCGTCCCCGGAGCTGGTAGAGCTGGGCCAGGCCGAGCAGGTCGGCGCGCTCGACAACGAGGGTATTCGCCCGGGGGATGTCGAGGCCGGACTCGACGATGGTGGTGGAGACGAGCACGTCGGCATCGCCGCGCACGAACCGCACCATCCGCTCCTCGAGATCCCGCTCCCGCATCTGGCCGTGGGCGACGAGGACGCGGAGGCCGGGGCAGAGCTCCTCGAGCTCGCAGGCCCGCTCCTCGATCGTCTCCACCCGGTTGTGGAGGTAGAAGACCTGGCCGCCGCGGGCGGCCTCCCGCTCCAGGGCCGCCTTCACCAGGTCCCGGTCGTACTCGCCCACGTAGGTACGGATCGGCTTCCTCCCCTCCGGGGGCGTCTCGATGACGGAGATGTCGCGCAACCCCGACAGGGACATGTGGAGGGTGCGGGGAATGGGGGTGGCGCTCAAGGCCAGCACGTCCACCTCCAGGCGCAGCTGGCGAAGGAGCTCCTTCTGGGCGACCCCGAAGCGCTGCTCCTCGTCGACCACCACCAAGCCTAGGTTGTGGGGGATCACGTCCCGGGAGAGGATGCGGTGGGTGCCGATGAGCACGTCCACCTTTCCCTGGGCGAAGTCGCGGAGAACGGCTTTCACCTCCGCGGAGCGGCGGAAGCGCGACACCATCTCCACCCGCACGGGGAAGTCGGCGTACCGCTCCCGGAACGTGCTCCAGTGCTGGTGGGCGAGCACGGTGGTGGGCACGAGGACGAGGGTCTGGCGGCCGTTCAGGGCGACGGCGAAGGCGGCCCGCACCGCCACCTCGGTCTTGCCGAAGCCGACGTCGCCGCAGATCAGGCGGTCCATGGGCCGGGGCGCCTCCAGGTCCTCCTTCACCGCCTCGATGGCCGCCAGCTGGTCGTCGGTCTCCCGGTAGGGGAAGGAGGCCTCCAGGCGCTCCAGCCAGTCGGAGGAGAGGTCGAAGGCGATCCCCGACGCCGTCTTCCGCTGGGCGTAGAGCGCCAGGAGCTCGCCTGCCAGCTCGCGCAAGGACTCGCGGGCCCGACTCTTGATCAGGTGCCAGGCCTTGCCGCCGAGCTTGGACAGGGCGGGAGGGCGGCCGTCGGCGCCGATGTAGCGAGACACCTTGCCGATCTGCTCGTGGGGAACGTAGAGGCGGTCGTCGCCCCGGAAAGCGAGCAGCAGGTAGTCGCGGGTGACCCCCGCCACCGTCTTCGTCTCGAAGCCGATCAGGCGGCCCACCCCGTGGTCCTCGTGGACGACGTAGTCGCCGGCGCGAAGGTCGGCGAACGACTGCAGCGCCCGCCCCAAGCGCGTGGGGCGCGGCTCCCGTCGCCGGAAGATCTGGGTGTCGGGAAGGAGCGCCAGGCCCAGGGAGCGCCACACGAACCCTCGCCGGGCCGGAGAGAGGGCAAAGAGGAGTGCCGGCTGGGAAGGAAGGGGCCCCTCCGCCTCCAGGAGATCGGCGCGCAGGCGCCGTAGGAGCCTTTGCTGCCGGAGGGCATCCCCGCGGTGGGGAAAGGCGACCACGACCCGCATCCCGGCGCGAACCAGAGCCTCCAGCTCCTTCTCAGCCTCGGCCAGGCCCCGGGCGGCGATAGCCGGACGCTGGGCCTCGAAGGCGTAGGGCTGGCCCCGGGGCAGGGGGTCGAGGCAGGCCGTCCCCTCGAAAGAGATCTCCTCCCCCACCTCGTCCTGCCACGCTTGGCGCACGAGGTCGGGCTGCCACACGAGATCGGGGGGTCGAGCTAGCGGCGACGTCCACTCCTCCTCGGCCCTCCCCGGCTGGGAGCCGTGCCTTCCACCCTCGCGTCCCGGCCGGCTCCCTCCGGGTGTCTCCTCGCCGCCGTCGTCGTCCAGGTCGAGCCGCCTCTCCCGCGCCGGGTAGATCGTCGCCTCCCCGACTGCCCGCAGCGACCGCTGGGTGAACGGGGAGAAGGCCCGCATCCCTTCCACCTGGTCGCCGAGGAGCTCGATGCGCAGGGGGTCGCGCCCGGTGGTGGGGTAGACGTCGACGATGCCGCCCCGCACGGCGAACTGGCCGCGGGCCTCCACGCGCTCCACCCGCTCGTAGCCGGCGAGAGCGAGGCGCTCGGCCAGCTCGTCCAGCCCCGGCTCGTCGCCCACCCGCACCTCGATCCTCTCCGGCCTCTCCCAGGCAGGCGGCATCCTCTGGGCGAGCGCGGCGGCCGAGACACACACGATGCCGCCGGCGGCGAGGACGTCCACGGCCCGTGCCCGCTCGCCCACGAGGTGAGGCGGCGGCTCCAGGCCCGAGCCCGGCCGCACCCCCCTGCTCGGAAGGAAGGCGACCCCCTCCTCCCCCACGAGCCAGCCCACGGCCTCGGCGAGATCGCGGGCATCGGCGTCCTCGGGTACGAGCACCGCCAGCCCACGACCGAGCTCGAGGTGGAGGGAGGCGACGAGCAAGGGCAGGGCGGGCTCGCTGACCCGGGCAGCGATCGCCGGAAGGGCGGCCGCGAAGGCGCGCAGGCGCTCGCTCGCCGCCAGCTCGCGGACGAGGGCGAGGAGGACGGGCGAGCTCGCTTTTGGCGCTTCTTCGACCATCGCGGCGTGGACCATCACGAGAGGCGGAGCCTTCGCTCCGCCGCCCCCAGTCTAGTTCTCCCTCGTGGGGGCTCCTCGCTCAGTTGAACCGCCGTTGGGCTGCCTCGAGGCCCTCGGCGGCGATCGTCTCCACCGCGTCCGCCGCCCGCGAGACGAGCGCGTCCACGTCCGTCTCGGGCGAGAACTCCGACAAGACGTAGTCAGCCAGCGAGCGCGGGTCCCCCCGGCCGGGGCGACCTACCCCGATTCGGAGGCGCATGAAGTCGCGGGTGCCAAGCGCCTCGGCGATCGAGCGCAGGCCGTTGTGCCCGGCTAGACCGCCCCCCAGCCGAGCCTGGAGCCTGCCCTCCTCCAGGTCGACGTCGTCGTGAACGACGAGGAGGAAGGCGGGCGCCACCCGGTAGAAGCGGACGGCGGCCCCCACCGAGCGACCGGACTCGTTCATGTACGTCTCCGGCTTGAGCAGGGCCAGGCGTCGATCGGCGACGACGATCTCGCTCACCTTGCCCGAGAACTTGGGTCGGAAGGAGCCCCCGTGCCTTCGGGCGAGCTCGTCCGCCACCAAGAACCCGGCGTTGTGGCGGGTGCGCGCGTACTCCTCGCCGGGGTTCCCCAAGCCGGCCACGAGCAAGTCGAGGGTCGGAGCGGGGACGCCCCGACGGAGGAGGCGCACCTACCCCTCGGGAGCCAGGCCGGCCTCGCCGGCCTCCTCTTCCTCCTCGGCCGGCGGCGGGGCGGACGCCTCGGCCACCTCCACCGCCTCCTCGACCACCGGAGCCTCCACCGCCCGGCGGGGAGCGGCCACCGAGGCCAGGATGGCATCGGGGTCATCCAGGACCCTGACCCCCTCGGGCACCTGGAGGTCGGCGACTCGGGCCGACTGTCCCACCCCTAGGCTGCTCACGTCCAGGACGAGGGTGTCCGGCACCGACTGGGGGAGCGCCTCCACGCTCACCTCCCGGACGAGCTGGGTGAGCACGCCCCCGGCGCGCACGCCCGGCGAGTCTCCCACGAGCTCGACCGCTACCGAGGCGTGGATCGGCCGGTCGAGCCGCACCTCCTGGAGGTCGACGTGGACGATGCGACCTCGCAGGGGATCGCGCTGTACCTCCTTGACGACGGAGGGACGCGCCGTCTTCTGGCCGTCCAGGACGACGTCGAGGATGGCGTGGAGCCCGTGCGCCCCCGACAGGGCGACCGTCAGGTCGCGCTCGGGGATGGCGATCGGGTGCGGCTTGCGCCCCCGCCCGTAGATCACCCCCGGGATCAGCCCCTGGCGGCGGAGGCGGCGCGACTCCCGCGAGCCGAGCTTGCTGCGCTGGAGCACGGTGAGACGAACTCGCTCGTCGGCCACGGCGGCCGATTGTAGCTGGCACCGGGAGGCGCGCGGCCGGCTAGAAGAGCTGGTACTCCCCTCCGAAGATGGCGGACACCGACTCGTCGGCGAACACGTTCATGATCGTCTCGGCGAGAAGGCCGGAGATGGAGAGCACGGTCATGGTCGGGGGCCGCCGCAGGAGGTCGATGGGCACCGTGTCGGTGACGACGATCCCGGCCAGGTCGGCGGCGGCGAACCGCTCGAGAGCCCCCTCGCTGAAGAGGGCGTGGGTAGCGAACAGCCATACCTCCTTGGCCCCGTGCTCGAGGAGGGCGCGGGCCCCGGCAAGGAGGGTGCCTCCCGTCATGATGACGTCGTCGCCGACGATGGCCACCCGGTCGCGCACCCGGCCGGTGATCTCGGTCACCGACGCCTTGTCGTGCTCCGGCCGGGTCTTGTGCATGATCGCCCAGGGAGCCTCGATCATCTCGGCGAAGCGGATCGCGTGCTTGGCTCGACCGGCGTCGGGGGCGACCGACACCACCCCGTCCCCCCGCAACCCGAGGTCGCGGAAGTGGCGGGCGAAGAGAGGCAAGGCGGTCATGTGGTCGACGGGGATGGTGAAGAACCCCTGGATCTGGCCGGCGTGGAGGTCCATGGTGAGGATGCGGTCGGCTCCGGCCAGCTGGATCATGTCGGCGACTAGACGGGCGGAGATGGGCTCGCGGGGCTTGGCCTTGCGATCCTGGCGGGAGTAGGGAAACCAGGGCACGACGGCGGTGATCCTCTTGGCAGAGGCGAGCTTGGCCGCCTGGATCATGAGCAAGAGCTCCATGACGTTGCGATCCACCGGCTCGCACCCCGTCTGCACGATGAAGACGTCGGCGCCCCGGATCGACTCGCAGTAGCGGCAGTACGTCTCGCCGTTGGCGAAGGTCTTCAGCTCTACCTCTCCCAGCTCCACGCCCAGGCGCTCGGCGATGCGCTCGGCCAGCTCGGGGTGGGAGCGCCCGGAGAAGACCATGAGGCGCTTCTGGGGACCCCGCTCGAGCCAGTGGTTCGGGTTCACCTCCACCCTCTCCCGGCGCAGGTCGAAGCCGGGGAGGCGGACGACCTCAGGCGCCGCGCTTTCCACGGACGTATCCCTCCTTGTTCACCTGCCGAGCACGAGCGATGGCGAGAGCGCCAGGCGGCACGTCCTCGGTGATCACCGAGCCTGCCGCCACCCACGCATTATCTCCGATGGTGACCGGGGCAATGAAGGAATTGTCTACGCCGGTCCTGACGTTGCGGCCGATGCGGGTTCGCTGCTTGCCCCGGCCCCTCTCGTGAGGGAGGTTGGCGGTAATCGCCCCGGCCCCGATATTGGTGTCCTCGCCGATGTCGGCGTCCCCGATGTAGGAAAGGTGCGGCACCTTGGCGCGCTCGCCGATGCGCGAGTTCTTGACCTCCACGAAGGCCCCTGCTTTGGCCCCGGCCGAGAGCACCGTGCCCGGGCGCAGGTAGCAGAAGGGTCCCACGACCGCTCCCGGCCCCACCTCGGCGTCGACCACCACGGCGTGGGGCCCGATCTCGGCCCTGGTGGCGATGCGGGTCTTGCCTCGAATGACCGTGAACGGGTGCACGATCGCGTCGGGGGCGAGCTCCGCGTCGGCGTCGATCCAGGTGGTGTCCGGGTCGACGATGCCTACCCCGGCCGCCATGTGGGCCTCGTTGAGTCGTCGGCGGAGAATGGCTGCGGCCGTCGCCAGCTCGGAGCGGGTATTCACCCCCAACGGCTGGAGGGGATCGGGGGACACGTACGCGGTCGCCCGCCCCCCGGCGGCCAGGATGTGGCCGACCGTGTCGGTGAGGTAGAGCTCCCCCTGGGCGTTCTCTGCCCGAAGGCGCTCGAGCGCTGGCCACAGGGCGGCGGCGGAGAAGGCGTAGATGGAGCTATTCACCTCCCCCACGGCCAGCTCCTCGGGGGAGGCGTCCGCTGCCTCCACGATGGCGACCAGGGAGCCGTCCTCGTCCCTGACGATCCGTCCGTACGCTCCCGGGTCGGCCGGGCGGAAGGAAAGGACGGTGGCGTCCGCCCCCGCCCGCCGGTGCTCGGACACAAGACCCTGGAGAAGCTCGGGGGTGAGAAGGGGGGTATCGCCGGAGAGCACGAGGATGTCTCCCTGGAACCCCTCCAGGACAGCCTTCGCCGCCCGCGCCGCGTCCCCGGTCCCGAGCGGGCGCTCCTGGACTGCCACCGTCGCCCCTTCCAGGTCGAGGAGAGCCTCCCTCGTCTCGGGGGAGGAGACGACGACCAACGGTCGGGGCGCGAGCGGGCGAGCTGCCTCTACGACCCAATCCACCAAGCGGCGGCCGAGGAGGGGGTGCAAGTGCTTGGGTACGGCCGATCGCATGCGCGTGCCCAGGCCTGCCGCCAGGACGATGGCTGCCAACGGGCGCGATCTCATCTCGGCCGAAGCTGGGGCGCCAGGATTCGAACCTGGGATCGCGGGACCAAAACCCGCTGCCTTACCGCTTGGCCACGCCCCATCGCCAGTATTGTCGTCAAGCCGCCCTTCCCACGCCCCAGGGCGAAGAGGTTGCGCACGAGGTCAAGGACATTGTGGCAGCTGCGATGGCGGTCTAGCCGCCTCGACGGGCGACCCGATCGGGCCGGTCGTGGAGGAGCAAGAAGAGGCCGATGACCGCGAACACCCCCACGAGGACGAGGGCGATCCAGGAGAGGATGACCGCCAGAATGGCGGCCACCACGGCCAGGGCTTGCGACATCGCCAGGATCCAGGAGAGCTCGCGGGCGATCCGCGTCTCCAGCGTCCGCCCGGCGAGGAGGTAGAAGAGGATGACGGGGATCGCGATCACGATCACCGTGATCCGCGAGAAGTCCTTCTCGAAGGCAACGACCAGACCCTCGGCGACGGCGATGGCGATCGCCAGCTTGAGCCGGTTCGCCCACAACCAGCTCTGGGGCGAGCGTTCTTGGCGGCCCGGCGTCCGAGCCGCCCGCTCGGCTGCCTGCTCGTCGCTCACCGGTCAACCGTACCACGCGGGCGCGACGACCCAGGTCCGACCGAGCCGGCTAAGCCGGGCGGCGGCCTGCCTCGCCTGCGGGAGCTCCTCGAACAGCCCGTAGACGACCGGCCCGGCACCGCTCACGTCGGCCCGAAAGGCTCCCAGAGCGCGCAAGGCGTCGGCGTGGGGCGAGGAGGCAAGGTCGTTGGCGGGGAGGGAGGCGAGGTCGCGAGGCTCGCGGACCGAGGCGAGGGCCTCGAGCAGGGCGTGCCTGCGCTCGGCGAACCCCAGGTAGCCCTGCCGCCGGTCGAGCTCCTCGTACACCGCAGCTGTGGACACCTTGACCGCCCCCCGGGGGAGCAGGAGGACGACCCAGTAGTCCTGCGGGAGATCGAGGGGGCTGAGCACGCTCCCGTCGCCCTGGCCGAGCTGGGGGCCGGGCGAGAGGAAGAACGGGAGGTCGGCCCCCAGCCGCGCGGCCAGCCTCTCTAGCTCCCGGCCGGCCAGGGGACGCGGCAAGGTCTCGTTGGCCAGGCGGAGGGCGGTGGCGGCGTCGGAGCTCCCTCCACCCAGGCCCCCGGCCACGGGGATGCGCTTCTCGATGCGCACCGTCCAGCCCGGCGCCACCCCCGCCTCCCGAGCGAGGAGCTCGAGGGCCCTGGTGACCAGGGTATCGTCCGGGAACCCGGCGACGCGCAGTCGCAGGGAGGGCGAGAGCGCGACGCGGTCGCAGAGATCGACCCGCTGGTAGACGGTTACGACCTCGTGCTTTCCGTCCGGCCGCCGCGGCCCCACGACCAGGGCGAGGTTGATCTTGGCCGGAGCAGGACGCTCGCTCACGGAAGGAGGCGGGCGAGCTTCACGAGCTCTTGGGGAGAGAGCCCTTCCGCCCGCATCGAGGAGGAGAGCCCGAGGGTAGCGAGGGCCCGAGCTGCCCGCTCCCGATCGCAGAAGCCCGCCTGCTCCAGCGAGTTAGGGAGCGTCTTTCGCCGGTGGGAGAAGGCGGCCTCGACCAGGGCCTTCACCCGGGGCCAGTCTGGGGGAAGGCACCGGCGCCGGAAGGCGACGAGGGCCGAGTCGACGCGAGGTCGAGGTCGAAACACCTCCCGGGAGACGGGGTGGAAGCCGGTCTTCTCGGCCGCAAGCTGGATGAGCACGGACACGGCGCCGTAGGCCTTGCTCCCAGGCTGAGCGAAGAGCCGCTCCGCGATCTCCCTCTGCACCATGACGCACCACACCTCGATCGTCGGCATCCGCTCGATCGTGTCCATGATCACGGGCACGGCCACGTTGTAGGGGAGGTTGGAGACCAGCTTGGTCGGTGGCGGATCGAGGGAGCTGGGATCGAGGGAGAGAGCGTCCCGGAAGAGAAGGCGGACGTTGGCGCACCCGCGAAGCGCTGCCTCCAAGTGGGGCTCTAGCGAGCGATCGATCTCGACCGCGTACACGACCCCCACCCGGCAGGCCAGGAACTGGGTCAGCGCGCCCAGCCCCGGCCCTACCTCGAGCACGACGTCCTCGCTCCCGAGGTCAGCCAGCCGCTCGATGACCCGCAGGATGTTGGGGTCGACCAAGAAGTGCTGGCCTAGCCCATGCTTGGGAGCTACCGGCAGCCGGCTCATGGAAGCCCGAAGGCGGCCCTGGCGTTGGCGTCGATGCGGACGGCGAGCTCCTCGAGGCTCTCCTCCAGAAGCGCAGCCAGGGCGCGTAGGGTATGGACGAGGAAGGCGGGCTCGTTCGGACGGCCGCGGACAGGCTGGGGGGCGAGGTAGGGGCTGTCCGTCTCGACCAAGAGCTTGCCGGCGGGGACGAGCGTCGCTGCCCGTCTCAGATCGTTTGCCCGCGGGTAGGTGAGGTTGCCGGCGAAGGAGACGTAGTAGCCCCGCTCCAGCGCCACGGGGAAAAGCTCCTGCTCCGAGAAGCAGTGGAGGACAACCGTCCCCTGGAAGCCGGCCAGGGCGGAGGCGGTGTCCTTGGCCGCTCCCCGGCTGTGGACGACGACAGGCAGAGACAGCTCGCCGGCCAAGGCAAGCTGGGCCTCGAGCAAGGCGCGCTGGGCGCCGGCAGGCGCGACCCCGCGGACGTAGTCGAGGCCTGTCTCCCCCACCGCCACCACCCGCTCGTGGCGAAGGAGACGGTGGAGCTGCGGCAGCCATTCCTCCCCGCATGCTCCTGCTTGGTGGGGGTGGACGCCTAGCGCGCAGAACACCCCCGCGTTGCGCTCGGCCAGGGCGAGGGTGGCCCGGCACGAGTCGAGCCCCGATCCCACCGCGATCACCCGCGTGACCCCAGCCGCGCGGGCGCGCTCGAGGACCTCGGGGACGCGCTCGCCGTACGCGTCCAGGTGAGCGTGGGTGTCGATCACGCCCCAGCGGCGGCCGCTCGAGCCGATGTCGGCGGCTCCACCCGAGGAAAGAGGGGAGGAGCGGGCTCGATACCCTTGGCCGGCTGCAGCCGCCCGGGAAGCGCTTGCTCCCAGGTCACGTCCTGGGGCTGGCCCAACGCGGCCAGGAGGCGCGGCGCCGTCGCCGGAAGGTACGGGGCCAAGGCCACGGCCAGGGCCCGCAGCCCGTCGGCGAGATCGTAGAGCACGCGGTCGAGCTCGTCCCCGCGTCGCTCGTCCTTGGCCAGCTCCCACGGGCGCGTCCGCTCCACGTAGGCGTTGAGGCGGCGCACGAGCTCCCAGATCGTCTCCAGCGCTCCTGTTAGGTCCCAGGCGTCGAGCTGACGGGGGACGGCGTCGTACAGAGCCTGGATCCAGGAAGCGACCTCGCTCGACCCACCTCCCGCGGGTAGCTCCCCCCCTCGGTAGCGGGCCACCATGGCCGTCGTGCGGGACAAGAGGTTGCCCAGCTCGTTGCCCAGCTCTCGCTCGTAGCGCTCGTGCAAGCTCTCCACGGAGACGCTTCCGTCCTGGCCGAAGGAGACTGACCGAACTGCCCAGAACCGCACCGCGTCCGCTCCGTACACGCCCACCAGCTCCAGCGGGTCGAGGACGTTGCCCAGGGACTTGGACATCTTCCGCTCGTCGAACAGGAGGTAGCCGTGGACGAAGATCTGCCGGGGTACCTCGTAGCCGGCGGAGAGGAGCATGGCCGGCCAGTACACGCAGTGGAAGCGGAGGATGTCCTTGGCCATGAGGTGGCGGGCGGCCGGCCAGAAGACCGGGATCAGGTCGTGGCCCGGCCGCGCGTAGGTGAGCGCGCTCAGGTAGTTGACAAGGGCGTCCGCCCACACGTAGGCGACCTGGCTCTCGTCCCAGGGGAGGGGGATGCCCCAGGGCTGGCCGGCGCGGCTGATCGAGAAGTCCTGCAGACCCTGGGCGATGAAGCTCCGAGCCTCGTTGTAGCGAAAGCGGGGAAGCACGAAGTCGGGGCGCTCGTCGTAGAGGCGGAGCAGGCGCTCCTGGTAGGCAGAGAGACGGAAGAAGTAGTTCTGCTCCTCGATGTACTCGACCCGATCGCCGTGGTTCGGGCACGCCCCGTCCACGAGGTCGGCCTCTGCCTTGAAGGCCTCGCAGCCCACGCAGTAGAGCCCCGCGTAGGTTCCCTGGTAGATGTCACCGGCCCGGTACATGCGGGCGAGGAACTCGCGCACGAAGGCCTTGTGGCCGTCGTCGGAGGTACGGATGAAGAAGTCCGGCTCGGCGCCGACACGCGCCGGCAGCTCCCGCCAGACCACGGCCATGCGATCGACGTACTCGCGGGGCTGGAGCCCCTGCTCGCGGGCTACGCGGTAGACCTGGGTCGCGTGCTCGTCGACCCCGGTCAGGAAGAAGGTCTCGTCCCCCCGCTGCTTGCGGTGCCGGACGAGGATGTCGGCCGCGATCGTGGTGTAGGCGTGGCCGATGTGGGGGGTCGAGTTGACGTAGTAGATAGGGGTCGTGAGGTAGAAGCGCATCCCCGGAGATCATAGGCGGCGGCCCGATCCCCTCCCCGGGGACGGGTGGGCCCACCGGGCGGCGGGTCCGGAGGAGGACCAAGGCGACGAGGGCGAGGAGGAAAAGCCCGCCCGCCGCCAGGAGGAAGAGCCGGTCGACGATGGCGACTCCCTGCTCCCGAGAAGGAAGGGCGGGGCGAGCCGCGTCTGCCGGCGGCAACGCGGCGCGCGGGGCGGCCGCGACCGGCCTGCCCCCAAGGGGCGCTACCCGCCTCTCCTCCCGGGGCGTCCCCGGGAGGGCGCGGGCGAGGAGGAAGGGAGCAAGGAGGGCTCGCGCCTCTGTCTGGAACCCCGGGCGCCCCGCCGCCCTGGTCGCGATCGCGGGCGGCGTGGCGGAGCGAGCGCCCCGGCGAGGCCGGAAGGGCTCTCGCCTCGGGGGAGGAGGGCCCGCCGACGGACCGAGACGTCTCGGGGCCCGACCGCGATCGACCCCTCCACCGCGGACGACCTGAAGGCGGAGCGGAGGCAACGCCGTCCGGGTCGTGACGTCGGCCCGCCTCCCAGGCACCGCGGCCGGGCCCGAGCCTGGCCTCTTCCCGAGGGGGAGCTTGGAGGTCCTCACGGCATCCCGCCCAGACGCTCCCCCCGAGGGCGCGAGGTGCCCGCGCGCCGGGCGAGTCGAGCGAGGCTGGATCGAGTCCTGGATCGGCCCCTCGCCCTCACCGCTTGCGCCTCCAGGGTCCCCTTGGGCAGGGGGGAAGACGGCAGAGGGAGGAGGGCCGGTTGCCGAGGTACCGGAATCGGAGGCTCGGACCGAAGAAGAGGTGGGAAGCTCTGTCGCCCCGGAAGAGCCTGGATCGGACGCGACAGGCGAGCCGGCCGGCTCGGCAGCCGCCGCCTCCGATCCCGAGGAGACAGGGGACGGGCTCGGGGCAGGCGGGGTCGAGGGAGGTCTCTCCGCCTGCGAGGGCAGCGCCTCTCTCGTCGGGGGACCGGGCGGGGCCGGGGGCGCCGGCGCCGAGCCCGAGGGGGCAGGCTCGGGCGCGGGCGAGCCAGGCTGAGCAATGGGAAGCGGGGCCTGCTCCCGCGCGGGGAGGAGCGACAGGGGATCCACGTACCCCTGAGGATCGGAGGTGAGGCGCACGCCGAGGTGGACGTAGGGCTCGTCGACCTCGGGCTCCCCGCTCGGCCCGATCGTCCCCACCGCCTCTCCCTCGGCCACCTCCGCCCCCTTGCGCGTGGAGACCGACCCCAGATGGACGAGCGTGACCGAGTAGCCGTCGTCGGTCTCGATGGTGACGGTCAAGCCGTGCCTCGGCACCGTGCCGGCGAAGGCGACGGAGCCGGCGGCCGGGGCTCGTACCGGCGCCCCCTTGGAGCCGCCGATATCGACCCCTCGGTGTTGACCGGCGACGTAGGGATTCGACCCCAGCGCGAACGGGCGGAGCACGGGGCCGTCGGACGGCCAGCTCCAGGCGCCGGCAGGCCCGGGGAAGAGCGACACCACGAGCGCGGCGAGGGCGAGAGCCCGGCCACCCATGCGAGCCTCCTTCTCGTTGACTGCAACGCGAACGCGATCCAGGCTAGCGGGCTCCCCCGGCCGCCGCTAGCGGCGATTGCACGATTGGCGAAGATCTGTTACAGCTGCGCGCGATAGAGGCGGTTGCGGGGAACGCCGGTGAGACGGGATACGATCTCGGCCGCCTGCCCCCTGGCTACTCCCGCCGACACGAGGTCGGCGACTGCCCCAGCGGCGGCGTCGACGTCCGGCCCCGCCACCGGCCCAGGAGCCACCACGAGCGTGACCTCTCCCTTGGGCGGCTCGACGAGTCGTCGGGCGACGTCGGCCGCGGTGCCCCTGATCACCTCCTCGAAGGCCTTGGTCAGCTCCCGGCACACTGCCACCCGACGCGCGGGCAGCGCCCGAGCCAGGGAGGCGAGCGAGCGGGGAAGGCGGCGGGGAGACTCGAAGGCGACGGCGGCGTGAGGCCAAGCGGCCAGCTCTCGCCACAGGGCGGCCAGCGCCTTCTCCCCGCGGGGGAGGTAGCCGAGAAACTGGTAGCGATCGGCAACGTAGCCGCTGGCCACCAGGGCAGTCTCGACGGCGGAGGGGCCGGGTAGGACTGTCACGGGAACGCCGGCCTCCAGGCACGCGGCCACGAGCCGGGCCCCGGGATCGCTGATGGCGGGAAGGCCGGCGTCGCTCACGAGGGCCACCCGCTCCCCCGCCTGGAGGCGAGGAAGGACCTCCGCTACCCGCCTGGCCTCGTTGTGCTCGTGGTAGCTCAGGAGGCGGGCAGGCTCGATTCCATGCCGATAGAAGAGGAGGCGGGCGCGACGGGTGTCCTCGCAGAGGACGAGGTCGGCCTCCTTGAGCTCCCGGAGGACGCGAAGGGTCACGTCCTCCAGGTTCCCGATCGGCGTCGCGCAGACGGCAAGCGGCATCGGCTAGCCGTCGGTGGCCGCAGCCTGAAAGCCGATGAGCGCGGCTCCGATCATGCCTGCCTCTCCCCCCAGCTCGGCAGGGACGACGCGGACGATGTCCCGGGCCGGCGGCAACGCCTCCTGGGCCAGCGCCCGTCGCGCCGGCTCGATCAGGAGGTCGAACGCTACCCCGAAGCCGCCCCCGATCACCACCCGCTCGGGGTTGAAGATGTTGACGAGACTGGCGATCCCAGCCCCCAGCCGCTCGCCGAGCTCGGCCATGGCGGCGAGCGCCCCCCGATCGCCGGCGCGGGCGGCGGCCACGAGAGATCGGGCATCGGCCGCGGGGCCGAGGACCCGTCTCGCCATCCCGGCGGCGGCAGTACCCGAGGCCAGCGCCTCGAAGTGGCCGTGCCCGCGACAGGCCCCCTGGCACCGCCGGCCCCGGTACTGGAGCACCATGTGGCCCAGCTCGGCGGCGGCGCCCACCGCCCCCCGGTACAGCCGGCCGTCGAGGACGAGCCCGCCCCCGATGCCGGTGCCCAACGTGAGCATGACCATGTGCCGAGCGCCCCTTCCCGCTCCCGCCGTCCACTCGGCCAGGGCGGCGGCGTTGGCGTCGTTGTCCACGGCCGTCGGCAGCCGGAACCGCTCGCTGCCCCAGGCCCGCAGGGAGACGCCGGCCAGGGGGATGTGAACCGAGAACACCGCGGTCCCCTCCCGCTGGTCGACGGTGGAGGGAACGCCGATCCCGACCGCGACTACCGTGCCGTCGCGCAGCTCCTCCACCAGCGAGGCGATGGCGTCGAGCAGAGCCTCCTGGGATTCGAGCGGGGTGGGGCACTCCCTGGCGACGGCGACGCGCCCTGCCTGGTCGACGAGCCCGGCCAGGATCTTCGTCCCCCCCACGTCCACGCCGATAGCCCGCTCCTCGCTCATCGCCTGCGGCTACCATAACCCGCCGCATGCCCGGCGAGGAGAAGCCGTACCGCCTCTACCGCGCTGGGCGCCCGCGGCCTCGACGACCCCTGCCCCCCTTACCCTCCCGGCGAGAGCGGCCTACCCGCGAGCGCCGGCCCTCTCCTCCGCCCTCGGCTCCCCGACGGCCTCGCTCCCGCCGGCGCCTGCTCCTGCGGGCGCTTGGGATCGGGATCGCCCTCTTTCTCCTGTGGCTTGCCGCCTGGGGGCTCGCCGGCTACTTCGCCTTCAGGGAGGGGGTGGCCAAGGCCAACGACCGGCTGCCGGCCTCCGTGCGCCGTCAGCTGGCGGGCGGAAGCGGCCTTCCCTTGACGAGCGCCCAGACCATCCTCCTCCTGGGCACGGACACCGGCCCCGGCCGCAGAGGCCTTCGCCACTCGGACTCGATCATGCTCGTCCGCACCGATCCCGACCACCACCGGGTCGCCTACCTCTCCATCCCCCGCGACCTGAGGGTGGAGATCCCCGGCTACGGGGTCGACAAGATCAACGTGGCCTACCAGGCAGGCGGGCCGGCCCTAGCGGTGCGCACCGTCCGCAGGCTGACCGGGCTTGCCATCGACCACGTCGTCCTCGTCGACTTCTCCCGCTTTCGGGAGCTGATCGACGCCGTGGGAGGGATCGAGGTAGACGTGCCGGCCCCCATCGTCTCCGACCGTTTCGACTGCCCCCTCAAGACCGAGGAGGCCTGCGCCCGCTGGCCCGGCTGGCGGTTCGCCAAGGGCAAGCAGCACATGGACGGGCGACGAGCCCTGGTCTACACCCGCATCCGCGTGAACAGGCTCAACCCGGCCGACAACGACCTTACCCGGGCCGAGCGGCAGCAGCAGGTGGTCCAGGCCCTCGCCTCCAAGCTCGCCAGCGTGAGCACCTTCCTCGACCTTCCCTTCGTCGGCGACGACCTCCTGGCGCCGCTCGCCACCGATCTCAGCCCGGGCGACCTCCTCCAGCTCGGCTGGGTCTACTGGCGGGCAGATGCCGGCCGGGCGATCCACTGCCGACTGGGGGGGCAGCCCGAGGGCGGCTACATCGTGAGCGAGGTCGATCGCAACCTCGCCGTCATCTCCATGTTCAAGGGCGACTCCGCCCTCCAGCCGCCGCCGCCTGGATCGGGCACCTTTGGGCCGGGCTGCGTCGAGGGCAGGCGCTCGCTGGGCGCCCGCTGAGGCCTAAGGCCGGAGAGCCCGCTAGGCCTCCGTCTTTCGCGCCTCCTCCTTGTCCTTCGCGACCGCCTTTGCCCCCTCGTCCGACTTCGCCGGCTCGCCGTCTCCTGCCCCCTCCTTCTTGCGCTTGCCTCGACCGTAGTCGGTGGAGTAGAAGCCCGAGCCCTTGAAGAACACGGGAACGGGGTGGAGCACCTTGGTCAGGGGGCCGTCGCCGCACACCTCGCAGGCGCGGGGCGGATCCTCGTCGATCCGGTGGAACACCTCGATCAGGTGCCCGCTCGGGCAACGGTACTCGTAGGTCGGCATCGCTCAGAGGCTACCATCGGCAGACCGCGCGGGATCGCCCGCTCCAGCCGGGCGCAGGGGCAGGTCTACGACCGCTGCCTGGAGCCGATGCCCTGCTCCAGCGTCTCCCGGTAGCAGGGGGCGCTCTCGAAGGCGGCGAGGCCGGGGGACGATCCCGGCAGGGGCCCGCTCGGCCGCCGGCGGGCTGCCACGAGAGCGGCGAAGGCCCCGACTACGCTCCCCAGGAGGAAGTCCCTGAGCCTTCCCGCCGAGCCTTGATCGGGCATGCCACGATTGTACGGTGCTTGTCTGCGCCGTCGGCGACCTCCTCCTGGACGTGATCGTGCGCCTGGAGGAGCCCCTGCGCCCCGACGACGATGCCCGAGCGCAGACGCACCTGGGAGCGGGCGGTCAGGCAGCCAACGTGGCCGTCTGGGCGGCCTTCTTGGGGGCGAGCTCGCGGCTCATCGCCAAGCGGGCACGCGACCCCTGGGCCCGCCTGGTCGGCGCCGAGCTGGCCCGGCGGGGGGTGGAGGTCCTGGGGCCGGTGGTGGCAGGACGAAGCGGGGTCGTGGTCTCCTTGGTCGAGAGCGACGGGAAGCGCACCATGGCCAGCGATCGGGGTGTGGCCGCCGACCTCGCTCCCGACGAGGTCGATGGAGCTTGGCTGAGCGGAGTGGACATCCTCCACCTCTCCGGCTACCTCCTCCTCCGACCTCCGGGGGAGGCGGCCGCGGCCAAGGCGGCGGAGGCGGCCAAGACCCAGGGGGCTCGCGTCAGCGTCGATCTCTCCTCGGCCAGGGGGATCGAGGCTTCGGGCCCGAGGAGGCTGCTTCGGCAGCTGGCGGCGCTTTCCCCCGACGTCGTGCTCGCCGGCGAGCGGGAGCTCGAGGCCCTGGGCTCCTTCCCTCCCGCCGGGGAGATCGTGGTCAAGCGGGGGCCGGCCGGCGTGCGCGTCCTTCGAGGCGGGCAGAGCGAGGACCACGCCCCCCTCCCCGGCCCGGTGGTCGATCCCACCGGGGCAGGCGACGCCTTCGCGGCCGGCTTCCTCCTGGGCGGGGTCGAGCTCGGCCTGCAGGCAGCTGCCCGCTGCGTCGCGGCCATGGGCGCCATGCCGTGAGCTCCTACCTGGCCCTCTCGCCCGAGGTCGCCGCGGCCCTGGCCGCCGGCGAGCCTGTGGTAGCCCTGGAGACCACCCTCGTGGCGCACGGCTTCCCGCCCGGGGAGGGACTCGAGGTCGGCCGGGAGTGCGAGCGGCGCGTGCGGGAGGCAGGAGCCGTGCCGGCCACGGTCGCCGTCCTTCGGGGCCGGCTTCGGGTCGGCCTGGCCCCGCGGGAGCTGGAGCAGGTGGCCAGAGCCGGCGCCGAGGCTTGCAAGGTGGGCCCCCGCGATCTCGCCGCCTGCCTCCTCCAGGGCTCCGTGGGCGCCACCACGGTGGCCGCGACCCTGGTCGCCTGCCGACTGGCCGGCATCCGGACGATGGCCACGGGCGGGATCGGGGGCGTGCACCGCGGTCTTTCAGCCAGGCCGGACGTCTCCGCCGACCTGAGCGAGCTTGCCCGCACCCCTGCCCTCGTCGTCTGCTCGGGCGTGAAGTCGCTCCTCGACGTGCCGGCCACGTTCGAGGCGCTGGAGACCTTGGGCGTTCCCCTGGTCGGCTTCCGGGCCGACCAGGCTCCCCTCTTCTACGCCGCTGCCGGCGGCCCGCCGGTACCCTCGCGCGTGGACCACCCCGAGGAGGCGGCCCGCCTCGCGGAGGCCCACTGGCGCCTAGGGCTGAGATCCTCCGTCCTCCTCCTGCGGCCGCCCCAGCCTGCGCTCGACGGGGTGGAGCCGCTCATCGAGGAGGCCCTGGCCGAGGCAGGGCGGAGGGGCATCGCGGGGCCCGCCCTGACCCCCTTCGTCCTTGCCTTCCTGCACGAGCGAAGCGGCGGGCGCACCCTCGAGGTGAACAGGCGGCTGGTCGCCGACAACGCCGGCCTCGCCGCCGAGGTCGCGGCCGCGTTGGCTGCGCTCGGCCGAGCCGCCCTGGACGCGGGGGCCGCCGACCGCTAGGGTCGCCGCGTGCGCCTCCGGGTCGCAGCTAGCGCCTTCGCCTTGGCGACGGTTTGTGCCGCAGGGGGTGCGCTGGCCGCCGGCCTGCCCGGCATCCCGAAGCGGTTCCAGCCCTACCGCTCATGGCCCCGAGTGAACGCGAAGCCGATCAAGCCGACGGCGACGACGGCCCACCCAGGCCTCAAGAACGTGTACGCGAGCAGGCGGGCCGTGGGCGGCCGCTATCCCTACGGCACGCTGATCGTGAAGGAGGGGTCGACAACGGCGGGCGGCGCCCGCTTCGTCAGCCTCATCGCGACCATGCGCAAGACACGGGGCGCCGACCCGAAGCACGGCGACTGGACGTTCGTGGAGTGGACGCGCTCCTCCCCGCGCGAGCGCTTCCGGGTGATCGCCCGGGACGCCACCTGCTGGAGTTGCCACGCTCAGGCGAAGGCGACCGACTGGGTGTTCACGACCGGGTAGCGCGGAGCGGCGAGCTTCGGGCGACCTGGTCGTAGTACAGGTGGGCGCCCCCCAGGAAGAGGAGCGGCGACACGACGAGGTTGGCGAGGAAGGCGGCCACGATCAGGGCTTGGTCGCTGAGGCCGGTCAAGAGCTGGAAGAGGAGAAGCTGGGTGAGGCCGACCAGGAGGACGAGCAAGGCAAGAGCTCCGGCTGCGTGCACGTAGTCGGCCCGGCCCAGCTGGAAGCCGCGCCGCAAGGAGTCGCGGACCCCTGTCCCCTCGATGACCGCCGCCGGCACCGCCAGGCCGATGGCAGCCAGCCAGAGAACGGCGGGGAGGACGAGGAGAGCCGCGAGGTAGGGCACGGGAAGCGAGACGAGGAGGGCGACGACGAGGGCGATCCGCGCGCTCGCGGCCTGGAAGGGAAGGCCGGAGACGAGGAAGCAGGCTTGGATGAAGGCGAGGCTCATGAGGACGGGAAAGCCGACGGCCACGATCACCACCTGGGCGCCCCGAGGAGCCTGGGCCCCGGCGACGGTGAGGGCGGCGGGTCCCAGCCCGAGGGCGAGCGAGGCCCAGAAGCGATCGCCGTAGAACCGCACCGTGTCGGCCACGAGCTGGCCGACGGTCCTCCGTCCCGGATCCACGGGGCTCCTCTCCCTTGCGCGACGGGCCACGCGCCAACCGTACCGTCCCCCGCCGGCAGGGAGGCCCGCTAGAGTGGTCAGGCGATGGGACGCGGAGACAGGCCCAAGGTTCGCTGGAAGCGCGACCGTCAGCGCAAGAAGAAGGCCCGCGAGAAGCGCAAGGCGGCCCAAGCCGGAGCGGCGCCCAAGGCATCCGCGTAGCCTGCCTGCGGGCGCCCGCGGGCGACCCCGCCCGCGCCTAGGTCGCCGCCGCGGCGGGGGCGGGGGCTCGCCGGAAGACGAGCCCGCCGTTCTCCGCGTCCACCACCACCGTGTCCCCCTCCACGAGCTCGCGCTGGAGCAGCTTCTTGGCCAGCGGGTTCTCGATCAAGCGCTGGATCGCCCGCTTGAGCGGCCTGGCCCCGTAGGCGGGATCCCAGCCCGCCTCGGCCACGAGCTCCTTGGCCTCGTCCGTGAGCTCGATGTCCAGGCCGCGCTCCCGGAGCCGAAGGCGAAGCCGCCTGATCTGGAGCTCGACGATCTCGGCCAGCTGCTCCCGGGTGAGCGACCGGAACTCGATGACCTCGTCGATCCGGTTCAGGAACTCGGGCCGGAAGTGCTCCCGGAGCGCCTCCCGGGAGCGGATGTTCGAGGTCATGATGATGACCGTGTTACGGAAGTCGACCGTGCGTCCGTGGCCGTCGGTGAGCCGGCCGTCATCCAGGATCTGGAGGAGGAGGTCGAACACCTCCGGGTGGGCCTTCTCGATCTCGTCCAGGAGCACGACCGAGTAGGGGCGTCGCCGCACCGCCTCGGTCAACTGGCCTCCCTCCTCGTAGCCGACGTAGCCGGGCGGGGCGCCGATCAGGCGGCTCACGGTGTGCCGCTCCTGGTACTCGGACATGTCCAGCCGGACCATGGCCCGCTCATCGTCGAACATGAACTCGGCCAAGGCCCGGGCCAGCTCCGTCTTTCCCACCCCGGTCGGGCCCAGGAAGATGAACGAGCCGATGGGGCGGTTGGGATCCTGCAGCCCCGAGCGGGCGCGGCGGAGCGCGTTCGCCACCGCCTCGACGGCCTCGTCCTGGCCCACCACCCGCTCGTGCAGGCGCTCCTCCATGTGGATGAGCTTCTCCGTCTCCCCCTCGAGGAGCCGCGTCACCGGGATTCCCGTCCAGCGGGAGACGACGGCGGCGATGTCGTCCTCGTCCACCTCCTCCTTCACCATGGGCTCGCGCTCCCGGGTCGCCGCCTCCCGCTCGGCGAGCTCCTTCTCCAGGGCGGGAAGCTCGCCGTAGCGGATCTCCGCCACCCGTTGCAGGTTCCCCTCCCGCTCGGCTCGCTCGGCCTCCATCTTGAGCTCGTCGATGCGGCGGGTGATCTCCTTCACCCGCTCCAGCGCCTCCTTCTCCTTGGCCCAGCGGGCTGCCAGCTCGTCCCGGGCCGCCTTGGCCTCGGCCAGCTCGCGCTCGACCGGCTCCCGCACCTCCGGCGCCTCCTTGGCCATGGCCGCCAGCTCGATCTCGAGCTGGCGGACGCGGCGCTCGGCCTCGTCCAGCTCGAGCGGCACCGAGTCGATCTCCATCCGCACCCGCGAGGCGGCCTCGTCCACCAGGTCGATGGCCTTGTCGGGGAGGAAGCGCCCGGAGATGTAGCGGTCGGCCAGCACGGCGGCGGCGACGAGGGCGGCGTCGCGGATGCGCACCCCGTGGTGGGCCTCGTAGCGCTCCTTGAGCCCGCGCAGGATGGCGATGGTGTCGGCCACCGAAGGCTCTCCCACCAGGATCGGCTGGAAGCGCCGCTCGAGGGCCGCATCCTTCTCGACGTGCTCCCGGTACTCGTCCAGCGTGGTCGCGCCGATGCAGCGAAGCTCGCCCCGGGCCAGCATGGGCTTGAGCATGTTGGCCGCGTCGACGGCCCCCTCGGCGGCGCCGGCGCCGACGATGGTGTGCAGCTCGTCGATGAAGACGATGAGGTCGCCCTCGGCCGCCTTGATCTCCTGGAGCACCGCCTTCAGGCGCTCCTCGAACTCGCCCCGGTACTTGGTGCCGGCGACGAGGGCGCCGATGTCGAGCGCCCACACCCGCTTACCCTTGAGCCCTTCCGGCACGTCGCCGGCCACGATGCGCTGCGCCAGGCCTTCGACGATCGCCGTCTTCCCCACGCCGGGGTCGCCGATGAGAACCGGGTTGTTCTTCGTTCGCCGGGACAGGACCTGGATCACCCGCCGGATCTCCTCGTCGCGCCCGATCACGGGGTCGAGCTTCCCCGCCTCGGCCAGGGCGGTGAGGTCGCGGCCGAACTTCTCCAGGGCCTGGTAGCTTCCCTCCGGATCCTCGGACGTGACCCGCTGGCTTCCCCGCACCTGGCGGAGGCGGGCGAGGAGTTCCTCCCTGGGGACGACGTCGAGCGCCAGCAGCAGGTGCTCCACCGATACGTACTCGTCGTCGAGGGAGCGCATCTCGGCCTCGGCCTTATCGAGGATCTCCGACAGCCGCCGCGACAGGGTGGGCTGCTGGGTGGCGCCGCTCACGGCCGGAAGCCGGGATAGCCGCTCCTCCGCCTGCCGCCTGACCGCCTCCATCCGCGGGCCGAGCAGGGTGCGAGGAAGCTCCTGCTCGAGCAGGGCGAGGAGCAGGTGATCGGGGGTGATCTCGGGGTTACCGCGGCGGCGGGCGAGCTCCTGGGCGCCTGCCACCGCCTCTCGGCTCTTCACGGTCAGTCGGTTGAAGTCCATCGCTCTAGCCTCGCGTCGTCGATCGTGGGAAGGGGGCCGGCAGTCGGGACGATCTCTGGGCCTCGGAGTAGAGCACGATCTCGCGCCGGTACTGCCGGTGCACGCGGCCGATCTCCTCCCGCATCTCCCGCTCCAGGCGCTCGACCCGGGCGCGCAGGGCCGCGATCTCGTCCTCCAGGGCGAGGACGCGGCGGACGCCGGCCAAGTTGAGGCCCAGCTCGGTGGTGAGGCGCTGGATCGCCCGCAGACGCTCGAGGTCACGCTCGGAGTACAGGCGCGTCCCCCCGGGCGTACGCCCGGGGCGTACGAGCCCCTTGTACTCGTAGATGCGCAGGGTCTGGGGGTGCATGCCCACCAGCTCGGCCGCCACCGAGATCGTGTACCGAGGCCTGTCGTCCCGCTCCACCATCCCTCGTCAGCTCCTGAAGGCCTTTTCGCGGGGGCTCTCGGCCGAGATGCGCCGCAGCTCCTCGAGCAGCTCGCGCTCGCGCTTGCTGAGCTTGGTGGGCACCGTCACCCGCAGCCTGGCGTAGAGGTCGCCCCGCCCGCCTGCGCCCAGCCTGGGGGCTCCGCGGCCCGGCACGCGCAGGAGCTTGCCGTCCTGGGAGCCGGGCGGGATCTTGAGCGAGATCCTCCCGTCGGGGGTGGGCACCTCCACCTCCGCGCCCAGCGCCGCCTCGGGGAAGGTGATCGGGACGTCGATCTCCAGGTCCGCCTCCCCCCGCCGCCGGAAGAGAGGCGAGGGAAGGACGCGGGTGACGACGTAGAGGTCGCCCGCAGGGCCCCCCTGGTAGCCGGCCTCCCCCTTTCCCCGCAGGCGGATGCGGGTCCCGTCCTTGGCTCCAGGCGGGATGCGAACCTTGAACCGCCGGGCGCGCCGCTCCCTGCCCGTGCCCCGGCAGCGCGGGCACGGATCCTCGATCACGCTGCCGTGCCCTCGGCAGCGGGGGCAGGGGTGGGAGATGGCAAAGAGGCCCTGGGTCTCGGCCACCGTGCCCCGCCCCTGGCACTGGGGGCAGACGACCGGTGCCGTGCCCCGCCGCGCCCCCGAGCCGCCGCACTGGGAGCAAGGGCTCTCCAGGCTGACGGGAACGGTGACCTCCGCCCCGCGCAGGGCATCCTCGAAGGAGAGCGTGACCTCCACCTCCACGTCGGCTCCCCGCCGGCCCCGCTGACGGGGACCGGCGGCAGCCCCTCGGCCGCCGAAGAGGTCGCCGAAGAGGTCGCCCAGGCCGCCCAAGCCGCTGAAGAGGTCGCCGAGGTCCTCGAACACGAACGTGCCCTCCGGCCCCAGTCTCCCGTCCGGAGAGCCGAACGCGTCGTAGCGCTTTCGCTTCTCCGGGTCGGAGAGGACGTCGTAGGCCGCCTGGATCTCCTTGAAGCGCTCCTCGGCCTCCGGGTTGTCGGGGTTCTTGTCAGGGTGCCACTGGCGGGCGAGGCGCCGATAGGCCCTCTTGATCTCCTCCTGGGTCGCCGTCTTGGGGACGCCGAGGACGTCGTAGAGGTTCTTAGCTGTCCGCGTGGCCACCGTCGCCGCTCGCCTCCTCCTTGGGGCCGGCCACCACCACCCGGGCCGGGCGCAGGACCCGGTCGCCGAGGCGGTAGCCTTTCTGCAGGACCTCGATCACGGAACCCTCCTCCGCGTCGGACGGCTGCTGGAGGAGCGCCTCGTGGACGTGGGGATCGAACTTGCCGTCGGTGGCGATCTCGACTAGGCCCTCGCGGACGAGTACGTCCAGGAGCTCGCGGTGGACGAGGCGCACCCCCTCCTCCAGCTTCGCCTCCTCGTGTTCAGCCGCCGCCTGCAGGGCCCGCTCGAGATCGTCGAGGACGGGGAGCAGAGCCTTGACGAGGCGCTCGTGGGCGCG
>CAZQRA010000005.1:73054-93625 GCA_964595575.1 uncultured Gaiellales bacterium
CTCTCCTGGTCGCGCGCGGCCCGCTTGCGGAAGTTGTCGAACTCGGCAGCGAGGCGCTTGAGGTCGTTCAGGTACTCGTCCCGCTTGGCCTCGGCCTCGGCCAGGCGCTGCTCGAGCTCCTCCACCCGCTGGGCAAGCTCGGCCTTGGTAGGGCTCTTCGCCGTCACGACGACTTCCCTTCGTCGACGACCTCGTACTCAGCCTCCTCGACTTCCTCCTCCTGGGAGGCGCCGTCGCCGGAGGTCTTCGTGCTTGCCGCCTGCTCGGCCGCGGCCTTGGCGTACACCGCCTCGGCCAGCTTGTGCGAGGCCTCGACCAGGGCGTCGGTCTTGGCCTTGATCTCTGCCAGGTCGCTTCCCTCAAGCGCCTGCTTGAGCTCCATGATCCGGCCCTCGATGGTGGAGGCTTCGGCCTCCCCCAGCCGGTCGCGGTGCTCCTTGAGGCTCTTCTCGGTCTGGTAGACGAGGTTCTCGGCCGTGTTCTTGGCCTCGGCCAGCTCGCGCATCCGGCGCGCCTCCTCGGCGTGGGCCTCGGCCTCCCTCATCATCCGCTCCACCTCCTCCGGCTTGAGGCCGGAGCCGCCCTCGATGCGGATCTGCTGCTGGTTTCCCGTGCCCAGGTCCTTGGCGGTGACATGGAGGATGCCGTTGGCGTCGATGTCGAAGGCGACCTCGATCTGGGGCACGCCCCGCGGCGCCGGCGGGATGCCGACGAGCTGGAACTTGCCCAGGGTCTTGTTGAAGGCCGCCATCTCCGACTCCCCCTGGAGCACGTGGATCTCCACCGAGGGCTGGTTGTCCTCAGCGGTGGTGAAGATCTCGGACTTGCGGGTGGGGATGGTCGTGTTGCGCTCGATGAGCTTGGTGAAGATACCGCCCTTCGTCTCGATGCCCAAGGAGAGCGGCGTCACGTCCAGGAGCAGGACGTCCTTGACCTCGCCCTTGAGGACGCCCGCCTGGATGGCAGCGCCCACGGCTACCACCTCGTCCGGGTTGACCCCCTTGTGCGGCTCCTTACCGATCAGCTCCCGCACCTTCTCCTGGACCGCCGGCATGCGGGTCATGCCCCCCACGAGCACGACGTGGTCGATCTGGTCGGGGGTGAGGCCGGCGTCGGCGAGCACCTGCTTCGTGGGCCCCACCACCCGCTCCAAGAGATCCCGGGTGAGCTCGTTCAGCTTGGCCCGGGTCAGCTGCATGTCCAGGTGCTTAGGGCCCTCCGGGGTGGCGGTGATGAAGGGCAGGTTGATCTGGGTGGTCATGGTCGAGGACAGCTCCACCTTGGCCTTCTCCGCTGCCTCGTAGAGGCGCTGCAGGGCCATCCGGTCCTGGGAGAGGTCGATGCCGTGGTCCTTCTTGAACTCGGCCACCATCCAGTCCACGATCGCCTTGTCCCAGTTGTCCCCGCCCAGGTGGTTGTCGCCGGAGGTCGCCTTGACCTCGAACACGCCGTCTCCGATCTCGAGGATGGAGACGTCGAAGGTGCCGCCGCCGAGGTCGAAGACGAGGATGGTCTGGTCGGTCTCCTTGTCCAGGCCGTAGGCGAGCGAGGCGGCGGTGGGCTCGTTGATGATGCGCAGGACGTTGAGCCCGGCGATCTTGCCCGCGTCCTTAGTCGCCTCCCGCTGGGCGTTGTTGAAGTAGGCGGGCACGGTGATGACCGCCTCGGTGACCTCCTCGCCCAGGTACGCCTCCGCGTCCTGCTTCAGCTTCTGGAGGATCATGGCGCTGATCTCGGGCGGCGCGTACTCCCTGCCGCCCACCTGGACGCGCACGTCGTCGTTCGGCCCCTTGACCACCTTGTAGGGGACGATCTTCATCTCTTCGCTGACCTCGTCGTACTTGCGGCCCATGAACCGCTTGATGGAGAAGATGGTGTTCTCCGGGTTGGTGACCTGCTGGCGCTTGGCCGGGGCTCCTACCAGCCGCTGGCCGTCCTTGGTGAACGCCACCACCGAGGGAGTGGTGCGGCCGCCTTCGGCGTTGGGGATGACGGTGGGCTCGCTGCCCTCGATGACGGCCATGCAGGAGTTGGTCGTACCGAGGTCGATACCGATAGCCTTACCCATGTCGATCAGCCTCCCTGACTATTAGCATCACTTCAAGAATAAAATCTAAGCCCTATTATGTCAAGTCCTGCCGCGACGCGCCCCGAGGATTGGCGTCTCCGCGCCTACGCCGCCCTCCTCGTCGAGCGCTGCCTCGACATCCAGCCCCGCTGGCAGGTGCTCGTGTACAGCAGCCCCTTGGGTCGGCCCCTCGTCGAGGAGGTCATCCGCCTGGTCGCGCGCCGCGGCGCCTACGCCCTTCCCCGGCTGAGCTTCTCGCGGGCCGAGCCCGCCTGGACGACCAGGGCTCCTGCCCACCTGGTCGGCCGGCTTCCCGCCATCGAGGCCTACGAGCTCGACCATGCCGACTGCCTCGTCGTCATCGAGGCTCCGGAGAACACGAGGGCGGGATCGGAGGTGTCCGGGGAGCGGCTGGCGCTTCGCCGGGCCGCCCAGCGGCCCCACATGGAGCCCTTCTTCTCCGGGGAGAAGCCCTGGGTCGGCTGCCAGTATCCCACTCAGGCCTTGGCCCAGGACGCAGGCATGTCCCTCCCTGCCTTCTCCGAGCTCCTGTACGGCGCCGTTCTCGTCGACTGGGATGCCCTGGCCGAGCGCATGCGCAGGATCGCCGAGCGCTTCGACGCCGCCGACGAGGTGCGGATCGTGGCCGAGGGCACCGACCTCCGCTTCAGCCTGTCCGGGCGCCGGGGTCGAGTGGACGCCCTGGGCGCCAACGTGCCCGGCGGGGAGGTCTTCTACTGCCCCCTGGAGGACTCGGCCGAGGGAGTCATCACCTTCGCCGAGTACCCAGCCTGCTACGGCGGACGAGCGGTGGAGGGAGTGCGCCTTCGCTTCCGGCAGGGACGCGTGGTGGAGGCATCGTCGCGCACCGACGAGGAGTTTCTCCTCGCCACCCTGGACACGGACGAGGGAGCGCGGGCCCTGGGGGAGTTCGGCATCGGCTGCAACCCGGGCATCCAGCGCCACCTGAAGAACACCCTCTTCGACGAGAAGATCGAGGGCACGATCCACCTCGCCCTCGGCAACGGCTTCCCCTTCCTGGGCGGCACCAACGTCAGCGCCGTCCACTGGGACATGGTCAAGGATCTGCGGCGGGGAGGTCGCATCGAGCTCGACGGTCAGGTCGTCCAGGACGGGGGGACGTGGCTCATCTAGCCGCCGATCCCAGGGTCGAGCGCTACGCCCGGCTCCTCGTGGAGCGCTGCCTCGACGCCCAGCCGGGCTGGCAGGTGCTGGTGCGCTCCACCCCCCTTGCCCGGCCGCTCGTGGAGGCGGTGCAGGGGGCGCTGGCAGAGCGTGGCGCCTACGCCGTCGTCCGCCTGAACTGGAGCTTGTGGCCGACCGACCTCGTGTGGGCCGCCGAGGCCCCACTCGAGCTCCTGGGCGAGCTCCCCGACATCGATCGAGCCACCTGCGAGCTCATGGACGCCCGTATCACCATCGAGGCTCCCGAGAACACCCGCCAAGGCTCCGACCTCGACCCCGAGCGACGGGCGCTCGTCCGTCGGGCAGAGCGGGCCTTCTATCGGAGGACGATGGCCATGGAGATCCCCTGGGTGAGCTGCCAGTTCCCCACCCAGGCGCTCGCCCAAGAGGCCGACGTGACCCTCCCCCAGCTCGAGGAGGTCCTATACGCCGCCTGCCTCCGGGACTGGGACTCCGAGCGGGAGCGGCTCTCTCGCTACGCCGAGCTCTTCGACGCCGCCGAGGAGGTGCGGATCGTGGGCTCCGGGACCGACCTTCGCTTGAGCCTGTCCGGGCGCCGGGGGGAGGTGGACGACGGTCGCACGAACATGCCCGGCGGGGAGATCTTCTACGCGCCGGTGGAGGACTCCGCGGAGGGGACGATCCTGTTCGCCGAGTGCCCCGCCGTCCACGACGGCCACGAGCTCCGGGGCGTCCGCCTTCGCTTCCGAGCTGGCGAGGTGGTCGAGGCCTCGGCGGCGAGCGGCGAGGAGGCGCTCCTCGAAGCCCTCGACCGCGACCCCGGGGCCCGCCGTCTCGGCGAGCTTGGCATCGGCTGCAACCCCGGCATCACCCGGCCCATGCGCAACATCCTCTTCGACGAGAAGATGGAGGGCTCCATCCACCTTGCCCTGGGCCAGAGCTACTCCTTCCTGGGCGGCGTCAACGTGAGCGCCATCCATTGGGATCTCGTCAAGGACCTGCGCCGGGAAGGCCGCCTCGAGCTCGACGGACAAGTCGTGCAAGAAGGGGGGCGGTGGCTCGTCTGAGATCTGTCCTCGAGCCCTTGGTCGCGGCGGGGTCCCTCGTCCGGTCGAGCCGGCGGGCGAGGCGCAGGGCAGCCGAGCCGAGCGCCCAGCCGGCGGCCGCGTCCAGGAGGTAGTGGTTCGCCGTCACGAGCACGGTCAGCGCCACCGCCGGCGGGTAGAGGGGGGCGAGCAGGCGGAGGAGCCGCGACCGGGCCGTGGTGCCGATCCCGTCGGCGGTGACAACCGCGTAGGCAACGTGGATGCTCGGCAGCGCGGCGATGGGGTTGTAGAGCTGCACCACGAGGCCCCGCTCCAGGTCGACCCCCTCCTCGAGGATCGTGTCCGTGAAGTCGTCGAGCTTGCGCGGGGGAGCGGTGGGGAAGAGGAGGAAGACGGGCAGGGCGCCTGCGGTGGCGAGAGCTACGGCCCGCCGCAGGCGGTGGAACTCAGGGTGGCGGCGCCGGTACAGGAGGATCAGCCAGCCCACGGTGAGCCCCACGTTGAGGGTGACGTAGGCGACGTTCAGCATGCGGACGACCCCTCGCCGGGCGAGGACGAGGCGCTGGATCTCGGGCTCGACGTAGATGCCGAGGCGGCGCTCGAGCGCGACCACCCGCTCCGCGTTGCGATGGGCAGCGAGCCTGCCCCGCTCGTGCCAGACGACCTTGCGCACGGCCAGGTAGGCGGCGTACACGGCCAGCCCGATCGCCACCTCGCGCCGGCCCCGGAACCGCCTCACGCCGCCTCCCGGGCGCTCTCGTACCTGCGAGCCAGCCGCCGCACCGCCTCGTGGTCGCCACCGAGCCGGCGCCCGGCCGCCAGCGCCTCCTCCAGCCGCTGTCTGCGCTCGGGCCCGGCGAGCGCGGGATCGACCGGTCGCCCCTCTGCCTGGGCGGAGGCGACCGCCTGCTCCAGGCCCCGCTCCACCTTGTCGGGGGTCGCCTCGGGGTCGCGGAGGAGCGCCTCGGCCACGACCTGTCCGCAGGTGAGGGGAGTGGCCAGGCGCAGCGCTGCCAGCAGCCTCGGCTCGACGTCCGCCCAGGGAGGCTCGAGCCCCTCCCCCACGCCCACGAGGACGAGGGGTCGGCCTCGGACGAGCGGGTCGTACGAGAGCCCGAGCGGCTGGATCCGAGCAGCCTGCGAGCGGCGCACCAACGTCCCCACCGCCCGCTGCAGAGGCCCGATCGCCCCGTCCGGCGACAGCCGCCCCTCGGGGAACATGAGGAGCGAGCCCCCGGCGCGGAGGAGCTCGACGAAGCGGGAGAAGTCCTCGGCCGCCTCGATGGCCCGGCGGCTCCAGAGGGGCTCCAGCTCCGGCACCGACGCCCGCTCGCGATCGGCGTCGACCCAGAGAAGGTCGGCGTACTCCCCGCGGAGCACGTCGGCCGCGCGCCGGGGCGGGGGGTAGCCAAGACGGCGGGCCCGCGTCCGCAGAGGCTCCAGGTACTCCGGCGGCAGGAGCTCGAGGTCGAGCTCGGGAGCCTCGACCAGGAGCTCGACCAGGTGCATCCGCTTGGGGGACCGGATGGGCAAGCACGAGAGGGTCGAGCCGATGATCCGCCCCACGCCGAGCGGGAAGAGGAGGCGCCGAGCGAGCAGGGGAAGCCCGGGTAGAAAGCCGGCGAAGAAGCCGGGCAGGAAGAGGTCGTCGCGGACGACGAAGCCCGGCCGGCCCCGGCGGCGGCGAAGGAGCCCAAGCGCGAAGTACAGCTCGCCGCAGATCACGGGGACGTCGGCGTGGCGCTCGTGGGTGGAGGCGATGATCGTCCCCGGCACGAGCGCAAGGCGCTCGCGGCCGAGCAGCCGCACCCGGAACACGGCGTGCGACCAGGCCCGCATCCCGAGCGCCACCAGGTCGTAGAGGAGGGTGGTGCGCCCGGGCCGGAGCGCACCCGCCGGCGGCCGCTTCCCCGCCCTCATGTCCTCAGCCCCGCCCTCGCCCCGGACGAGCTTCTCCTGCCCGGCTCCCTTTCGACGCCGCGGCCGACGCCCAGGACGTCCGCGTACACGGCCAGGATGCGCTCGGCTACGCACGACCAGTCGTAGCGCAGGGCCTCCTGCCGCGCTGCCTCGCCCATGCGGGCCCGGAGCGCCTCGTCGGCGAGGAGCTCGCCCAGGGCGGCGGCGAGGGCCTGGGGGTCGCCGGGGGGCACTAGCCGACCCCACTCCGGGCGCACGAGGTCGCGGTAGCCCGGGATGTCGGACGCGACCACGGGCAGCCCGGCCGCCATCCCCTCCACCAGTACCACCCCGAAGCTCTCGCTCCCCAGGGAAGGGGCGCAGAGGAGGTCGGCGGCGGCGAGTCGCCGCAGCTTCTCCTCCTCGGTCGCGCGCCCCAGCACCCGCACGCCGGGGAGGGCGGCGACGTCGCCCGGCTCGACGCCCACGAGCTCGAGCTCGACCTCCCCGCCGAGCCGGGAGAACGCCTCCAGCAGCACGGGGAGGCCCTTGCGTCGCTCGGGCCGCCCCACGAAGACGATCCGCGCCCGAGGCCCCTTGGGCGCAGGAGGCAGAGCGGGCGGGGCCTCGATCCCGTTGGGGATGACCACGTACCGCCCTGGGCAGACGCGCTCGACGTGGTGCCGCGCCGCCTCGGAGACGGCGATGCGGGCGGCGAGCCGGGCCAGGGATCGGCGGGCAAGCGGGGCGAACACGGCGTACCAGCGAGGCGAGTCGGCGTACATGTGGAAGGTCCCCACGAGGGGGGCGCGGGCCGCCACGAGCAGCGTGAAGCAGGTCCAGGGGATCATCGGCTCGTGCAGGTGGATGAGGTCGTAGCGGGACGAGCGGGCGATCCGGAGGCAGCGGGCGATCGCCCCTGGGCTCAAGGCCACCCGCTGCACGGAGCGGTTGTCCGGAATCGGAAGCGAGCGTCCCACGGCCACGAAGCCGGGGAGGTCGACCGGCCCGTCCGCCGGGGCGACGATGTCGACCTCGAGCCCCCGGGCCCGGAGCTGGCGGGCAAGCCCCGCCACGTGCGCCTGTACCCCTCCCGGATAGCTCCACGAGTACGGGCAGACGAGCGCCACCCGCAGGCCCGCAAGGGCGCTCCTCACACGGCGTCCTCCCGGCCCACCGTCCCCGCCGGCAGGTGGCAGCCAGGGGCCGGCCGGGGCGATGGTCCGCACCTCATCCCGCCTGAGCTCCCGTGGACAAGGGGGCTCCTCATGCCGGCTGGGGCCGCGCCTTGGCGAGGTCGCGCTGGAGCGTGGGAAGCGTGGGGACGAAGGCCAGGGCCGGCCCGAGCGGGATCCAGAACGAGAACACCCGGTAGAGGACGGCTGCGAGGAGGGCCTGGGCCAGGGGAAGGCCGACGAGGTGCAAGGTCAGGGCTAGGGAGGCCTCGATCCCGCCTGCGCCTCCCCCAGGCAGCGGCAGGGCGGTGATGACGTAGGCGGTCGTGAACGCGAGCGCGAGCGCCGCCAGCCCGAGCTCTCCGCCGAAGGCCTTGATCGAGGCATGCACCGTGACCATGTGGCCGATCCAGAAGAGGGAGAGGCCAACGATACTCTCCCACTCCCGCAGCGGCCGCAGGAAGACGGCGCGCACGATTTCGAGGCCGCCCACGGCGTCCGCGAAGCCGGCACGCAGCTTGGAGGCAAGCCACCGGCCCCAGGGGGCGAGCGAGCGCTCCCGCGGCCGCGGGACCGGGCGCGGCATCCGGGCCAGCCGCTCGATCCGGCCGGGGGCGCTGACCCAGAGGCCGGCCAGGAAAGAGAACGGGACGACGGCGATCCAGGTCGCCGTCACCGCGTACGGCGCCCTGCCTGCCCCGGCCAGGACGAGGGCCGCCGAGGCGGTGGCGAGGAGGCCCAGGGTCGCCCAGGAGAGGGTGTTGAAGGCAAGCACGCGCCGCACCGCGTCGTGGAGGGCCATCCCCGCCCGGCGCAGAGCCCAGTACTGCACCGCCAGGCCGCCGGGGGCGGAGCCGGCCGCGAACGCCCCGAAGCTGAGCGCGACAACCCGCGTCGCCGTCCAGTAGCCGAGCTCCGGCCCGCCCCTGACGCGGGCGACCGCGCGGTAGGCGAGGATGTAGCCCCCGTAGGCGAGGAGGATGCCGCCGAAGCCCACCGGGAACCAGATCCCGCTCGCCTTGCGGACGGCGTCGTCGAGCTTGCTGTAGTCGGCGGCGCGTCCGACCAGGGCCACCGCCGCCGAGGTGAGGAGGAGGGCGAGCACGACCATGCCCCCGGCTCGCCGGCGCTCGAGGCGGGGCGCGCGCGCCCGTCCCTGCTCGGGCACCTGCAGGCCGAGACGGATGCTGCTCGGGCCGGTGTCTTGCATGGGAACAGCCTAGTAGGCGCGAGGCCGCTCGCCCAAGCGAGGAGAGGGGCAGGAGGGGCGGCGGCTCTTCCCAGGGAGGGCGCGCAGGGAGAAGGCCTCGCCGGAGCGCCGCCGGGCCGGCGAGCGGTACGCTGATGTCCGTGAGCGTCGCCGACACCCTGGGCCGTCCCCTCCGCGACCTTCGGGTCTCGGTCACCGACCGCTGCAACTTCCGCTGCGTCTACTGCATGCCCAAGGAGGTGTTCGGGCGCGACTACCGGTTCCTGGAGCGACGCGAGCTCTTGACCTTCGAGGAGATCGCCCGCGTCGCTCGCGTCTTCGCCCGTCTCGGGGTGAGGAAGGTGCGCCTCACCGGAGGGGAGCCTCTCCTACGGCGCGATCTCGATCGGCTGGTGGCCATGCTGGCGGAGATCGGGGGGCTCGATCTCGCCCTGACCACCAACGGCTCCCTCCTTGCCCGCCTCGCCGCCCGGCTCAAGGAGGCAGGTCTCTGCCGCGTCACGGTCAGCCTCGACTCGCTGGACGACGCCGTCTTCCGGGCCATGAACGACGTCGACTTCCCCGTGGCCCGGGTCCTCGAGGGCATCGAGGCGGCGGCTGCGGTAGGCCTGCCGGTGAAGGTCAACATGGTGGTGAAGAGGGGGGTCAACGAGGACAGCATCCTGCCCATGGCCCGCTTCTTCCACGGCAGCGGCCACATCCTTCGCTTCATCGAGTACATGGACGTGGGCCAGACGAACGGCTGGCGCCTGGACGACGTGGTGCCGGCGGCGGAGATCGTGGCCCGGATCCACGCCGAGCTCCCGCTGGAGCCGCTTCCTCCTAACTACCCAGGCGAGGTCGCCAGCCGGTACCGCTACCTGGACGGAGGGGGCGAGATCGGGGTGGTCGCCTCCGTCACCCAGCCCTTCTGCGGAGGCTGCACCCGGGCGCGCCTGTCCGCGGAGGGTCGGCTCTATACCTGCCTCTTCGCCGCCCGCGGGCACGACCTGCGGGCGCTGCTGCGCTCGGGCGCCACCGACGAGGAGATCGAGGCCGCCGTCGTCCGCATCTGGAGCGCCCGCGTCGATCGCTACTCGGAGATCCGCACCGCCGAGACAGCGCCCCTGCCCAAGGTCGAGATGAGCTACATCGGCGGCTAGCCAGCCTCTCGCCCGGTGCCCCGTCGATCGATCGGCTTGCTCCTCGCTCCCCTGGCCGGGTTGGTCGCCGCGTGCGGCGGCTCCTCGCCACTCGTCCTCGGCCGCGACTCCATCGCCTTCGTGCGCGTGCGCGACAACACGGAGGCGGTCTACGTCATCAACGCCGACCGGGGGGGCGAGGAGCGGCTCAGCGAGCGGGCCGATGCCGGCCGGGGCCGGTTCGTATCCGGCCCCGCCTGGTCCCCGGACGGGCGGAGGATCGCCTTCGCCAGCAACATGGACGGCCCCTACCGCATCTACCTCATGGACACGACCACGGGCTCCACCCGCGTCCTGACCAGGGGAACGAGCCCTGCCTGGTCCCCCGACGGGCGGAGGATCGCCTTCGAGCGAGGCACCAAGGCCCAAGCCGACCTGTGGGTCATCGGCGTCGACGGCAGGGGCCTGCGCCGCCTGACCCGAGCGCCGGGCATCGAGTACGGGCCCGCCTGGTCCCCGGACGGGCGGAGGATCGCCTTCGCCCGCAAGGGAAGCGACGTCGCCAGCATCATCATCGCCGAGCTGGGAGAGGGACGGGAGCGGAGGCTCACCCGGGGCGCCCTGGACGAGCTGGCTCCAGCCTGGTCGCCGGACGGCCAGAAGATCGCCTTCTCGGCTCGGGCGGAGAGCCAGTGGGACATCTACGTCGCCCGGGTGGACGGCGGCGGCCTTCGCAACCTCACCCGCAGCCCCGGGGACGAGTTCGATCCCTCCTGGTCGCCCGACGGCAAGCGCATCGCCTTCGCCAGCGACGGGGCCATCCTGGTCATGAACGCCGACGGGAGCGGCCGGCGCCAGGTCACGGAGGCCGAGAACGACGTCGACCCCGCCTGGCGTCCTGCCTCCTGACCGCGCTACCCGCGGGCCACCACCTGGAGGGTCTCCAGCCGAGGGTCGGCGCAGTAGGCAAGCCGAGTCCCGGCGGAAGCCGCCTCGCGTAGGGCCTCGAGGAGCGACGCCGAGGCCACCTCCCCGGGGGCGAGGACGGGAATGCCCGGCGGATAGGGAGCGACCATCTCGGCAGCCACTCGGCCCGCGGCCCGAGCGACCGAAACCGCCTCCCGGGGAGCGAAGAAGGCCTCCCGGGGAGGGAGGGCGACCTCGGGCTCGATCGCCCAGACCACGCTCGCCCCTCCCGGAGGGCGAGGGGCGCCCCGCCGCTTCTCGAGGGAGCGAGCCAGGGCCTGAAGGAGCCGAGCCACGCTCTCCTCGGTGTCGCCGATCGTGAGAAGGGGGACGAGCGTGTCCCGATTGGCGAGCTCGACGCGGATCCCCTCGGCCACGAGGTCGGCCTCTACGTGGAGGCCGTCGGCGCCGGTCGCGGGCAAGCTGAGCACGAGCTTCGTGGGGTCGACGGCAGCCACGCTTCGGTGCCGGTCGACCAAGGAGGAGTCGACTACCCGCAGGCCCTCTACCCCGGCCAGCTCGGCCCGCGCCCAGGCGGCCAGGCGGACGGTGCGACCGAGAAGCTCCCGTCCCCGCGTCGCCACCAGCATCCGCGCCCGGTCGAGACTGGCGAGGATGGCCGCCGAGGGACTGGTCGTGTGGACGAGCTCGAACGCCTCCTCGAGTCGATCGAGGTCGATCGCCCCCCGCCGCCCGAGGAGGTAGGCCCCCTGGGTGAAGGCGGACAGCGTCTTGTGCGCCGAGGTGACGAGGCCGTCTGCCCCCAGCGCCAGGGCGTGGGCGGGGAGGTCGGGGTGGAAGCCGAGGTGGGCTCCCCAGGCTTGGTCGCAGAGGAGCGGGATCCCGGCCGAGCGACAGCGAGCGGCAATAGAAGCCAGGTCGGAGACGACGCCCACGTACGAGGGCTCGACCAAAAAGACGCCGCACGCGTCGGGGGCCCTCGCCAGAGCCTCCGCTACCCGCTGGGGAGGGACGCCCAGGGCCAGGCCGGTGTCTGGATCGACGTCCGGGCGCACCCACACGGGATCCAAGCCGGCCAGGACGAGACCGGCCAGGATCGACTTGTGGACGGCTCGGGTGACGACCAGGCGGGCGCCGGGGCGACCCACGGCCAGGGCGAGCGCCTGGTTTCCCTGGGTCGATCCGTTGACGCAGAATCGACACAGGTCGGCGCCCCACAGAGCAGCCGCCAGCCTCTCGGCGCGGCCGAGGACGTCGCCGCGAAGGTGGAGGTCGTCCGCGCCTCCGCTCAAGGGGAGATCGTGGCGAAGCAGGCCGTCGACGAGGTGGGCCGCCCGCTTGTGCCCCGGGGTGGTGAAGGGGGTCACCGAGCGATCGGCGAGGAACGCCTCCACGGCGTCGGCCAGCGGGGTCTCCTCCTGGCGCACCACTGCGTTCTACCCCACGTGCCTTCTACCCCATGGCCGCCGGCGCTTCCTCGGCCAAGGCGCGCGCTGCCCCCCTCGGCCGGGCGCCGCTTGGAGGGACGCCCCAGGGGGCGGTAGAATAGCGCTCGCCGTGGCGCGCGCGTTCAGGCAGGTCGTGCCGTGACCGAGGCCGTCTCCGCGATCGGCCGCCGCTACCTCCCCCGCGGCTGGCGCGACCTGGCTCTCCAGCTCGTCATCTGGTTCGGCTTCCTCCTCCTCTACCAGGTGGCCCGCGGCATCGCCGACCGCAACCCGGCCCGCGCCTTCGAGAACGGCTTCTGGATCATCCAGTTCGAGCGCCACGCCAGCGACCTCATCGAGCTCTCCCTGCAGCAGTTCGTCGCCACCTCCGTGGCGCTCACCCAAGCCGTCTCCTGGACGTACTGGCTGTCCCAGTTCACCGTGGTCGGGGTCGCCCTGCTCTGGGCGTACCTGCGCCACAACGACGTCTTCTACCGGTTCCGCAACTGGATCCTCCTCGCCAACGTCATCGGGCTCGTCGGCTACGTCCTCGTTCCCACCGCCCCGCCCCGCCTCTTCCCCAGCTTCGGCTTCGCCGACACCCTGGCCCAGTTCGCAGCCCTGAACCACGGCAGCGGCCTCATCGAGCTGGCGGCCAACCCGTACGCGGCTATGCCCAGCCTGCACGCCGCCGACTCCCTCATCGTCGGCATCACCCTGGCCTGCCTCGTCCGCCGCCCCCTCGTCAAGGCGCTGTGGCTTGTGTGGCCGGGCTGGGTGTGGTTCTCGGTGATGGCCACCGCCAACCACTTCTGGCTCGACATCGCCGCCGGGGTGGCGGTGGCGCTCGTCGCCTGGCCCCTCGCCTACCGGAGAGAGCTCGCCCGCCTGCTCGCCCGCTCGCGCGCGTAGCGAGACGGGCTGGGCCTGCCGACTGCTAGCGTCGATCCGGTGACCACCGCCCCCCAGCGGGTGAAGCAGGCCTACACCGACGAAGTGCGGCGGATCGCCTCGCGCTCCATGGAGAGCTTGGCCGAGACCCGTCTCACGCCCACCGCCCTCACGGTGGCCGGTGTGCTCGTGTCCATGGCCGGAGGCGTCCTCGTCTACCTCGAGTACCTGCACGAGATCCTCTTCTTCTGGCTGGGGGCGGCCGTGTTCGTGGTGGGGTCGGCGCTCGACATCCTGGACGGGGCTCTGGCCCGGGCCGGGGGCAAGGCCACCCCCTTCGGCGCCTTCATCGACTCCACCACCGATCGCATCGGGGAGGCCTTCATGCTCGGCGCCATCGGCCTCGTGTTCATGCGCCGCGGCCAGGAGGTGGAGCTGGCGTTCTCCTTCGCCGCCGTGTGCGGCTCCTTCCTCGTCAGCTACACGCGCTCGCGGGCGGAGGCCCTGGGCCTGCGGGGAGACGTGGGCCTGGGGGGACGGGCAGAGCGAGTGGCCCTGATCACGGCCGGCCTCGTCTTCGCGCCCTGGGGCGCTCTTCCCTGGGCGATCTACGCCCTCACCGGCCTGGCGTGGACGACGGTCGTCCAGCGGATCTGGAGCGTCCGCCGACAGCTGCGATCGCGACCCCCACAGTAGAGGCTCTATACTGCTAGCACTTCAGTGCTAGCTATGCCCCAACGAAGGGACGTGCTCGTGCGCGTCCCGCCCCCCCTCAAGGAGAGGCTCGCCGCCGAGGCGGCCCGGAGGCGGGCGAGCGTGAACGACCTGGCGGTGGGCCTCCTGGCCGCCAGCGTCGGCATGTCCGTGGAGCGGAGCGGCCGGCTGGGACGCGCGGCCGGCGGCGCAGGGGCGGTCCTTCTCCGGATGCCCCCGGAGCTCAAGGACAAGCTGCAGGCGCGGGCCCGGGAGCGCCGCCGCACCCTGAACCAGCTGATCGTCGAGACGCTCTCCGAGCGCCTCGGCCTGAAAGGAGAGGACATGACCCAGACCAACGGCAAGCCCCCGACCTCCCAGGACAAGGTGCGGGTGGCCATCATCGGCGTCGGAAACTGCGCCAACGCCCTCCTCCAGGGGGTGCACTACTACCGGGACGTCCACGACGGAGCCAGCGTTCCCGGTCTCATGCACGTCAACCTGGGCGGCTACCACATCTCCGACATCGAGTTCGTGGCCGCCTTCGACGTGGCCAAGGGCAAGGTGGGCAAGGACCTGGCCGAGGCGATCTGGGCGCCCCCCAACGACACCATCAAGTTCGCGGACGTGCCCAAGACGGGAGTGACCGTGTCCAGGGGCATGACCCACGACGGCCTGGGCACGTACCTGGCGCAGGTCGTGGAGAAGGCACCCGGCTCCACCGACGACGTGGTGGGCATCCTCAAGGAGACCGGGACCGACGTGGTCGTCAACTACCTGCCGGTGGGGTCGGAGGAGGCGACCAAGTGGTATACGGAGCAGATCCTGGCCGCAGGCTGCGCCATGGTCAACTGCATGCCCGTGTTCATCGCCCGCGAGCCCTACTGGCAGCGCCGGTTCGAGCGGGCAGGGGTCCCCATCATCGGCGACGACATCAAGTCCCAAGTGGGGGCGACCATCACCCACCGCGTCCTCACCACCCTCTTCCGCGACCGGGGCGTCCGGCTCGACCGCACCATGCAGCTCAACGTGGGCGGCAACGCCGACTTCCTCAACATGCTCGAGCGGGAGCGGCTGCAGTCGAAGAAGGAGTCGAAGACGAGGGCGGTCACGTCCATGCTCGACTACGACATCGGAGAGCAGAACATCCACGTCGGGCCCTCCGACTACGTCCCCTGGCTGACTGACCGCAAGTGGGCCTACATCCGCATGGAAGGCTCGGCGTTCGGGGACGTCCCTCTCACCCTCGAGCTCAAGCTCGAGGTGTGGGACTCCCCCAACTCGGCGGGAATCGTCATCGACGCCGTCCGCATCGCCAAGCTCGCCCTCAACCACGGCATCGCCGGCGCCCTCGAAGGCCCCAGCGCCTACCTCATGAAGTCGCCTCCGAAGCAGATGCGCGACGACGAGGCCCGCGAGGAGGTCGAGCGCTTCATTACCCGGTACGCTCGGGAGACGGTGGCGGGAGCGCCGGCTAGGGCCTAGACCGGCGGGCGGCCTCGCCCGCCGGTCCTCCGCCGTCTACACTCGCCCCGCATGGGTCTGCGCATCTGCCTGGTGACGCCGTTTGCCTGGTCGCAGGCGCACGAGGTGAACGAGCACGTTGCCGGCGTGGCGCGGGAGCTGAGGGCCCTCGGCCACGCCGTGACCGTTCTCTGTCCCTCCAACCGGGCCCGCGACCTGAAGGAGGGGCGGCGAGCGCTGGAGCGAGGGGCCCTCCTCGACCGGGTGGTAGCCGTGGGACCCGCCCTGCCCGTCTCCCCCGGGAGCCCGATGGCCGTGCCCGTGGGAGCCCGCGCCAACCTGGCCTTGGCGCTGGGGAGCGGTCGCTTCGACGTGGTCCACGGCTTCGAGCCCGGCCTCCCCGGCCTGTCCTACCTCGCCCTGCGGGAGGCCCGTGCCCTCACCGCTGCCACCTTCTTCTCCGGCGACCGGCTCCTGTACCCGCCCAGTCGAGCCCGCCGCCACAAGCTCCTCGCCCGCATCGATGCCCTGCTCGCGGTCTCGACCAGGGTGGCGGCTCTCGCCCAGGCTCGCTTTCCCGGGGACTACTCCCTGATCTCGCCCGGCGTCGATCTCGGGCTCTTTTCCCCCGGGGAGAAGGAAGCGGCGATCGTGGCGGAGCTCGTCCCCGGCAACCGGCCGGCGGCGCGAGCCCTCGTGCGGCTCCTGGACGACCTTCCCGGCTGGCACCTGTACCTCCTCCAGGAAGGGCCGCTCGTGGGCCGGCCCTACGTCCCCCTCCGCCTCCGCGACCGCGTGCACGCGCGGGTGCGGCCGGACGCCCGCGCCCGGGCCGAGCTCCTCGGCAGAGCGGCGATCTTCGTCCCCGCGGCCGAGGGCAGCCCCCGACTGGCCCTGGAGGCAGCGGCCGCGGGCGCTGCTCTCGCCGAGCTCCCCGACCCCTCCCAGCCCCCCGAGCTCGTCTGCCTCTCGGTGGCGCGCTTGGCTCAGGACGAGGGCTTGCGGCAGCGGCTGGGCGAGGACGGACGGACTCGAGCGGCAAGGGAGAGCTTCGCCTCGGTCGCCGCCTCGCTCGACTCCCTCTACCGGAGGCTGGCCCGCCGCCGGCGTCCGGTCGTGGCCGCGACCGATCCCCTGGCCGGGAGAGAGTGGATCGTCTGCGACCTGCACACGCACACCTCGTGGTCGCACGACTGCGCCGTGCCGGTGGAGGACCTCGTGGCCCATGCCGAGGCGAGCGGCTTGGGGGCGATCGCCATCACCGACCATAACCGCTTGGCCGGGGCTCTCGAGGCGGCCGAGCTGGCAAGGGGGCGAGGGCTGGTCGTCATCCCCGGGGAGGAGGTCAAGACGGACGGTCAAGGCGAGGTGATCGGGCTCTTCCTGCGCGAGGAGATCCCGGCGGGCCTCTCCTTCGCCGACACCATCGCTGCCATTCGCTCCCAAGGCGGGCTCGTCTACCTGCCCCACCCCTTCGACCGCCGCCACGCCATCCCCGACCCGGCCACCCTCCACCGACACCTGGCCGACATCGACGTCATCGAGGTCTACAACGCCCGCCTCCTGTTCGAGGGCTACAACGAGGAGGCCCTGCGCTTCGCCCGCAAGTACAACCTGCTCATGGGAGCCGGCTCCGACGCCCACGTCCTTCCCGGCCTGGGCACGGGAGCGGTGCGCATGCGGGCCTTCCGCACCCCCGAGGAGTTCCTGCTCAGCCTGCGCTCGGCCCAGATCCTGCGCAGGCCCCGCTCGCTCGCCTACCTGCAGTCGCTCAAGTGGGTCGCCCAGGTGCGCGAGCACGTCAAGGAAAAGGTGCGCTAGAGGAGAAGAAGGACGGGCCCCGTGGCGGTGCCCACCGACGAGATCTACGACAAGTACCTGCAGAAGGCGATCGCGGAGATCAACGCCCTCGGCGACGAGATCGCCCGCGCCGCAGGCAGCGCCGCCGTGCCCGTACTCGGCTCCGGCCACCCCCTAGCCGACATCTTCCTCCTCAAGTACGAGCCCCGACCTTCGGAGGTGCAGGAGGGCGTCGCCTTCTACGGTCGGGCAGGGCAGGCCATCCTCAAGTCGCTGCAGCGGCTGCGGGTCGACCCCCTGGCCGTGTACGGCACCAACTGCCTCAAGATCGCGGGGGCCGAGCCGAGCGCCGAGAGCCGAGGCTGGCTCGTCCGCGAGCTCCACATCGTCCAGCCGAAGCTGGTCGTGGTCATGGGCGAGCGGGCGCTTCGCTTCCTGAACGAGCTCGACTTCCCCCTCTCCATGCCCATCGAGCCGGTCCCCGGCGTCCTGCAGCAGCTGACCCCTACGGTAGAGGCGCTCTACACCCCCGACATCGACGACTCGCTGGACGAGCAGGCGGCCAAGACGCGCTTCTGGCAAGCCTTCAAGGCGCTCGGCCCCTGGTGGGCAGAGCTTCCCCCCTACTGAGGCCGAGGGCGGGGGCGGCTCTTGCCCTCGGCGCCCTGCTCGGTCCCTACTACGCGTGGTCCTCCTCCCTGTGGCAGGCGTCGCTGTGGTGGGACGTCGCCTTCCTCGCCTTGGTCCTCGCTCCCGCGGTGCTCGCCCTCGTGCTCCTGGCCCTTCCTCTCAGGGAGGCCCGGGGTCTTCTCCCCGTGGGCATCGCCTTCGTCGCCCTCGCCTGGGGGCTCCAGGAGGCGGGGGCGGGAGCGGCCTCGGACTTCGCCAAGCTGGCCGCGGCCGCCGCCCTCGGCTTCTGGTTTCGCTCCCTGTTCGACACCGTCGGCCTCGTAGCCGCGGTGGCCCTCGTCATCCCCTTCGTGGACGCCTACTCGGTGTGGGCCGGCCCCACCCGCGCCATCGTGTCCGAGAGGCCCGAGGTCTTCGCCGCCCTCGCCTTCGCCCTGCCCGTCCCCGGGGAGCCGTCGGCCGCCCACCTCGGCCCCCCCGACCTCCTCTTCTTCGCCTTCTTCTTATCCGCCGCCGCCGGCTTCGGGCTTCGCCCCGCCGCCACCTGGGCGCTCATGAGCCTCTCCTTCGGGGCCACCCTGGCCCTGGCCCAGGCGCTCGAGGTCAGCGGCCTTCCCGCCTTGCCGGGGCTGTCGCTTGCCTTCCTGGCGGCGAACGGGGATCGCCTGTGGGCCGCCGTTCGAGCGGAACGACGATCGCCCCCAGGTGCTCCACCCGACCCAGGTCGTACGAGCGGGCGGTGAGGGCGGCGGCGATGGCGTCGCGCCCATCCTGGCTCAGTCGCGGCGGGACCCTGGCAAGACCGGTGGCGGCCAGCGCTGCCCTCGTCCAGGCGGCCCGCGTCCGTCGCCCCCGTGGCCCGGCCCAGCGGGTGAAGGAGGCGGTGGGATAGCACTCGACGGCGGCCAGCCCCTCCCGCTCCAACGCACGGTAGAGGCGGAGGCCTCGCCTTACCCAGGCGTAGTACTCGCTCTCCTCCAGCCTGGCTCGATCGGGCGTGTAGCGGATGCCGCAGATCCTGCGGGCGAGCTCCCGCTCCTCGGGACGCGAGAGCAGGCCGTCGGGAGCAGGCCTGCAGGGAGCGTCCACCGCCACGAGGCGCGGGCCCCAGCCGGCGAGCACGCGCACGGCCTCCTCTACCGTGGGCGCCCGCACAGGCCCCCGGCGGAGCCGCTCCTCGTCGACCAGGGCCAGGTGAAAGCCCTTCCTCTCTCCCCCCACGTCGACCCCGGCCCACACCAGCCGCTCAGGGGCGGGCAAGGAGAGCCACCGTCTCCACGTGCGGCGTGTGCGGGAACATGTCCACGGGGCGGGCGCGCTCCAGCCGGTAGCCGTGCTCGTACACGAGCTCCCGCACGTTGCCGGCCAGGGTGGTCGGGTTGCAGGACACGTACACGATCCGAGGGGCGGCCAAGGCCGCTACTTGACGGAGCGCCCGCCGGGAGAGGCCGGCCCGAGGCGGGTCCACCACCACCACGTCCGGGGGTCCCGCCCGGCGGCGAAGCTCCTCCAGCGACCGGCTCACCTCGCCGGCGAAGAAGGCGGCGTTGGCGATCCCGTTGAGCTCGGCGTTCTCCACGGCGCAGGCCACCGACTCCTCGGACACCTCCACCCCCCACACCGTGGCCGCCTCGCCGGCGAGAACGAGGGCGATGGTGCCGATACCGCAGTAGAGGTCGTACACCGTCTCCCGACCTCCCAAACCGGCGTACTCCCGGGCAACGGCGTACAGCCGCTCGGCCATGGCCGTGTTCGTCTGGAGGAAGGCGTTGGGGCGCACCCGCAGCCGCAGGCCCAGGATCTCCTCCTCGATCGCCTCCTCCCCGAAGAGAAGGCGGGTGGGAACCTGGGCGACCTCGGCCGGCCGGTCGTTGATGCCGAAGTGGACCGACCGCACCTCCGGGAACCGGCTCACCGCCCGCACGAAGGAGCGGAGGGGAACCTCCCCCGGCGCGGTCACGAGCACGACCATGGCCTGGCCCGTGTTCCGGCCCTCGCGGACGACGAGGTGGCGGAGGAGGCCCGTCTGCTCCTTCCTGTCGTAGGGCTCCAGGCCCTCCTCCCGGGCCCACGCCCGCACCGCCTCGCGGAGGGCATTGGCGAGGTCGGTGACGATCCAGCAGCGCTCCAGGTCGAGCACCTCGTCCCAGCGCCCCGCTCGGTGGAAGCCGAGGCCGACGCCGGCGGGGGTGGCGGTGAACGAGTACTCGACCTTGTTGCGGTAGCGGAAGGACGACGCGGCCGCGACCGCAGGCTCGAGGGGGGGCGCAGGGACGCCGCCGATCCGCTCCAGGGCGTCCGCCACCTGGGCCTCCTTCTCCCGCAACTGCGCCTCGTAGGCGAGATCCTGGAGCCGGCAGCCGCCGCAGCGGGGAAAGTGGTCGCAGGGAGCCTCTACCCGATCCGGTCCCGGCTCGATCACCGCCACCGCCACTGCCTCGGCGTGGCTCTTGCGCGTCTTCGTCACCTGGGCGCGGACGAGGTCGCCGGGGAGCCCCCGCCTCACGAACACGACGAAGCCGTCCAGGCGGGCGACGCCGCTCCCGCCGAAGGCGAGCGAGTCTACCCGGAGCTCGAGCTCCTGGCCGACCGAGACAGGAGGGGCCACGCCCTGAGCGTAGCCCCTCCCGGTGCTTGGGGATCGGTCAGGCGGTCACCGGCTCGGTCGCCCGCGGTCCTCGCTCCCCGATCGGCACGTACGGCCGCTCCCCCTCGCCGACGTAGATCTGGCGGGGTCGGGCGATCTTCTGCTCCGGGTCGTCGAGCATCTCCAGCCACTGGGCGAGCCAGCCGGCCGTGCGGGGGATGGCGAACATGACCGGGAACATGGCCACCGGCAGGCCCAGGGCCTGGTAGATGATCCCCGAGTAGAAGTCGACGTTGGGGTACAGCTTGCGGCTGACGAAGTACTCGTCCTCGAGGGCGATCTTCTCCAGCTCCAAGGCGATGTCGAGGAGGGGGTTGCGCCCGGTCACCTCGAACACCTCGTCCGCCACCTGCTTGATGATCTTGGCCCGGGGGTCGTAGTTCTTGTACACCCGGTGGCCGAAGCC
>CAZQRA010000006.1:0-1120 GCA_964595575.1 uncultured Gaiellales bacterium
GTCGGGGTGCCCAGATTTGAACTGGGGACCTCTCCGACCCGAACGGAGCGCGCTACCAGGCTGCGCCACACCCCGAGCAGAGCAAGGTTAGCGTGCCGGCCCCTCGTCTTCGCGTCGAGCCGCCGGAGTGGGAAGGCTTCAGGCGGGGTACCAGGCTGCTGCGCCTGGACATCCGGGCTTCCGAGCGCTCGTCGTAGCGACGCCCGCTTGGTCAAAGCCCGATAGCGGGTCTTGCGTCGGCGCTTCTAGCGTTCCTCCACCGTGCGAGCGGCGAGGAGGCTGCCGAACACGACGAGCCCGGCACCGGTCAAGACGTCGATCGCGGCCACCAGGCGCGCGCCGATCCGACGGCGCGTCACCGCGACGAGGGTCGCGAAGCCGCAGTACCAGGCGAGCGTTCCCAGCGCGACGCCTATCAGTAACGCGGCGGCGTCCTCCGCCGAGGCGCGGGCCGGCGCGGGCAGAGCGGCGGGGAACGAGACCGTCCAGAGCGCGATTGTCAGGGGGTTGAGCGCAGTCGCAGCGACGGCAGTGACGAACGCGCGCCGCGGGTCGATGACGTCGTGCGGCAGCTCAAGGCCGCGCGCGCCCGCAGCCCCAGCCCCATCGTGCGGAAGCCGAGTCCCACCAGGATCGCCGCGCTCGCGAGCCCGAGCGCGACACGCGGCGCTTCACCCGAGAGGAGCCTGCCGAATCCGGCCAGCCCGAGCGTGGCGTAAAGCAGGTCGATTGCGGCAACCGCGCCCGCCATTGCCAGGCCGACGGCCACGGCCCGGCCCCCGCGCAGCACGGACCTCACCATCAGGAGCGTGACCGGCCCGACCTGGGCCGCCAGGAGGAGACCGATTCCAAGCCCTGCTGCAACGAGCGCGACCGTGGAGCGACTCTACCTCGCCGCTCCCCCCTTGTCCGCGCCCGCCGCGCCCCGAGCTCCACCCCTTAGCGTCTTGGTCAGCTCGGAGCCGGCGCTATCCTCCCCCCATGGCCGATCGGATCCGCGTTGCCTGCGTGCAGATGACGAGCCGCGCGGACAAGGCGGCCAACCTGGAGAAGGCAGAGAGGCTGGTCGCCCGGGCGGCGTCCACCGGCGCCGACCTCGTCCTCCTGCCCGAGAAGTGGA
>CAZQRA010000006.1:1220-73342 GCA_964595575.1 uncultured Gaiellales bacterium
AGCCGCCGGCCCCAGGCCTACCGCTGGCCGGCCGCAGTGTGAGCCTGAAGGCAGTTCTCTTCGACGTCGACTTCACCCTCTGTCGGCCGGGGCCCGAGCTCGGTCCCGCCGGCTACGAGCGTCTGGGGCGCGAGCACGGTCTGGTGCTCGATCCCGAGCGCTACCAAGCGGCCCGGGCGGCGGCCATCGAGGATCTCCGTCTCCATCCCCAGCTCGAGCACGATGAGGCTGTCTGGCTTCGCTTCACCGAGGACATCGTGCGCGGCATGGGGGGACGAGGGCCGGCTGTGCGGGAGGTCGCCCGCAGGATCGTGCGCGGCTGGGAGGAGGCGGGGAACTTCGAGATCTACGAGGATGTCGCGCCAACCCTGAGCGACCTCCGTCGGCGAGGGCTCAAGCTCGGTCTGGTGTCGAACACGAGCCGCGACCTGGGCGCGTTCGTCGCCCACCACGGCCTGGACGTGGACGCCTGGGTGTCGTCGGGCGCCTTGGGCAAGGTGAAGCCGAGCCCCCTCATCTTCCGGGCAGCCCTCGAGCTCCTGGGCGTGGAGCCGGACGAGGCGGTGATGGTCGGCGACTCGCCCCGGGACGACGTGGAGGGGGCCCGAGCTGCCGGCCTGCGCGCCATCCTGATCGATCGCGCAGGCCTGTTCCCGACGGCGGCGGACCGCATTCGATCCCTCGCGGAGCTGCCTGCCCTCCTGCGACTGTGAGGGGCGCGTCGGCGGAAGGACGGCGGCGGGATCAGAGACCGAGCTCGCGCCGCCAGGCGTCGGTGTGCTCGCCCAGCTCCGGCGCTCTGTCTTGTAACAAGTTGTTACTTGGTAGGGAGCCGAGCTCGGCCGCCGCCTCCTCCAGCGTCCACACCGGGCCCACGCAGACGTCCTCGCCCTCGAAGAGGTCGAGCCACTCGGCGAGCGGGCGGGCGGCGAAGGCCGAGGCGAGCTCAGCCGCGATCGCCTCCTGGGCCGTTGGGTCGTACTGCCGCTCAGCCAAGTGGGGCAGACCCAGGAGCTCGCAGAGGCGGGCGAAGAACTTCTTCTCCAGCGCCCCCACGGTCAGCCAGCGCCCGTCGGCGGTAGCGTAGATCCGGTAGCAGGCAAGGCCGCCCGTGAGGAGGCCTGGCAGCGGCTCGCCTCCTAGGCGGTACGACACAAGACGGTGGGCGCCATGGGTCATGGAGACGACCAGCCGCCGCCCCGGCCGACCGCCCCTGGCCCGGTCGAGGAGGGCAGCTAGCACCTCGCAGGCGGCGGCGAGCGCCCCAGCCGCGAGATCGGCGATGGGGACGGGAGGAAGGGCGGGCGCGGTATCGGCCAAGACCCCGGCGTAGCCCAGGTAGTTGAGGTCGTGGCCGGCCCGGCCGGCGTGCGGCCCCTGATCGCCAAAACCCGTGATCGAGCACCACACGGTGCGCTCAGGAGGCCGCAGCCCCGCCCGCTCCAGCACGCCCGGGCGAAAGCCGTCGAGCACGACGTCGGCCCGCTCGCAGAGCGCCTGCACGAAGGCGAGGTCTCTCGTGAGGTCGCAGGCGACCGACTCCTTGCCGGCGTTCACGGCCTCGTGCCAGGCAGGGGCTGCCCGCCGCAGCGGGTCCCCCTGGGGGGGCTCGACTCGCACCACCCGGGCCCCCAGGCGGAGGAGCTCGCGGCCCGCGTAGGGCCCGGGCAGGTAGTGGGCGAGCTCGACGACGAGGAACCCGGCCAGCGGTTGCACGCCGTCCCACGCTACCACTACCCTTGGGTCATTGACTGACCGGTCAATCGCCGAGGACAAGCGCCGCCAGATCGTGGCCGCTGCCGTGCGCGTGTTCGCCAGGAAGGGCTACCACACCTGTCGGGTGGGAGACGTGGCCGAGGAGGCGGGCGTGGCCCATGGGCTCATCTACCACTACTTCACCTCCAAGGAGGAGCTCTTGGAGACGATCTTCCGCGACACCTGGAGCGAGCTCCTGGAGGCGATGGGGGAGGTGGAGCGCTCGGGGCAACCGGCCTCCGAGCAGCTGCGGCAGGTGGCCGCCATCCTGCTTCGCTCCTGGCGGCGCCAGCCGGACCTGGTGCGCGTCCTGGTGCGGGAGGTAGCCCGCAGCTCCCAGGTGGAGCGCCGAGCGCACGAGCTGGGGCGCGCGGTCGAGGTCATCGAGCGCATCGTCGCCCGTGGCCAGGAGCGGGGCGAGCTGCGCGCCGACGTGGACGCCCGGCTGGCGAGCTGGGCCTTCTACGGAGCGATCGAGGAGATCCTCACCGCCTGGGTGCTGGGACGCCTGCCCGACGGGGACGAGGACGTGGCCGAGGCCGAGCGGACGGTGGTGGCGCTCCTCGCCCACGGGTTGGCCGGCGAGCCCCTCGGGGCGGAGGCGTGACCGGTCGCCGCCCCCTCGTCTGGATCCTGGGCCTGGGGGCGTTCGGCCTTGCCTTCTCCATCACCACCACCGCCGCCTACCTGCCGCCGCTCCTCGAGCGGTTCACGGACTCGCGCACGGTGATCGCCGCCGTGCTCGCCGCCGAGGGCCTGCTCGCCCTCACCGTGCCGCTCGTGATCGGCCCCTGGAGCGACACCTTCCAGACCCCGCTGGGCCGGCGCCGGCCCTTCATGCTGGCCGCCGTGGGGCCCATGGGCTTCTGCCTTGCCCTCATAGCGTTCATGCCTTCGATCTGGACGACGTCGCTCGTCGTTCTCGCCTTCTTCTTCGCCTACTACGTCTACGAGCCGCCCTACCGGGGCCTCTACCCCGACCTCCTGCACGAGAGCGTGTACGGCCGCTCGCAGAGCGTCCAGCACCTCCTGCGGGGGGTGGCGATCGGGGTGGCCCTGGTGGCCGGAGGCTTCTTGCTCGACCTGTGGCGGGCGGGGCCGTTCCTGCTCGCAGCCCTCGTCACCACCGCGGCCTGCACGGCAGTGGTGGCGCTGGCCCGCGAGGACGGAGGCGACGAGCGCGTGTTCAAGGGCGTCCGCGCCTACCTGGGGCTGAGCTGGCGCATCGTGCGGCGGGAGCCCCACGTGCGCTCGTTCCTCCTCGCCAACGTGGCCTGGGAGGGGACCTTCGCCGCCATGCGCACGTTCGTCGTCCTCTACATCACCCGCGGCCTCGACCAGTCGCTTGCCGTCTCGTCGGCCGTGCTGGCCACGGTCGCCGTCGGCTACACGATCGCGGCTGTCGTGTCGGGCCCCCTCGGCGACCGGCTGGGGCTCGCCCGCGTCATCCTGTGGGCTTCCCTGGTCTACGGCGCCGGCCTGGCTGTGGCCGGCTTCGCGCGCGAGTGGCACGACTGGTACTACGGCCTCATCCTGCCCGTCGCCATCGCCGGCGGCACGGTCATGACCCTCTCCTGGGCGCTCCTCTTCAAGCTCATGCCGCCCGAGGAGCGTGGCGCCGTCTCCGGCCTCGCCACCACCACCAAGGGCTTCGGTCTCCTCCTCGGGCCCCTCGTCGCCGGGGCCCTCATCGACCTGCTCGAGCCCCACCTGGATGCCACCCAGGGCTACCAGGTGCTGTGGCCGTTCTGCGCCCTGCTCGTGGCCGCCGCCATCCCCATCGTCGCCGGCCTCCAGCGGGTGGAGCCGAGGGCGGCTCCCGAGCCCGAGCTCGGCTAGGAGGCAGGCGCGGCCACGCAGGCAGCGGCGTAGCTCGCCGTCTTGGCGCAGCAGCGGGCGAGGGTGGCTACGAACGCCTGCTCGGCCGGCGACAGCGGCCTCCCGGCCAGGCGGGCGACGGACAGCGTGCGGGTGAGGGGAGGCCGACCGGCCAGACGGAACACCTCCAGGTCGCCCCGCTCGACCTCCTCGGCCACCGCGTAGCGAGAGAGGAAGGCCACCCCCAACCCCTCCCGGGCGGCCCGCTTGATGGCCTCCGTCGAGCCGAGCTCCCAGACGCTGGCCGGCTGCACCCCCACCGCCCTCAGCTCCTGGTCGGCCAGATCCTGGGTCCCCGAGCCCGGCTCGCGGGCGAGCAGGGTGTGCCGCTCGAGCGCCTCCGGCGGCAGGAACCCGCTGCGGAGCTGGAGCAGGCCCGGCCTGGCCACTCCCACCACCTCGTCCTCGAGGAAGGGCTCGAGAACCATGCGTACGTCCTGGGTGGCCGAGCCGACCAGGGCGAGCTGGACGCGGCCGGCGACGAGTCGGGCCAGAATCTCGGCGCTGGCGGCGATCTCCACCTCGACCCTCACGCCCGGGAAGTCGCGCCGGAAGCACCCGAGCGTGTCGGGAAGGAGGTAGACGCCGGGCACGGTGGAGGCGCCCAGGTGGATCGTCCCCGTGCGTAGGCCGGCCAGGGCGGCCAGCTCCTCCTCCGCCGCCTGGAGCGCCGCCAGCGCCTGGGCGCTTCGGGCGGCCAGCACCCTTCCTGCCTGGGTGAGGCGGCTACCGCGGCCCGAGCGCTCCACGAGCCGCTGGCCGGCCGCCGTCTCGAGCAGCCGCAGGTGCTGGCTTGCGCTCGGCTGGCCGATGCCGATGGCGCGGGCGGCAGCCGACAGGCTTCCCGTGCGCTCGATCTCCACGAGGAGGCGCAGGCGGGTCGTGTCCCACAGGGTCGTCAAGGTGCTACTCATGCAATAGAACGATATCTGCCATAGCTACCTTCGCTTGACACGATGACATGGCCCTGCCTAGCCTGGGGTCGTGATCCTCCGCCAGTTCCTCTACGCGGACACGGCGTGCGCGAGCTACCTCTTCGGGTGCACGACCCACCGGCAGCTGGCCGTCGTCGATGCCCACGCCGATCTCGTGGAGCGCTACCTGCAGGCGGCCGAGCAGGTGGGGGCGCCGATCGTGGCCGTCTTCGAGACGCACGTGCAGGCTGACCACGTCTCCGGTCTGCCGGAGCTGGTCGAGCGGACCGGCGCTGTCGCCTACCTGCCCGCCGGGGCCGGCGTCGAGCTCGACCACGTGCCGCTTCAGGACGGGGACACGGTCGAGCTCGGCAACACGGTGGTGACCGCCTTGGCTACGCCCGGGCACGCGCCCGCCCACCATGCCTACCTCGTGGCGGATCGGCGCCGGGGCACGGAGGAGCCGTGGCTCGTCTTCACCGGCGACTCGCTCCTCGTCGGCGACGTGGGCCGGCCGGACCTCCACGCGGGAGGCGCTCTCGGCGTCGAGGAGCTGGCCGGGATCCAGTTCCGCTCGCTTCGCCGCCTGCTCGAGCTTCCCGACCACGTGCTGATCTACCCCAGCCACTACGGCGGATCGGTCTGCGGGCGCGACCTGTCGGGAAACCCCGTCTCCTCCATCGGCTTCGAGCGGCGCCACAACCGGGCCCTCGCCTACGACGACGCTGCCTCGTTCGCCGCCGCCCTGGTCGAGCATCTCCCTCCGCCGCCCGCTAACCAGGGTGCCATCGTGGCCGCCAACCGCAGCGGCCGCCTGCCGGCACGGGCATGACCGTCCGGCTCGGCCTGCGTGCCAACGCCGGCCAGTTCGCCCTGCTCGTCGCCGTCAACGCGCTCGTGGGGGCCATGGTCGGCCTGGAGCGGAGCGTCCTCCCCCTCGTCGGAGAGCGGGAGTTCGGCATCGGCTCGCAGACGGCCATTCTCTCCTTCGTGGTCGCCTTCGGGCTGGTCAAGGCGGTGACCAACCTGGCGGCGGGGACGCTCGCCGGCCGGCTCGGCCGCCGCCGGCTGCTCGTCCTCGGCTGGCTCCTCGCTCTGCCCGTGCCCCTCCTCGTGGGGCTTGCCCCGGCCTGGTGGGCGATCGTGGTGGCCAACGTCTTCCTGGGCGCCAACCAGGGTCTTGCCTGGTCGATGACGGTGAACATGAAGATCGATCTCGTGGGCCCTGCGCGCCGAGGGTTGGCTCTAGGGCTGAACGAGTCGGCGGGGTACTTGGGGGTGGCCGCGACCGCCCTCCTCAGCGGAGCGGCCGCGGCCACCCTGGCGCCCCGGACGGTGGTGTGGGTGGGGGCGGCGTCGGTGGCCTTGGTAGGGCTTGCCGTCTCCGTTCTCCTCGTGCGGGACACGGCCGCTCACGTCCACGAGGAGGAGCGCCTGCACGGCGGAGAGCTCCTCCCGCCCGGTCCCGTCCTCGGCTCCTGCTCCCAGGCCGGGTTCGTCAACAACCTGAACGACGCCCTCGCCTGGGGGCTGGCCCCCCTCTACCTGGCGGCCCACGGCGCCGGCGCCGGCCAAGTCGGCCTGGTGGCGGCGATCTACCCGGCGGTGTGGGGGGCGGGTCAGCTGGCCACGGGCTGGCTCTCCGATCGTACGGGCCGCAAGCCCCTGATCGTGGTGGGCATGCTCGTCCAAGCCGGGGGCCTGGCGGCCCTCGTCGCCGGCGGCGGCCGGCTTTCCCCGGCAGTAGCCGCGGCCGTGCTCCTCGGGGCGGGCACGGCCCTCGTCTACCCCACCCTCATCGCCGCCGTCTCCGACGCGGTGCCGCCGCGGGGGCGGGCCCGGGCCGTAGGCGTCTACCGCTTCTGGCGGGACCTGGGCCTCGTGGCCGGGGCCCTTCTGGCCGGCGGGGTGGCGGACGTGGCCGGCACCGGCACGGCCATCGCTCTCGTCGCCGGCCTTACGGCGGCAAGCGGGCTGTCGGTGGGGATCGTCCGCTGGCCTTCTCGGGCGGCAACGGGAGTCCTGACTCCCCAGGTACGGTGAGCGACGAGGACGACCGGGCGGCGGCGTACGATGCCTGGTACCGGACCGGCCTGGGCGCGGCGGCCCACCGGATCGAGTTGGCCGTGGTCGAGGAGCTGGCCGCCCCCCGGGCCGGCGAGACGGCTCTCGACGTCGGCTGCGGCACCGGGATCTACACGGCCTGGCTCGTGGAGCAGGGCCTGGAGGTGGTAGGGGTCGATCGCGATCCGGAGATGCTCGCTGCCGCCAGGCGCAGGGCGCCGGGGGCGCGCATCGTCGAGGGCGAGGTTACCCTCCTTCCCTTCGCTGACCGGCAGTTCGATCTCACCCTCGCGGTCACCGTCTTCTGTTTTCTCGCTCCCGGAGAGCGCGCTCGTGCCGCCCGGGAGCTGGTGCGGGTGACGAGGCAGGGAGGGCGGGTGGTGATCGGCGAGCTTGCCCCTTGCAGCCTGTGGGCCCTCAAGCGTCGTCTCCAGGGATGGGCCGGCTCTCCCACCTGGCGGTCTGCTCGGTTCACGACCAGGTCCGAGCTTGAGAGGCTGCTCGCCCGGGCCGGCGCGGTACCGACGGTCGCGCGCTACGCCCTCTACCTTCCCCCCATCGACCACCCGGCCCTGACCTCGAGGGCGCAGGCGCTCGAGCGACTGGGAGCGCGGCTGGGGCCGCTCGGGGCCGCCTTCGTGGCCGTGCGGGGGGAGCTCCCCGCTACGGGCCGGCCGGGAAGGGAGGGCTCATGAGGTGCTCGTCCTCGCGAACGACCCCCTACGGAACGGAGCTGGCCTCCAACGCCCTCCGAGCGAGGGACTGTCCCTCGGACGTGGCGGGGGGAGTCGTGGCCGAGAGGGGCAGGTTTGGCTCAACCACGCCGACGCGGGGTAACGAATCCGTGTCGAGAGAGCGCCGGGATCGACCTCGGCTCCCCCGGGCGGCAGGCCGGATCGCCTAGTCTCCCGGCGTGCCGCGGCGGCCGCGCAGAGACCTTCCCGACGGCGTCTTCCACGTCGTCTCGCGGGGCGTGGCGGGATGCCACATCTTCGCCGATGACCACGACCGCCGCCTCTTCGTACGGCTGCTTGCGGCAGCCAGGGAGCGCGTTCGCTGGATCTGCCATGCCTTCTGCCTCATGGGAACGCACTACCACCTGGTGCTGGAGGCAGACGTGCTTCGGCTGGGCCGAGGCATGCACTGGCTGAACGGCGTCTACGCCCAGCGCTTCAACCGCCGGCACGGCCGCCGCGGCCACCTGTTCGAGGGCCGCTACTCGGCGTTCGTGGTGGAGGGCGACGAGCACCTCCAGGCCACCTGCCTGTACGTGCTCGCCAACCCGGTGCGCGCGGGCCTGTGCGAGCGAGTGGACGACTGGCCGTGGGCGGCCGGCCCGGCTAGCGAGCGGCCGTAGCCTCGGCTGGAGACCACGAGACGAGGGGAGACATCTCGCCGGGATGCCCGTTGAGCCGGCGGTAGCCGAGCGCGTGCTCGGCCTGCATCATCTTGTGGATCTGGGTCGTGCCCTCGTAGATGATGGGGGCGCGGGCGTTGCGGAAGTAGCGCTCGATGCCGTACTCGGCCGCGTAGCCGTAGGAGCCGAAGATCTGGATGGCCATGTGCGCCGCCTCGAAGGCGCATTCGGTCGCGTGCCATTTGGCGAGGGAGGTCTCGCGGGTATTGCGCTTGCCCTGGTTCTTCATCCAGGCCGCCTGCATCACGAGCAGCTTGGAGGTCTCGTAGCCGAGCACCATCTTGGCGATCATGTCCTGGACGAACTGGTACCGGCCGATGGGCTGGCCGAACGTCTCCCGCTGGTTGGCGTACTCGATGGAGCGCTCGAGGCAGGCCCGGATGACGCCGCAGGCGCCGGCCGCCACCGTGAACCTCCCCTGGTCGAGGGAGTACATGGCGATCTCGAATCCCTGCCCCTCCTCGCCGATCCGGTTCTCGATCGGCACCTCCACGTTCTCGAAGAAGAGCTCGCCGGTCGACCCTGCCCACACCCCCAGCTTGTGCTCGGTCTCGGCGCTCGTGAACCCCTTCATGCCCTTCTCGACCAGGAAGGCGGTGATCCCCCGGTGGCGAGCCTCAGGGTCGGTCTTGGCGAAGACGAGGGCGTGGTCGGCGACGGTGGCGTAGGAGATCCAGTTCTTCTGCCCGTTCAGGACGTATACGTCCCCCTCTCGTCGGGCCGTCGTCTTCATGGCCGCCACGTCCGATCCCGCCGCCGGCTCGGTCAGCCCGAAGCAGCCGATCTTCTCTCCTCGTGCCTGAGGGACGAGGAACCGTCGCTTCTGCTCCTCCGTGCCGTAGCGGAGCAGCGACAGGGAGTTGAGCCCCACGTGCACGGAGATGAGCGTGCGGAAGGCGGCCTCCCCCCGCTCGATCTCCTCGCAGACGAGCGCCTCCGACACGAAGTCGAGCCCGGCCCCTCCGTACTCCTCGGGGATCACGATGCCGAGCAGCCCGAGCTCGGCCATGCCCTCAATGACGCCCAGGTCGAGCCGGTGGGCGAGGTCGTTCTCCACCGCCTGCGGGAGGATCCGCTCCTCCACGAAGGACCGCACCGTCTCCTGGATCAGCTCCTGCTCGGGCGTCAGCGAGAAGTCCACGCCGCCAGCCTACCGCGCTCCCGCCGAGCGGGGCGCCACTACCGGAGTTGACGGATGCTGCCCCGCCACCCTACCATTGACTGACCAGTCAATCGAGCCCGGAGAGACTCCCATGGCCCTTGCCGAGCGTTCCCTTCCTGCCGCGGTCTCCTTCGCCCTCAGCGACGAGCAGAAGGCGCTCCGGGAGCTGGCCCACGAATTCGCCGAGAAGGAGATCCGGCCTAAGGCGGCCGAGTACGACGAGCGCTCCACCCACCCCGGCGACGTCATCGCCAAGGCGCACGAGCTCGGCCTCATGAACCTCCACGTCCCTCCCGAGTACGGCGGCCCCGGCCTGGGCGCCCTGGAGGGCTGCCTGGTCGACGAGGAGCTCTGCTGGGGCTGCTCAGGCATCGGTACCGCCATCATGGCCAACGGCCTCGCTGCCGGCCCCCTCATCATGGCCGGCACCGAGGAGCAGAAGCGCCGCTGGCTGCCCCCGCTCGTGGCCGAGCCGCTCCTGTGCTCGTTCTGCCTCACCGAGCCCAACGCGGGCTCCGACGTCTCGGCCATCCAGACGACGGCGGTGCGCCACGGCGACGAGTACGTCATCAACGGCTCCAAGATGTTCATCACCAACGCCGGCCACGCCGCCTGGCTGACGGTGTTCGCCTCCACCGACCGCGAGAAGCGGCACCGGGGCCTCAGCGCCTTCATCGTCCCCGCCGACGCCGACGGCGTGGTGGTGGAGAGGCACCTAGACAAGATGGGCCAGCGGGCCACCGATACCTCGGCCGTCGCCTTCCAGGACGTCAAGGTGCCTGCGGCCAACCGCATCGGCGCCGAGGGGGAGGGGTTCAAGATCGCCATGGCCACCCTCGACTGGACGCGACCGGGGACGGCAGCGGGGGCCGTGGGAGTGGCCCGGGCCGCCTTCGAGCACGCCTGCGAGTACGCGAAGACGCGCGTCCAGTTCGACCAGCCGATCGCCATGAACCAGGGCGTCAACTTCCTCATCGCCGACATGGCTACCAAGATCGAGGCCGCCCGGCTTCTCTCGTGGCAGGCGGCCTGGATGCTCGACCAGGGCTACGGTCGCCGCTCCACGCTCTACTCCTCGATGGCCAAGCGCTTCGCCGCCGATACCTGCATGGAGGTGACGACGGACGCCGTCCAGATCTTCGGCGGGTACGGCTACATGAAGGAGTACCCGGTCGAGAAGCTCATGCGCGACGCCAAGCTGTTCCAGATCTACGAGGGGACCTCCCAGATCCAGCGCCTCGTGATCGCCCGCGAGATCCTGCTCCCGCGCGAGTAGGGCGGCCGGCCGGCCCTGCCTGACCGCCGAAGGCGCCGGCGACCGCGATCTCGATGCACCAGACGCGATCGAGCTCGGCGTGCACGCCTCGAACGAGCGAGCGCGGGCCCTCTACGAGGCGGCCGCGTTCGAGCCGGTGCGGGAGCTGCCGGAGATCGGGTTCACGATCATGCGCAAGAGCCTCCGGTGAGAGCGGCGAGCCGTACTCCCTCTCCCGCAGCCACCTCGCCCTTTCGGCCTCAGCTCCCGGGAGAGTGCCCGCTACAATAGCCGCCTTGCAGGTCGAGGCCGCGCAGATCCAGGCCAAGCTGGCCGCGCTCCGCCTGCGGCGGCGGAGGCAGGCGCGCGTCCGCCTGCTCAAGAGGACCGCCCTCCTCGTGGCCGGCCTCGTGGCCGCCGGCCTCCTCGTGGCCGGCTTCGTCTTCGCCGGCTCGCCCGATCGCCTGGCCGACGGCCAGCGCATCGCCGGCGTCGAGGTGGGAGGCCTGACCGTGACCGAGGCCCGCCGGGTGCTCGAGCTCAAGGAGCGGGCCCTTGCCTCGCGGCCGTTGGTGGCGCGAGGGGGTAGCCGCGCCTTCGCGGTGCGGCCTGGAGACGTGGGGCTGCGGATCGACTGGCGCTCGGCGGTGGAGCAGGCTCGCCGAGAGGCAGACGGGCTCGGGCCCCTGCGCGGCTTCCGGCGGATGCTCATCGCCCTAGTCGGGCTCGAGGTGACGCCGGCTGCCAAGGTCGATCGGGCCGCCCTCGAGGACACCTTGCGGCGGATGGCGGCGGCGGTCGACATCCCCCACCGGGATGCTTCCCTGAGGCTGCGCGGGCTCGAGCCCCAGATCGTGCCCGGCCGACCGGGACGGGTGCTCGACCGCAAGCGGGCAGGAGAGGCCATCGTCGCCTCGCTCGCCTCTCTCGACCGCCGGCCGCTCGTGCTGCCGCTCAGGGTCGACCCGGTGCGCGTTCCTGCCCGATCCCTCCTTCCCGTCGCCCGTCGTGTCCGAAGGGCGCTGTCGGCGCCCGTCCTCCTCACCCTGGGGCCTGCTTCCTACCGCCTCGCTCCTCGCCGGCTGGCAACCCTCCTCGACCTCCCGGCGGGCGGCGAGCGCGGGCTTGGGATCGGAGGTCCCCAGGCGGATGCCTTCTTCCGCAGCCTGGATCGGAAGGTCTCGAGGCCCGGTCGCGATGCTGAGTTCCGCGTCCTTCCCGGCGGCAAGGTCGAGGTCGTCCCCCATGTAGAGGGCCGCGTCCTCGACGTCCCCCGCACTGCCTCCGCCCTCCTCGCCGCTGCCCTCTCGCCGCGCCGCCGGGTAGCCGAGATCGCCGTCGCCGCCAAGGCGCCGGCCATTACCACCGAGCGCGCCCGGGCCATGGGCATCAAGGAGCTGGTGGGAAGCTACACGACCACCTACGGCGGGGTTCCCAACCGCATCCACAACGTCCAGCTCGTGTCCCGCCTCATCGACAACACGCTCATCCCTCCCGGCAAGACCTTCTCCTTCAACCAGACGACGGGGGCGCGCACGCCGGAGAAGGGCTTCCTGGCCGCTCCCGTGATCATCAACGGCGAGCTACAGACGGCCCTCGGCGGTGGGGTCTGTCAAGTCTCCACCACCGTGTTCAACGCCGCCTACGAGGCCGGCCTCAAGATCACGGAGCGCACCAACCACGCCCTCTACATCAGCCACTACCCCCAGGGGAGGGACGCCACCGTCGACTATCCCAGCCTCGACCTCAAGTTCGTGAACGACACCGGCCGCTGGCTCCTCCTGCGGACGTTCGTGTCCGCGTCCTCGCTCACGGTCAACCTGTACGGCACCGATCCCGGGCGCAAGGTGACGAGCGAGGTCTCGCCGCTGCGGGTGACGGGACCTCCTCCCCTCGTCACGATCAAGGATCCGACCCTGCCCAAGGGAAAGACGGTCGTCGTCGAGCCGGGCTCGCCCTCCTTGGCCACGAGCGTCCATCGCCGCGTCTATACGAGGGACGGCAAGCTCCTCTACGACGACGTCTGGTACTCGAGCTACCGGGGCGAGAAGCGGATCGTGCGGGTGGGCACGAAGCCCAAGGCGCGGTCCGAGCCTGGGCCGAAGCCCAAGCGCGCAAGCGCACCGGCCGGGCTTCGTCGCGCAGGCGGCGTCTAGCGCTCTAGCCTCCGCCCTCGGCCTGGGCGATGGCGCGGGCAAGCCAGGCGGGAAGTCGGCGGGGGCGGAAGGTGCGGGCGTCCACCAGGGCATGCCGCGTCCATCCCTCGGCCACCAGCTCCGAGTCGCGGGCGAGGGCGTACTCGTACCGAAAGCGCGCTCCCCTGATGTCGCCGCAGCGGGCGTAGACCGTGACCCGATCGTCGAAGTAGACCGGCTTCAGGTAGCGGAGGTGGGCCTCCGTGGTCAAAGCCTCCAAGCCTTCCCCCTGGAGACGCCGGTAGCCGCCGGCGAAGCGGGCCAGGTACTCGACCCGGGCGACCTCGAGCCACACGAGGTAGGCGGCGTTGTGGGCGATCCCCTGGGCGTCGGTCTCGGCGAAGCGGACGACGACGTGGGTCGAGAAGCGAAAGCCGTCCATGGGTGCGTACTATCGCCGCCTCCGGCATCGAGCGTCTACCGAGGCGCGACCGGGGCCGGCCGACGACGCGAGGCGACGCTCGAAAGGCTAGGCTGAGAGCTGGCCTTTCGGCCCAGCGTCTGGATCGGGAAGGCGAAGCTCGGGGGCGGGGGAGAGCAGGCCCGCGCCGTCCGGGCCCGTAGGCGGTCGATGAAGGGAGCGTAGCGCGCCACCGCAGCGAGGTTGTCGAGCTGGTAGGGGTCGGAAGCAAGGTCGTACAGCTCCTCCTCCCCGGTCTCGTACACGACGTACGTGTATCGCTCGCCGCGCAGCCCGCAGTAGCTGGGGACGATGCCGGGCGAGGACCCTCTCAGGTACTCGATCAGGACCTCGCGCCTGACCCGCCTTCCTTCCGCAAGGAGGGGCGTGAGGTCGCGGCCGTCGAGGCGGGGATGGGGAGCGCGGGCGAGCGAGGCGATGGTGGGAGCGAGGTCGACGTTGGCGACGAGGCCGTGCTCCGTGTATCCCGTGACAGGAAGGGCGTCCCAGCGCATGACGAGCGGGACCCGAATCGCCTCCTCGTAGGGCATCCCCTTCAGGCCCACCGGCAGACGGTGCTCGCCCCAGCTCACGCCGTTGTCGACGTGTAGATAATGAGGGTGCTCTCCAGCTGGCCTCGCCGTCGAAGGGCTGCCACGATGGAGCCGACGGCTCGATCGACCGCGAGCAGGCTCTCGAGTTGCGAGCGCCTATAGCGGGCTACCGCCTCCAGGCTCCTGCGCTTGGCCTGGGTCTGCACGTAGGCCGGTTTGTCGGAGACATCCTCCTCGTTGAGGCTGGGCGGGGCGTGAGGAGGCGCGTTGTCCAGACGTCCGCGGTCGGAGGGCTCGGCAAGCGCCGGCTCGTGCGGTGCCGCCGGCGCGAACAGCAGGAAGAAGGGCCTGCGAGCGCGACGGATGAAGGCCACCGCCTCCCGGGCGAGGACGGTCGTGGAGTAGTCCTCCGGGGCCGATCCGAACCGCCGGATGCGGCCGTGCTCGTCGACCAGACGGTAGTCGTAGTATCCCCAGCCCCAGGTGAAGGCTCGCCAGCGATCCCAGCCGGGCGGGACGCGACTGCCCTTGTAGCCGTTGAGGTACTTTCCGACCAGGGCGGTGGTGTAGCCTGCCCTCCGGAGCCACACGGCCAAGGTGTCGTCGTCGGGGAAGGCCTGGGCGCCTCCGTACAGCCCAGCGTTGCGGTAGACGCCGTGGGAGTGGGCGTAGCGGCCGGTGAGGAGGGTGGCCCGGCTGGGGCAGCAGAGGGGAGTCGATACGACGGCGTTGGCGAACAGAATCCCCCGCGCGACCAGCTCGCGCTGGAGGGTGGGCATGGCGAAGAGGGTGTCGGCGCGCTGGTCGTCGGCGACGATGAGGACGACGTTCGGTCGCCCCGCCCCGCCCCAGGCTCCCTGGGCGGGCTGCCCCGTCGGCCCAACCCCGCTTGCTCCCGGGCCCAAGACGGCCGCCGCCGAGAGCAGGATCGAGGCTGCGGCCGCCACGCGCCGGGCCTGCCTGAGCAGAGGGAGCCTCCTCGGGCTGGGAGAGGATGGTGGCATCGGGGTTCTTAGACGAAGGCCGGCGACCCAGGGTTGGAGACGCGCGAGGCCAGGGCTCTCCGGCCGGCGCCTTCCTCCCGCCGCCGGGCCGGCCTGCACCGCCCTCCATCCCGTGCATCAGACGCGATAGGGAACCCATGCCTCCGGGAGGCCGAGCGGCCAGGGCGAGGCGAAGCTACTCTGCTTGTAGGGCAGGCTCGCCCCGCCAGCCCACGCGAAGGAGACAAGGTCGAGGGGAGGAGGAGCCGTGGTCGAGATCGGAAAGCCCATGGAGGAGCCGGAGATCGAGATCCTGCCGGTAGAGATCCCAGTGCCCGAGCCGGCGCCCAAGGAGCCCGACCCAGCGGAGGAGCCCGCTCCCGCATGACCGAGAGCGAGGCTCGCCTGCTCGTCGGCGAGCCGCTTCGGGCGTGGCGGCTGTGGTCGCTCGTGCCCGAGTGCCCCAAGGGCCCCGAAACCCTCCACTCCTGCTACTACGAGGTTCACTGGCCCGCGGGGCGGCCCATGCGCGCCCACTGCGTGGAGGCGATCAAGCGGCGGGGGTTCAGCGCGTGGCTCGACCCCCACAGCGCTCCCGCTCCCATCGGCATCGAGGAGGGCGTCCGCCGTCCCGTGTGCGGCTGCGGGATCTACGCCCTCAAGGACCCCCGGGTCGCCGTGGAGCGGTGGGTGTCGATGATCAAGAGGGGCAGGATCGTCGTCTTGGGCGAGGTCGCCCTCTGGGGCCGGGTCCTCAAGCACGAGGACGGCTACCGGGCGGAGTACGCCTACCCGCTGGGCCTGTGCGCGAAGCCGGTTCGCGTCCCCGAGGAAGAAGACGACGCGAGCGCCTCCCTCCTCGTGGAGATGGCCCGTAGGCGCTACCAGGTGGGGGTCTCCGTCCCCTAGCCTGCCTCCGGCGGGCCTGGGTCATTGGGGCCGGCCCCGGCATGGGGTAGAAACCGGGGAGGAGGTAGAAAGAGGGACGGAGGTGACCGGCCGGCACACTCCTGCGGATCTCGCCCGGCTCGTCCAGGAGCGCGCCCCTGTGCTCGTGCTGACCGGGGCGGGGATCAGTACCGAGAGCGGTATCCCCGACTTCCGCTCCCCCACCGGCATCTGGGCCCGCTACGACCCCATGGAGTACGCCACCATCGACGCCTTCCGCCGCGACCCGGTGAAGGTGTGGGACTTCTACGCCAAGCGGCTCCAGGTGCTCAAGGAGGCTCGCCCCAACGCCGCCCACCTGGCCCTGGCCGCGCTGGAGCGGGCAGGGTACGTGGAGGCCGTCGTGACCCAGAACATCGACCGCCTGCACGAGCTCGCCGGCTCGCGCAGGGTGATCGAGGTGCACGGATCGATCCGCACCTCGAGCTGTCTTGCCTGCGGAGAGCGGCTGCCGTTGCCCGAGGTGGCGCGTCTGGTGGAGGCCCACGGGGCCCCTCCTTGCCCCCGCTGCGGGCGCATCCTCAAGCCGGACGTGGTCATGTTCGGGGAGCTGATGCCGGAGCGCGAGATCGAGGAGGCCTTCGCCCTCGCCCGTCGGACGCGGCTCCTGCTCGTGGTCGGCTCATCCCTCGAGGTCTACCCGGTCGCTTCCCTCCCCGAGGAGACGCTGGCCGCCGGAGGCGAGCTCGCCATCGTCAACCGGGGCCCGACTCCCTACGACCGGCGGGCGAAGGTCCGTCTCGAGGAGAGCGCCGGCCAGGCCTTGCAGGCGGTAGCGGAGGCTTTGGGAGCCTAGGGCGGGGGTCGGCGAGGGGCCGAGAAGGGGCCACAATTGCCGCATGAAGCTGGCCGGGGCAGCTCTCCTGGGGGCGTTGACCGCGCTGGTGGCGGCGTGCGGCTCCCCTCAGCCCCAGGAGCGCCAGGCTGCCCCTGCTCCTCGTCCTCGTAGGTCGCAGCCGATGCCGGCCCCCATCCTACGCCCCCATCCCGATCCTGCCCCTGCCTGTGTGCCCGGCCGCCGCCAGCGCCTGGGCAGCCTGCGGGTCGCCTACGCCGCCCTGGTGACCCGCCCCACGGTCGCTCGCCGCCTTCCCGGCGGGCGCCCCCTGGCCAGGCTTCGGCTGCGGAACGTGAACGGGCACCGCACCGTGCTCGGCGTGCGGGCCGCGCTCCTCGGGGAAGACTGCCGCCCGGCCTGGTACCACGTCCAGCTCCCGCTGTGGCCGAACGGTACGACCGGCTACGTGCGGGCGCGGGACGTGACCGTCTATACGGTGCCGACCAGGATCGTGGTCGACCTCTCCCAGCGCAGGCTCACCTTCTACCGACTGGGCCGCCCCCGCCTGCAGGTCGCCGCCGGGATCGGAGCGCCCCTGACGCCCACCCCCACCGGGTCCTTCTACGTCGACCAGCGGCTCGTTCCCTCCGACCCTGACGGCCCCTTCGGGCCCGGCGCCATCGGCATCTCCGCCTTCTCCGAGGTGCTGCGGGACTGGCCCCAGGGCGGGCCCATCGCCATCCACGGCACCAACGAGCCCTGGTCGGTAGGGAAAGCCGCCTCCCACGGCTGCGTGCGGGTGCGGAACGAGGTCCTCCGCCGCCTGTTCGAGGCGACGCCTGCGGGGACGCCGGTCGTGATTCGGCCCTAGCCCCCTTCCCTCCTCCCTGCCCGGGCGCTATCGTGGGCTTGACACGGGCGAAAGGCGGGAAGGATGCCGCAGACCAAGCACGCGCGCAAGACCGACAAGGACCTGATCAGCCGGTTGACCGAGGCGGGCGAGGACGTGCTCCACCGTCTCGAGGAGCTTCCCGGCGGCAAGACGATGGCCGAGGCCGCGCAGTCGCTGCGCAAGCGCCTGGACGAGCTGGCCGTGCGCCTGCGCTCGCTCGATCCCCTGGAGAAGCGCGTGAGCGCCCTGGAGAGGCGCTTGGAGGCGCTCGAGCGGAAGGCGAAGGCCGCAGAGCGGGAGTCGGCCAAGCCGAGGGGCTAGGGCTCGGCGGGCACCCGCAGGCGAAGAGCGCCGGGCACGACCTCCAGCCGGGCGGGAGTCGTCCCCGGCTGCTCGCCGTCCAGCTCCACCGGGAGCGGATCGTCGGCCTCGACCACGATCTCCCGCCCCCGCGCAAGCTCCGCCTTGGGGTGGGGGAGGTGCGTCCCCCGGTAGACCTTGGGCAGCGTCCGCGCCAGGTCGACCTTGGTGACGTCGCCGATGAGCAGGCAGTCGAGGAGCCCGTCGTCCGGCTCTGCCTGGGGGCAGATGAGCATGCCCCCGGCGAAGTAGCGGCAGTTGGCCACGATGACGTCCAGCATGCGGCCGGCGCGGGCCTGACCGTCGATCGTCACCCTCACCTGGCAGCTCTGCCAGCGGGCGAAGACGGCCACCGTGGCGGCTAGGTAGGAGAGCTTGGCCCAGCCTGCGCTCGCCTCGTTGACCCGCTTGGCCACGGCCCCGCTCATGCCCACGCTGGCGATGTTGGCGAAGTAGGCCCGCTCCCTCTCGCCCCCCCAAGAGCGGTACTCGACGCGTCCCAGGTCGATGGCCCGAGAGCGCCCGCCCAGGACGACCCGGACCGCGTCCTCCAGGCGGGAGGGAATGCCGAAGGTGCGGGCGAGATCGGCTCCGGTTCCCCTGGGGATGAGGGCCAGCTCGGCCCCGTCTCCCTCCATGAGGCCGTTCACCACCTCGTTCACGGTGCCGTCCCCGCCCACGGCCACCACCAGCTCGGCCCCTTCTGCCACCGCCTCCCGGGCCAGGGCTCGCAGGTGGGCCGGCTCCTGGGAGAAGCGGGCGTCCCCGCGCAGGCCGAGCGCCGCCGCCCGTCGCGCCAGCTCGGGCCAGCGGCGGCCGGTGGAGCCGCCGGCCGAGGCTGGGTTGACGAGGAAGACGGTCGCGGTCAGGGTCGGTCGGCGGTGACGGTGGCCAGGGCCAGCTCCGTCATCCGATCTACCGCCGCCCGCATCTCCTCGTCCGAGATGCGGACGAGCTCTCCTCTGACGACGACGTCAGAGACGGTGAGCAGGCAGCCGGTCTGGATCTTGCGCAGGGCCCCCAGGGTGAACAGCACCGCCGCCTCCATCTCCACCGCCAGGATGCCCCGCTCCGACCAGCGCCGGTACTGGCCCTCGTCTGGGTTGTAGAAGAGGTCGCTGGAGACGACCGGGCCCACCCGCACCGGGGTGCCGCGCTCCTTGGCGGCGTGGACGGCCCCGTGCACGAGCTCCCAGTCGGCGGTGGGGGCGTGGGGCTCGCCGACGAGGTGGACGGCGGTGGAGTCGGCGGGGACGGCGCTCACCGCCACGATCAGGTCGCCCAGCTCCAGGTCGGGCTGGAGGCCTCCGCAGGTGCCCACGCGGACGATGCGGCGCACCCCCAGCGTGGCCAGCTCCTCGATCACGATGGCCGCCGAGGGGCAGCCCATGCCGCTTGCCTGCACCGACACCGGTTGGCCCCGGAACGTGCCCGTGTAGCCGAGGAGGCTCCGCTCGGCGTTCACCTGGCGGGCGCCGTCGAGGAAGGTCTCGGCGATGTAGCGGGCGCGGAGCGGGTCGCCGGGGAGGAGACAAGCCTGGGCGTAGTCGCCGGGCTGGGCGCGGAGGTGGATGGGCACGGCGGGACCCTAGCCTTTCCCAGGCCACTCGTGCACGATGAGGGGGTGCCCTTCCCCTCCCTGATCGTGCCCGACCGCGACCAGGCGATCGCCTTCTGCGCCGAGGAGCCGGTGGAGCGGGTGTTCCTGGAGGAGGTGGCGCGCCGGGGCCTGGGAGGGCTGGTGGGGGTGGAGGAGGGAGGTCGGCTGACCGCGCTCTGCCACCTGGGGGCGAACGTCGTGCCGTCGGGGAGGGGCTGTGGCGCCTTCGCCTCCCTCCTCGCCCAGGCCCGTCCCCGGATGGTGATCGGCGCCCAGGAGGCGGTGGGCGAGCTGTGGGCGGAGGCGGCCTCCCTCCTTGCCCCTCCCCGCGAGGACCGGCCCTGCCAGCCCGTGTACGTGCTGGAGGAGCCGCCGGAGCCGGGCTACACCGGCCTCCGAGAGGCGACCCTCGACGACCTCGATCTCCTGGTGCCGGCCTGCGCCCGCGCCCACCGGGAGGAGATCGGCCTCGACCCCCTGGAGCGCGACCCGGACGGCTTTCGCTGGCGAACGAGGGCCCAGATCGGCGAGGGCCGCTCCTGGCTGTGGGAGGAGGACGGGACCATCCTCTTCAAGGCCGAGGCCTCGGCCTGGACGCCCCAGGCGGTCCAGCTCCAGCAGGTCTGGGTCGACCCCGAGGCTCGGGGACGGGGCTACGCCAAGCGGGGCATGCGTGACCTCTGTCGCCACCTCCTGGCCCGCGTCCCCCGGGTGTGCCTGTTCGTCCGGGCCGACAACCTCCCCGCCATCCGGGTGTACGAGGCGGTGGGCATGCGCCGGGTCCTCGCCTACCGAAGCCTCGTCTTCTGACGTGCGGAGCCCTGGCTGCCACAATGGGCTCATGGACGCGCGGGCGCTGCGACGACGGGTGGCGGAGTACATCCGCCGGCACCGGCTCATCCCCCCCGGGGGAGAGGTGACCTGCCTCGTCTCCGGAGGCCCTGACTCCACCTGTCTTTGGCACGTCTTGCGGGCGCTCGGCTACCGCGTGTCTGCCCTCCACGTGGACTACGGCCTGCGGGGAGAGGAGTCGGAGGAGGATGCCCGCTTCTGCCAAGAGGTGCTGGGGGCGGAGGTGGTGGATGCCCGCTCCCGGGTGCCGGGGCGCTGGTCGGAGGCATCCCTGCGCGAGATCCGCTACTCCTACGCCGCCGACCGGCTGCGGGCGACCGGCCACACGGCCAGCGACCAGGTAGAGACGGTGCTCTACCGCATCGTCTCCAGCGGCCGCCCCGGCGGGATCAAGCCCCGCCGGGAGGACGGGGTCGTACGCCCCCTCCTGTGCCTGTGGCGGGAGGAGACCGAGGCCTACTGCCGGGAGATGGGCCTGCCCTTCCGGCGCGACTCGAGCAACGACCGCACCAAGCGGGGGCTCATGCGCCGCCGGATCCTGCCCCTGCTCGAGCAGCTCGACCCGCGGGCCCGCGCCAACCTGCTGGCGCTGGCGGAGGAGGAGGCGCGGCCGCGGCTGCCGCGCAAGGTGGAGGAGGCCCTGGCCCAGCTCCTCTCCTCGAAGGCAGGGACGAAGCAGGTGGATCTGGGTAAGGGAGTGGTGGCCGTCCGCGAGTACGACACCCTCTCCCTGGAGCGAGGGCCGGTACGGGTGGGGCCGTGGACGATCGAGTCCGACCTGCCCGGCCTCGAGGTGCGCCCCTGGCGGCCGGGCGACCGCCTGGCGGGTCGGGGCAAGAAGGTCCAGGACCTGTTCGTGGACGCCAAGGTGCCCCGCCGCCTGCGGGCGGGCTGGCCCCTGGTCGTGCGCGGGGAGGAGGTTGTCTGCGTGCCCGGGATCGTGGAAACTCCCGGGGTACGGGTGAGCCGAGAGTGACGCAGCAGCGGACGGAGCTGGAGCGGGGCGTAGGCGAGATCCTGATCGACGCCGACACCCTGCGGGCGCGGGTGGCCGAGCTGGGCGAGCAGGTCTCCGAGTTCTACGCCGGCCGCGACCTCCTCCTCGTGGGGGTGCTCAAGGGGGCGGTGTTCTTCATGGCCGACCTCATGCGCCACATCACCGTTCCCTGCGAGATCGACTTCATGGCCATCTCGAGCTACGGCGCGGCCACCGACTCCTCGGGGGTGGTTCGCATCCTCAAGGACCTGGACATCAACATCGAGGGTCGCCACGTCCTCGTGGTGGAGGACATCATCGACTCGGGGCTCACCCTCTCCTACCTCCTGCGCAACCTGGAGTCCAGGGAGCCTGCCTCCCTGGAGGTGTGCGCCCTCCTCACCAAGACCGGGCGCAGGAAGCTCGACGTGCCGGTGCGCTGGATCGGGTTCGAGATCCCCAATCGGTTCGTGATCGGCTACGGCCTCGACTTCGCCGAGCGCTACCGCAACCTCCCCTACGTGGGGGTGCTCACCGACGATCTCGTGCCGGAGGGAGCATGACGGCGAGGGCGCCGGCAGCTCGGCGGGCGCAAGGAAGGCTGCTACTCTGCCGATAGAACTGGCGTGAACCGCTTCTTCCGCAGCGCGCTCTTCCCCCTCATCGTCATCGTGCTGCTCGTCTACCTGGCGAGCCAGACGCTCATTCCCAAGCAGAAGAGCGCCAGCAAGGTCACCTACTCTCAGCTCATCGAGCGGGTGCGGGAGAACCCGGGCTCGATCGAGCTCGTCCTCTTCAGCCCGAGCAAGCAGCAGATCACCGCCACCCTGGCGGACGGCTCCAAGGTGAAGGTCAACTACCCCAGCGACCAGTCCCAGGTGCAGTTCCAGAACCTGCTCGAGCGCAAGGGGGTCACCTTCGACTCCAAGGGGACGGGGGGCTCGCCCTGGTGGTCGATCCTCACCTCCCTCCTTCCCTTCGTGCTCCTGTTCGGGTTCTGGATCTTCCTCATGAACCAGGTGCAGGGCGGCGGCTCCAAGGTCATGAGCTTCGGCAAGAGCCGGGCCAAGCGGATGTCCCCCGACTCCCCCAAGGTGACCTTCAAGGACGTGGCCGGCTGCGACGAGGCGGTGGAGGAGCTGCAGGAGATCAAGGAGTTCCTGGAGAACCCCAAGAAGTTCCAGGCCCTGGGGGCCCGCATCCCCAAGGGGGTCCTGCTGTACGGGCCCCCGGGGACGGGCAAGACGCTCCTGGCCCGGGCGGTGGCCGGGGAGGCGGGGGTGCCCTTCTTCTCCATCTCCGGCTCCGACTTCGTGGAGATGTTCGTGGGGGTGGGGGCAAGCCGGGTGCGCGACCTCTTCGAGCAGGCCAAGCAGGCGGCCCCCTGCATCGTGTTCATGGATGAGATCGACGCCGTGGGCCGCCACCGGGGAGCGGGCCTGGGGGGAGGCCACGACGAGCGGGAGCAGACCCTGAACCAGCTCCTGGTGGAGATGGACGGGTTCGAGATGAAGGACAACATCATCCTGATCGCCGCCACCAACCGCCCTGACATCCTCGACCCCGCCCTCCTCCGCCCCGGCCGCTTCGACCGCCAGATCGTGGTCGACCGTCCCGACCGGGTGGGCCGCCGCAAGATCCTGGAGGTGCACACCAAGGGCAAGCCCCTCTCCCCCGACATCGACCTCGACACCCTGGCCGCCGGCACCCCCGGCTTCACCGGCGCCGACCTCGCCAACCTGGTCAACGAGGCCGCCCTGCTGGCCGCCCGTAAGGGTAAGAAGACGATCGAGCAGGAGGAGCTGGAGGAGGGGATCATGCGGGTGATCGCCGGGCCGGAGAAGAAGACCCGGCTTCTGTCCGAGGAGGAGCGCAAGATCACCGCCTACCACGAGATGGGCCACGCCCTAGTGGGCCACTACCTGGACGAGACCGACGAGATCCACAAGATCTCCATCATCAGCCGGGGCCAGGCCCTCGGCTACACCATCTCCCTGCCCCGGGAGGACCGCTACCTCACCACCAAGTCCACCCTCATGGCCCAGATGGCCATGACCCTGGGGGGAAGGGCGGCGGAGGAGCTCGTCTTCCACGAGGTCACCACCGGGGCCGCCAACGACCTGGAGAAGGTGACCCACATCGCCAAGCAGATGATCATGCGCTACGGCATGTCGGAGAAGCTGGGCCCCCGCGTCCTCGGCCGAAACCACGATCTTCCCTTCCTGGGCCGGGAGATGGCGGCCGAGCCCGACTACTCGGAGGAGATGGCCAGGGAGATCGACGACGAGATCCGCCGGGTCATCGAGGAGGCCCACGAGACCGCCCTCCAGGTGCTCCGCGAGCACCTGGACGAGCTCCACCGCCTGTCCGCCATCCTCATCGAGCGGGAGACCATCGACAAGGACCAGTTCGAGCGGCTGCTGGCCGGGGAGCCGGAGGAGGAGGTGTTCAGGGAGGAGGAGGCCCCGCCCGCTCCCAGGAAGCCGGCGGAGGAGCCGAGGAAGCGCCCGACCCCGCAGCCCAAGCCCTTCCCGCTGCCGGGGGCGACCATGCAGGCCCCGCCCCCGCCCGAGCCCACCCAGCCCTAGCGCGCCGGCGGCGAAGGTCGCCCGACCTCCGCGTCGCAGCGCTGGGGGCTAGCGCCGGCGGCGGGCGGCCAGGTAGACGGCCGCGAAGTCCTCGTGGCCGTGCCCCTGGGCGATCGCTTGGCGGAAGCGCTCGTGGGTGGCCTCGGCCACGGGGAGCTCGATCCCGCTCGCGGCCCCTGCCTCCAACGCCAGGCCCACGTCCTTGTAGGCGAGGCGGAGGGCGAAGGCTGGGGGGAAGGCGCCCTCGAGCATCATCCGGCCCTTCCAGTGGGCGTACTCCATGTCGAAGGGGGCGCCCGAGATTCCCTCCAGGAAGAGGCGCGGGTCGAGCCGAAGCCCCTCCGCCAGGGCCATGCACTCAGCCAGGCTCTCGACCGAGGTCATGATCCAGAGGTTGAGGACGATCTTGAGCCGGCTCCCCAGCCCCGGCTCGTCCCCCAGCCAGAGGACGTCGCGGGAGATGGCCTCGAGGAGAGGCCGGCACCGCTCCCGGGCTTGGGGCGGCCCCGAGGCAAGAGGGAGAAGCTGGCCCTGCTCCGCCGCCGGCCGGGAGCCCATCACCGGGGCGTCGAGGAGCGGGATACCGCGCTTCGCGGCGAGAGCGGCCAGCCTGTCTGCCCAGGCTACCCCGACCGTGCTCATCTGCAGCCATACGGCGTCCTCGGGGAGAGCGGCGAGCGCCTGCTCCATGACCGCCGCCACCGCCGGCCCGTCGGCGAGCATGGTGATTACCACCTCGGCCTCGGTCACCGCCTCCTGCGGGGTGGGCGCTACCGCCGCTCCCAGCCCCTCTGCCTTGGCCGGCGTGCGGTTCCAGGCGCGGACGGCGTGCCCTGCCGCCGCCAGCCGCCTGGCGATGGGAGCCCCCATAGCGCCCGTGCCTAGGACCGCCACTCGCACGGAGACAACCTATCGGCTCGCGCTAGGCTCCGTGGCGTGCATCGGGCGACGCGGCCGCCGATCGAGGAGCGCTTTCCCCGCCCATCGGTGATGGGCATCCTCAACGTCACCCCCGACTCCTTCTTCGACGGAGGCGTCCACCTCCGGGCAGAGGATGCCGTGGCCACCGCCAGGCGCATGGTGGCGGACGGGGCTGCCATCGTGGACGTGGGCGGCGAGTCCACCCGCCCCGGCTCCGAGGGCGTCTCCCTGGAGGAGGAGCTGGGCCGCGTCCTCCCCGTCCTGGAGGAGCTGGCGGGCGAGCTACCTGTGTCCATCGACACCTCCAAGGCGGAGGTGGCTCGGCGGGCGCTTGCCCTGGGAGCGGAGCTCGTGAACGACGTCACCGCCCTGCGGGGCGATCCCGCCATGGCCGAGGTGGTGGCGGAGGCAGGCGCCTACCTCTGCCTCATGCACATGCAGGGGGAGCCTCGCACCATGCAGCTCGATCCCCGCTACGACGACGTCGTCTCCGAGGTGGTCGGCTTCCTCGAGGAGCGGCTTCGCTTCGCCGTCTCCCAGGGGATCCCCGAGGACAGGATCTGCCTCGACCCCGGCATCGGGTTCGGCAAGACGGTAGACCACAACCTCGAGCTCTTGCGCCGCCTCGACGCCGTCGCCTCCTTGGGCCGCCCCGTCCTGGTGGGGGTGTCCCGCAAGAGCACCCTCGGTCGTCTACTCGGCGATCCCCAGGCCCGCACCGGCCCCTTGTCCGCCAGCCTGGCTGCCGCCGTCTGCGCCTACGAGCGGGGAGCCACCATCGTGCGGGCGCACGACGTCAAGGAGACGGTGGAGGCGCTGAGGGTGGCCCAGGCGGTGGGGGCGTGATCGAGATAGAGGTGCACGGCCTGCGCGTGTTCGGGCACCACGGCGTGGAGGAGCGCGAGCGCCGGGAGGGCCAGCTCTTCCTGGTCGACCTCTGGCTCCGCCCCCTGCGGGCGCCCGTGTCCGACCGCATCTCCGAGACCGTCGACTACCGGGGGGTGGCTGCCTGCGTGGCCGAGGTGTCGGAGCGGCGCTCGGTGAGGTTGCTCGAGACCCTGGCGGCCGACGTGGCCGACGAGCTCTACGCCCGCTTCCCCCTGGAGCGGGTGCGGGTGCGGGTGCGAAAGCCGGAGGTGGTGCTGGAGCCGGCGGCGGAGTACACCGCCGCCACCGTGGAGCGGCCGTGACCCGGGCCTACGTGGGGGTGGGATCGAACCTGGGAGATCGGGCGGCGACCATCGCCAAGGCTCTGGAGGCGCTCGCGGCCGAGCCGGGCGTGGAGGTGGTGGCCTGCTCCCAGCTACGGGAGACGGAGCCCGTGGGCTTCCTCGACCAGCCACGGTTCCTGAACGGGGCGGTCGCCCTCGACACCTCGCTTTCTCCTCGGGCGCTCCTCGAGCGGCTGCTCGCCATCGAGCGGGCCTTAGGGAGAAGGCGGGACGGGCCGCGCTTCGGCCCCCGGACGATCGACCTCGACCTCCTCCTCTACGGAGACCTGGAGGTGGACGAGCCGGGGCTGACCCTGCCCCACCCCCGACTCCACGAGCGCCGGTTCGTGCTGGAGCCGCTGGCCGAGCTTGCCCCCGACCTGGTCGTCCCCGGTAAGGGGTCGCTGCCCGACCTCCTGGCGGCGCTAGACTGACTTCCATGTCCCACCTCGACGAGCTCGACGAGTACGAGGCGGAGCTCGAGCTCGCGCTCAAGAAGGAGTACGCCGCCGTCTTTCCCCTCTTTCGCTACTGCGTCCTCACCCAGGACGCCACCTACCTCTGCAACAAGCTCGACTTGAGCTACGTCCCCCAGCCGAGCTATCCCTTCTTCCACGTGAAGATGGAGGACGTGTGGGTGTGGGATAAGAATCGCCCCACCCGCATGATTCCCCGGGCAGAGGTGTACACGTCCGGTGACGTCACCGTGGAGGAGCTGCGCGGCGAGGGGGACGAGCCTGCCCTCACGCCCGAGGCGCTGGCCGAGCGGATCGGCGAGCGCCTGCCGCGCGACGACGACCTCTAGGCGAGCTCCCGCGCGCTCGCCAAGAAGAGCTGCATCTGGGCGGGGATGCGCCCGCCGAGGGTCGCCCCCACGATCCCGAAGCCGTCAACGATGAGCTGGGCCCGGCCGGCGAGCCGCTCGAGCTCGTCGCCGGCGCGGGCCGAGGCCAGCGCCTCGCGCTCTCCCCGGAGGAGGAAGAACCCGCCCAGATCGCCCCCGTGCGGCTCCAGCAGCACCGCCTCCCAGCTCTCGATGGTGCCCTCCTTCTGCCAGCGCGTCCACAGCTCGACCGCCTCGTCGAACACCTGCGCCGCCTTCTCCTCGCGCCCGCGCACAGGCCGGCTCCAGCCGATGAAGAGCCCGAAGTCCGCCATGGTTCCCCCTCCCCTGTCGATAATGGTCGGCACATGCTACTTGCGGTTGACGTGGGCAACACCCAGACCGTCTTTGCCCTGTTCGAGGACGGGCGCCTGGTCGAGCACTGGCGCGTCGCCACCGAGGCCCACCGCACCGGCGACGAGCTGGGCGCCCTCGTCGGTCGCTTCATCGACCTGGGCCAGGTGAGCGGCGTGTGCCTGTCCTCGACGGTGCCCGCCCTCGTGCGGGAGTACGAGGTATTCGCCAAGCGGTGGGCGCAGGCGCCGCTGCTCGTGGTCGGCCCCGGCATCCGCACCGGGATCCCCATCCGCTACGACGATCCCCGGGAGGTGGGCCCCGATCGCATCGCCAACGCCGTGGCCGCCCGGGAGCGGTACGGGGCGCCCTGCATCGTGGTCGACTTCGGCACCTCCACCAACTTCGACGTCGTCTCCCCGCAGGGGGAGTACGTGGGAGGGGTCCTCGCCCCCGGCATCGAGACCTCCATGGAGGCCCTGTTCGAGCGGGCCGCGCGCCTGGTCAAGGTGGACTTCGTGGAGCCGGCCTCGGTGATCGGCAAGACCACCGCCTCCGCCCTCCAGTCGGGCCTCGTCTACGGCTTCGCCGGGCAGGTGGACAGGATCGTGGAGGAGATCCGGCGCGAGCTGGGGGACCGAGCCCCCGTAATCGCCACCGGGGGCCTGGCCGAGCTGATCGCCCCCCGCTCGCGGACGATCGAGCGGATCGATCCCCTCCTCACCCTGGAGGGCCTGCGCCTGATCTGGGAGCGAAACAGGGAGGCTGACGCCTCGCGCTGACCTGCGCCCGGTGCTCCTAGCCCCCGCCGTAGGCAGAGACGGCCAGGGGGAGGGTGGCTCCGAGGCAGGAAGGGCTTGCGGCCTCGATGCGCTCCGCTTCCTCGGCCGCGGCCGGCTCCTCGGCGAGCAGCCGCCGAACCACCTCGTCCGTGGTGGGGAAGCGCACGAGCTCCTGCACGAGCGGCTTGGGGAAGCGGAAGCGCCGCAGGTACCAACCGTAGAACTTCTTGAGGAAGCCCACCGCCCGCCGCTCGCCCAGCTCCCGGGTCGTCTCCCGCACGAACGCCACCAGCTCGGCTACCACCTCCTGGCGGGAGGGCGGCTGTGCGGTGCCGGTGGCGATCTCCCGTATAGCCCAGGGGTTGCCCCGGGCCGCCCTGCCCACCATGACCGCGGCCGCCCCCGTCTGGGCGAGCACGCGCTCTGCCTCCGCCCGGCAGGTGATGTCGCCGGAGGCGACCACGGGCACCGACACCCGCTCCACCAGCTCGGCGGTGAGGCTGTGGTCGGCGCGGCCGGCGTACATCTGGCGGGCAGAGCGAGGGTGGAGGGTGAGGGCCGAGGCTCCGGCCTCGACCAGCCGGGGACCCAGCGCCAGGCAGGCCCGGGAGCCGTCGTCGAGGCCGCGGCGCATCTTCACCGTCACCGGGACGGTCACCGCCTTCGCCACGGACTCTACGATCCGGCAGGCGAGATCGGGCTCCTCGAGCAGCGAGGCTCCGGCGCCGGTCTTCGTCACCTTGCCCACCGGGCAGCCCAGGTTGATGTCCACCATGCTCGCTCCTGCGGCCTCCGCCAGGCGGGCCGCCTGGGCCATCTGGGCCGGGTCGGAGCCGAAGATCTGCACCGCCAGGGGGCTCTCGTCGGCGGCCAGGCGCAGGTAGCCCAGGCTGCGCTCGTTGCCGGCGGCCAGGCCGGCGCAGCTCACCATCTCCGAGCAGACGAGCCCGGCTCCGAACCGCCGCCCCTGGCGCCGGAAGGCCTGCACGCTGACCCCGGCCATGGGGGCGAGCACCACCCGGCCCTGGATCTCGACCGTGCCGATGCGCCAGGCGTTCCCGTCTTTTCCCTGCACGAGGCGGGAAATGCTAGCGGCAGGGGCGGTTGCGCGGGCCGGCCCGAGGTGGCTACAATGCCGCCTTGCGGCGGCGCCTGGAGGCCGCGCCTTTTTTATCCCGAGGAGAGACGCACCGTGAAGGAAGTCATTCTCACCCGAGAGGGCTACGAGAAGCTCAAGCAGGAGATCGAGTACCTGGCGACCCACAAGCGGCGAGAGGTGGCGGAGCGTATCCGCCACGCCCGGGAGTTCGGGGACATCAACGAGAACGCCGAGTACGACGACGCCAAGAACGAGCAGGCCATGCTCGAGCACCGGATCGCCATGCTCGAGGAGAGGCTGCGCTCGGCCCGCGTCATCGACGCCAAGGACGTGGCCAAGGACGTCGTCTCCGTGGGCTCGACCGTGCGGCTCAAGGATCTCGAGGCGGGAAAGACGGTCGAGTACCAGATCGTGGGCTCGGTCGAGGCTAACCCTTCCCGGAACAAGCTCTCCAACGAGTCCCCGGTGGGCAAGGCCATCCTCGGTCGCAAGAAGGGAGAGGTGGTCGAGGTGGTCGTGCCGCGGGGGTCGCTCAAGTTCAAGATCCTGGACATCAAGGCCGCGTAGACTCGCGGCCGTGACCGGCCTCCCCAAGCGCTTTCCCGATCGGGACGAGATCGCGGCTGTCCGAGCTGAGGCGGAGGCGCTGGCTCCGGGGACGGAGGCAAGCTCCTGTCGCCGGGTGGCAGGGCGCGTCCTCGGCCGGCGGGAGCACGGCCGCCTCGTCTTCCTCGACCTCGTCGACCGGACGGGGCGCATCCAGCTCCTCTGCGAGGAGGGACGGGTAGGCCGGGTGGCTGTCGACCTGGGGGACGTGGTGGGGGCCGTCGGGGCCCCCGCCCGCACCCGTCGCGGAGAGCCCTCCCTGGTGGCCCGGGAGCTCTACCTCCTGGCCAAGATCCGGCGGCCGCTTCCCGACGTCTACCACGGCCTGCGCGACTCCGAGACCCGCTACCGCCAGCGCTACCTCGACCTGCTCGTGAACGAGCAAACCCGAAGGGCGTTCGAGACGAGGACGCGCATGGTCAGCGCCATCCGCCGCTACCTGGACGAGGCCGGCTTCCTGGAGGTGGAGACGCCCGTGCTCCAGCCCCGCTACGGGGGCGCCTTCGCCCAGCCCTTCGTCACCCGCTACCACGCCCTCGACCAGGACGTCTACCTCCGCATCGCCACCGAGCTCTACCTCAAGCGGCTGATCGTGGGCGGCCTGGAGCGGGTGTACGAGATCGGCAAGGACTTCCGCAACGAGGGCCTCTCCTACAAGCACCAGCCCGAGTTCACCATGCTCGAGTGGTACGAGGCCTACGCCGACTACCGAGACACCATGGACCGGGTCGAGGAGCTGGTGGAGAGGGTGGCGCTGGAGACCCTGGGGACGACCCGCGTCTCCTTCCGGGGCCACGACATCGACCTCAAGCGGCCCTGGCGGCGCCTCAAGCTGGCCGAGGCCCTGGCCCGAGTCGGCCTATGGACGCGCGACGCCGACGAGCTTCGCCGGCGACTCGAGGAGCGGGGGGTGGACACCTCCCGCGACCGCACGTGGGCCCAGCTCGTCGACCATGCCCTCTCCCACGCCGTCGAGCCCGCCCTGGTCGAGCCCACCATCCTCTACGACTACCCGGTGGAGCTCTCCCCCTTCGCCCGCGCCACCGACGACGATCCCGCCACGGTGGAGCGGTTCGAGTACTTCGTGGGGGGTATGGAGCTCGGCAACGCCTTCACCGAGATCAACGCCCCCGACGAGCAGGCCGAGCGCTTCCGCATGCAGCAGGAAGAGCGGGAGGCGGGGGACGTCACCGCCGAGGCGGGCGATCCCGACTACGTGGAGGCCCTCGCCTACGGCATGCCGCCCACGGGAGGCCTCGGCCTCGGCATCGACCGCCTGGCCATGGTCTTGACCGGCCGGGAGACGATCCGGGACGTGATCCTCTTCCCCATGCTGCGGGAGCGCTCGTGAGCGCGGGGTCTCGCTCCACTGGGGACGGAAGCTCTCTGTCGAGGCCGTATCCTGCATGCGCCCCTCTCCGCGCAGGCTCGGAACGCGAGGAGGCCTGTCACGCTGGGGCGGGGGGAGGAGGGAAGAGCGGCGCGCGACCGTCTCCGGGAGCGGTCGCGCTCGTCCCGTGGGGTCTTCTCATCGAGGACTTTCTCGATCGAGATGGCTTGTCCCTGCAGGAGTTCGCCACCGAGTTCACGGGGAGCTGGATGTTCGGCTACGCTGCTGCCCTGCGCCGCCTGGGCGTGCGGACGGTCATCATCTGCGTCTCGGGCCGCGTGCGAGGGAGGATCAGCCTTCTGCATCGGCCGAGCGGGGCGTCCGTCGTCGCCCTTCCAGCGCCCGGGCCGTACCGCCTGCTTCGGCGGTGGATGGTCGATCCGTACGGTCGCACTGCCCGCCAGGCCTTCGGCCCTCGGTGGTGGGTACGTTCGCCTGCGGAACCGCTTCTTGCCGCCGTCAAGGAGCTCGCTCCCTACGTCTCGACGCCCCTTCGGGCCATCGCGCACGAGGCTCGACGGCAGGGTTGTAGTGCGATCCTGTGCCAGGAGTACGAGTTTCCCCGTTTCGACCTCTGCGTCATCCTGGGCAAGCTCCTTGGTCTTCCCACCTTCGCGACCTTTCAGGGCGGCGACTACCAGCGATGGAGGTTAGAGCGGTGGGTACGGCCCCTCACGATTCGTCGCAGCGCAGGATTGATAGCGGCGACAGCGAGGGAAGCTCGTCGTGTGACGACGACCTACGGTGTCCCCGCTGAGCGTGTGGCCTCCATCCCAAATCCCGTCGACACGGGAATCTGGTATCCAGGCCATCGAGGGCTCGCTCGCGGCAGGTTAGGCATCCCTCCTTCTGCCTCAGTCGTTGCCTGGCATGGGCGCGTCGCCATCTGGAAGAAGGGCCTCGACGTACTCCTGCGGTCGTGGCAGCTGCTCTCGGAACGCCCTGTTCGCGAGGGGCGGCTACTCCTCGTCGGGGGAGGGCGGGATGCCGCCGAGCTGGCGCGACGCATCCGCGGGCTGGGCCAAGCGAACGTCGTGTGGTGCGATCGCTTGCTGGCCGATCCGGGGAAGATCCGCGATCGCCTTGCTGCAGCCGATCTCTACGCCTTTCCGTCGCGCCACGAGGGCTTTCCGGTGGCCTTGGAAGAGGCGCTCGCCTGCGGGCTTCCGGTAGTTGCCTCGGACGCCGGCGGAGTGGAGGAGATCTCGGGTCCCGCATCCAGGCGGCCGGGGGTCATCGTCCCTCGCGACGATCCTGTAGCCCTGGCCGACGCGATTGCCCGCCTGCTCGACGATCCCGCATCGCTGCGCCGCCTCGCGACGCTAGCACGGCGGCGGGCCGAGGAGGTTTTCTCGCTCGACGCTGTCGGGGAGAGGCTCGTCACGTTCCTGTTCCGTGGGTTGGACGTCGGAAGCCCGGGTCCAGGCCGTATCGCGAGATGAGCCGGGTCTCCGTGGTGATCACCTGCCACAACTACGGCCGGTTTTTGGGGGCGGCCATCGAGAGTGCTCGTGGCCAGACCGGCGTCGACGTGGAAGTGATCGTGGTGGACGACGGCTCTAGCGACAACACCGCGGCAGTGGCAGCGCGGTACCTGGACGTACGCTACGTTCACCAGTCCCGCCAGGGGGTGGCCGAGGCCTGCAACCGCGGTCTCGCCCTGGCGTCGGGCGAGCTCGTCGTTTTCCTCGATGCCGATGACGAGCTGACCCCGCGGGCCCTGGAGACGTCGGTCGCGATCCTGCGCGCGCGGCCCGAGTGCGCCTTCGTCTACGGGCATGTGCAGTTCATCGACAAGGAGGGAGCGCCCCTCGCGGAGGGCACGCGTCGAGCGAGGAGGTTCCAGACATGCATCGAGGAGGATCCCTACCGCTACATGCTTCGCCTCAACACTCCCCTTCGAAGCACTGGGGCAATTCTCTACCGGGCCGAGGTGGTGAGGAGCGTCGGGGGCTTTGCCCGGGAGGCGGGTGGTGCCCACGATCTCGATCTCAACTTCCGCATCGCTCGCGCGTACCCGATCTGCTGCAACGACAGGGTCGTGTTGCGCGTCCGCCGCCACGGTGGAAACATGAGTTTGCGGTTCGGACAGATGTTGCGCGACGCCGTCGTGGCGCAGCGACGCCAACGACCGTACGTGGATCGTGACCAGGCCTACCTGCATGACTACCGAGCGGGGCTGAGGATCGCTCGCTCGTACTGGGGCCGCCATCTTGCCGACCAGATCCTCAGGGAGCTGCGGGAAGGACACGTCCGCTCTGCCCTCCTGGATCTGGGGACGCTGGGTCGGCATGCTCCCCAGACGGCTCCTTCCCTCCTTGTCGCAGCGCTGAAGAGAGCGATGGCTCCTCGGGCGAGGATGAGGTGGGCCCCCCATGGGCCTCAGTAGACCGAGGGGAGTCCCAGTGCCTCGATCCGCTCTCTGCCGGTGAGCTCGAAGAAGGCGTGGAAGATCTCGAGCGCCTGCTCACGGCTGCAGAGGCCCCGCCGGACGTAGGGCCACCGGTCGACTTCCTCTTCCCGCACCACGACCTCGCTGCGTTCGACCACCTTGGGGAGCGACGACGCGGAAGGCCAGGACGTGAGCTCCCGGGTGATCGCCCTTGGGGACGGGACGAGGACGGTGACGCGTCGGTACCCAAGGTGGCTGAGCACAGCAAGGCGATGTTGGCCGTTGTAGCGCACTGCGCGGAACTCCCCGCTGCGCTTCACCAGCAACGTTACCTCGGGGAAGCCTCCGCGTGCCAGCGGTCGGTACCCCGCGCTTCTCATCGAGCGGTAGAGGCGAAGAGTCGCGTCCCACTCCTTCTCCAGAGGGCGCCGATCTCCGGGTCGGTACCAGGGGTTACGGTCGGGCCCATAGAGGCTGGCGGTGTCGACTCGCGATACTGCGTCAAAGTAGTGCCCCCAAGGACCACCCCCGACATGGTCGCCCCAGGGGTAGGTACCGAGATAGAATTTGAAATCATTTCGATATCGCCGTTCTGGATCGTGCAGGAAGAGGATGTCGTTCAGGTAACGAACGTTCCTGACGAAAGGATGAGTAAAAAAACGGTAGAAAATCGTCTGCTCAAGAGAGATGTCTCGATCTTTCTCGTATTCGGCTACTATCGAGCGTATGTAATTCCAGCCATCCCGTGCGAATGAGAAGGAGAATTCGTTCGTGACTACTGCTAGAGGGATCCGTCTCACTCGGCCCCGCAGAAGCTGACCGAAGACCTTCACCGCTCGGCGAGAAGCAGATCTCCGATCTGCTTGATGCAGCGAAAACGACGGGCTAACGCCTCCTGGAGCCTCGTGTCTGCCTCGACGAGCACGTACCGGGCCGTGAAGGCGTGTAGGCCCTCGACAACGAGCTCAGGGGGGATGGCGCGGGTCGTCATCAGACGATGCGAGAGACCGTGAGCGACGACGAGGTCGCAACGGAGACGTTGGCTTGCAGCAATGGAGAAGTGGGATGCGAACCCGATAGAGGGCGTGGCTCGGGGGAAGTCGATAGCGAGGGGGAGAAGGGCCACACTTCTCTCTCGGGCGACCTGGAAAAGGGTGTTCAGCGACGGAAGGTCGGTATCGAAGACCACGGCACGCGCGCCCAGCTCGCACGCGAGCAGCCCGTAGACTCCTCCTTGGCCACTGAGGTCGAGCAGAGACGCTGGACCGAGCTCCGAGATCAGCCTCCTCGTGAAGGGCGGAATGACGCTCGAATCGGCTGCCTTCGTCGTCTCGATGCGGAGGCTCTCGATACCGCCGAGCTTTAGTCGCCACCTCAGTCGCCTAGGGAGATCCTCCTCTCGAACGCCGTCGTTCTCGAGCATGAGCGCCCGGGCTAGTCTCGCCTGTCCTCCTGCCATCAGGGCTAGTGGACGCAGGTAGTAGCGGAAAAACTTCTCCTTCGATAAGGGAGGTGCACTCGGCATCGGCACGATCGAGGTCACATCCACGAACAGCGGCTGGACTCCGTCGAAGAGGAGATTCCAGGGGTGAGTGTCCTTGAGGGCGAGGTTGTACGACCGAAGCGCCTCGTGTAGTCGCAGATACGCAAGCGCCGCTTCCTTGAGCATCGCGGGAGGCCACTCCACCGGATACGACGGAAACGGAACCTCCCGCTGGCGAAGAACGAGAGCGAAGCCATCGAGCGCTAGAGTGGTGAGCTCTGTCTCGACCAAGAGTTTGCGCCGGCATAAATCGTGGAGAATTCCTCGTTGGATGAGATCCAAAAGAAACGTCTCCCGACCCTCTCGGATGCCGCGATAGAGGTGACCGCGCCACCAGAACAGCCGACCGTCTGGATCGGCAAATGAGTGCGGATGGAACTGGATCTCATCGGGCGGAATGCGCATCCTTAAACCTCTCTAATCGCATAGCACCGCGAATGTATCCAAGCAAAAAGGCAGGGATGTAGAAGTAGTCGAGCAGTCCAAACGCAAGCCCTCTCATCAGGCCGTGAGCCATCGTATATCTGATCGTCCTTCTCGCTGCGGCATGCAGGGAGATGGAGGCACGAAGAAGGCGCTGAAGAGGATGGTCGAGTCTATGCTCAGGCCAGATGGAGCCAAGGAGATAGTGTCCTTCGCCGTAGTTCGCAACTGTTCGGAGGAGACTCCAAACTGTGCGGCGATGTTCGTGAAAGAGAAGAGCTTCCGAGACGTAGCGCAGCGCGTATCCGAGTGATCGGACTCTCTGACACAGCTCGAAATCCTCTCCGCCTGCGCGCCGAAAACGCTCGTCGAATAAGCCGGCAGCAAGAAGAGCATCGCGGCGAAAGCAAGCGTTAGCGGTGACGACGTAGAGAATGGATCCGTCTTCCGCTGCGCCGGGAGCGAACATGCAGCGAGTATCGATGTACTCGCTCAGGAGGCCACCGGAGAGACCCAGCACGCGACCTCCGGCTCCGCCAACCCGAGGAGTGTCGAAGGCGGCGACGAGGGCTTCGAGCCAGCCAGGTGTTGGGCGGCAGTCGCTGTCGATGAAGGCGATGAGATCGCCACGGGCTACTCGCACGCCCAGGTTGCGAGCCGAGGCAGGACCACCATTCTCCTTGTGGACGTACCTCACGGTGGGTGCGACCTCCTCCACTCGCTGGAGCGTGCTCTCGGTCGAGCCGTCGTCTACGACCACGATCTCGTCCGGGGGAAGCGTTTGACCGAGCAGGCAACGAACCGCCTGCATGGCTCCGTGGGCGTCGTTGTAGACGGGGATCACGACAGAGGTGCGAAGGCGAGTCATTCTGGGATGAGGCGGTGCCTTCGACGGTAGAGGCGCTGGCGCAGCGACCAGAAGGGCCGATGAGCAAGCGCGGAGACCTCGAGGAGAAGCCGCTCGCTCAGGGGAACTGTGCTCCAGTACCGGCGACGATGGCGCCAGAGATCGCGATAGAAGCGAGTGTAATGGTCCGCTGTCTTCGCTCCACTGTGATAGTGAGAAAAAGCTAGCGGAACGCCAAGGGAGAGGAAAGGAGCTTGTTGAGAGAGGCGAACCCAGTAGTCGAAATCGAGTATGTAGTCGAGATCTTCACGAAGCAGACCAATCGAGTCAGTAATCTCCTTGCGCCAAAAAATAGCAGGCTGATGCATGTGGTATCCCTTCCAAAAAGCAAGCAGTCGTCGATGAGTTGAGTACCTCCCCGGAAGCCTGAGGTCTGGCGACCCATCGGAGTGGAGCCGTATGCAGTCTCCTACCAGGGCCATCGTTCCCGAGCCTTTGCTCAAGTGTTGGGCCACACGCTGGAGCGCCCCGGGCGCGTAGAAGTCGTCGCTGTTGAGCCATCCGACGATCTCTCCCGTGGCTCGCGAGAGACCCTTGTTGATGGCATGAGCTTGGCCGAGATCGTTCTCGCTCACCCACCAAGCCAGCCAGGGCTCGTATCGCCGAATGATCTCGACACTGTCGTCTGTGGAGCCTCCGTCCACCACCATGTACTCGAGATTCGGATACCCCTGAAGGAGCACCGATCGAATAGTCTGCTCGAGGAACGACCCCTGATTGAGAGATGGGGTGACGATGGAGATGCGGGGAAGCGGGGCCGCTGCCGGACGGGGTGCTGTCTCGAGGTCCCAGGGCCACCCGCTGCGTCCAGGTGGGGGGGGTGGGAGCTCAGCGAGCGTCGGCATGCTTCCGTGGGCTCTCATCCAGCGCCTCGCGGCACACTGCGAGCAGGCTCTCGCCATGGCTGGCCGCGAACGCCTGCTCGGCCGCAAGTGCTCCGCGCTCGCGCTCGAGGTCGGGCCCTGGCTCGAGATCGGCCCAGTACTCTGCGAGCAGGTCGGCAAGAGCGTCTGGATCGTCGCAGGGGAAGAAGCCCAGGGGATTTGCGAGCTGCTCGCGGTGGACTGGGATATCCGAGCAGATGATAGGCCGTCCCAGGGCCTTGCAGTCCTGAACGACGGTACTCCAACCCTCGAATCGAGAGGGTTGGATGACGAGGGCGGCATGTCGCATGAGGTCGATCAGGTCGTCGCGGGGGAGGAAGCCAAGAATGGAGACCTGATCGTGGACGCCGGCACGGGCGATCGCCTGCAAGAGCTCGGACAGCGTGGCGTTGGTGGGATCGCGGTAGTCGACCGGCATTCCCACCATGACCACGGGAACGCGAGGGCCACCGCTCCGCAGCAGCGCCAGCGCGTCGACTACCAGGCGGTGGTTCTTGTGCCTCCAGAGCTGGTTGATAACCAGAGCGAACTTCTCGGGCAGATGAAACTTGGCGGACGCGAGACGAGGTGGACCCGGGGGCTCGAAGGCGAGCAAGGACGGAAACGGGAGCACCCTTACTTTCCCCACGTGTGTTGGGGCGAACTCGGCGAAGTCAGCTGCGACTGCCTTGCTGGAAAGAAGCACTCGGGTAGCCCTCTCAGCAAGTCCTCGATAGAGGTCGTCTCGGTGCTTCCGCTCCTCCGCGGAGAAGAGATCGGGGAGTCGCAGGTGCTGAAAGTCGGGGATCCAAGCCACGACCGCTACCTTTGCCAGGTCGGACGGAGGGACGAAGGCAGCGAGGACAACGGAGAGGCCGTGGCGCCGTATTGTCGCCGCCACCTCGGATCGTGCTCCACGTCCGAATACACGTTGAAGCCACCGCTCTCCCCGGCGGTACGGAGGACGATCGACGGAGACGAGCTCGACGGCTGAGAGACCGCCACCTTCTTGTGACTCGACGCGATGGCGATCGGACACGAGGCAAACCTTCGTGTTTGTCTTCTCGCAAGCGCCGGCGAGAGAGTGGAGCACGGTTCTGGCAAAGGTCGAGCCGCCTGTCCAGGCAGGCGTATGGGGAAGTACGACGCCGATGCGGAGCAGTGCGTGCTCTCTACGAGGCAAAGGATGGAACCTCACGCTCGATCCACATCCGGACGCACTCACCCAGAGATGCGCTAAGGGGCTGCGGATTCCACCAGGGAAGGTACGAGCGTAGGCGCGAGACGTCTGCACGCCATCGCAGAGGATCCCCAGGGCGTTTTCGGCCGGCAAACTGCACAACCTTATCCGGGCCCACAAGCTTGCGCATCTCGTCCGCTAGATGGGCGATCGAGGTCTCCTCGCCGCGGCCGATATTGATTACGAGGAACCCACGGAGCTCCTCGCGTTTGTCGGCCAACCCAAGAAGAGCTGATACCACGTCCTCGATCGCCAGGTAATCTCTCGATTCTTTGCCCGTGCCTTCCAGGAGCACTGCCTGCCCGGGAGCACGGAGCTTCTGGTACAGCTCCCACACGAGAAGGCGTCGCATCCCTGGCCCGAACACTGAGAAGAGCCGGCTCACGAGGACGTCGACACCGAAGCAGTAGGCGAACTCCCTTCCCCAGGAGCTCGCAGGTCACTTTGTGAAATCCATAGGGAGAGATGGGCCGGAGGGGGTGCTCCTCATGCGCCGGTAGGGTTTCCGGGTCCCCGTACACTGCAGCGCTCGACAGGAATATAGTGAGCGGGGACGCTCCCGATCGACGGATGCTGTCGAGGGTGTTGGCCCAGGTAAGGAGGGAGCTAGGTCGTCGAGGGGAGCCGCGAACGAGCCGGCCACCGAGGCGGGGCCGGCCGCGTGCACCACCACATCGGGAGCGAACTCCGCCATGACGGCGGCCAAGTCTGTGTGGGCCAGGTCCGCCTGCACGTAGCGGGCCGGCCACGTCGGGTCCGGCTGACTCGCGTGGCCGACCCCGAGGACCTCGTCCCCACGCGCGGAGGCGGCACGGCCCAAAGCTCCCCCGATGAAGCCCCGACTACCGGTGACGAGGAGCCGCATGGTGCTTCTAGGTCTCCTCTGTCCACCGTTGGAGCTTGAGGGCGAACGTCGCTCCGGCCCAGTTGCGGATCCAGATCCGAGGCAGCCAGAAGGGATCCACGGTTGCGTCGATCCTCCCGTTGATGCTCGTGCAGGCGTAGACGAAGCCGGCCCGGCGGACGATCTCGGCGGTGGTCGGCGTGAAGTCCCCTGTCTGGCCGAACGGGTAGGCAAACCCTCGCACCCGTCGACTGAGGAGGGTCTCCAGCTCCGCCTTGCTACCCTCGATCTCGATCCGCTGGTCGGCGGTCGACAGGGCTGCCAGCACCGGGTGGGTGCGGGTATGGGCGCCGATCTCGATCAGGCCGTCCGCAGCGAGCAGCCTGAGTTCCTCCACGGTCAGCGGTCGACACCTGTCGTCGGGAGCGGCGCCGGATCCGGCCCACGATCGAAGGGTCGACAAGGTTTCCTCTCGCTGGTCGGGGCCTGCAATCCGCAACGACTCGTAGAGTCGCAAGTAGGCGCTTCGCAGCCGACTCGGCGAGTCGATGTGCAGCCGTAGCGCTCGGCCATCGACGTCGAGCTGGAGACCTCGGTGGTTCCTAGCCCCCCAGGCGAGGATGCGTAAGAGTTCGTCCCACCAGAACCCTCGGCTGGAGCCGAGGTACCCGGTGGCGATGAACACGGTCGCGGGAACTCCAGCTCGACTCAAGACAGGCTTGGCAGCGTGCAGGTTGTCCGCGTATCCGTCGTCGAACGTTAGGGCGACGGCGGGCCGCGCGCCCCGGCCTGGACCCTTGGCGAGATCGGAGAGGGCCATGAGCTCGGCCTCCTCGAGAAGCACCTCGATGTGCTCGGCGAAATGCCTGGGCGACACACAGAGCGACCAAGGATCTTCCTCTCCCTCGGCGATTCGGTGGTAGAGCAACACAAGGCCCAGGCGTCGCTGCCACGGACGGCCGATCGTGCCCTTGGAAGGCCCCCAGCGAGGTCGCCATCGAGAGAGGGCGGCGCGGACTCTCTCCATGGTCCAGCTCTCGCGCCCTATGGTCAAGCCCTCACGCCGGACGGCGACCTCCCGTGACCTCTCCTGGAGACGTGCCTGTTCCTCCCCGATGGCGCACCAGACCTCGGAGTCGGCGACTCCTTGGTCCTTCAGGTACCTGGCCAACCACTCCAAGAACCGTGCCCGCGCGTCGTCGTACCTGCCCGTGCGCACGGCGACCGCACACGAAGCCCGGGGATGTTGGCGCCAGCGGTACCAGCAGCGACTGGCGAAGAATACGGGCTCCCGGATGCAGATCTTGATCCAGGCGACCTGATCTTCGTACAGACCGGGGAAGGCCTCCTCGAACCCTCCGGAGCGCTGGAGGGCCTCGCGCCGGACAAGGGCAGGCGTCATCGTGGGGACTTCGTTGCGGAGCAGAGGGGGCACAAGCCTTGGAGGCTCCACCAGGGTGTCGGGCGCGGCGAGGTGGAGCCCACGAACTGCGTCCATGGCGGCCAACGCCCGGTCCTGCCAGCTGTACCAGCACTCGACAGGCCCGAGCACCGCTGCCGCGTGGGGATGGGCCTGCAAGATCTCGAGCTGGTGCTCAAGCTTGTCTTCCAGCCACACGTCGTCGGCGTCCAGGAAGGCGACGTAACGCCCCCGGGCGACGGCCAGCCCAGCATTCCGGGCTGCGCTCATGCCGCGAGGCCCTGGGTCTTGCCGCAGGTAGACGACGCGGTTCGGCTCCCGGGAAGCGTACTCGAGAGCGACGCCGCTGCTGCCGTCCTTGGAGCCGTCGTCGACGAGGATCAGCTCCCAGTGCTCGTAGGTCTGAGCGAGGACGCTCTCGATCGCCTCGCCGATGTACGGCTCGGCATCGAGGAAGGGGATGATCACGGAGACCTCGGGCACGGTCAGAGAACGATGCCGTGTCGGTGAAGGAAGAGGAAGAGGCGGTTGAGGCGCGGGTGGCGGTAACGAAGTCGCTTTCTCCGCAAGGCCCTCCACAGCTCGGCGTCGTCGTAGCCGTGCTGCTCAAGGTAGGCCACGAGCCAGTCCAGGTAGCGGAGGCCCGCTCTCTCCCTCTGGCCTGACGCCCTCGCCCGGCCGGTCAGTGAGTCTGAGCGGATGCGGTACCGAGCCCAGCACCGCTCGGCGACGAGCACGGGGTAGCGCAAGTAGAGCTTGGCGAGGAAAGCCTGGTCCTCGTACATGTCGGTGAACGATTCCTCGAAGCCGCCCACTGCCACCGCTGCGCTCGTCCTGAGGAGGATGCTCGACGGAGGTGGCGTCCGCGCCCTCGACTGGAGAGCCAATACGAGGAGCTTGGGGGGCAGAATCACGCCGCCAGGCTCCACGCCGAGATCGGGAGTGGAGTCGGAGCCTCCGTCGCCGGCCCAGGTCACCCAGTACTCGCTAAGCCCGTACACGGCGGCGGCGTGGGGGTAGCGCTGGAGCAAGGCAACCTGCTCCTCAAGCTTCCTGGGAAGCCAGACGTCGTCGGCGTCGAGGAAAGCGACGAGGTCGCCACGCGCCCTCTCCAGGCCCAGGTTGCGGGAGGCGCTCAGGCCGCGGTGTCCTTTGCCCGGATGCGTAAGGTACGTAACTCGCTCGGACTTCCTTGCGGTCACCGCGCGGGCTACCTCGGCGCTTCGGTCGGTGGAGCCGTCGTCGACGAGGATCAGCTCCCAGTGCTCGTAGGTCTGAGCGAGGACGCTCTCGATCGCCTCGCCGATGTACGGCTCGGCATCGAGGAAGGGGATGACGACAGAGACAAGCGGACCGGTGTGGGTGGGTTGCACTTTGAGCCTCTCGTGGGCCTCCATGCCTCAAGAGCCTCCCGGCGACCAGCGATGGCGGCGGAGGACGAGTACCCTCCGATTCGGCAATCTCCCCGTCCCGTAGAAGTCGTCAGGCTTGACCTCGAAGCTGCCTGCCTGTTCCACGTGATCGGCGAGACTACCCGCCCGGTAGAGCCCCACGCTCACGTGGCAGCGGCCGGGCGTCACCTCGATCGGCTCGGTGACGCACGTCACCTCACCCTCGGCCGGCAGGAGGTCAGGCAGGCCACCAACAGAGTCGCTATCGAGCCGAAGAATGCCCACCCAGTCGGCGTTGTAGAGCGTGATCACGCATCTGAGAAATCGGATCGGAGCTCTGCTTCGGTAGCCCAGCGAGATCTTGAGGCGACTCGAGCACGTAATTGGGGAGCCGCGGTCTGCGTCCTCGAACCGGATACTCGTGCAGCGCACCGCGCCATCGCCCTCGCGATCCTCACGATCGGCGAGGGGAATGCCCTCCACTTGGTGTATTGATGCGGCGTAGTCGGCCACGACCTCAGAGGCAGGTCCGGCCCGCACGATCCTTCCCCTGTCGAGCAAGTAGGCGCGATCGCAGAGGGAGCTGACGGCAGCCATGTTGTGGCTCACGAAGAGCACCGTCCGCCCTCCGCTCGACACGTCCTCCATCTTGCCCAGGCACTTCTTCTGGAAGGCGAGGTCGCCCACGGCCAGCACCTCGTCGACGATGAGGATGTCCGGCTCGAGGTGAGCCGCCACGGCGAAGGCGAGGCGCATGTACATCCCGCTCGAGTAGCGCTTCACCGGGGTGTCGAGGAAGTCCTCCACCTCCGCGAAGGCCACGATCTCGTCGAACTTGCGCCTCACCTCCCGGCGGGGCAGCCCCAAGATGGCCCCGTAGAGGTAGATGTTCTCCCTGCCTGTCAAGTCGGGGTGGAAGCCAGAGCCGACCTCGAGGAGCGACCCGACGCGACCCTCGAGCTCCACCCAGCCGGTCGTGGGCTCAGTAATCCGGGACACGATCTTGAGCAGGGTCGACTTTCCTGCCCCGTTGCGTCCGATGATCCCAACCTTCTCTCCCTCCTGCACCTCGATTGCCACGTCGCGGAGAGCCCAGATCGTCCTCGTGCCGGCCTCGCCAGCGCCGCGCAGCCGGCGCAAGGGCGCCGCTAGCCCGCTCCAGAGGGCCTCTGTCAGCCGGCCCCCTTGGACGGAAGCGCCCAGGCGGTAGACCTTGGAGAGACCTTCGCCGATGACGACCGTAGCTGCCATCGTCAGATGAGGTCTGCGAACAGGCGGTCGAGGCGGCGAAAGTAGGCGAGCGCGCCGGCGAGCAGAACGAGCGTGCTGGCGAGCGAGGCGAGCACTACCGACAGCGAGGGCGGCGGCGCTCCCGCCAGAGCCCAGCGGAATCCCTCGACCACGCCCACCATCGGATTCAGGCCGTAGACCGTACGCCAGGGTTCGGGGACGAGGGTGCTGGGGTAGGCCACAGGCGAGGCAAAGAGCCAGACCTGGGCTAGCAGGGGTACCAGTATCTGGACATCGCGGTAGATGACATTGGCAGCCGCCAGCGCGGTGCCCACGGAGGCGGCCAGGGCAAAGGCCAGGATCGTCAGCCCGGGAACGGCGAGCGCAGCGGCTGGCCGGGGGTACATGCCGTAGATCCCGGCCATGCCCGCGAGGAGCAGCCCAAGGGCGATGAGGTAGTCGAGGAGGAAAGAGGCGGACGAGGCGAGAGGAATGGCGAGGCGGGGTACGTACACCTTGGAGATGAGGCTGACGTTCTTGACGAGGCTTTGAGAGGTGCTCGTCATCGACTGGGCGAAGAGGCTCCAGGGGAGGAGCGCGGCGAAGGCGAAGACGGGGTAAGGAACCCCTTGAGACGGGACTTGGATCACCTTGGAGACAAAGGCCCAGAAGACAAGCATGAGGACAAGAGGTTGCGCCACCGCCCAGCCGACTCCAAACAGGCTTTGTCTGTATCGAACCTTCAGGTCGCGCCAAACCAGGAAGTAGAGAAGCTCTCGATGCCTCCAGATGTCGCGTAGGCCTGCCGCCCACCCTGGTCCTGGCTCGATGCGAACTCGGTGTCTCGAGCGACTCAGCAGGCCGTACGCGCGAGGCCCTCTCGGTACGATCTCTGACGGGCGAGGGGTGGGCTTGGTGTCCTCGATGGGCATCATCGCGGGGGCCTGGCCCTTCGTCCTTGCTGCCTCGAACACGAATCCCGAGGCGTTCGCGGCTTGGGATAGGAGGAGAAGCGCGGCAAGCCGAAACGCCTCGGCCGATCGAGTTGAGTCAGAGAACGGCTGGGAGACCAGCCGTGCGTAGAAGCTCAGGGGCTCCGGCTGAACGCCGCGACCGACCCTACCGGAGCGGAGGCGATGGAAGAGGAAGCCTCCCCGTCCATACTCGAAGTTCCGCCTCAAGAAGCTTCCCAGGGAGAGCGCGTGGGCGTGGTACACGACGGCCTCCTCGGCGTAGACGAGCTCGTATCCGTGCTCGATCCACCGCCCACAGAACTCGCGATCCTCGCCAGCGGCAGTAGGAAATGTCGTGTCGAACCCTCCGACTTCGAGGAAGGGCTCTCGATAGACGGCGAGATTGCTCGAGGCAAGGAATGGGGGATTTCTTCGCTCTCCGTGGAAGTAGTAGGCGTACAGGAAATCAAGGAGCATCTGCGCCGCCGTGGAGTAGGGATTGTCGGTCAGGGCGTTCACCGTCCGACCGCCGACAGCGGCCTCGGGTCGAGCCGTGAGGAATCGGCCCAGAGCTCTCAGCCAGGCCGAGTGGGGTAGGCAGTCGTCGTCGGTGAATGCCAAGCACGTCCCCTGAGCCTGCTCCGCCCCCACGTTGCGCGCTGCTGCGGGGCCACGGTGAGGCGTGGTGATCAGGCGGAGCTAGGCGGGGCTCGAGCAGCGCTCGACGACTGGGCCGGCGGTGGACCCGCCGTCCTCGACCACGAGGATCTCGTAGTGGTCGGGAGGGTAATCGAGGTCGCCTAGAGCCTCCAGACAAGCGGCCAGCGACTGGGGGCGGCCCCGGGTGGGCACGATGATGGAAAAGGTGGGAAGCGATCCGCGCCGTCCGGCGAGGTGACCCGCCCCGGCACCGTGGCGTTCGGGAGGAGGCATGCGTTCTAAGCGTAGTAGGGAGAGGGCCGAGTGGGGCGCAGGCGAGCCGGCTCGGCCGCTCAGCGAGTGCGCCTCCGGCGGGTTGCCCACCCTGGAGCGGTCACGGGCCACGGTCGTCGGCGTTGGGCCTGCGGGAGTCAGCCTGCGCCCGCGGGAGGTAGCGTCGTCCCGGCCGTCTATGCTTTCCTGCGTGATCTCGCCTCAGCGCCTGCGCCGCCTGAGGCGGCCGGCCTTCCTGGGGACCCTGCGGCGGACGAAACCCCTGAGCGACTGGTGGGGCTTCGATCGTGGTACGCCGGTCGACCGCTATTACATCGAGCGCTTTCTGGCGGAGCATCGGGACGCTGTCCGGGGGCGCGTGCTCGAGGTGAAGGACTCGCGCTACACGGATCGCTTTGGTAGCAGCGTCCGGGAGCGGGCCGTTCTCGACATCAACTCCGCCAATCCACGCGCCACCGTCATCGCCGACCTCGCTACCGCCGACGCCGTTCCGACCGACTCCTTCGACTGCTTCATCCTCACCCAGACCCTCCAGTACGTCTACGACCTTCCTGCCGCGCTCCGCCACGCCCACCGGATCCTGTCTCCCGGTGGCGTCCTCTTGGTCACGGCTCCTGCTCTCAGCCGCATCGACCCAGCTTGTCCGGACAAGGAGTACTGGCGCTTCACTGCCGCCTCGTTGCGGTCTCTGCTAGCCGAGGTGTTCCCTCCCGACCGGGTCGCGGTCCGGACCTACGGCAACGTGCTGGCGGGGATCGCCTTCCTCACCGGCATGGCGGCCGAGGAGCTCCGCGCCCGGGAGCTGGCGGAGGACGACCCCTACTTCCCCCTCGTCGTCGCCGCCCGCGCCGAGAAGGGGTAAGTGGCTCGTGCCTCACGACCCCTCGACCGCCTCGCGCCAGCGTCGCAAGAGCTGGGCGAGGGCAGGGCCGGGATCGGCTCCTTCGTACTCCAAGGTCACCGTTCCTTGGTAGCGCAGGGCCCGCAAGGCAGAAGCGAGACGCTCCAGGTCGAGGTCTCCGCACCCGGGAGCGACCGGTCGGGGGCGAGGGAGAAGCCGGCGGCGGAGCCGACGCCCGATCAGCCGCTCGAGCCTCGACGCGGCGCGCCCCTCCTTGAGGTGAACGTGGAGAAGTCGGCTCCCGAGAGCAGAGGCGAAGCGCGCCGGGTCGACTCCTGCCAAGAGGGCGTGACCGGTGTCGAGACAGGCGCCTGCGCCCTCGAGCCGGCTGATCGCCGGCACGACCTCCTCCGGCTTTGCCAAGGGCTGGTCCCAGTGGTTCTCCACGCAGAGAGCGATACCCTCCGGCATGAGGCCGGCGACCTCGACGAGGCGCGCGGGAGCACAGCAGGCAACGACGTGGCGGACGCCCAGGAGGGAGGCGAGAGCGACCGCGTGCTCGGGGTCGGCTCCACCGTCCTCGTAGAAGCCGCCGGCGCTCACCGCGGCGGCGGCCAGGCCCCGGGCGGCGATTGCCCGGGCTGCCTCGTGCGGGTGGGAGGCGTGCCCGAGCCATACCTCGACGGCGGTAAAGCCGATGAGCCTCAGCTCGTCCAGGGCCTCGCCGAGGGGAAGGTGGCGGAAGGCGTAGGTGTGGCCGGCGAGGCGCACCCCTCTGTCACGCGCCGCAGCTCACGGCCCTGGTCTTGGCGGCGCGGCCTGCCGCTCCTGGGCGCGGCGCCAAGCTCGGTAGCGTCCTCTGCGGGTAGCCCAGGCGACCAAGCGGACGAGGCCGGCGAGGAAGGTGCCGACAACTCGCTCCGTCCAGCGCTCGACCCATTCCAGGATGCGAAGAACCCAGGTCACCGCGATCGCGATGGCCATGGTACTCGGCCCAGCCGCCTGTCCGGAGTCCTCCCTGGGGCTGGCTCTACGATCGGGCTATGGACCCCTCGCCTCGGCTAGGCTCGCCCCCGCGAGCTACGAGCGCGGAAGCTGAGTCCACGTCACCCCCGCGCCCTCGCTGGCGGAAGGTCGCCTGCCTCTCGAGCGCTCCCTGGAATCCCTACCTGCGACTCCTGTACCAACATCTCGCAGACCAGGGTATGGAGCCGGTGCCAAGCGGGCGCCTGACGGTGTCGTGGCTGTGGCAGAGGAGGCGCGACGTCGGCTATCTCCACGTTCACTGGCCCGAGAGCCTCTACCGGCTCGGGCGCGGCCCCCGCCTGCTCCGACCGGCGCTCTCTTGGGTCAAGCTCGTCCTCTTCGCGATCAGGCTGGCCTGGGCCCGCCTCCTCGGCTACCGGCTGCTGTGGACGGTCCACCAGCTCTACCCGCACGAGCGGGAGGGCTGGGCCCGCGACGCGCTGGCCGTCCAGCTTCTCGGTCGAGCCTCCAGCCTCCTCCTTGTCCACGACGCCGCCACCGCCTCGCGCGTGCGGGAGGCCCTCCCTGGGGCCGAGCGCAAGATCCACGTCATTCCCCACGGCTCCTACATCGGCGTCTACCCGCCCGGGCGCCCGCGGGGGGTCGTGCGCGCCGACCTGGGGATCCCGGACGACGCCCTCGTCTTCCTCAGCTTCGGGGAGCTTCGGGCCTACAAGGAGGTGGAGCTTCTGCTCGAAGCTTTCCGGTCCACGCATCTTCCTCGGGCGCGACTCGTCGTGGCCGGTCATCCCAAGGACGCCCGGGTGGCGGCGTCGGTGAGGGAGGCAGCGAGGGCCGACCCTCGCATCGTCCCCCTGCTCGGGTGGGTAGCCGAGGCGAGCGTCGCCGAGCTCTTCGGGGCTTGCGACGTCGCTGTGCTGGCGCGTGGCGACGGCGGTACCTCGGGGTCGCTCATCCTGGCTATGTCGCTCGAGCTGCCGGTGGTGGCCGCCGACCAGCCCGCCTACCGTGAGCTCCTCGACGGGGGTCGGTCCGGGTGGCTCTTTCGCGCGGGTGACGTGGACTCGCTGGGCGGCGCTCTCCTTCGGGTCGCCGCCGAGGCCGCCTCCGTGCGCGAGCGTGGACGGCGAGCCTACGAGGTAGCAGAGCGTCTGTCGTGGCCGCAGGCGGCCGCGCGGACGGCCGCGCTTCTCCGTGAGCTGGCGCCGGGCGCGTCCCCCCGCCCCAGCCTCCTGGTTGCAGCCGGCTCGCCTCGCCTGGCATGGCTCGTCATCGCCCTCGGGGCAGCGCTCAGGCTGGCCCAGTACGCATCCGGCCGCTCGTTGTGGCTGGACGAGTCGTACCTGGCCTTGAACGTGCTCGGGCGCTCCTACTCGGGCCTGCTCGGCCGCTTGGACTACGCCCAAGGCGCTCCCCCCGGGTTCTTGGTGGCCGTGAAGCTGCTCAGCGACGCCTTGGGCAGCGGCGAGGAGGTGCTGCGGGCGGTTCCCCTCGTTGCCGGCCTGCTCTCTCTCCCCCTCTTTCACAAGCTGGCCAGGCTCACGCTCCCGCCGGCAGCGGCGAACGTGGCCCTCCTCCTCTTCGCCGTCAGCGGCGGGCTCATCCGCTACTCCTCCGAGCTCAAGCCCTACGCGCTGGACGTGGCGGCGGCTCTCCTCGTCAGCTGGCTGGCGGCGGCCCGCTGGCGGAAGGGGCTGACCGTGCGCGACGGGCTGCTCCTGGGCGCATGCGGACTGATCGCGGCGGCCTTCTCCTACGCGGCCGTGTTCGTCCTTGCCGCGGTGGCGGTGGCGACCCTCGCTGGGCTGGGGATCGAGCGCAGGCGCGAGACCGTGCCCGCGGTAGCCGCGATGTTGGCTCCCTGGGTGGGCGCTCTCGCGGGGGTCTACTTCCTCCTCGCGCCCAAGGTGCGCGACCTCCAGGAGACCGCCCTCACCTCCTTCTACCTCCCTCTGCCCCCGTCCTCGGGGGCCGAGCTGCGCCGGCTCGGCGGGGCAGCCACTGACCTCTTCACCAACCACGTGGCTCTGGACCTACCCTTGTCGGTCGGCCTCGTCGCCGCCGCGCTCGGCTGCCTCGGCGTCTGGGCACTGGCTCGAGCAAGTCCCTTCTTCCTGCTGCTCTCGGCCGCTCTCGTCGGCTCTGTGGTGGTGGCGTCGGCCCTCGACCTGTACCCGTGGGGGGGCAGGTTCACCTTGTTCCTCGTCCCCTTCGTCATCCTGGCCGTCGCGTCCGGGATCGGCCGTGTCGCCGAGGTGGGGCGGGGCTCGCTGCTCCTCGCCTCGGCGCTGGCCGTGCTCGTCCTCGCCCTGCCGCTTGGCAGGGCTGCCTACCACCTCCCGGAGCCGCGTACGCTGGAGGAGATGAAGCCCCTCGTTCGTCGTCTAGGGGCGGGATGGCGTCAGGGAGACACGCTCTACCTGAACGCCTCCGCCCAGTACGCCTTCCGCTACTACAGCCAATACCGGGGCATGGCCGAGCGGACAGGGCGGACTCTGTGGCCGGTGGTTCCCGCCCCAGGCGGCCGCTCGGGGACCTCGCCTGCCCTGCTCTCGTCGCCTCCCAGCGTGGTCGTGGGACGGCCCAGGGAGGAGACCGTCACCGCCGTGTCCCGGCGTGTCGCTGCCCTCAGCGTGCGCAGGCGCCGTATCTGGGTTCTCCTTAGCCACCTCCAGCAGGAGGATCTCCGCTCTCTTCCCGCCCGTCTTGGCGGCTCGGTGCGTCGGGGAGCGGTCATCCGGCCCGGAGCCGCCCTCTTCCTCTACCAGCGGAAGTAGGCGGGGAAGAGGGCGAGGGGCTACGCTCACCCCCATGACCTGGAGGCAGGCCTCGATCGAGCCGTTCTCCATCGTGTGCCTCTCCAGCCAGGAGTGGGCTTGCGACCTGCCTACGAACCGGCAGCAGATCATGCGCCGGGCGGCCGAGCGTGGCCATCGCGTGCTCTTCGTGGAGACGGGCTCCTTCCTCGGCACGCTGCTCCTTCGCCTCCTGCTGGAGCCACGACGGGCCTCCCTTGCGCGGCGGCTCTTCGCCAGCGAGGCGGTCGCCCCCCGGGTCCGGGTACGACGGGCGCTGAACGTGCTCCCCTGGCGCACCCGCTATCGCACGGCCAGCACGCTCAACTGTCGCCTCACCGCGCCCGTCCTGCGCGCCCTCGGCCGTCGGCTTCCCCGCCCCCTGGTGCTCTGGGTATACGACCCCCTGGCCGCTTGGCTCATCGGATCGTGCGGCGAGGCCTTGGCTGTGTACGACTGCGTCGACGACTACGTGGAGCAGGCGGGCAGGGATCCCCGACGGCGGGCGCTGGCCGCGGCCGGCGACGAGTGGGCGACGCGCCGATCCGCCCTCGTGTTCGCCACCACGCGCTCCCTGTACGAGAGGAAGCGCCGGCTCAATCCTCGAACCTACCTCGTTCCCAACGCCGGCGACAGTGTCCTCTTCCAACGGGCCGGCGACTCTGGCATCGTCGCCTCCGAGGTGGCCCGGCTTGCCCGACCGGTGCTCGGCTTCGCGGGGAACCTCACCGCGGAGAAGGTCGACTTCGCCCTCCTGGAGGCAGTAGCGCGCGCCAGGCCGGCCTGGACGCTCCTCCTCGTCGGCCCGGGTCAACGCGACTGCCGGGAGGAGCTTGGGCGCCTCGCGCGGCTACCCAACGTGCGCTGGGTCGGGGCGAAGCCCCACCACGAGCTTCCGCGGTACGTCGCCGCCTTCGACGTCGGCGTCATCCCCTACCGGTGGACCGCGTACACCAAGAGCTGCTTTCCCCTCAAGCTCTACGAGTACCTGGCGGCCGGCAAGCCGGTGGTGGCGACCGGCCTGCCCGAGCTCCGCGGCATGGAGCCCGACGTGGTGGTCGTCGACGGGGTGCAGCCCTTCGTCGAGGCAGTGGCCCTCGCGCTAGAGCGCTCGAGCGAGGAGGACAGGGCGCGCCGGCGGGCGATCGCTGAGGCCAACACCTGGGACGCAAGGGCAGCCCGCCTGCTCGCTCTCGTCGCCTCCGCGGTGGAGGGTGACGGCCAAGCTCCGGCTCCCGGCGCTAGCGTCATGGGGACCGGTAGCCACCTCGCGCGATGAGAGAGGCCCTGTTTCTCCTCCTTCGCTCCACCCTGATTCCCGCCCTCGTCCGGGAGCTCGTGCAGCGGCGGAGGGCGACCATCCTCGTGTGGCACGACCCCGACCCCGACGCCTTCGAGCGGCACCTGCGTCTGCTGCGCAGGCTCTACACGCCGGTCTCCCTGCGGGCGGTAGTCGATGCCATCAAGACGGGGAGGATGCGGGAGCTTCCACCCAAGCCCCTCGTCCTCACGCTGGACGACGGTCACGAGGGCAACGCCCGGCTCTTGCCCGTGATCGAGCGTTACGGCGTTCCTGTCACCATCTTCCTCTGCAGCGCGATCATCGGCACGAGGAGGCCGTTTCCGTTCGTTCTCGGGCGGGCCTCCTCCCGCGGCCGAGAGGATCGCGAGCCGGGGCGGCACTTCGGGCTGTCCGAGGAAGCGATCGAGCGCATGCGCCATGCCGTCGACTTCCAGTCGCACACGGCCACCCACTCCAGGCTCCCGCTGTGCACGACCGAGCGGGCGCGGCGCGAGATCGCCGGCTCCAAGCGGGAGCTCGAGCGGCGCTTCGGGCTCGAGGTGTACGCCCTCGCCTACCCCAACGGGGACTACTCCGACCGGGACATCGAGCTGGCCAAGGAGGCAGGATACGGCTGCGCGCTCGCCGCCGACGCCGGCTTCAACGGCGCGGGAAGCGACCTCTTTCGCCTCCGGCGCCTCACGCTCGACGACGGGGCGGGCCCCTCGGAGCTGGTCGTCAAGGCGAGCGGGGTGTGGGCCTTCCTCAAGCGGCTGGTCGTGGGGCAGCCCTACGGCTACCGCCCGGCGACTGCGGAGGGCGTCGTCCCTGCGGCCGGCAGGAGCCCCGGCTAGCCTCAGGACCTGTGCCCGTGGCCATGGGTCTCGTGCCATCGCTCCCGCGTGCTGTACGTCGGGCGGCCGAGATCGCGCGCAGCGAGGGTCCGCTTCAGCTGGGCCGCCGCATCCTTCGCAGAGCGGTCGCCCCGATCTACCGCGAGGTGGTCCTCCTCGCCCGGGATCTCCGTGAGCCGATCCTGGAGTCCGGGCCGGGCTTGCCGTTCCAGGTGCGGCTTCTCCGTGCCGAGGAGAGCGACTCCCTGGAGAGACTGCATCCGATGCTGACCGCGAGCCTCGTCCGCCAGCGCTTGGAGGCGGGCCAGACTGGCGTGGTCGTGTGGAGGGGGACGCGCCCTGTCGGGGTGAGCTGGCTCAAGTTCGGCGACGTCGACCTCCTCGGTCGGCCCCTTCAGCTCGCCGACGACGAGGCCTTCGGCTGGTGGGCCTACACGCACCCGGCGTTTCGTCGGCGCGGGGTGGCCACGGCCAGAGTGCTGTTCACGCTAGAGCACCTGCGCCGGGCCGGGTACCGCCGCCTCCTCGCGTTCGTAGAGCCGGACAACCGCCCCGGCTTCGGGCCGTTGACGAAGGCAGGCTACCGGGTGATCGGCACCGCCGGCTTTGTCCGCCTCGGGCCCTGGCAGCGCCACTTCCTCCGTCCGCTCGGGGGACGGCGGCGGTGGGGGCGGCCCGGAGAGCCGATACTGGCGAGTCGCGACCTTCCCGGCTGACGCTTCTGCCTTGCGGCGAGGGTCAGGGCTTCCCGCCCTCGGCGTCGCTCGAGATCGCTCTCTCCGTGGGCGGCGCGGGCGCAGGTCGGCTACACTCGCTGGGTGACCGGCGCCCTGGTTGCGGAGTCAGCGCGGGGGAGCCGCAGGGTAGAGGGAGAGACGAACGGGCCGGCGATGCCGTGACCGGGATCGGCTCTGGGAGTTCCCTCTGGTGGAGAGGGCGATTTCGCGTCTACCTCTCCGCGGCCACCGCCGTCGCTTGCTCGGTCGGCTTCCTCGCCGGGGATGTGGGCGCGGGCACCAGGGCGATCAGCTTCCGCGGCGACTACGAGACGGGGGACTACAGCCAGTGGGGAAGCTTGCAGTACGAGTTCGACCGGCCTCTCTCGGAGAGCTTCGCCATCGTGACAGACCCGGTGCGCGAGGGCCGCTACGCGGCCCAGTTCACCGTTCGCCACGGCTACAGCCCGTTCGGCTGGGACGAGTCGACAGAGGTCGCCCGCGGCTTCAGCGACCAAGGCGCGGGCACCGAGTACTACTACGCCTTCAGCGTGCTCTTCCCGGAGGGGTGGACGGACCCCAAGGGCTGGGCGTTGGTGGTGCAGTTTTACACCAAGACCTTCCCTGTGTTCCAGGGACCCCCTCCCGTCTCGATCGATGCCGGCGCCCGCGCGTTGCGGATGCACGTCGCCACCGGCCTCTCCCCGGTCGCCTCGGGGTCGCCAGTGAGGCGGGAGTACAAGCGGAGCTTCCTCATTGCCCCTACCCTCAACCCGGGGCGCTGGAACGACTTCCTGCTCCACGTGCGCTGGGCGGCCGACCGAAGCGGCTTTCTCCACCTTTGGCACCGGGTCGGCTCTGGGTGGTGGCGGAGATCCGTGTGGGCCGAGGGGATCCCCACGCTTCGCTACAACCCGGCGTTCAACGGAGGCGCTGCCGACCCCATCGGGCTCATCAAGGAGGGCCTCTACCGGCAGAGCTTCTGTCGCGTTCCCGTCCAGATCAATTGCGCGGGCGGTCCCAGCCGTCAGACAGGCGTGCAGCCGCCGAGCGTCGTCTTCCACGACGGCTTCCGAAGGGGGGATGCCTTGGCCGAGGTCGTGCCCGACCTGGTGGAGAAGCCTGGCTGATGGAGGAAGGGCCCGGGTCAGCGCGGCTGCCGATTCCCCGCCTCTCTACCGGAGGCGAACGGGGAGGCTCAGTCGGCTTCGCAACCCATCCAGGCTCGTGGCCTCGACGACCAGACGGTATACGGCCGGCGGCCCACGCCTGGGTCGCAGAACTCGGAGCCGTACCGCCAGCGGGCCCACGGCTTGCGCGTAGATGCGGTGCCGCAAGCGCCCTGATCGGGAGCTTCCCAGGACGCTTCCAGGGAGAAGGGCGATGGGGACTCCGTCCGCCTTCCGACGCAGCTCCGCCTGCAGGCGGGAGACCTGGTCGACGAAGAGGTGTGCTCGCACCACCGCTTCGTCTCCCCGCGCCTGCACGCCGATCGTCTCCCTGGATCCAGATTGCAAGGGCATGAGCACCGGCGGAGCGGCGTGCGGGCACGAGGGCTGGGGAGGGGGAGCGCAGGGGCCGGCGTTCCACGTGGCCTCAGCCACCTTCGCCTGACCCGACTCGGAGAGGTGGAAGAGGTCGAAGGCAAGATCCGTCTCCTCCAGGGAGGGCCAGAGGCTGAAGACCGCTCCGGCGTCGGTCGCGCAACCAACGAAGTCTCTGCAGAGCGAGTCGATCACCGCGTTCAGCTCCCGGATGCGCTCGGCAACGGCTGCTCGCTCGGCCTCGCCCCCCGCGGGGTTGAGGAGGACGGGGCAACGGTCTGTGTACCTCGCCCATGCAGCTCGAGCCGCCGGGCTGCCTGCGAGCTGCTTCCAGAGACCGACCCAGTCCGGAATGGAGACGACCAAGACGTGCGCTCCCGGCACGCCTTGCGTCAGCCGTTGGAGCACGCTGCGCAGGGAGCTTGCGAAGTGATCGGGAGGCGTCATCTGCGCGGGCGCGGCGGCGCAGACGTCGTCCGTGCCGGCCCAGACGGTCACGTAATAGGCTCTGTCGCGGACGGCCGTCTCTGCCTGGGTGACTAGATCGGCCATGCGGGCACCAGGGACAGCGTGGTTGGCAACGCGGCCGGCGATGTAGGGGGTGCGGGCGAGGAGACGGAGGTAGTGGGAGTTCACGGCGGGGCTGGAGCCGGTACTCCAGGAGGCCGCATCGTCCCTCTCTGCGGCGCCGTCAGCGGCGAAGCCGGCGGTGAGGGAGTCTCCCAGCGCAGCCATCGAGGTGGGGATGGGGCTTGCGGCCGCGTAGGCCATGCCGGGTGGGGCGCGGAGAGAGGTCGAGCCGGCGAGGGCGGAGCCGGCGATTACTGCGGCCGCGCCGGCAGCCGTCAGCGCGGCAGGAAGTCTACGACGCCACGTCCCGGAACGGGTTGCCACCTGCTCGGGAAGGAGAGGCGGCTCCCGCCGGCGCCGGCTGCGTCTCCTCCGGGAGCGCCTTCGAGGGAAGCGTCTCAGGGCCGGCCCGGTACCAGAGCCGCTTGCGGGCGAGCGCGGGCCGCTCCACGAAGCGGTAGGTGATGGTGGAGGCGATCACGGTAAGGGCTCCGGCGAGCGCCAGGTTGGAGACGAAGCCGGCGCGTCCGGCGAGCGTAAGCCCCTGGCTGTCCAGCCACCGGATCAGCGGGTAGTGCCAGAGGAAGACGCTGTAGGAGGCGACGCCGAGCCCGAACACGGGACGCCAGGTGAGGAAGCGGACGAGGGGGTTTCGTGGGCTGGAGAAGACGACGAGGCCCAGAGCGAGGGCGCAGGCGGCGGCGATCGGGGTCTGGATGTCGAGGGCGGAGAGAAGGTCCTGGTCGCGGAGGATGACGGCGGCCGAGAGTAGCCCGGCAATGGCGAGGGCTGTGGCAAGGCCCGAGCCAGGAGGAAAGCGGAGGCGCCCGTCCTCCCACAGCACGCGGGCGACGGCCAGCGTCATCCCAAACGAGAACCAGTCGGCGCGGACGGGAAGCGCCGTCTCCCAGACGATTCCGAGGCCGAAGAGACCGAAGACCGCCTTGGCCACGACGCCGACGGCGAAGAGGAGCGCCGCCGGGGCGAGGGCGGCGCCGACGGCCGGCATGCCGAGGCGCATCAGTCGCGCGATCATGACCCCACCCAGGATGGGGAGCAAGAGGTAGAAGGTCACCTCCACCGCCAGCGACCAAGCGGGAACGATGCCGGTGCTCACCAAGTCCGGTACGTAGATCTGGGAGAAGAAGAGGTTGGCGAACAGCCGCCCGGGCTCGCGGAGGAGGTCGCGCTGGAAGGCCACCGCCGTAAACAGCAGGATCACCCAGTACGCCGGCAGGATGCGGAGCGCCCGGTTCGTGAGGTAGCCGCGGAGCGAGGGGGTTGGCCGCGACCGGAGCGCCGAGGCGACGTACGGCCGGAAGAGCAGGAATCCGCTCAGCGCGAAGAACAGGGTGACCCCGGACCCGAGGTGCCAGAAGAACTGGGACGCGGGTCCGAAATCGACGCCGTGGGGCTGGGCGGGGGTGACCTTGCCGATGAGCCAGACGTGGTAGACGAGGACACTGGTCGCCGCCACCGCCCGCATGCCCTCGATGCCGAGCAGCCGCGTACCTCCTCCGCCGGCGCCGCGTTGCATACTCCCCATGCAAGTAGCTTACTGTCCCGTGTCAAGAACGACCGCGTCCGTCGTCAACCGCCGGCGAGCGACCTCGTACACGGCCAGGGTGCGCTCGACCATCCGGCCCAGGGTGTATTCCTCCTCGACCCTGGCCCGGGCAGCGCTGCCCAGCTGCCGGCGGAGATCCTTGTTCCTGGCCAGGAGGCGCATGGCCTCAGCCAAGGCGGGAACGTCTCCAGGCGGCACGAGGAGGCCATCTTGCCCGGGACGGTGGACGACCTCGGCGACGCTTCCCGCTGCTGAGGCAATCACCGGTAGCCCGCAGGCCATGGCCTGGGGAAGGACGAGAGGAGCCGCCTCGTCCCGCTCTGTGGGGAAGACGAACACATCGGCCGCTGCGAAGTAAGAGGGCATCCGCTCGGGAGGCTGTCTGCCGGCGAAGACCACCCGTTCTGCGAGTCGGAGGTCGCGCGCCAGGCGCTCCAGCCGCCCCCGCTCGGCGCCGTCGCCGACCACGACCAAGCGGCCTTGGCAGCCCTGCTGGCGCAGGGAGGCCAAGGCGCGGAGGGCGTGGTGTGTTCCCTTGTCGGCGGTCAGCCGCCCCGCACAGAGGAAGAGAAGACCGTCAGGCAGACTGAGCTCAGCCCGTGCCTCGGCCTGGGGGAGTGGACGGAAGAGGGCGGTGTCCACCCCGTTCGGCACGACGTGCACCCGCTCAGGACGCAGCAGGTGCGAGCGGCAGGTGTCGGCGACCTGCTGACGGGAGGGCACGATCGCCTCGCAGGTCCGGAAGAGGTGCCAGTTGCCCTTGGCGAAGTGGCGCCGGGCCAGGTGGACGAGAGCCCGCTGTTCGCGCAGGATCTCGGCTGGACGGCGGGCGCGCAGCTGTCGGCGCAGGCTGGCCTTGACGAGGCCGAGAAAGTTGCCGTGGAACTCGACCACGACCGGGATGCGGCGATGGACGCCGCGGCGGACGAGCTCGAGGGCACTCGACCCCTCGCTGTGGACGACCTCGAACCGTCGCTGCGCGTGAGAGCGCTCGAATGCCTCGCACGAGCGCTGGCGCCAGGCCTTGCCGGCGAAGTCCTCGCCGGCAGCGTCCACGAACTGCCAGCGCAGGCCCTCGGAAGTCTCTTCGGGGATGCCTTCGGGGTGCCTGCTCGTGATCACCTCCACCTCGTGGCCGAGGCGAGCCAGCCCCAGGGCGAGATCGCGGGCATGGTCCTGCATACCACCGACGCCGTGTACCGGGGCGACACGGGTGACGATGCAGATCCTCATCTTCTCATCGCTGCGGCGGACGAAGACGGACGGCCGGGGTGTTGCGCCCTAGGGGAAGGCACACTACCGTCAGCGAAGAATGCCTCAGGTTCCGGCGGTCTCCAAGCATGCAGCAGCGAGTCCTCGGCAGAGGCCTCTTCGCGTGGGCTTTCTCGCTCAGGAGAACCTCGCCGTGCCTCCTCCTGTCCCTGGAGCTTCGGTATCCCGAGTGGTCTACGAGCTCGCCCGCCGGATCGCGCTCCACGGCGTGGACGTGACCGTGTGCTCGCTTCCCCATCCTACGGTGGCCGAAGGGATGCACGAGGGTGTGCGCTACCTGCGCGTGCCGCCCGACCTCGACCGCCGTCGCCACCTGCTTGCCCAGCATGTTCTGCGGGTACTGCGGCGCCTCGACCTTCCCCACCGCGAGCTCCAGGGTTTTCCCTTCTACGCCCGCCGCTACGCCTGCATGGGTCTTGCGCGCTTGGCGGAGCAGGCCCCGGACATCGTTCACCTGCAGAACGTGAGCCAGTTCGTGCCCCTGGCCCGGCGGCTTCTTCCCGGGGCCCGCATTGTGCTCCACATGCACTGCGACTGGCTTCGCCAGCTCCCTCCGCGCACGGTGCGCTCGCGTCTCGAGGAGGTCGACCTCGTGGTGACAGTGAGCGAGTACATCGCTGCCCGCGTGCGGGAGGGCTTCCCCGATCTCGGCCCCCGGGTTCGCGCCCTGCACAACGGCGTGGACACGGCGGTGTTCGTACCGCGCCCGGAGAGCCGCCTAGCCCGGCGCGCCGAGGTCGGCCTAGGGTCGGGTCCCGTCGTCCTCTACGTGGGGGCGATCGCGCCCGAGAAGGGCGTCGATGTCCTCGTCCGCGCCTTCGCTCAGCTTCGCCGGCGGCTCCCGGGCTCCTCGCTCGTGATCGTGGGCGCCCCCAACCGCTACTTCCAGGTACGAGCTCCCAAGGGGCGAGCGGCCCGGGCGGAGCTGCGCCGTCGCCAGCGTACCTACGGGCAGGAGGTGGCTCGGCTGGCGGAGGCCGAGGAGGGGAGGGTGGTGCTGGCAGGCTCCAGGCCCCACGACGAGCTGCCCGGGTGGTACGCCCTTGCCGACGTGCTCGCCATGCCCTCGACGGGAGAGGAGCCGTTTCCGCTGCCCGTCCTCGAGGCTCTGGCAAGCGGCCTTCCTGTGGTGGCGACAGACCGCGGCGGCCTGCCCGAGATCGTGCTCGACGGCGTGAACGGCCGGCTCGTCCCGGCCGGGGACCCAGCGTCCCTCGCGGACGCCTTGGGCGAGATCCTTGCCCATCCCTCCCTGGCCGAGGAGCTCGGCGCGCGGGGCCGCGAGCTCGTCTGTCGCCGCTTCACCTGGGAGGCCCAGGCCGACCGGCTGCTCGGCCTCTACCGCGAGCTCGCGGTCCAGCCTCCCACTCGCCCTCCTGCTTGAAGCCGTGTCCGACCTCGACCGCAAGATCGTCCGCGGCTCGGCCTGGCTTGCCCTGAGCTACGGGGGAAGTCAGGTCGTTTCCCTGGCCTCGACGGCCGTTCTCGCCCGCTTCGTGGCGCCGTCGGCGTTCGGTCTCGTCGCCCTGGCGTCGATCGTGATCGTGGTCGTGACCACCGTCCAGCAGTCAGGCTTGGGCCTGGCTCTCATCTACAAGCGGGGCGAGGTGGAGCGGGCGGCGGGGACCACCCTCGTCTTCGCCGTGACGATGGGCTTTCTCCTCTACGGAGCGGCCTTCCTCCTCGCCCCCTTCATCGCCTCCGCCTTCCGGGAGGAGGAGCTGACCGACGTCCTGCGCGTGCTCACCCTGGTGCTCATCCCCCGCGGCGTGGGCATGGTGCCCGGCGTCCTCGTGGAGCGGGAGCTTCAGTTCGGGGCCAGGGCGAAGGGGGAGCTGGCGGGGGTGGCGGTGCAGGCCCTGACTGCCATCCCACTTGCCATCTCGGGGGCAGGGGTCTGGAGCCTCGTCGCCGGCCAGCTCGCCGCAGCCACGGTTACGGCCCTCGTCTACTGGCTGGTCGCGCCGTTTCGCCCCTCGCCGCGACTTTTCTCCTGGCCTCTGCTCCGGGAGCTGGGGCGGTACGGCCGCCACGTCACAGCCGCCAACCTGATCGCCCTGGTCGACCAGAACGTGGACACGGCCACCGTGGGCCGGCTTCTCGGCGCCGCGGACGTGGGCTACTACAACCTCGCCTGGCGCCTGTCCAATCTCCCCGCGACGGGGATCGGGTACGTGATCGGGAGAGTGATGTTTCCCGCCTACGCCACCCTCCAGGAGGACAAGCCTCGCTTCCGCTCGGTCTTTCTTACCAACGTGCGGCGAGTGGCCCTCGTCTCCCTGCCGGTGGGGGTCGGCATTCTCCTCACCGCCGAGCCGCTCGTGGTGGGGATCTTCGGAGCCCCTTGGAAGCGGGCCGCAGTTCCCCTCCAGGTCCTGGCCGTGTTCGGCGTCGTGCGGGCCTTCTCCGGCACCACGGGCGCCGTCTTCCAGGCAGCGGGGCGGCCCCAGCTCGTCACCTGGCTCAACATCTGGCACCTGGCCACGCTGTGCGCAGCTCTCTTCACCTTGACGCCGGCCCTGGGGCTTCAGGGGGCGGCGGCGGCGGTGACCATCGCCGCCGTGGCGTCGCTTCTACCCGCCTACCGCCTAGCTCTCCGCATCCTGGATCTCCGCCTGGGCGAGCTGGGCGAGGAGCTCGCCCGCCCCCTCCTCTGCTCCATCCCCCTGGCGGCTGTGCTCGCCGGCATGACCGCCTCGCTGCAGGGAGTGGGAGCGGGGACGCTCCTCGTCGTCCTGGTGGCAAGCGGCGTCATGGTGTATGCGGCGTCGGTCATGGCTCTTGCCCGCGACGAGCTGAAGGCCATCGCAGCGGCCTTCCGCTCGTCCTGAGAGCGGAGGAGGAGGCTGTGGCTCAGTGGAGAGAGCGAGGGCCGGCCCTGGTCGTGGTCGCCCACCCCGACGACGAGGCTCTGGGCTTCGCCGGGGCGATCCTTCGGCACCGCGAGCAGGGCGATCGCGTAGTCGTGGCCGTGGTCACGAACGGGGATGCCCACGCCCGGGGGAGGCTTCCCCTGCGGTTCTGCGGGGCGCCCCGGGGCTGGCCGGCCCGGGTGGCGCGACTGGGGCTCTGTCGAGCCCGCGAGACGGTGGAGGCGATGGCCCTCCTCGGCCTTCGCTGGTCGCTCGATCCCCGCCGGTCGGACATCTTCTTCCTCGGGTACCCGAACTACGGGCTGGAGACGATCGCCCGCTCCCAGGCTCCATGGACGGAGGATGCCACCGGCCTCCACCACACCTACGCCCTCGGTCGCGGCTGGAGGCGCTGCGAGGGCGACCTCCGCTACCTCCTGGAGGGAAGACACTCGCGCTTGTGCGCTGCCGACTTGGCCCAGGACGTGGACAGCCTCCTCGCCATCGTTCGCCCCGCCCACGTGTACACCCACGTCGAGTTCGACGGCCACCCCGACCACGCCGAGACCTACCGGCAGGTGCTGGCGGCGGTCGAGCGACTAGGTAGGCCGACGACGCTCCACTGCACCCTCATCCACCCCCAAGGAAGCGGGGAGCGCATGTACGCGTCGGCCCGCGAGTGGCCCAATCCGAGCGAGCACGAAGTGGCGAGCCCCTTCGACCGCTTCACCCCGCACCTCGACTTCGAGCCGCCGCCGGCAGCCGAGGCGGCCGATGGATCGGCGAGGAGCTGGGGGCCCTGGGGGGAGCCCGACGAGCTGGTCGATCTCCCTCCCCCCATGCGCCACCCCGATCCTGCCCGCAATCTCAAGTGGCAGGTCATCGCCCGCCACCGCTCCCAGGTCGTGTGCCGACGGGATCGCTCGGGGTCCTACCACGCCTCCTGCGGCTACATGCGGGCCTTCGTGAAGCGCCACGAGTTCTTCTGGACTCGGAGGGTGGGGTGAGGAGGCGGCGCTCCCGCGAGGCGTGCCGGGGCGACTTTGGCCGCAGGCCGGTCGGGCTGGGCTCGAGCGGACGCACGGGGGAGGCCAAGCCCACGTGACGCCGACGCTGGAGACAGGCGTCGTGCTCGAGCGCGTCAGCTTGGATGACGTCCCCGAGCCCGAGTGGGATGCTCTCGCCGGCGCTAGCGGCAACGTGTTCGCCACGCGAGCCTGGCTCTCCACGTGGTGGAGACACTTCGGCGCTGGCCGGGAGCTCGTGTGCTACAGCGTGCGACGGGCCGACGGAAGCTTGGGCGCCCTGCTTCCGCTCTACGCGTGGCGCTCGCGGCCGCTACGCGTCCTTCGCTTCCTCGGCCACCCCATGGGTGGGAGGCTGGGGCCCATCTCTTCCCCTCCCGACCGTCCCCTGGCCGCCACGGCCCTCGAGCACGTGCTGTCGGCGGCTCGCTTCGACGTGTTCGTGGGCGAGGGTCTGGAAGGAGGAGCCCGCTGGCCGGCGCTCCTCGGGCAGCCACCCTGGCGCCGTACGCCCAGCCCCCGGCTCGCTCTGCGCTTCCGCTCCTGGCAGGAGTTCCTCGCCAGCCGCAGCGCCAACTTCCGCCAGGAGCTGCGACGGAAGGAGCGCCGCCTGGCCGAGCAGCACGATGTCCGCTTCCGGCTGGCTGTCGACGAGGATCGCCTCCATCGCGACCTCGATACCCTGTTCCATCTCCACCGAGTCCGGTGGGGCAAGCCGACCCCCTTCTCGGCCGCCGAGGCCTTCCACCGGGCCTTCGCCGTCGAGTGCTTCCGGCGCGGCTGGCTTCGCCTCTGGCTTCTCGAGGTCGAGGGAGGACCGGTGGCTGCCCTGTACGGCTTCCGTTTCGCCGGCACGGAGTACTACTTCCAGGCCGGCCGCGACCCCCGCTGGCAGCGACTCTCTCCCGGCCTCCTCCTCCTCGCTCACGCCATCCGCGCGGCCCTGGAGGACGGGATGGAGGAGTACGACCTCGGTCATGGCGGGGGGGAGTACAAGTACCGATTTGCCGGCGAGGATCCCGGCCGGGAGGACGTCATCTGGGCGGGAAGCCTCCGGGGCCGAGCAGCCCTGTGGCTGCTCGCGGCGGCGCAGGGGATGCCGCAGGTGCGGCGGGCGCTGCGCGGCCGGCTCGAGTCCTGAGCCTAAAGGCAGGGTGGCGCGCGTCACGCCAGGTCGGCCAGGGCGCTCTCCCAGCTGGGAAGCACGCTGCTCCAGGCGAAGCGGGAGCAGGCGTAGGCACGGCAGCGCTCTCGCAGGCCCTCGTCCGCCTTGGCGAGGGCGCGCTCGATAGCCGCCGCCAGGTCCAGCGGCTCGGGGCTCGCCGCCACCAGGTCGGCGTCAAGGGGGGCGAGGATCTCGGGCGTGGCCCCCACCGGCGTGCCGACCACGGGGGTGCCACAGGCGAGCGCCTCCACGGTCGCCAGGCCGAAACCTTCGTAGGCCACGGTGGGAAGGACGAACAGGTCCGCCGCCCGGTACCAGGCTCGTAGCTCGCTCTCCGTCACCTGCCCGAGCAGGCGCACGGTCTGCTCGAGCCCGAGATCCCTCGTCCGCTCGCGCAGCCTATCGGCCAGGGATCCGGCGCCGGCGAGGGCGAGAGTGACGGGGAGGGAGCGTTGCACGTAACCGATCGCGACGAGTAGGTTCTCGAGCCCCATCCTCGGCTCCAAGCGACGAGCCGAGAAGAGGAGGGCCTCGCTCGGCCGTATGCCCAGCTGGGAACGCACCTCTTCGCGGGGGCCAGGCGAGAACCACTCCACGTCCACCCCTCCCGATACCCGTAAGACGCGGGCTTCCGCCTGGGGGTAGCGCTGGCGCAGGAGCGTGCCCGTGTAGTCGCTGAGGACGAGGATTCGGGTCGCGCGTGCGACCGCGGCTGCCTCGATCCGCGTCAGGGCAGGCTCCAGCGCCGTCATCGCCGCCCGGCGCGGGCCGAAGGGGACGCTGCCCCGCTCGAAGCCGAGCTCGAGGGGGGCGGGAGCGTGGTGGACGAGGACGAGCGGCCGGCCGAGACGGGCCCAGAGGAGCCCGAGAGCCTGGGTCTCGTCGTGGGCTACGGCGACGTCGACGCTCGCTTTCACTCGAGCCGCCAAGCGCCTGGTCTCCCAGATATCGGTGAAGGTCAGCGGCAAGACGCTGCGCCTGATCTGGCGGAGGACGGTGAGCCCTTCCCGCCGCTCCTCCGGCGGTCGATCAGGGACGCGGGGAGCGAGCACGGTCACCTGGTGACCGCGCTCGGCCAGGCCGCTGGCTGTCTCGGCCACCACCCGGGCATAGCCGCTCAGGCGGTCGGGAAACCACTGGCCTGCGGCCACGAGGATGTGGAGCGGCCGAGGGCGATCGTGCGGTGGGCCCACGACCAGGCGAGCTTAGTCCGAGCCCGTCGGTCTTCGCCACTGCGCAGAACCCGGGCGCTCTCTCGATCACCCGCCATGGCAAAGCCAAACGCTGGGCTCGAGCAGCGTCTACGGGCATCGTAGCCGCCGCCGTACCGGCACGAGCACGACGGGCGCCGGGCGGTTACCCTCCTCCCTATTGCCAGAACTGGCTCTGGCGAGTACTTTGAGGGAAGCCGTGACCGTCGCCGACGTCTACAGGGCCCTTTGGCGCCACAAGATCTTCATCGTCGCGGGGACGGCGATCGTGCTCGGTATCGCCTGGTTCCTGACCTCCACCAAGCCCAAGATCTACGAGGCCTCAGCCCTGATCCGGGTCCAGCAGCGCATCGACGACCCCACCCAGGCCCTGGGCGCGCTGCAGACCGGGGAGCGGCTGGTGCGCACCTACGCCAGGATCGCACGGACAGCCACCATCGCTGCCAAGATCGCCGAGCAGCTCAAGGGGGCTGTTCCGCCGAGCGAGGTCTACGGGAGCATCAGGGCCCACCAGGTGGAGGACCTCGAGCTCCTCAGCATCACCGCCCGCAGCCGCAACCCCCGCCACGCAGCCCTGATAGCCAACGCAGCGCCTGCGGCCCTGCGGAGCTTCATCGCCCAGACGGGAACGACCCGCGACCAGGTGATCACCGTCCAGGCTGCCGGCGTGCCGCGCTCCCCCAGCTCGCCTGACCTTCGATTCAACCTGCTCATGGCCCTTCTTCTGGGTCTCATCCTCAACGGCGGCCTGGCCCTCCTGGCCGAGCTCCTGCTCGACCGGGTGTCCGGGCTGGACGAGCTGGAGCGGGTCGCGCAACGGCCCATCCTGGCCACGGTACCGGTGCTCGAGTTCCGAGGGGGAGACTCCGCGCCCGGCGCGTCCGTGCCGGAGGCCATCGCGCCGGGCAGAACCCAAGCGGGAAGGCCCGCCCGGTCTCTGGGGCGAGGTCTCCGTGACTAAGGTGCTGCTCGGCAACGGCAGTCGCTCTGGGTCCTCGCTGATCGAGCCGAGCTCGCCCTACGCAGAGCCGTTTCGCAACCTGCGCCTCGCTCTCGGCCTTCGCTCGACGGGGGTCTCGCGGCGCGCAGTGTTGATCACCAGCCCCGGCGTCCGCGAGGGCAAGTCGACCATAGCGGCCAATCTCGCCCTCGTCGCCTCTCTGGGTCAGCGTACCCTTCTCATCGACGCCGATCTCCGTCGGTCGGTGCAGCACGAGCAGTTCGGCCTTCCCCGGGCGCCGGGTCTAGTGGAGCTCCTGGCCGCCCCGGAGGTAGCTCTGGACGACTTCGTCCAGCAGGCAGGGACGCTCGAGGTCCTCACCGCCGGTCGACCGGTACTCCGGGCCGGCGATCTCGCCTCCTCCAAGCGCATGGAGCAGATCATCCAGGCGACCCTGGAACGCTACGAGCTGGTGGTGCTCGACTCGCCGCCTGTCCTGCATGCCTCCGACGCCGCCGGCCTCGCTGCCCACTCCTGCGTCGACGTGGTGTTGGTGGTCAACGGATCGACCCGCCGCCGGGCCATCCGCCATGCCCTCCGCGAGCTGGAGCTGGTGGAAGCCACGGTTCTGGGCGTGGTTGCCAACCGTCACGGGCGGCTGGCCCCATACTACGGCTACCGCTGACGAATGGGCTACCGCTAACGAATGGTGCTGGCACGGCAGCTGGCCCGATCCCCGCGCTCGGTCGTGGCGCTCGTGGCTGTGCTCGTCGTCGCGCTCAATTCCCTGCTCGCCGCTCGCCTGGTCGATCACGGCCCCCTCCGCGCGGCCGCGATCGCCCTGCTTCCCGCTGTGCTCGTCGGCTTGGGCGCCCTCGTCGCCTCCAGTCGGGAGATCCTCGTCTATGCCGCCCTGGGCCTGAGCATGACCGCCGCTCCGCTGACTGGGCCGTTGCCGCTCCTGCCCGGTCTCTACGCCGCCGACCTCATCGCGATGTTGGCCCTCTCGTCCTGGATATTCGCCCGCCTTCTCAGGGGCGACAAGGTCCATGGGTCGCGGGCTGCCGTCGTCGGCTGGCCGTTCGTCCTCTTCGCCGTGGCCGTGCTGCAAGCCGTCCTCCGCGGCCACGAGCAGTATGGCCTCGACCTCGTCTCGCAGCCGCTCCGCCTCCTCCTCTACGCCTCCATGGCCCTCGCCGTCACCGACTGCGATCCCCGGCGGCTGTACCGAGGGGTGGTGGCCGTCTTCTACGTGGGGACGGCCTGGATGCTCCTCAACGCCGCCTACCACGTGGCGACGGGGACCTCTCAGACCGACCAGGTCAACGTCTCCACCGGAGGCACGCGCTACGTCTCGCTGACGGTGGCCATGTACCTGGCAGCGGCTCTCTTTCTGGCCCTCCTCAACCTCCAGATCGACGACTCGGCTCGCCGTCGCTTCCTCCACGTCGCGATGGCTGCCCTGGCCGCCTTCGGGGTGGTCCTCGCCCTCGGCCGCAGTACCTTCTTGGCGATAGGGGTGGTCCTGCCGCTGCTCGTCGTCGCCGCCCCGCGGGTTCGCAACGCCGTGCTCGGTCTTCTACCCCTGTGCCTTCCCTTCCTCGTACTCGCTGGCCTCCTCGTCCCCCGCGTGGTCCCCGACGTCGGGCCCCAGCTCGTCCACCGCATCACCGCCTCGCCCACGAGCGACGTCAACGCCCGCTGGCGGGTCGCGGCCGCAAAAGCGGTGTGGCGACAGGTGGACGAGTCGCCCCTGGTGGGGGTCGGCTTCGGTCGGGAGGAGAGCTTCGTCTTCGACGAGAAGGTGCGGGGGATCACCATCCCCAGGCGAGAGACGGTAGGACAGGACCCCCACAACGGCTTCCTGTACCTGCTCGCCGGGGGCGGAGCCCTCGCCCTGGGCGCCTTCTTCCTCGTGCTCCTCCGCTACCTGCGCCAGGCCTGGCAGGCGCTGCGGGCGGCGTCCGATCCCAGGGAGCGTGTGCTCGTGGTGTGGTCGGGCCTTGCGCTCTTTGCCTTCCTCGTCAACGCCGTGTCGGGGCTCCAGCTCCAGTCTCCCTCCACCCTCATCACCATCTGGACCTTGCTGGTGCTCCCCTCCGCCGTGATTCCGCGTTCCGAGGAGGTGGGCGCTCCTCGCCCCGCCCTGCGGCCGGCAGCCGAGCGCTCCTGAGTCGGTGTCGAGACGGGGGGGAATCGCCACCAGGGCCTTGAGGGCAGCCCTCGCTCGTGGCGAAGGGTACGAGCCTCAGCCTCCGGGACGGTTCTTCGACGATCGATCCGTCCGTGGGTACTTTCTCGATCTGAGGGCGAAGACGGAAGCAGCTTCTGCCCGCCAGCCCGAGCGGCTCCTTCCTGCGGATCTCGCTCAGCTCGCTCTGGGGTGGTGGGAGCGCGACGTGGCGGGGAACGGCAGCGGCGACGAGTTCTTGCGGCTCTGCCGTCTGCTCGAGGCCACGGCCGAGCGCAGCGCGGGCGCGCTCCGCTGGCCGTACCCCGTGGCGGTCCCCAAGTACGGTCTCGAGCCTCCTTGGTACTCGGCCTTGGCCCAGGGCCAGATCGCCTCCGTGTTCGTACGTGCCTACCTGTGGACGGGCCTCGATCGCTACGCTCACGCCGCCGAGCTAGCTATCGCTCCCCTCCTCCTCGGCTCGGGCTCCGAGCTCGTCTCGGCGACACCTGCGGGCCCTATCCTCGAGGAGGCCCCGAGCCACCCTGCGAGCCACATCCTCAACGGCTGGATCTACGCTGTCTGGGGTTTGTGGGATGTCCACGTCGGCCTCGGCCTCCGCCGCGCTGGCGACACCCTCGACGCGACTCTCGCGTGCCTCAGGCTTCTCCTGCCCCACTACGACCTCGGCTGGTGGACGCGCTACAGCCTGTTCCCGGGACCAGTGGCGGACGTGGCCCAGCCCTTCTACCACCGGCTCCACGTGGACCAGATGGAGGTGCTGTACCGTCTTACTGGAGCCGAGGTCTTCAAGGGAGCTGCTCGCCGCTGGCGCTCGTACGCGACCCTTCCCGGCCATCTGCGCTCTCTAGCCTGGAAGGGAGCCTTCGCGGTCGCCCAGGGCATCGGCCGATGAGGGTCCTGGTCGTCACCAACATGTACCCGACGCCGGCCGAGCCCTGGTTTGGCTGCTTCGTCAAGGAGCAGGTGGAGGATCTGCGGCGCTTGGGCGTGGAGATCGAGGTCCTGGCCTTCGACGGGCGGCGCCAGCGAAGCGCCTACGCACTCAACGCATGGAGGCTGCGACAGATCCTCCTCCACGAGCGCTTCGACCTGGTGCATGCTCACTACGGCCTCACCGGGGCTCTTGCTGCCTGCCAGCGAAGGGTGCCGGTAGTGACCAGCTTCCACGGCAGCGACACCGTGATTCCCTGGCAGCGGGCGATCTCCTGGCTGGTCGCCCGGTCGACCACTCCCGTGTTCGTCAACGCAGAGACGGCGCGGCGCCTGGGATGTGCACGGGCGCTCGTCGTTCCCACCGCAGTCGATCTCGACCTCTTCCAGCCGGTCGAGCGCAGCGAGGCGCGGCGGGCTCTCGGCTGGCCCGAGCGAGCGCGCTATGTGCTTCTCCCGGGGGCGCGCGGGAACCCGGTGAAGGGAGCGGCTCTGTTCGAACGGGTAGTGGAGAGGGCACGGGGTGGCCTCCCCAATCTCGTCCCGGTGAGCCTGGAGGGGTTCTCCCGACGCCAGGTGGCCCTCGTGATGAGCGCTGTGGACGTGACCTTGATGACCTCCCTCTGGGAAGGCTCGCCCGTTACCGTCAAGGAGTCGCTGGCCTCTCTGACCCCTGTAGTCTCCGTGGCGGTGGGCGACGTGCCCGAGCTTCTGGCCGGGCTTCCTGGATGCGCGGTGGCGCCCCGCGATGCCGACGCGCTCGCCGCCGCTGTTTTCCGTGCCCTGGAGGCACCTCGTGATCCCTCCCTCCGCGAGAGGGTGCGCCCCTTCTCGCGCCCGGCCATCGCCGAGCGGATGGTGCATGTCTACCGGGGAGTGCTCGAGGGGTCGACCGCGCTCGCATGAGGCAGAGCCAGCCACGACTTTGCATGCTCGTGCACGGGCCGTATCCCATCGGCGAGCCGCGCGTCGCACGCGAGGTGAGGGTGGCCTTGCAGGCGGGCTTCGAGGTCGAGGTGGTCGCGATGCGCAGGCCCAACGAGCTTCCCCGGGAGTGGGTCGAGGGGGCCCATGTCGTTCGTCTGCCTCTGAGCCACCGTCGCGGAGTCGGCTTCCTGGCTACCCTGGGTGAGTACGTCGGCTTTGCAGCCTTGGCCTCGTTCTATCTTGGTCGAGCTGTCCTGCGCGCTCCCCGTCGGCGCTACGCGGTCGTCCAAGTCCACAGCCCACCGGACTTCCTCGTCCTCGTCGCCCTTCTTCCCAAGCTCCTGGGTGCCCGGGTGATCCTCGACGTCCACGACCTCTCGTCCGACATGTTCGCCATGCGCTTCGGCGGCAGCTGGTGGAGCCCGGTCGCGGAGCGTTTGCTCGTGGCCTCGGAGAGGTGGTGTGCGCGTCTCGCCGATGCTGTCCTGACCGTCCACGAGCCGTACCGCCGGGAGCTCGTCCGGCGCGGCGTGCCTGCCGCGAAGATCCAGGTGGTCATGAACACCCTCGATGAGGCGCTCCTCCCCTCCCCCTCGCGTAGGTCGGCGGGCCCCGGTTTTCGGATCGTCTACCACGGCACGGTCAGCCCACCCTACGGCGTCGAGGTCCTGGTCAGGGCGGTGGCCGAGGTTGCCGTCCAGGTACCCGAGGTGAGACTGGAGATCTATGGTGAGGGAGACTCGCTTCCTGCGGTAGAAGCTGCTGCCCACCGTCTCGGCCTCGGCGAGCGCCTCCTCTTGAGCAGGCGGTACCTTCCGCAACGGGAGGTCCTGGAGCGGATCCAGGGGGCCTCTGTGGGGGTGATCCCCAACCTTCCTACTCGCCTGAACCGGTTCGCCCTCTCGTCCAAGCTTTTCGAGTACGTGGCCATGGGCATTCCTGTCGTGTGCGCGGACCTTCCAACTTTGCGAGCCCACTTCGACGAGGGCGAAGTTATCTTCTTCTCCGCCGGGGACGCCTGCTCGCTGGCCGAGGCTCTGCGCGCTGTGGCGGCCGATCCGGAGGGCGCTGGCCGACGGGCAGAGGCTGCCCGCCGGCGGTATGAGCGGTACCGCTGGAGCATCCAGGGACAGCGCTACGCCGGCCTTCTGCGTGCCCTCACCTCAGCAGCGAGTCGGCGCCCGGGTCCTCAGCTCGAGGATGCGACGTCATCCACAGGCTGAGCGCGCTCGTCGGCAGGTGACCCTCGGTCGAGGTGATCCTAGGTCAAGCCGGGGGCGGCTCGCGACCCTGCACCCGCGCTGGGTTGCCGACCACAACGCTTCGCGGAGGCACGTCTCTGGTGACGACCGCTCCGGCGCCGACGATGGCGCCCTCGCCGATGCGGATGCCGCCGAGGATCACCGCGCCTGAGCCGAGGGACGCTCTTCGCTCGACCTTGATGGGAAGCAGCGTCCAGTCCCGAGCCGTCTGGAGCACCCCCTCGTCGGTCGTCGCCCGCGGGTACTTGTCGTTGATGAACATCACCCCGTGGCCGACGAAGACCTCGTCCTCGATCTCCACCCCGGTACAGATGAAGGTGTGGCTCTGGATCTTGCAGTTGGCTCCGATCACGACTCCTCGCTGGATCTCGACGAAAGGGCCGATGCGCGTGTTGGCGCCGATCCGACACCCGTAGAGGTTGGTGAAGGCGTGGACGACCACGTTGGGGCCGAGCTCGACGTCCTCCATGAGCCGGTAGGGAGCCTCGTTCGCCGGCCGGTCAGCCACGGCGGAAGAACTCCCGAATCGCCTCCGTCACCTGCTCGAGCTGAGCCTCCGTCATCCCAGGGAACACGGGCAGAGACAGGCCGTCGGCGGCCAACGCCTCCGCCACCGGGAACTCCCCCTGGCGGTGGCCTAGCCAGGAGAAGGCGGGGGTCAGGGGCGGGGGACAGGGATAATGCCGGCCGGTGCGGATCCCTCGGTCAGCAAGGAAGCCCTCGAGTCGCCGAGCGCGCGCGCTGCGGATCACGTACAGGTGCCACACGGGCTCGCTGCCGCGAGGGACGGGGGGCAGGACGAGATCGCCTACCCCAACGAGGGCTTCATGGTAGAGGGCGGCAATCCTCCGGCGCTCCTCGTTCCAGCGCTCGAGAAAGGGGAGCTTGAGGAGGAGCACGAGGGCCTGGATGCTGTCCAGGCGAGCCGTATAGCCCACCGACTGGTGGTGGTTCTTGGCCGTCTGGCCATGCTCGCGCAGAGCGCGGGCCCTTCGTGCCAGGCTCTCGTCGTCGGTGATGAGGGCTCCCGCGTCGCCGAAGGCTCCCAGGTTCTTGGTCGGATAGAAGCTGAAGGCTCCGGCGGCGCCCCCCGTTCCCGCCCGCAGGCCGTCGCGACGAGCGCCATGGGCCTGGCAAGCATCCTCGATGATGGCGAGGCTGTGGCGGCGGGCCAAGTCGACGAGGGCCTGCATGTCCGCCATCTGGCCGTAGAGGTGGACGGGGAGGAGGAAGCGGGTGCGGGGGGTAATGGCGGCCTGCGCCGCTTCCACGTCCAGCCCGTAGTCGGAGGGAGCGATGTCGACAGCCACCGGTCGCCCGCCTGCTTGGGTGACTGCCTCCATGGTGGCCACGAAGGTCATAGCCGGCACCACCACCTCGTCTCCTCGCTGGATGCCGGCAGCAAGCAGGGATAGGCGGAGGGCATCGAGCCCGCTCGCCACCCCCACGCACCAACGGCTACCGCAGACGCGGGCAAAGGCCTCCTCGAACTGCGAGACTGCCGGCCCGTCGGTAAAGGCGCCCGTGTCGACGAGATCGTCGATGGCCTCAAGAAGGCGTCCCTTCAGGGGAAGATTGGTGGGCGCCAGGTCGACGAACGGGACCTCTACCCGCAGGCACTGGGCCTGGTCCTGGCTCATGGCCTGGGAGCCTAGCGAACGATCTTGGAAGGGTCCGAGGTGGCAGACGCCGATCCGGCGCTGTTCGTAGCGGTGACGACGACGCGGAGGGTCTTGCCCACGTCGGCCGAGCCGAGGAGGTAGCTGGAGGCGGTAGCCCCGGCGATGTCGGCGCAGCTTGCCCCGCTACTGTCGCAGCGCCGCCACTGGTAGGCGTAGCTCGTTGGGGAGCCGGACCAGCTGCCCGTGGAGGCGACGAGGGTCTTTCCCTCCTTGGGAGCGCCGGAGATGGTGGGGAGGGAGGTGTTGAGGGGGACGCTCGCCGTCGGGTTGGAGATGGTCACGCTGTAGGCGGAGGGAGGTGCGTGGCGGCTCCCGTCGGGCGTGTCCCAGGAGTGGCCAAGGAGGTGAGGGCCCGAGGAGAGAAGGCCGGCAGGAAGGGTCCACGTATAGGGCCCCGGCCCCTCCTGGCTGGCGAGGAGCTTTCCGTCGGCCCAGAAGTAGCCGTTGACGGCCGGCTCCCCCGGGGAGAAGGTCCAGGTGAACGGCGTGACGATGGTGGCGCCGGCGACGACGTTGGTGACAAATCCGCTCGTCCCGGCGCTGTCGGTGGCCACGGCCTGGACGACGGGAGTTGCGGCCGAGGTGGCAGACGCCGATCCGGCGCTGTTCG
>CAZQRA010000006.1:73442-91154 GCA_964595575.1 uncultured Gaiellales bacterium
CTTTCCCTCCTCCGGGGTGCCGGAGATGGTGGGGAGGGAGGTGTTGAGGGGGGCGGTGGCGACGGTGACGGACCCACCCGATCCCAAGGCCGCCGCCGCCTCCTCGAACGAGCCCGCCCGGACGAAGCCGTCGTGGTAGAGGACGGTGTCGGGCTGGCTCCCCCAGGCCCCATATTGGCAGAGGTCGCCCGCTTGCACCTCGCCGATGTTGCCGCGGGAGTCCGTGTTGCACTTCGAGTTGCGGTAGATCCCCTGCTTGATGAGGCCAATAGGGTCGGGCTGGCCCCCGTTGTAGTTGGGGTTGTAACGCAGCGTGGGGATACCGGAGAGCGAGATGACCTTGGTGAAGGTTCCGCTCCCTACCCGGTGCCAGACCTCGACGACGCCTGTATTCGGGTTGGCGGCCCACCGGACGTGCATGACGATGTCGTTCCACTGGCCAAGGCTGAGGGTAGGCGCGATGACGAAGTACTTGGAGTACTCCCACTGGAAGCTCGACCCGCCCGAGATGGGAGACAGGCCGGTGTTGATGTGCAGGCCTAGCCGACCGCCACCCGCATCGATGGAGATCGGAGGCGGGCCGTAGAAGACCGTGAAGGTCTTCGTGTAGAACTGCGTCACCAGGGCCCAGCCGTAAGGGTCGCTCCAGGTCGAGGGGAAGAGGAGGCTGAACCCGTAGTAGTAGTCCGACCCTTGCCCCTGATCGGAGAATCCGTGGGCTACCTCGGTGGATTCCTTCCAGCCGAAGGGGCTGTAGGCTTGCTTGGCCGTGAAGCGGGCTGCGTACTGTCCTTGGCGCACTGGGCTGGTGACGACCTGGAACGAGGAGGAGACCGGCCGGGCGAACTCGTATTGGAGGTCTCCCCACTGGCTGTAGGTGCCGGTCTCCCAGTCGCCGACGAAGCTGACGCTCGAGGCGGCGCTGGGCGAGCCCACCACGAGCAGCGTGCCGAAGAGGGAGGTGACGAGGGCGAGCTTGAGGTGGGAGCGGGTCAGCAGGCGCTGGAACATCGAGCCGGCTCCTCTGTGCGGCGGTACTGCGGGAAGGTCATGCCGCGCTCTGCATCGGAGGCGCCGCTCGACGTCTCATCCCCTGATCGGGTGGAAGGTCCTCGGCTCGGGCGACGCTCTCGGCTACGAGGAGATCCAACCTCGGCGGCGAAGGGGCGCCTATGATCACGTCGGGAAGAGGAAGCGGCGCGGTCCTAGCCCTGGTATGCCTGTCTACCGCCGCCCTGCTTGCTGCGGCAGGAGCGCAGGCCCGGCCGGAGCCAGCTTCCCCCACGACGGTGCGGGTCGAGGCGCTGCGGACCCTTCCCGCTAAGGGGGAGTGCCTGCGCCGGGCGAAGCTCCGACTAGGAGGCCTCGACGGAGGGAGCGCAGGCAGCGGCCACGTCTGCGTCACCGGGCACGAGGAGCTTCCCTGCGGAGCCGAGTGCGGATTGGTACGAGAAGCGCTCGATCTCGAGCTCCGCCTCCATGGCGGAACGGTGCGCGCCTCGCTGGCCGGCTACGTGGCCAGCGTGACCGACACTGGCACGGGCACGGTGAGCGTGGACGAGAGCTTCAGCGGGCCTGTGACCGGCGTCACGGGCACGCTCGCCCCGGCGTCGGGGAGCGTCACCTGGAAGGGGCTTCTTCTCGTTGGCGCCGACGGCACCGAGACGGGGAGTCGCCTCCTCACCGTGGCGCTGGAGCCCTGACCCTCCCCAAAAGGAGGGTCAACGGCTCCCTCAGGCATCCTCCCGACGCTGCAGGAGGTGGAGGGCGATGCCCAACGGGAGCGACGCGACGGCGGTGAGATGGTGGAGCAGGTGCAGCCCGACCCCGGCTCCTGCCGCCGAAAGGCCCCGTTTACGCTGGAGCAGGGCGTAGAAGGGGGCATTCAGAGCCACGAAGGCGCCTACGGCTGCGGTGGCCGAGAGGGGACGACGGCGCACCGTCCCGGCGAGGGCGAGCAGGGCGAGGAGGCTGCTCAGCCGGTGGCGCCAGCCCAGGTTGAGGACGGTGGCTCCTCGACGATGGCGGAGAACGAGGCCAACCCAGGGGATGCCCCGCCGCCAGAGATCGGTCGCCACCATCGACGCCAAGCTCCAGCGCTTCAGGTGTCGGCCGCGGAGCATGGGGTCGAGGACGATGCGGGCGCCGGCAGCAGTCAGGCGCAGGCCGAGGTCGATGTCCTCCACCGAGGGTCGGGGAAAACGGCGCTCGTCGAATCCTCCGCAGGCCCAGAACGCCTCCCGCCGCATCGCTCCTAGCCCTGCCCAGAACGTCACGGCCGGCCCTGCTCCCTGTTGGTGGACGTGGTGGTGCAGGAGATTGCGAAAGAGGGACACCGTTCCCTGGGGAGCCGGGTCATCGTCGTAGGAGCCGAAGACGGCGGCGAGGCGGGGATCGGAGCGGAAGGCCCGGCGGATGCGAGTGAAGGCATCGGGATGAGGAAGGACGTCGGCGTCGATGAAGACCAGAACGTCGCCCGTTGCCTCCTTGGCGCCTTGGTTGCGAGCGGCGGCGGGACCGGAACCGGAGGTGACCACCAGGATCTCGTCGGGCGGCTCCTCAGCTCGGCGGATGGCGTCGAGACAGGCGGCCAGCGTGGGGGGCGCGTTGGTGGCGGGGACGATCGCGGAAAGGCGCATCGAGACACAGCCTAGTCGCCGCGCCGGCCGCGCCAGTCGCCGCCTCCGTCCCAGGACTACCCCCGCGGCCCGCTGTCCACTACTATGGGAGGAGGGGAGGGGAGTGGATCTCCGCGACTACTACGACAACCACTGGAGCCACGTGGCCGAGGGAGAGGTCGACTACTCGCGCCTGCGCTACGTCGTCGACGCCCTCCAGCCCGGGGAGCGCGTGCTCGACTGCGGCTGCGGTCCCGGCTTCCTGGCCGCCCTTCTGGCGGAGCACGGTATCCAGGTGGTAGCAACAGATCTCTCCAGGGTGGGGGTCGAGCGCACGCGGGCGCGGGGTATCGAGGCCTACCAGGTCGACCTCGACACCGAGCGCCTCCCGTTCCCGGACGGATCCTTCGATGCCGTGATCGCTAACTCCAACCTGGAGCATCTCTTCTTCATGCGCCGTCACGTCCGCGAGTGCGTGCGCTGCGTGCGGCCGGGCGGCAAGTTCATCTGGCTGGTGCCCAACATCGGCCATTGGCGCTACCGTCTTTGGCTACTCGCCGGGCGCTTCCCCTACATCCCCAACAGCCCTACCGACGAGTACCACATCCGCTACACGACCGCCTACGAGGCCAGAAAGCTCCTTCGTCAGGCAGGCTTGACCGGCATCCGCTTGCGCGGCCACGCGGGAACGTGGGTGGCTGGTCTCTACCCTCGGATCTTCGTCAACCGGTACGTGAAGCGGTACTTCGACGCGCTCTACGAGCCCCTGGTGCGGCTGCGCCCGTCTCTGTTCGCGCGCTACCTGTGCTTCTACGCGGTGAAGCCGGCGTGAAGGCGGAGACCCTCACCAACCCCCGTCGACTTCGGCGGCGCCTACGACAGAAGGCCAACATGGCGGTGAAGTACGTGGCGTACGAGCTCGAGCTCGAACGGGCGCCTACCTTCCCCGATCGCGTCTACGTGGAGTCCACCAACGTCTGCAACCTCGACTGCATCATGTGCCCCACGGGCCTGCACATCGACACCCGGCCCAAGGGCTACATGGAATGGTCGCTCTACACCGCCATCATCGACGAGATCGCTCCCTGGGTGGAGGCGGTCGTGCTCCACTCCTGGGGCGAGCCCCTGCTCCATCGACGGTTCGTGGACATGGTGCGCTACGCCAAGGAGCGGGACATCTGGGTCGAGACCTCGACCAACGCCACCCTCTTGAACGAGGAGATGGCGCGTCGCATCCTCGACGCCGGTCTCGACCGCATCTACCTGAGCATGGACGGCCTGACCAAGGAGACGTACGAGAAAGTGCGCGTCAAGGGCAAGTTCGAGGAGGTGTTGGCCAACATCGAGCGCTTCCTCGACCTCAAGCACGAGCTCGGCTCCCCGGTGGAGGCAGACATCCAGATCGTGCGCCTGTCGGAGACGGACGCCGAGGTGGAGCAGTTCGTGGAGCGGTGGAAGGCTAGCCACGCCGACCTCATCAACATCAAGGAGCTCGACACCTGGGGCGGGCAGATCGAGGAAGTGGCCGCCTTGGCCGTGGACGAGACGGCAGCCGAGGTCAATCGGCGGCGACGGCCGTGCCCGAATCTCTGGTACCACTGCCACATCCACTGGGACGGGACGCTCGTCTCCTGCTCCCGCGACTACGACGCCGTCACTCCCCTCGGCAACGTCAAGAACGGGGGGGTTCTGCGGACGTGGCACGGGGCGCGCATGCGGGCCATGCGCCGCTGGCACGCGACGGGCAACTTCTGCGCCGAGCAGTGCGTGAACTGCACGGAGTGGTCGTGGTGGGCGCCGCAGCCCTTCCGAGGAGGGGGAACAGGCGGCAAGGTGGAACGCGTCGAGACGGAGGGAGGCGAACGAGCGGGGAAGGCGCCTGCGCCCCGCAAGCGCTTGCCGCTCCTCCGCCGAGGCGCCGCCCCGGCCTCGGAAGGGTGCGGAACGTGCACGGCGGAGGATCGCTGAGAGCGATCCCCGAGACGCTTTCCCCGGCCACCGCCGCGGCGACGGGGAGAGGCAGGCGGCTCGTCGTCGCGTGGACCGGCCTCGATCCGGGAACCTTGCGGGCCCTGGGCGCCCAGCTCGAGGGAGTCGAGCTGCGCCCGGCCGGCGCCGGCGGGTCCTCCCCTGCGACCGAGGGGGAGGTCGACCTCTTCCACCTTGGGCACGCTGACCTCGCCCGCCTGGGCGAGCTTCGTCAGGCCCAGCCGGGAGCGGCGGTGGTCCTCGACCTACGCTCTCGGGCCGGCCGGCTCGGCTGGCGCGATGTCCGCCGCGCCCGGGCTGCCGATGCCGTCCTCGTCGCTACGCGGTGGCAGGCAGAGGCGCTCGGACACGAGCGACCTTCCCTTGCCGGACGCGCCGCAGTGGCTCCCCTGCCGGTGGACCTCGACGAGTTCGCTCCCCGGGATCTCCTGGCCCGAGCCCGCGACGCCGAGCTCAAGCGCTTCCGCCGCTTGCACCGGCTGGCAGACCCTGTGATCCTGTACGTCGGCCCCTACACGGCCGAGGGGGGGCTCGATGTGCTGCTCGATGCTGCCGAGCGCCTCGGCCGTCGCGGCCACGAGGTGCGGCTGGCGGCGGTCCCTGCGGGCCGGGTCGACCAGCGCTACCTCGACCGCTGCGAGGAGCGGGCGCTGGCGCTGGGCCACCGCTGCATCATCGAGTGGCATTGCCCGCTCCAGGACTTGCCCCTGTGGTGCGCGCTGGCCACCATCGTCTGCCTGCCGTACCGGAAGGCCCTGGATCCCACGCCTGTCCAACTGGCCTCCGCCGCCGCCCGCCCTGTGGTAGCGAGCAGCATCGAGTCTTTGCGGGAGATGGTCGCGGATGGGGAAACGGGAGTCCTCGTCCCCCCCGAGGATCCCGAGGCCGTGGCGGCTGCCCTAGAGACCCTTCTCGGCGACCCAGGACGAGCAGGGTACCTGGGCGACCAGGGCCGAGCCCGAGCTGAGGCGACGTGGTCTTTCGTCGCCGTCGCCCGACGGCTGCTATCCGTCTGGCTCGAGCAGGCGGCGCGGAGGGGAGCCGGATAGCAGGAGCGGGAGCTCCTGAGGAGGGCCTTCCGGTAACCGGTCCTCCCGCCGGCGTGGGCCTGCCTAGTGCCCACGCCTGCGGGCAGAGTATTGGCTTCACCCTGGCGCCGGAGCGATCCCGGCTGCCCAGGGGAGCACTCTCCCGCGCTTTCTACCTCCCTGCCGGGTAAACCTCGGCAGCGGTCAAGTCGAAGTGGAGGGCGGAGTCGACTGCCGACCCCTCCTCCAGGTAGACAGCCTCGGTGTTGACAGACCAGATGTCGTAGGCAGTCCCCTCCAGGAGGTTGAGGGTAGCCAGCACCGCCGTCCACATGGAGTGGTCCTGGTTGTTGTAGCGGTGAAGCCCGTTGCGGCCGAAGGTCTTCAGGTTGGAGAAGCCCTCGAGGTAGCTCCGGATCGTGGCCACGGCTTGCTCGTACGCGTCGTCGTACATGGGGTAGGCCTTGGGCACCAGCACCTTCACTCCGTCGAACACCTTGCCGGGATCGATGAGGCCGATGCGGGCGAGCTCTGCCTTCGCTAGCTCGACGGCCTGTTGGGTGGACATGTTCCAGATGTCATCCCCCTGGAAGCAGAAGTACTCCACCCCGAGGCAGGTCGTTCCCGCAGGCACCATGGCCTCGCTCCAGGCTCCGTAGTTCTGTACCCGGCCGGCCCGTGTCCGAGGATCGTGGATGTAGATCCAGTTATCCGCGAAAGGCTGCGGCTCGCTGGTCATGAGGGCTACCACCACGAGATCGCGGTAGCGGAGCTGCGCCGCCGCCGCCCGCACGGGCTCCGGCGCTTGCGGCTCGAGGCACAGCACGAGCTCGCTGAGGGGAATGCTCGAGAGCACCGCCTCCACCTCGTACTCGTGCTCGTCCCCGTTGTGCCGCACGACGACGCTCTGCGCCCGACCTGCCCTGTGCCGCACTGCTCGGCAGCGATGTCCGAGGTGAATGGGAATACCCATCTCGGTCACGCGTGCCGCCACCGTCTCCCACAGCTGGCCGGGGCCGAGTCGCGGGTACCGGAACTCCTCGATGAGGGTCGTGACCTGGCGGCGCTGCAGGCCGAGCATGGCCAGTACCGCCTTGGCGAAGGAGAAGTTCTTGATCCGCTGCGCCGCCCACTGGGAACGGATCTCCGAGCCTGGGATCCCCCACACCTTCTGGGTGTAGGAGCGAAAGAAGGTGTCGTAGAGACGCCGGCCGAAACGGGCCGTGACCCACTCTTCGAAGGTCTCTGCCGGGCGGTGTCGGCGAGGGAAGGCGGCCAAGTAGGAGAGGGCGCAGAGGGTCGACTCCCAGATGCCTAGACCCTCGACCACATCGCGCACGTTCATGGGGTAGTCGAAGAACCTGTTCCGGTAGTAGATGCGGGAGAGGCGTTGGCGGTGGAGAAACTCCTCGCCCAGGAGTTCCTCCCAGAAGCGCTGGACAGGCTGGAGCTTGGTGAAGAACCGGTGCCCTCCCAGGTCGAAGCGAAAGCCGTTCACCTCGACCGTCTTTGCCAGTCCCCCCACGCTTCCGTCCGCCTCGAACACGGCGGCCGGCCGCTGGCCGCGACGGCCGAGGACGTAGGCCGCGGTCAGCCCGGCCGGCCCAGCGCCGAGAACGGCGGTCCCGGCCCACCCTCTGCCCGTCTCGCTCCCCGTCGGCTCGTCCCTGAGATGGGCTTGGGGCCTGGGGGCGCCCCGCCCCGATCTCCCGTCGATGGTGACGCTCATCGCCCGGCCTCCGCTCGAGATGCGAGGTGGGCCTCTCCCGACCGCTCGAGGGCGACGGGAGCGCCGCCGAGCTCGAGCGAGGCATTGGCAGCCTCGATCATGCGCACGATCTCCAGGCCGATCTCGGCCGTCGCCCGCGGCTGGCCCGTGCCGAGCACGGCGGCGCAGAAATCGGCCAGCTCGAGGTAGAGCGGCTCCGTGGCATCGATCTTGGGGGATACGATGTCTCCGCTGCGGTACGTCAGCCGGTACTCGCCGAAGGTCTCGGGGTTCCGGAAGCTCGCGCCGGCGTCGAAGACGCGCACCGGCTCAGGGCTCGTGTCGTCGTAGACCACCATCCTCTGCGAGCCGACGACGGCGGTGCGGCGAAGCTTGGTGGGGGCGAGCCAAGCGAGCTCGACCTGGGCGATGGTCCCCGAGGGAAAGCCAAGCGTTACGAAGGCGACGTCGGGCACGCCCGGCATCACGCACGCCCGCGCCGTAGCTGCGATTCGGCTCGGCGCCTCGCCCAGCCAGTAGCGGAGGATGGAGAAGTCGTGGGGGCCCAGGTCCCAGACCACGCTCACGTCCGGCTGGTGGAGGCCGAGGTTTACCCTGCTCGAGGAGATGAAGTAGATCTCTCCCAGGTCGCCCGCCTCGATCATCTCCTTGACCTTGAGCACTGGGGGGCTGTAGAGGAAGGTGAGGCCGGGCATGAGCACGAGCTCCTGCTCCCTCGCTAGCCCGATCAAGGTCTCGGCTTCGAGCGACGACTCGGCCAGGGGCTTCTCCACCAACACGTGCTTGCCGGCGGCGAGGGCGGCAGCCGCCAGCTCGAAGTGGGTCGAGACAGGCGTAGCAATGACCACGGCGTCGACCGTAGGATCGGCCAGGATGTCCTCGTAGCTCGAGCATCGGCGGGCCTGGGGCCAGCGCCGAGCGGCTGCGGCCAGGGCTTCCGGGCGCATGTCGCAGAGGGCGGCAAGCTCGGCCTCCGGAAGGTCGTCGATGTTGCGGGCCAGGTTCGGCCCCCAGTACCCGAGCCCGACCACGGCCACGCGCACGGGCCCTCCGGGGCCGCACGCTCCTCTCCTGCTTCCCGACCTCATACGGTTCCGGGGCGGAGCAGGGAGAGAGGCGTTCGCAGGAGAAGCTCGAGATCGAGGCGCAGAGACCAGCCCCGGGCGTAGGCCACGTCGAGGTCCAAGGCCTCCTTCATCGTGGAGCGCGCCCGGGCTGTCACCTGCCACAGGCCGGTGATGCCGGCAGGCACCGAGAAGCGCTCGAAGTGGTGGGGCTCGTAGAGCTCCGTCTCGTAGGGAAGGCAGGGCCTGGGGCCCACCAAGGACATATCTCCCCGGAGGACATTCCAAAGCTGAGGTAGCTCGTCCAGGCTCGTCTTGCGGAGCCAGGCTCCCACGCGGGTGACGCACTCGCTGCGGTCGAGCTTGTAGAGGTTGTTCGCGCTCGGGGAAGCACGACTGTCCATGACCTGGGCTACGTAGGCGCGGTGGGGGCCGTCGTGGGAGTCGACCTTCATCGTTCGAAACTTCAAGATGGTGAACTCGCGCATGCCTTGGCCCAGACGTGCCTGTCGAAAGAGCACGGGGCCGGGAGACTCGAGCTTGATGAGCACAGCGAGGACGGCGAAGAGGGGAGCTGTGGCGAACAAGCCGATGCTGGCCAGGACCAGGTCGAGGCCGCGCTTAGCGGCCAGCGCCGGCCGAGAACGCCGCACCGGGCTCAGGCTGACGAGGGGCAACCCCTCGACTGCGTGGAGTCCCAGCCCTGGGCCCAGGGCCTCGAACAGACGGGGTACCACGTCCACCCAGACCCCGAGGCCCCGTAGATCCCGAACGACCTGGACAACCTCCTCGGGCCTCTCGCCGGAGAACGCCACGACGACGCGCTCGACGCGATGGCGGCGGACGACGTCGGTGATCTCGTCGAAGGTGCCGAGCACCTCGAGATGACAGAGCTCGCGCCGTAGCTCCTTGGGGTGGGTGTCGACGAACCCCACCAGGTTGATCCCGTACTCGGGATGTAGGATGATCTTGCGGGCGATCAGCTGGCCCACGTCGCCGGCGCCCAGGATGAGCGTGTTGACCCTGTAGGTAGAGCGCCGACGGGCGAAGGCGCGGGCTGCCGCTCGGCTGGGGAGCACCAGCCCGAGGGCCAGGGACCAGAAGACTGCCAGCTTGCCTGCCGCGGGCTCGATGAGGCTGCTCAGCCAGGCGAAGACGAACACGGCCCAGACTCCGCCCGTCGCGAGGTGGAGGACGCTCACGACCTCGTGCAGCGTGGAGTGGTCGGTACGCTCGGCATCTCGGCCATACAGGCGGACAAGACCGGCCCCGACGACCCAGAGCGGCAAAGTAGCTGCGAACACGGCTAGCTCGAGGACGCCCGAGAGGGCCCCGGAGGAGTCGCCGAGTCCGCCGAAGAGGGCCTCGGTCAACAGGAAGGCGGTGACGAGGGCGAGCATGTCCGCAGCGATGAGGGCCCGATCGACAAGCTGCCTTCGCCCCTCCCGCGCGGCCGCCTGAGGGCGGTGTGGAGCTCGCCTTCCCCTGAAAGGCCGCACGGCGTGGCTCGCCCCCGGTGCCCTTCCGTTGCAGCCGCTGTCCGTAGCTCGTCGTAGCTTCGTCACGCGGCTCCTAACGTCTCCAGCGGGCTGGTCCATGCTCTCCCCCAGTAGCCCTTCCCCCGGTAGCTCTCCCCAACCAAACGGGCGACTTGCCCCTCACTTTAGGCGCACTCTCTGCTTTTGGCAAGCCCGGCTTGGCCAAGCCGGGCTCGGCTGGAAGGTCCCGCTGGGAGAGTCTCGTCGCTCCCGGCCGCTTGGGGCGACCCTAGCCCAGCGGCTCCGGCTGCGTGGGCGAGGTGCGAGGGCGGGCCGCGGCTTGCTCGAGGAGCGGCTGCTCTCCGGAGAGCTCGGCACGAAGGCGGGCCCGAGCGCGGTGGAGCGCTACCTCGACCGCGTTCGCGCTCAGGCCCACGATCTCGGCTATCTGCCGCGAGCTGAGATCGGCTCCGTAGCGGAGGGCGAGAAGGTCACGCTCTCGCCCGGTCAGGCGAGCGAGCGCGGCATGGAGATCGAGGCGGCGCGCCGCCTCCTCTTCCATCTCCGAAGAGCCGGCTCGATCGGCGTCTGCAGCTTCTCCGAGGAGGCGAGACGTGCCCCGGTCGTCGATCACGCGGCGGGCGATGCCAAGCAGCCACTGCAGGGGCTTTCCCTTGGAAGGGTCGTAGCTTCCCCGGTAGCGGAGGGCGCGCTCGAAGACGTCGTGGGTCAGGTCCTCGGCATCGGGGCCGTCCCCGATCCGGTACGCGATGTAGGCGTACACCCTCCGGATAAGGGGGGCGGGGTCGCGGAGAGGGTCGTGATGGCGGGTCATCCCTTACCGCCCACTGTAGGGGCTGGACGGGAGGAAGTCGAGCCCCTCGCCACTCCAGCCTTCCCTCGCAGGCGCAGGATGGCCGGATGGTGTCGGTTGAGGGCGAAGGCGCGGAGGAGGGCAGCGTGCCGCTCTCGGCCGCGGCTGACCAGGGCGAGTCCAAGCCAGCCTTGCCAGTTGTCGGCATCCCTGGCCACGGCCCGTCGGAAGCTGGCGCGGGCGGCCGCAAGCCGACCGGCCCCGAGCTCGGCCTGGCCGCGCAGGACGAGCGGCTGCGCCGACCACGGCATCCAGGGCTCTGCTCTCCGCGCCTCCCGCTCGGCCTCCTGCCAGCGCTTGGCTGCCACCGCTTCCTCGGCGGCGGCCAGGGCGCCGTTTCCGACCAGCCCGGCCACGGCAAGGAAGGCGAGGGGGACGAGTAGGGTAAGCAGGGCAGCTCGCACCGGCGTGGGAAGGGGCCGCGCGCTGGAAGGTGGGCGCGCGGAGGCCGTGAGCAGGGAAGCGAGGAGGAGAGCGGTGGCGGTCACGCCTCCCAGCTCCCAATCCCAGTCGACGGCGGCGTGGAGGAGGAAGACGCAGTAAGCGCCGACCAGGGCGGGGACGAGGGGCTGACGGCGGGCCCGCCAGCCGGCCAGGAGAGGCAGGGCGAGGCCGCCGACGAGGAGGGCGAGCCCCGCTGGCCCCAGCTCGGCCAGGGTCTCCAGGTAGAGACCGTGGGCGTCCCGTACCTTGAAGGTGGAGCGCTCGTCCTTGAGCCAGGCGCGCTCGTAGCTGCCGGCACCAGCACCGAGCCAGGGGTGTGACCGGTACTGGCTCCAGGCCACCTGCCACAGGTCAGCGCGGCCGTTGCCGGAGAGGGAGAACAGGCGCTCGTTGAGATCAGGGCCGATCTGGGGGGGTGGGGCGGTGAAGGCACGGTAGCCCTTCTCGGCCAGGGTAGGGGGGCTTCCGTAGCGGGAGAAGAGAGCAGCCAGAGCAAGGGCAACAGCGAGCAGGACAAGACCGGCGAAGGCCCGCCTGGGACGGAGGCCAAGCCTCAGCCGCCGCTCGAGGGCGACGAGGAGAGCGAGGCCGAAGGCGCCTGCCAGCGCCAGCGCGAGGAGGAGCGCTGCGAGTCGATGCCCCGCTCGGGTCGCCTCGGCCAGCGGGGAGCCCTGATGGGTGAGGGCGGTCGAGCGGGCAGAGAGCCACACGGCCAGGGCCGGCGCCGGGCCTCCGACGAGGGCGGTGACGAGCAGGCGCAGCCGGTGCGGGCTGGCGGCAAGGGCGAGGAGTAGGCCGAGGGCAAGGGCGATCCAGGCGGCGCGCGAGAAGGTGAAGTAGAGGGTCGAGAGATGGAGAGGCAAGGCGGCTGCGGCCCCTGCCCGCGCGAGGAGCGACCGAGCCTGGGCGGCTAGGCCGAGAGCGAGGACGGCGGCCATGGCAACGAGGACGCCGAGTCCGTTCCAGTAGCCGATGGGCTCCGACAAGCGGTAGACGGCCACGGGGTCGTACACGCCGAGGCGGTCCGGGAAGAGGCGGGTGGCAAGGCCGTAGCCGGCCACGGCGGTAAGGGCGGCAAGGAGGCTGCCCGCAAGCGCCGGCAGCGCCTGTCGCGAGACGAAAAGGAGAAGGGCGGCGAGGGATACGACGTAGAGGAGGGAGCGCTCCACCTCGAGCACCGTCTGGCCGGGAGCCGTGGACCAAAGAAGGGAGAGAGCCGTCCAGCCGAAGAGAGCGGCGAGCAGGGCGAGCAGAGCCAGGTCGAGCCGGCCCACCTCCCAGCGCCGCGTGAAGATGGCCCACAGGGCTAGAAGCCAGATCAGGACGAGGGAGCTCCAGCCCCAGGCGGTGGGGAAGTAGCCGCCTTGGTCGGCGGGCAGGAGCAGGGCGAGGAGGAGGACGAGGAGGTAGGGGGCGGCTCGTGTCGGAAGCCCCTGCCCTCCTCCGCCGTCGGCGGCGGCCGCCCCCACCTCGGCTGGGGGCGACGCCACGTGGCCCAGTGCTCTCGCCGCCTTGGTCACGGAGCGGGCCTCCCCGGCGTGGCCCGGAAGCCGGGCAAGAGCGCGCTGGCGAGGATCATCTGCACTGGATGCCTCCTCGGTCGTCCGGGATAGGTCGGGCACAGTGTGCCCGTGGGCTCGGCCACTCTGCGGCCGAGCCCGGTAAGAATCTGCGGCCCGCGGCGGTAGTAGGAGGTAGACCATGGCAATCGGCACAGCGAGCGCCGGCTACAGGGGAGGGATCTGATGGGATTCTTCAGACGAGGAAGCTCCGACGAGGTCGAGAGGCTGCTCCGGCGGGCTCGGCCGCTACCACCTCCCGATCTCGTTGCCTCGATCAGCGCCCGCGTGGGCGCGTCGCCGGCGCGTCGTCGCTCTCGCCTTGCCTTCGCGGCGGCCGCGACGACCTTCGCCCTCGGCTCGCTCGTGTCCTTCGGCGGGCTTGGGTACGCGGCCTCCGCCTCCTACCGAACGGTCGAGGTAGTCAAGCGCATGGTCGTTTCCAGCGAGCCGCGTACCCTGGCGAGGAGCTCCGCCTCGGACCAGTACCGTCAGAGCTCGCTTCCCCAGGGCCCGACCCAGACGCGCCCCAGGAGCAAGCCTACAACCGGCGCCACGCTGGGCGCCCAGGGGGCTCAGAGGGCGCGCGAGCGGGCCGGGCAGCGGGTGCAGACGACGGTGAAGAGGCCGACCGCGAAGCCCCGGCCGGTGAAGGCCGAAGGCCAGCTGCCGTTCACCGGCCTCTCGCTCGCAGGGACGCTTGCCCTGAGCGCTGCCCTTGTCGCTCTAGGCCTGTTCCTGCGCCGGCGCGAGAGCAAGAACTCGGGCTGATCGGAGCGAACGGCCACCTGCGCTCGACCGGCGGCTCCTTGTGACCCGCGCGGCGGGGCCTCCTGTGCCTAGGAGGAGCGGCACCACGCCTAGGGCGCAGGTGGCGGAAGGAGGCTGACCGCGAGGCCGTCGACGGCCACCGTCCGTCCTGGCGAGACGGCGATCACCTTGAGCAGGCCGTGCCGGGGTCTCGACCACGTGGCGACCGGGAGGATCTGGATCCGTGGTCGTCCGCCGCTCCGCAGGTCGACGCGGGCAACTCTCTTCCGTCCGAGGTACACGTGCACGGCTCCACAGGCTCGGCAACGCAGAGCGACCAGGGCTAGCCGGCGAGCAGAGACGACGCGGGTCAAGGCCGCGCCCTTCTGGTCTGTCTGCGTCAAGGTGCTCGAGAAGAAGCGTCGACCGGAGAGGGATCTCCACCTGCCCCGACGTGCCAGGGCGCGATCATCGAGGGGCACCGTCAGGCACCGCTCGCGGCTCCAAGGAGAGACGCCGTAGCGGCGGGAGCGGGACCGGGCTGCGAAGCAGTAGGTGTACCCCGGCCGGGTCGACCAGGCCGCCTGCGTACGCGAGGTGCGGCGGAGCCATAGGCGGCGCGCGCCCAGAGGGCGCGAGGGGCCGGCGACTCGCACGCCGACATCGAAGGACGACACGGCTACGGGGGCGACCGCTCGCCAGGAGGGGACGACGCGATCGGTGGGCCGCACGAAGGAGCGGAAGGCGGGGCCGCCGATGCTGACCGCGTTAGGGTTGCGGAACACCCGCGCGTCCTCGTACCGGCCGAGCTCGACCAAGGCGACTGCCAAGGTGGCGGCCAGGGCCGCAGCCACGGAAGCGAGGGCGACTCCTTCCCTCAGTGCCCAGAAACGCGTGAGCAGCCGGTCGGCAAGGGCGGCGACGACGAGGGCGCCGGCGTAGATCCCCGAGATGAGGGCAGCGAGGCCGACCGGCTCGAGCGAGCCCGCTTGCGACCAGCGGTCGTAGCCGGTGCTCAGTCCCGCAGCCACTCCGCCGATCAACAGGAGGAGGGCAAGCCAGGACGCCAGGGCCGAGCTGGTACCTGAGACCGCGGGAGTCACGCTTCCGAAGTGCATAGCCCTCTCCAAGGAAAGGGGCGGCGAGACCTCTCCCCCTGCTTCCCGGGTAGCTGCCGTCGGGCCTCCTAGGTATTGCACGAGCCGGCGCCCGATCGGCTCCGAAACCGAGAAGGCGGCTTGGCGGGGCAGCCCTTCGACCTCGTGGACGAGGGCGCTCACGCCTAGCGCGGCGAGGAGGTTGAGCGCTCCCCAGCCGAGGGCCGGGAGTACCGCTCCGTCGCTACTCACCGAGAAGGAGACCGCGCCCACCATAACGAGGCCGAGGAGGGCCCGCCGCGCCTGCCCTCCCAGTCGAGCCAGCGGCAGCCCTACCTCCGCCTTGCCCTCCCCGTTGCTCTCCTCGAGCCGGCGACGGAGTTGCGCCAGGCGTTCCTGCCCCCGTTGGACCTAGCCGAGAAGCTGCGCCGCGAGCCATGCCTCGAGATCGGGTGCGAGCTTGTTCCCCCCTTCTCGTGCCTGCCGCTCCCGCCAGCGGAGGGTGAGAACGAGCCATCGCTCCTCGCTGAAGGCGAGGGAGGAGGACTCCCGCGCCCAGCGCTCGAGCTGGCGAGCTCGCTGCCTATCGCTCCCGACCCAAGCCTCTGCCACGGCCCGAGCCTCGCGCTCGATGTCGGCGAAGGCTGCGGCCGCCTCGCGAAGCCGCACGAGCTCGACCTGGAGAGCGGAGAGCCTTTGCTCGGCTCGCCGCGTCCACACGGTCGCCCTTGACGGCCTCGCACCGGCGGCGAGGCGCCGTGCCTTGAGTCTGGGCGCTACGCCCCACGCCAGTCGCAGCAGAGCAATGGCGACCTCAGCGGCAAGCCGCGCGGCGCCGGCCATCGACTCCGCCGCCCAGCCCGAAAGGGCGGTCACGAGCTCTGCTCGGGGGATGAAGCCATGGCGCTCGTAGGCTACTTCGCGCGACCGCTGGAGCCTAGGCCGCTCGAGAGGGCGAAGCAGGACGAGTGGTCGCAGTCCAGGGGTTTCGACACCGGTGTCGATCCCGGCAGGAGACGAAGGGCGTCTCGGTCTCGATCACCCCCGAGGCCGCCCCGAAGGGCGGCGGCGGAGCTTTCTCCTTCGACCCGGTGAGAGGAGGAGGGGAGCGTCAGCCCGCCACCGGCAGCGAGAGGGCGTCTCGCTTGGAGGCGATGACGTCGGCGAGGATGGCGTCCAGGTCGAGGGTGGGCTCCCAGCCGATGGCGGCCCGGATCTTGTCGATGCAGGGGATGCGGTGGAGCATGTCCTCGATGCCGGCGCCGTAGGCCTGCTCGAAGGGGACGAACACGAGGGTGGAACTCGAGCCCACGCGGTCGATCACCTTGCGGGCAAGGTCGACGATGCGGACGGGCGTCGTCGAGCCCACGTTGTAGATCTCCCCGGAGGCGCCATGCTCCATCAGCCCCACCAGCGCTCGCACCGTATCCCGGACGTGGCAGAAGCAGCGGGTCTGGGTGCCGTCGCCGAAGATCTCGAGCGGCTCGTCCCGCAGCGCCCGCTCCACGAAGCGGGGCACGACCATGCCGTATTGGCCGCTCTGACGGGGGCCGACGGTGTTGAAGAGGCGGGCGATGACGCAGTCGAGGCCCCGCTCGTAGTGGTGGGCGAGGGCCAGGAACTCGTCCATGGCCTTGGAGTCGGCATAGGCCCACCGCCGCTGGGTGGTGGGGCCGTACACCCGCCGGTCGTCCTCGACCAACGGTCGCTCCTCCCGGTGGTCGCCGTAGACCTCGGAGGTGGAGGCGATGAGCACCCGCTTGCCGAAGCGGTTGCAGTGCTCGAGCACGATCTCCGTCCCCTGGAGGTTGGTGACCAAAGTCTTCACCGGCTGCTCGACGATGAGGCGCACTCCCACCGCCGCCGCCAGGTGGTAGACGACATCGCACTTGTACACGAGCTCGTTGACGATGGCCGGGGAGAGCACCGAGTCCACGACGAGGTGGAAGCGAGGGTGGCCGCGCAGGTGCTCCACGTTGGCCAGGGAGCCGGTGGAGAGGTCGTCGAGGACGTACACCTCCAGGCCCTGGCTCAAGAGGAGCTCGCAGAGGTGAGAGCCGATGAAGCCGGCGCCACCGGTGACGAGCGCCTTCCGCTTCCCGGTCGCGGCGGTCACAGGGCCGACAGGGTAGCGAAGAGGCCGGTCGCGGTGGCCTCCCAGGCGCGCTGCCCTGTCAGGCGTCGGCTACCATAGGCGTACGGAAGTCGAGCGGCCGAAGGGGGGCCGAGAGCAAGGTGTTCGAGAGGTTCACAGAGCGTGCACGACAGGTAGTCGTCCTCGCCCAAGACGAGGCGCGGGCGCTCAAGCACAACTACATCGGCACCGAGCACATCCTGCTCGGGCTGCTCCGCGAGGAGGAAGGCCTGGCTGCGCGCGTGCTCGAGTCGCTCGACATCACCGTGGAGGAGGTGCGGGCGCAGGTCGCGCGCATCGTGGGCCAGGGCGACGAGGTGACGACCGGGCAGATCCCGTTCACGCCTCGGGCCAAGAAGGTGCTCGAGCTGGCGCTCAGGGAGGCCTTGTCCCTGGGCCACAACTACATCGGCACCGAGCACATCCTGCTCGGGCTCGTGCGCGAGAACGAGGGGGTGGCTGCCCGCATCCTCCTCGACTTCGACGCCGATGCGGAGAAGATCCGCAACGAGATCATCCGCATGCTGTCCGGGCCCGGCCGGCGCCAGCAGGGGCCGGGCATGTCGGCGGCGGAGAAGCAGAAGTCGTCCAAGCTGCTCGACCAGTTCGGGCGCAACCTCACCCGGCAGGCGGCCGAGGGCAAGCTCGACCCGGTGGTGGGGCGCCAGACCGAGATCGAGCGGGTCATGCAGATCCTCTCGCGGCGCACCAAGAACAACCCCGTGCTCGTGGGCGAGCCGGGGGTGGGCAAGACCGCCGTGGTGGAGGGCCTGGCCCAGCGCATCGCCGCCGGCAACGTGCCCGAGCTGCTCAAGGGCAAGCAGATCTACACCCTCGACCTGGCTGCCCTGGTGGCCGGCTCCAAGTACCGGGGCGAGTTCGAGGAGCGCCTGAAGAAGGTGATGAAGGAGATCACCCAGCGGGGCGACATCATCCTCTTCATCGACG